>NZ_JAGGOS010000165.1:652-28458 GCF_018614205.1 Streptomyces sp. ISL-36 | reverse complement strand
GTCAGGGGTGCATTACGGTGGGGCATGAGGGCCTTCTGTCGTTCGGTGGAGATGTCGCAATCCACACCGAACCCGGAAGGCCCTCACCCGTTCAAGACGCCTCAGCCGAGACGTGCATCACCCGTCCACAACCTCCCGGGGCAATACACCTAGGCGGCGGCCCGCGGTCCGCCGGGGGCGGTCACCTGCAGACGGTCCCGGAGGCCGGCACCTTCCCGTCGAGGAAGTACGCGTTCACGGTGTTCTGCACACACGCGTTGCCACTGTTGTAGGCGCCGTGGCCCTCGCCGTCGTACGTCAGCTCCACGCCGACGCCCTTGCCGAGGGCGTTCACCATCGCCCGGGTCCCCTCGTACGGGGTCGCCGGGTCGCCGGTCGTGCCGAGCACCAGGATCGGGGCGGCGCCGGGCGCGGAGACGTCGAGGCGGTCCCAGACGCCGGGGACCGGCCAGTCCGAGCAGCCGGCCAGGGACCAGCCCATGAAGTCGCCGAAGACGGGCGAGGCCCTGCGGAACTCGGAGAGGTGCTCCTTGGCCTGTCCCAGCGTGTAACGCTCCTTGAAGTCCACACAGTTGACGGCTGTGTTCGCCGCCTGGAGGCTGTTGTACACGCCGTTCTGGTTCCGTCCGTTCATCGAGTCGGAGAAGCTGAGCAGCAGCGCCCCGTCGCCGCCGTCGGCCGCGTCCAGGGCCTGCTCCAGGTACTGCCAGTACTGCCTGGAGTACAGGGCCTGCGCGATGCCGTTGACGGCATGGGACTGGGTGAGTTCGCGGTCCCCGATGCCCGGGATCGGCTTCTTGTCGAGCTCGGCCAGCAGCCCGGTGATGAAGGACTCGATCTCGTCGACCGTCGAACCCGGCAGGGCGCACGCGTCGCCGCGGGCGACGCAGTCCTTCGCGAAGTTGTCGAGGGCGAGCTGGAAGCCCTTGGCCTGGGCGAGGGCGCCCGACTCGGTGCCCGAGCTGGGATCCACGACGGCGTCGAACAGCGCCCGGCCGACCTTCTTCGGGAACAGGTGGGCGTACACGCCGCCGAGTTCCGTGCCGTAGGAGACGCCGAAGTAGTAGAGCTTGTCGTCGCCGAGGACCTCGCGCATCAGATCCAGGTCCCGGGCGGCGTTCTCGGTCCCGACGTAGGGGAGCATCCTGCCGGACTGCTCTTCGCAGCCGGCCGCGTACTTCTTCTCCGCGTCGGACAGGGCCCTCTCCTCGGCGGCGTCGTCCGGGCTGAAGTCCAGGGCGTAGTACGCGTCGAGCTCCTTGTCGGTCGCGCACTCGACGTCCTCGCTGCGGCCGACGCCCCGGGGGTCGAAGGAGACCAGGTCGTAGCGGGAGCGGAGCTTCTCGTAGTGGGAGGCGAAGGACGGCAGGGCGGTGAGGCCGGAGCCGCCGGGCCCGCCGAAGTTGAAGACGAGGGAACCGATCCGGTTCTGCGGGTCGGCGGCCCTGGCGCGGATCAGGGCCAGTTCGAAGGTCTCGCCGTCGGGCTCGTCGTAGTCGAGCGGCGCGTCCATGAAGGCGCACTCCCAGGCGGCGCCGCCCGGCAGCGGGGAGGGCGGCGGCCCGCCGCCCTCCGCGGCGGACGGGGGCGCACAGGGGGCCCACTCCAGCCGCTGCGCGGCGAGCCCCGCGAAATCGGTCGGGGCGTCGCTCTCCTCGCCCTTGTCGCCGCTGCCCGAGCATCCGGCGGCGAGCAGCACGGCGGTCGCGGTGAGCAGGACGGCGCGCTGAGCGGCGGAGATCGGCATAGGGCCATCGTGGGCCGGGACGAGCCCCCGCGCGCGGCGGCTGGGCCACCCGGGTGGCCCACCGACCGGCGGGGCCGCCCGTACCGAAGGCTCTTGCCGGGCTCGCGTCACCTGGTGCTTCGCGCGGTACGTCGGCCGGTACGTCACCCGGTTCGTCGGCCGGTGTTTCCTAGAGCGCGCCCCGCTTCGTCAGCCAGTTGAAGCACACCCAGCCGGGCAGCACCGGCAGCCACAGGGTCAGCAGACGGTAGAGCAGCACCGAGGGGGTCGCGACCTCCAGCGGGAGACCCACCGCCACCAGACCGAAGGTGAGCGCGCCCTCCACCGCGCCGACACCGCCCGGGGTCGGCGCCGCCGAGCCGAGCGCGTTGCCCGCGAGGAAGACGACGGCCACGCTCGCGTAGCTGATGCCCTGGCTGTCGTGGCCGAACGCGCGGATCGAGGCGTCCAGGCAGAGCACGAAGGTGGCGGTCAGGAGCAGCATGCCGCCGATGCCGGTGAGCAGCTTCATCGGCCGCTGGAGCACGTCCAGCATGCGCGGCACGACACCGGCGAAGAGCGAGCGCAGCCGGGTCGAGACGAACTTCCGCATGAAGGGGATCGCGGTGACCACCAGCACCAGCACCGCCACCGTCAGCAGACCGGCGATGACCGTCCTCGACGGGGTGAAGGACTGCGACTTCTCCGTACCCGTCAGATAGCCGAAGGCGAGCAGCAGCATGATGTGCGCGCCGAGGCCGAACAGCTGCGACGCGCCCACGCTCGCCACAGCGAGCCCCGGACGCACCCCCGAGCGCTGGAGGAAGCGGGTGTTCAGCGCGACACCGCCGACCGCGGCGGGCGCCACGATCTTCACGAACGAGCCGGCGACCTGGGCGATCACGGTCCGCCAGAACCCGACGCGCTCCGGCACGAAGCCGAGCAGGCTCATCGCGGCCGCCACATAGCTCAGCGCCGAGAACAGCACCGCGGCCGCCACCCACCGCCAGTCGGCCTGACTGATCGTGGAAAGGGGCGTGCTGGCGATCTGCGAGAGCAGGAAGTACGCGGCGACGGCGCCGGCGATCAGACTGACCAGGGTGCGGGGCTTGATCCGCTCCAGACGGACCGGCTCGACCGGTGCCTGCGGCCGGATCAGCAGGACCTGTTGGCGGATCTGCGCCAGCAGGTCCTCCTCCCGGGCCTCGTCGAGCGCCACGTCGATGGCCCGCTTCTCGGCCTGCTTCTCCGCCCTCTCGATCTTCCGGTCGGACTTCCGGTCGGACTTCCGGTCGGCCTTGCGGTCCGTCCGGCCGTCGGCCGTCACCTCCTCGCCGGGTGCGGCGGCCTCCGCGCGGGCCCGCTTCGCCAGCTCCGAGGCCTCCAGGACCGCCTCGCGCTCCCGCTTCGACCGCTCCCTGGCCAGTCTCCTGAGCGTCGCGCGCGTGGAGCGGCTCAGGGCGATCGGCTGGAGAAGGGGGAGACAGTCGGCGATCGCGTCCGGGCCGAGGACCTCCACGGCCGCGGCCACCGCCCGCTCGGCGCCCACCCGCAGACCGAGCGTGGTGAGGAGCTGGGCGATGTCCATCCGCAGGACCAGATCACCCGCCGCGATCTCACCGCCTCGCAGATCGGTCAGGATCACATTGCCGGAACGATCCACCAGAATCGCGTCCCCCGCGAGCCTGCGGTGCGCGATCCGGCGCGACTGCAGGGCGCGCACCTGACGCCAGGAGCTGCGCACCAGGTCGTCGGTGATCTCCTTGTCGTCCAGGGAGTCCAGGGTCCGGCCGCCCAGGTGCTCGTAGACGAGTATCACGGCGTCCGGGCCGAGCTCGGAGGTGGCGATCAGCTTCGGCGCGTTGGCGCCCGCGGCGATCGCCGCGTACGCGAGGAGCGCCTCCTGTTCGAGCGCCTGACGCAGCGAGACGATCGAGCGGCCGGTGGTGATGGCCCGCAGTGTCAGCCGGCGCCACGCGCGGTAGAAGAAGCCGTGCGCCTGCTGCTCGCGGTCGACGACCGTGACGTCGAGCGGGGGCCCGTCCTCCAGCGTCACGATGTACCGGCGGCCGCGGTCCCCGCTGTCGGCCGAGTCGGGAATCCCCACTCCCTCGGCGCGCAGTGCGGTGACCGGCCGGAAGCCGACCCGGCGCAGCCCGGCGAGAAGGGTCTGGCCGGTGGGCCGGACATTGGGGGAGCCGACCGCGTACAGCGTTCCATACGCCACGGTCCAGCCGATCAGTACGGTCAGGATGATCGAGAACGCGGTGGTGTACCCGGCCACCAGCATGGTGAAGGCGTCGAGCAGCAGCACCGTCCACAGGAGCACCCGCCAGCGCGGCCTGCGGGCCATGCCGACGGCGGTCATGTACGCGATGACGGGGGCGAGGTAGTTGTGGACGGGGTCGGTGAGACCGCCCCCGGCCTGCGGCTGGGTCAGCGCGTCCTGGATGGTGCCGGGCGCGGCCCTGGCGACCCAGAGGTCGGTGGCGAGGGTGACGCCGTGGGCGAGGACGGCGGCGAGAACACCGTCGGCGATCCGCAGTCCGTCACGTTTGATCAGCCGCTCGATGGCGAAGGCGACCGGCACGAGCAGCACGGCGATGCTGGAGACGAGACCGGCGATGTTGACGAAGACGTCCGGGGCGCCGCCGGCACCCTTGTTGATGTCCTGCTCAAGACCGGAGGTGGTGCCGTGGGCGAAGGCGGCGATGGCGACGACGAGGGCGATCACCAGGACGCCGACGAGCAGCCGCATCAGGTCGGAGGGCCGGTGCACCCGGGCGGCGAGCAGCGGCTCGTCGCCTGAGACGCGCTCGGGCTCCGAAGCCCCGGGCACGTCGGGGTGAGCCCCCTCCCGAGGAGGCCGAGCGTCGTGCCCCATCACCATGTCCGTCTCTGCTTGTGCTGCTTGCCAGTCTCGTTCTTCTTGGTGTTCTTGTCGCTCTTGATCTCGTATCACCAGTCACCGCCCGGACGATGGTGGCATGAAGCGGCGCCCGCCGGAGGCATCAGGGCGTTGTCGGTGCGGTGAGGCAGGATGGTGCGGATGAGCGTGCAGGAGCTTCCGGAGTACGCGGAGCGCGTACTGGAGGTCGCCGAGCTGATCCCGCCGGGCCGGGTGATGACATACGGCGACGTGGCCGAATGGCTGGGGGAGGGCGGGCCGCGCCAGGTCGGCCGCGCGATGGCCCTGTACGGCGGGGCGGTGCCGTGGTGGCGTGTGGTGCGCGCCGACGGCACGCTGCTGCCGGGCCACGAACTGCGCGCGCTCGGCCACTACCGCGACGAGGGCACCCCGCTGCGCGAGGCCGGCCGCGCCGCCGAAGGACATGTGCCGAAGCTCGACATGCGACGGGCCCGGTGGGACGGGGCGGACCCCGCCGCGGGTCCGGGTGCGGGAACTCACACGTGACAGCTTCGCCCATGGCAGGAGGGCCCGAGCGGCCCGATGACGGTACGGAGGCCCGTACGGGGTACGACTCGGGTGCCCTCCGTATCCCGTAACGTCGTCGTTCGCCCCGTACACCTCTCCACCTTCTCGTTCAGGACCGGTCGATCCACGTGAGTTCCTCCTCCACCACCCGGCGTGCGCCGTACCAGGGGCGGGCCACGGGTGCGTACCGCTTTGTGCGGACCACCCCGGCCCGGGTGGAGCCCCCTCAGCTGGACGCAGCCCAGCGGGCCGTGGTTGAGCACGCGGGCGGGCCGCTGCTCGTTCTGGCCGGGCCGGGCACCGGAAAGACGACCACGCTGGTGGAGGCGGTCGCCGCCCGCGTGGAGAAGGGGACGGACCCGGAGCGGATCCTCGTCCTCACCTTCAGCCGCAAGGCGGCCGTGGAGCTGCGCGACCGGATGGCGGCGCGGCTCGGCGGCGCGCGGCCGCCCCAGGCGACGACCTTCCACTCGTACTGCTACGCCCTGATCCGCGCGCACCAGGACGCCGACCTCTTCGCCGAACCGCTGCGGCTGCTCTCAGGACCGGAGCAGGACCTCGCGGTACGGGAACTGCTCGCGGGCCAGATCGACCTGGAGAAGACGGGCCTGGGCGGGGTGCGGTGGCCCGACGAGCTGAGGGCCTGTCTGACGACCCGGGGCTTCGCCGACGAGGTACGGGCCGTGCTCGCGCGCTCGCGGGAACTGGGGCTCGGGCCGCGGGCGCTGGCGGAGTTCGCCCAGCGGGTCGGCCGGCCGGACTGGAAGGCGGCCGCCGGATTCCTCGCGGAGTACCTCGACGTCCTGGACCTGCAGGGCGTCCTCGACTACACGGAGCTGGTGCACCGCGCGGTCCTGCTGTCCGAACGCGTGACGCTGCCCGCCTACGACGCGGTCTTCGTGGACGAGTACCAGGACACGGACCCGGCGCAGCTGCGGCTGCTGCGCGCGTTGGCCGGCCCTTCGACAGGGGCCGCCCGAAGGGCGTCCGTGAGGGGCGGTGGTCGGGCGACGGGCGGGAGCACGCTGGTCGCCTTCGGCGACCCCGACCAGTCGATCTACGCCTTCCGGGGCGCCGACGTCAACGGCATCCTCGAATTCCCCGACACCTTCGGCGGCGCCGACGTCCGGGTCCTGACGAACTCGCGCCGCTCGGGCGCCGATCTGCTCGCCGCGACCCGCCGGCTCACCCAGCGCATGCCGCTGCCGCGCCTGCCCGCCGACAAGGTCAGGGCGCACCGCGAGCTGACGGCGGTACGGGACGGGGGCCGCGTGGAGGTGTACACGTACCCCACCGCCTCCACCGAATCGGAGAACATCGCCGACCTGCTGCGCCGTGCCCACCTGGAGGACGGCGTCCCCTGGCAGGAGATGGCGGTCCTGGTCCGGGCGGGCACCACCGTCCCGGCCCTGCGCCGCGCCCTCACCTCGGCCGGCGTCCCCCTCGAAACGGACGCCGCCGACACCCCACTGCGCCACGAACCGGCGGTGGCCCCCCTGCTCCTCGCCCTGCGGACGGCGGCGACGGCGGACGCCGACTCGGAATCCGACTCGGAATCCGGGGCGGAGTCCGGGGCGGACGCAGAAACCGTGAAGGAGAGCGCCGGTCCCGCTGCGGACGCCGGTGCGGCGGACGGCGAGGAGACCGTCTCCCCGCCCGACTCCGCCTGGATCGACACCGAGACCGCTCTCGCCCTCCTCGCCTCGCCGCTCGCCGGCATGGACCCGGCCGACCTCCGGCGGCTCGGCCGCGCCCTGCGGGACGAGGAGCGGGCCGGCGGGAACAAGGTCCCGCCCCCGTCCGACGTCCTGCTCGCCCGCGCGCTCGCCGAGCCCGAACGTCTCGGCGCCCACGACCAGTCCTACGCCCGCGGTGCGCGGCTCGGCGAGCTGCTCCAGCAGGCCCGCGCCCGCCTCGCCGCCGGAGGCACCGCCGAGGACGCCCTCTGGCTGCTCTGGAACGGCACCCCCTGGCCCGGCCGCCTGGAGCGCGCCGCCCTGCGCGGGGGCCCGGCCGGACGCAACGCCGACCGCGACCTCGACGCCGTCTGCGCCCTCTTCGAGACCGCCGCCCGCGCCGAGGACCGGGTCGGCGGCCGCGGCGCGCTGAACTTCCTCGAAGAGCTCGACGCCCAGGACATCGCCGCCGACACCCTCTCCAGGCGCCAGGCCCGCCCCGACGCCGTCCGCCTCATGACCGCCCACCGCGCCAAGGGTCTGGAGTGGAGCCTCGTCGTCGTCGCCGGAGTCCAGGAAGGCCTCTGGCCCGACCTGCGCCGCCGCGGCTCCCTCCTCGAAGCCGACCGCATCGGCCGCGACGGCCTCGCCGAACCCCTCACCCCCGGCGCCCTCCTCGCCGAGGAGCGCCGCCTCTTCTACGTCGCCGCCACCCGCGCCCGCGACCGCCTCGTCGTCACCGCGGTCAAGGCCCCGGCCGACGACGGCGACCAGCCCTCCCGCTTCCTCACCGAACTCGGCACGGAGCCCAAGGACGTCACAGGCCGTCCGCGCCGCCCCCTCGCCGTCGCCGCGCTCGTCGCCGAACTGCGCGCCACCACCGTCGACCCGGCCGCCTCCGAGGCGCTGCGCGACGCCGCCGCCCGGCGCCTCGCCCAGCTCGCCGCGCTCACCGACGACGAGGGCCAGCCGTTGGTCCCGGCCGCCCATCCGGACCGCTGGTGGGGCCTGTTCGAGCCGACTCACAGCAAGGTCCCGCTGCGCGACCGCGACCACCCCGTCGCCCTCTCCGGCTCCGCCCTCGACCAGCTCGCCCGCACCTGTGCCCTTCAGTGGTTCCTGGGCCGCGAGGTGAAGGCCGACGCCCCCGCCACCGCAGCCCAGGGCTTCGGCAACGTCGTCCACGTCCTCGCCGACGAGGTCGCCTCCGGCCGCACCCCCGCCGACCTCGACGTCCTCATGGCCCGGCTCGACTCGGTCTGGGACGCGCTCGCCTTCGACGCGCCCTGGAAGTCCGCCCAGGAGAAGGAGCACGCGCGCGTGGCGCTGGAACGCTTCCTGCGCTGGCACGTGATGGACCGCGGCGGCCGCGCCCCGGTCGCCACCGAGCACGACTTCGACGTCACCCTGGAAGCGGGGGAGTACGAGGTCCGGATCCGCGGCTCCATGGACCGCGTCGAGGCCGACGAGCAGGGCCGGGCCTACGTCGTCGACTTCAAGACCGGCAAGTCCGCCCCGACCAAGGACGAGGTCGCCCACCACCCCCAGCTCGCCGTCTACCAGCTCGCGGTACGCGAAGGAGCGCTGGACGAGGTCTTCGAAGGCCGCCGCCCGGAGCCGGGAGGCGCCGAACTCGTACAGCTGCGCCAGGCCGCCCCCAAGAAGGAGGGCGGGGACGCGCTGCCGAAGATCCAGGCACAGGAACCCCTGGCCGGACAGTGGGTCGGCGACCTGCTCGCGACGGCGGCCGGCCGGGTCCTGGACGAGCGCTTCACCCCCACCACCGGCCAGCACTGCACGCACTGCACCTTCCGCGCCTCGTGCAGCGCCCAGCCGGAGGGCCGCCACGTCGTGGAGTGACCCGGAGCGGCCAAAGGGCAGGAAGTGACCCGATCGGAGTAGCGGTCGCGCGCCCGGCGGGTCAGTCTGGTACCGGGGGTCGACTGAGGAGGGCCCCATGGCGTACCGACGTAAGCTCCGGGCCACGACCGTCGTCTGCGCCGCCGTCATCGCCGGCACCGCTCCGGCGGGCGCCTGGGCCGTGGCCGACAGCCACGCACCCGACGTACGGGCGGCAGCCGCCGCGCCCTCGCCCTCCCCCGATCCCTTCGAGAAGCTGAGCGCCGACCAGATCGCCGACCGAGCCGTCACCGCCACCCAGTCCGCCACCTCCCTCCGGATGACCGGCCGGGTCATGTCGGACGACCAGCCGCTGGACATCGACCTCACCCTCAACGACAAGAGCGAGTGCACCGGGCGGATGAAGATCAAAGGTGGCACCGCCGAACTGCGGCAGTCCGACAAGGCCACGTACATGAAGGGCGACGAGCGGTTCTGGCGGGTCTCCATGACCTCCCAGGGCGTGCCGGAGCCCCAGATCGACGCCACGATCGAACTCCTCAAGGGCCGCTGGCTGAAGATCACCCCCGGTCAGGCGGGCAGCAGCGACCTGAGCGGGGTGTGTGACCTCAAGGCGCTCCTCGACGACCTGGGCGACGACGAGGACGAGCGCAGGGGCCTGACCAGAGGGCCGGACGCGAAGGTCGACGGGACGCCCGTCGCCACCCTGGTGAAGAAGAAGTCAGCCGACGAGACGGCCACGGTGTCCGTCTCCCAGAAGGGCAAGCCCTACATCCTCAAGACGGTCAAGAAGGGCGGCGACGAGCCGGGGACGGTGGTCCTCTCGGACTACGACAAGCCCGTGAAGGTCGTGGTACCGCCCGCGGACGAGACGGTGGACCTCTCCAAGCTGGACCGGGGCAGGACGACCTGAGGCGCACGGCGGCCCGAGGACCGAGGCGATCCGAGGCCCCGCCGCGGCCCGACATGGTCGCCGCATCCTCACGTGGTCGGCGCTGTCGGTGGTCGCCGCATCCTCACGTGGTCGGCGCTGTCGGTGGTCGCCGTTAGCCTCTCTGGGGTGACCGCACGCATCACCGACCCCGAGCAGCTCAAGGAGCTCCTCGGCATCCCGTTCACCCCGGAGCAGACGGCCTGCATCATCGCGCCGCCCGCCCCGCAGGTCATCGTGGCCGGAGCCGGCTCCGGCAAGACGACGGTGATGGCCGCCCGGGTGGTCTGGCTGGTCGGCACGGGCCAGGTCGCCCCCGAACAGGTCCTCGGTCTCACGTTCACCAACAAGGCCGCCGGCGAACTCGCCGAACGCGTCCGCACCGCCCTCGTACGCGCCGGAGTGACGGACCCCGACGCGATCGACCCCGACCATCCGCCCGGCGAACCCCGAATCTCCACGTACCACGCCTTCGCCGGGCAGTTGCTGACCGACCACGGTCTGCGGATCGGCCTGGAGCCGACCTCCCGCCTTCTCGCCGACGCCACCCGCTACCAGCTCGCCGCGCGCGTGCTGCGCGAGGCGCCGGGGCCCTACCCCGCCCTGACCCGGTCCTTCCCGACCCTGGTCAGCGACCTCCTGGCCCTCGACGCCGAGCTCGCCGAACACCTCGTACGCCCCCAGGACCTCATGGCGTACGACTCCGCGCTCCTCACCGCCCTCTCCGGCGCCAAGCTCTCCAACGCCGACCTGCGCAAGGTCCCCGAGACGGCCGCGGCCCGCCGCGAACTGCTCGACCTCGTCGTCCGCTACCGCGCGGCCAAGCGCTCCCGCGACCTGCTCGACTTCGGCGACCAGATCGCCCACGCCGCCGAACTCGCCACCACGCGCGCGGAGGTCGGCGCGATCCTGCGGGACGAGTTCCGGGTCGTCCTGCTCGACGAGTACCAGGACACCTCCGTCGCCCAGCGGCTGCTGCTCTCCGGTCTTTTCGGCGGCGGCACCGGGCACGCCGTGACCGCCGTCGGTGACCCCTGCCAGGCGATCTACGGCTGGCGCGGAGCCTCCGTCGCCAACCTCGACGACTTCCCCGCCCACTTTCCGTACCAGGACGGCACGCCCGCCACCCGCTACGCGCTCTCCGAGAACCGGCGCAGCGGCGGGCGACTCCTCGACCTCGCCAACGGGCTCGCAGCGCCGCTGCGTGCCATGCACGCGGGCGTGGAGGCGCTGCGCCCGGAGCCCGGCGCCGAACGCGACGGCACGGTACGGATCGCGCTCCTCCCCACGCACGCCGAGGAGATCGAGTGGCTCGCCGACTCCCTGGCCCACCTCGTCCGCACCGGCAAGGAGCCGGGCGAGATCGCGGTCCTGTGCCGCACGGCGACCGACTTCCCCGCCATCCAGGCCGCCCTGGTCGCCCGTGACGTCCCCGTCGAGGTCGTCGGTCTCTCCGGCCTCCTCCACCTGCCCGAGGTCGCCGACCTGGTCGCCGTCTGCGAGGTCCTCCAGGACCCCGGCGCCAACGCCTCCCTGGTCCGGCTGCTGACGGGCCCGCGCTGGCGCATCGGCCCGCGCGACCTGGCCCTCCTCGGCCGTCGCGCCCGGCTGCTCGTCCACCGTGCCGGTGCGGACGCCGACGCGGACACCGACCAGCGGCTCGCGGCGGCGGTCGAGGGCGTCGACCCGGCCGAGGTCATCTCGCTCGCCGACGCGCTCGACACCTTCCTGGACTCCGGTGGCGAGGACGACGGACTCCCCTTCTCCGCCGAGGCCCGGGTCCGCTTCGCCCGACTCGCCGCCGAACTGCGCTCCCTGCGCTCCTCGCTCGCCGACCCGCTGATGGACGTCCTGCACCGCGTCCTCGCCACCACGGGACTGGAGGTCGAACTCTCCGCCTCCCCGCACGCCCTGGCCGCCCGCCGCCGCGAGACCCTCTCCCACTTCCTCGACATAGCGGCCGGCTTCGCCTCCCTGGACGGCGAGGCGACCCTGCTGGCGTTCCTCGGCTTCCTGCGCACGGCCGCGCAGTACGAGAAGGGCCTCGACAACGCGCTCCCGGGCGGCGAGAACACGGTCAAGGTCCTGACCGCGCACAAGTCCAAGGGCCTGGAATGGGACGTGGTGGCGGTGCCCGGACTGGTCGCCTCCCAGTTCCCGAGCACCAGGGCACGTGAGTCGTGGACCTCTCAGCCCCAGGTCCTGCCGCACGCCCTGCGCGGCGACGCCGCCACGCTGCCGGGCATCGACACCTGGGACGCCGCCTCCCTGAAGAACTTCAAGGAGGAGATGCGAGGCCACCAGCACACGGAGGAGCTCCGTCTCGGCTACGTGACCTTCACCCGCCCGCGCTCTCTCCTCCTCGGCTCCGCCCACTGGTGGGGTCCGGCCCAGAAGAAGCCCCGCGGTCCTTCGGACTTCCTGATGGCCCTGTACGACCACTGCGCGGCGGGCTTCGGCGAGATCGAGGCATGGGCGGACGAACCGGAGAAGGACGCCGAGAACCCCTCGCTCGGCGAGCCCACGGCGGACCAGGTCTGGCCGCTGCCCCTGGACCCGGCGTCCTTCCGACGCCGCCGGAGAGCGGCCGAGCAGGTCCGGTCCCTGCTGCGGGCGCCCGCTCCGCAGTGGGGCTCCCTCCAGGACGCCGGTCCTGGAGGGACGGACGGCTGGGCACGGCCCGTGAACGCGCTGCCCGCACAGGGGCCCGCCCCGCACGACTCCGAAGACCTCTGGCCCGATGAGGAGCCCCTGTGGGGCGAGGACCCGTTCTGGGACGAGGAACCTCCGGCGGACGTGGAGCCTCCGGCGGACGAGGTGCCTTCGGCGGACGAGGAACCTCTGGCGGACGCGAAACCTCTTGCGGACGACGTGCCTCCGGCGGACGTCGAGCCTCCGGCGGACGCGAAACCTCTGGTGGACGAGGTGCCCGCCCCCCGGGCGCCCGTGGACGACGCCCACGACCACCCGAGCCCGTCAGGGCCCTCCGCCCTCACCCCCGAGGAACGCAAGACCCTCGCCTCCTGGGACCGCGACCTCACCGCCCTCACCACCGAGCTCCGCCGCTCCCGGGCCACCACCCGTGACGTCGTGCTGCCCGCCTACCTCTCCGCCTCCCAGGTCCTCCGCCTGGCAGCCGATCCCGACGGCTTCGCCCAGGAGCTGGCCCGCCCGATGCCCCGCCCGCCGCAGCCCGCGGCCCGCCGCGGCACGCGCTTCCACGCGTGGGTGGAGTCCCGCTTCGAGGAGCTGCCGCTCCCGATGCTCGGCCCGGACGAGCTCCCCGGAGGCGAGGACTTCGCCGGCGAACCGGAGATCGCCGACGAGCGGGACCTCGACGCCCTGAAGGACGCCTTCGCCCTCACCCCGTACGCCCACCGCACCCCCCACCGCGTCGAGGTCCCCGTCCACCTCTCCCTCGCGGGGCGGGTGATCCGGGGCAGGATCGATGCCGTCTACCGGGACCCGGAGTCGGGCGCGTACGAGATCGTCGACTGGAAGACCAGCCATCTGCGCACCGCGGACCCGCTCCAGCTCGCCCTCTACCGCCTCGCCTGGGCCGAGCAGCACGGCCTGCCCGTCGACGAGGTGGCGACCGCCTTCGTCTACGTACGGACGGGAGAGGTCGTACGGCCCCGGCGGCTGCCCGACCGGGCGGAACTGGAGGCCATCCTGCTGGGCGGACCGCCGGACCGGGGCACCTCGGACGCCGGATAGGCTCAGACGTATGAGCGAGACCCCGGACAACGCCGTCCAGACTGTACGTACGTACATCGAGCAGCACCGCGCCGCCTTCCTCGACGAGCTCGCCGAGTGGCTGCGCATCCCCTCCGTGTCGGCCCAGCCCGACCACGCGCAGGACGTACGGCGCAGCGCCCGGTGGCTCGCCGACAAGCTGTCCGACACCGGTTTCACCACGGCGGAGATCTGGGAGACGGCCGGCGCCCCGGCCGTCTTCGCGGAGTGGCCCTCGGACGACCCGGACGCCCCGACCGTGCTGGTCTACGGACACCACGACGTCCAGCCCGCCGCCCGCGAGGACGGCTGGCACACCGACCCCTTCGAGCCGCACATCACCGACGGCCGGATGTACGCGCGCGGCGCGGCCGACGACAAGGGGCAGGTCTTCTTCCACACGCTCGGCGTCCGCGCCCACCTCGCCGCGACCGGACGCACCGCCCCCGCCGTCCACCTCAAGCTGATCGTCGAGGGCGAGGAGGAGTCCGGTTCCCCGCACTTCCGCGACCTGGTCGAGGCCCACGCCGACCGGCTCGCCGCCGATGTCGTGATCGTCTCCGACACCGGCATGTGGTCCGAGGACACCCCGACCGTCTGCACCGGCATGCGCGGCGTCGCGGACTGCGAGATCGAGCTGTACGGACCCGACCAGGACATCCACTCCGGATCCTTCGGCGGAGCCGTGCCCAACCCGGCCACCGTCGCCGGCCGCATCGTCGCCGCCCTCCACGACGAGCACGAGCGCGTCGCCGTCCCCGGCTTCTACGACGGCGTCACCGACCTCTCCGACGCCGAGCGCGCCCTCATCGCCGAGCTGCCCTTCGACGAGGCCGCCTGGCTGCGCACCGCCAAGTCCCACGGCACCCTCGGCGAGGCCGGCTTCTCCACCCTGGAGCGCGTCTGGGCCCGCCCCACCGCCGAGGTCAACGGCATCGGCGGCGGCTACCAGGGCCCCGGCGGCAAGACGATCGTTCCCGCCTCCGCCCAGCTGAAGCTCTCCTTCCGGCTGGTCGCGGGCCAGGACCCGGCCAAGATCGAGCTCGCCGTGCGCGACTGGCTCGCCGCCCTCATCCCCGCCGGCATCCGTCACGAGATCGCCTTCGGCGCCCCGACCCGGCCCTGCCTCACCCCGCTCGACCACCCCGCGCTGCGATCCGTCGCACGGGCGATGAGCCGGGCCTTCGACGGCGCCCCGATCCGGTTCACCCGCGAGGGCGGCTCCGGACCCGCCGCCGATCTGCAGGACGTCCTCGGCGCGCCCGTGCTGTTCCTCGGCATCTCCGTACCGTCCGACGGCTGGCACGCCCCCAACGAGAAGGTCGAGCTCGACCTCCTCATGAAGGGCGTCGAGACCACCGCTCATCTGTGGGGCGACCTGCCCGCTGCCGTCCCGGCAGCCGCCCCGCAGCGCTGAACGCTGAACCCACACACCTGATCCGGGGGAGTTGGAAGCACCTGTGAGCAGCATGAAGTACGAGTCCACGGACCGTCCGATCGGACTCACCGCCCCGAGCGGCATCGATCGCGCGGCCCACCACCGTCTCGACGAGGCCTGGCTGGCGGCGGCCTGGAGTCACCCCACGACCCGCGTCTTCGTCGTCTCCGGCGGCCAGGTGCTGATCGACGACACCCCCGACGGCCGTACCGAGCTCGTCATGACGCCGGCCTTCGAGGCGCCGGTCACCGAGACGCACCGCTACTTCCTGGGCACGGACGCCGAAGGTGTCTCCTACTTCGCCCTCCAGAAGGACTCGCTGCCGGGGCGTATGGACCAGTCGGCGCGTGCGGCGGGGCTGCGCGAGGCCGGGCTGCTGCTGTCCCCGCGGGACGCGGGCCTCATGGTGCACGCCGTCGCCCTGGAGAACTGGCAGCGCCTGCACCGCTTCTGCTCCCGGTGCGGCGAGCGCACGGTCATCGCGGCCGCCGGCCACATCCGCCGTTGCCAGGCCTGCGGCGCCGAGCACTACCCGCGCACCGACCCCGCCGTGATCATGCTGGTCACGGACGAGGAGGACCGGGCCCTGCTCGGCCGCCAGGTCCACTGGCCGGAGGGCCGCTTCTCGACCCTCGCGGGCTTCGTCGAGCCGGGCGAGTCGATCGAGCAGTCCGTGGTGCGCGAGGTGTTCGAGGAGGCCGGTGTCACGGTCGGCGAGGTCGAGTACGTCGCCAGCCAGCCCTGGCCCTTCCCGTCCAGCCTGATGCTGGGGTTCTTCGCGCACGCCACCTCCTCGGAGATCAACGTGGACGGCGAGGAGATCCACGAGGCCCGCTGGTTCTCCCGCGAGGAGCTGACCGCCGCCTTCGAGTCGGGCGAGGTGCTGCCCCCGTACGGCATCTCGATCGCGTCCCGTCTGATCGAGCTCTGGTACGGCAAGCCGCTGCCGAAGCCGGGCGACGTGATCTGACCCAGGGGACCGCGGACCGTCTCCCGATGGTGCCCCTGGCCGAAAAGAGCCCCCTCCCGGTCCTGCCGGGAGGGGGCTCTTCCGTGCGGTCGCGGAGCGTTCGGCTCAGACGCCGACCTTCTGCTTGACCTGCGCGAGCGACGGGTTCGTCAGCGTCGAACCGTCCGCGAACAGCACGGTCGGGACGGTCTGTAGACTTCCCGCTACGTGAGGGCGGCCAGGGAGGGCCGCCCCTTGTGGGGGAGGGAAGAGCGTGAGCGAGAAGCCCAGGGCTCTTGGCGTGGTCCGTCTGTCCGTCGGCAACGAGAACCAGACGGGGGAGGAGACGCAGCGCACCCGCATCAGCAAGCGTGCGGACGCGGAGGAAATGGAGTTGGTCGACTTCGCCGTCGACATCGACGTGTCGGCGTCCATCTCGCCGTGGGTACGCCCGTCCCTGGGCGACTGGCTCAACAACAAGACGGACCAGTTCGACCACATCATCATCCTGAAGATCGACCGCATCGCGCGGTCGGTCCGCCACCTCTCGGACATCATCGAGTGGTGCGAGGCGAACGGTAAGGGCCTCATCTCCTGCGAGGAGGGATTCGACCTCTCGAAGCCGTGGGGCAAGACCATCGCCAAGATCCTGGCTGTGGTCGCCGAGGCCGAGCTGGACGCCATCAAGGCCCGCAACAAGGCTTCCCGGGAGACCATGCGGAAGACCGGCCGCTGGCCGGGTGGCCTTGTCCCGTTCGGACGTAGAGCAGTGAAGGGCGACGCAGGCTTCACTCTGGAACTCGACCCCGAGTACGGCCCGACGCTGATCGAGATGATCCGGCGCTTCATCGAGAAGCCGAGCTTCTCGGCCGTCGCCGACTGGTTGAACGAGCAAGGTGTACCCACGGCTCAGGACATCGCTCGCATCCGCGCGGCGGCAGGCGAGAGCACAACTCGGCTGGCCGACCCGAAGCCTCGGGGAGCCAGGTGGACGCCGACCACAGTGCAAGCCGTACTGATCAGCCGCTCCCTGCTCGGGGAGTACGTACGCGCCAGTGGCGCCGTAGCCCGCAACGACGACGGCACACCTGTCATGCGCTCCGAGCCGGTACTCAACGAGGAGGAGTGGACGAAGCTGTCGGAAGCCGTCGCCTCGGTCAAGTACAAGAAGCAGAAGGGCTCTACGTCGCCGACGGTGGGCGTGACGTTCTGCCTGTTGTGCGGAAGCGCCCTCTACTTCGTGAAGGGCGACCCGGCCAAGGGCAAGCGCGAGCGGTACCGCTGTCACGGCAACAAGAGCAAGGGCATCCAGGCATGCCCGAAGCAGAGGTTCTGGGCCGAAGACCTGTACTCCTGGCTGGAGTCGACCCTGTTGGGCGAGATCGGCCACTTGGAACGGATGGAGTCGAAGACGACCATCGACGACAGCCGTGCGGCGAAGCTCGCCGTGATCGACGGCAAGATGAACCAGCTCCTGAAGGAACTCCAGCAGGACGAGCTCAGCGCCGTCGCGTACGCCTCGCAAGTCGCCAGCCTTGCCCAGGACCGAGAGAAGGTCACCAACCAGGAGGGGCCGAAGCCGGTGACCGTGTGGACGGGTACGGGCGAGAGCTACGCCGAGTGGTGGGAGCGGTCGAGTGTCGACGAACGGCGTGAATGGCTGAAGAAGCACAAGGTCAAGGCGTACTTCGGACATGACGTCCTGGCCGTCGATCCCGGTGACCTGATCGAGAACATCAAGCAACAGGGCATCTCGTACTGGGACCTGCCCTCCAAGTCTTCTCAGGTGCTCTCACCGATCACGCCGATCTCGTTGCACGGAAAGCCGTACGAGAAGCCGAAGCCGCTTACGGGTGTGGAGTGGGAGATCGTCAGCCGCTGGGAGGACTTCGACGCGGAACGGGCAGCGCAGCGGGCGAAGGCTGAGGAGGAAGCCAAGGGAGCAGAGGGAGCCGAGATGGTTCCGATCTCTGCTTGATGCAGGCTGAGCAACCGAGGAAGGCCCCCGGCCTGGGGGGCCTTCTGTCTTGCGATCAGAAGGGCGGCGGCTCGTGCCCTGCTTCTTGGAGCCGGTCGGTCAAGCTGTCGTAGTCGAAGTCCACCGGCACGGGAGATGCGTACGCGTCTCCGAACCAGCGTCGACGCTGTTCCTCTTGCTTGACCTTGCCAAGATCTACGAAGGACAAGTTGGGGGCCGAAGGCCCCCCAAGGGAGCCAGCGCCTTCGTCTTCCTGCTGGGGGCCGCTTACGCGGCCCACCTTCGCCGGCTGCTTGCGCTCTTCGTCTTCGCCCTGTCGGCCCCCCTTCGGGGGCCGCTCTTCGCCTACCGGCTTGCTCTTCGCCGCTGGCTCCTCACTCCTACCGCCGTCGCTCTTGAAGGTATGTAGGTTGTATGGCTCCTCAGCCATACCCCCTGCCTTGGCAAAGTGAGTCGGTAGATCACCGGACCGTCCGGCACCTTGCCCGTCTTCGTAAGCCAGCCAGCCTTACGCAGCCTGCCAACGATCTTGTTGACCGTCTGCTCCGGGGCCTTCCCGCCGTAGCCGAGTTCCTTGGCGATCGTCCCGTTCGACGGGCACACGTTCTCGCCTGTCTCGTAGTCCGCGTACAACGCCATGGCGACGCCGACCAGCTTCTCTGCGTGCTTCATGTTCGAGCGCACCAGCGCACGACGCCATACGTGCTCCTGTATCGCGGGCTTCCCTTCTCTGAAGACTCACAAGGACTTCAAAATCTACAGGTCCCCTGGGGTAAAGGCGCAGGTCACCGCATGTGAGGCGCCTCTCGGACGGACCCCAGAACCGTGGCAGGAGCCGCCAAGACACGGCGGTCGAGCAAGAGCCCTTCAGGGGGTCATACCCCACCCCCTTCGCCGTTGCCTTCCGCTCGCCGTCGCAAGGCTGGCCCGTGCCACATGGGCAGGCGAACGGCTGTGCGCCCGCGTAGCGGCTGGCAGGCTGCACCCCTGGCAGGCGCAGGCGAGAGCTCAGCGACAGGTAGGCAGACAGGCGCACGCCCGTTGCCATGGCCGACAGAGCGCAGCGCTGGCCGACGCAGGGCAGAGACACAGCCCCGACCGTGGCGCAGCGTCACCAGTAACAGGCGTCTCGAAAACCAACGTTTGTGAGACGAGACGGGATGCACCTCGGAAGGGGGAGCAGCGCTGTTCAAAACCCGTCTCGAAACTTCTGCCTCAGGCTTGATGTATTGAGACGAGTTCTGAGACAGTCCGTGCCATGACGACGAACCCGATCACCGGTCAGCTCATCGGCTACGCCCGCGTCTCCACCGACGACCAGGAAGCGCAGTTGCAGCGCGACGCACTGACGGCCGCAGGCTGCGCCCGGACCTTCGAGGACAAGGCATCCGGCAAGAACACCAACCGGCCCGAGCTCACGGCCGCACTGGACTACGCCAGACCTGGCGACACCCTGTGCGTGTGGAAGCTCGACCGGTTCGCCCGCTCCCTCATCGACCTTGTGACCATGGTCGACACCCTTCGAGAGCGGGGCATCGGGTTCAAGGTACTCACGGGGGCACTGGCCAACATCGACCCCGGTACGGCGGACGGCCGTCTCATGCTTCAGGTGGTCGGGGCCATGGCGGAGTTCGAGCGCAGTCTCATCAAGGAGCGCACCCGCGCAGGGCTGGACGCAGCCAAGGCGCAGGGGCGTACCGGCGGACGGCCGTCCGTGGTCGATGAGGACGTGCTCACGGTGGCCCGTGCGAGGAAGGCCAAGGGCGAGAGCGTGAACGCCATCGCCAAGGCTCTCGGGATCTCCCGAGCCACTCTCTACCGCCACCTCGGAGAGAGCGCCTGAGACAGGCGCACAGCGCCTTCCGACAGGCCCTCGGCTCACGCCGGGGGCCGCTGTCATACATGGGGTGTCTGACGCCGTCCGACAGGCGTAACGATGCCTGCCCCTGCCGACCACGGGGGGAGTCACAGGGACAGGCACAGGGGGTGCAGGTCGCTCGAACCGCTCCCCCTTCCGGCGCACCTCGGTCGTGGTGCTCGCCGTCCCTCAGAGCGCCGGGGGCCTGTCGGTCACTCGTCCCGGACCACCATCGCGAACGACGTACAGACACGCCGGAAGCCCTTGTGTCCGCTCCGGCCTGTGTGGCTCATACACGCCACGTCGACCGCCGCGCCGTCCGTGGCGGGCGTGGCCGTCCACTTGCAGTGAAGGCATTCCGCTTCGAAGGTCACGTCAGTGTCTGGGTGCTGCGTGATCCTGTGCCTCACGTATCGCATGAGGGAGCGCACCATCACTCGGCCCCGTGCTCTTCCCGCAGGTGCGTACGGAGAACGACGTTCGCATCGGACACCTTCGAGTAGTCCCCGACTGATTGGGCGTTGGTTCGACTCACAGCGATGCCGAGGCATACGCCGCAACCTGCCACAGAGTCCGGCTCCCCGACCGGAGCTGTCACATGCACCGGCCCCGTCATCGTCGTCTTCGGTGTGCTCATCCCGTACGGCCTCCCGACTGGGTATCTGCCGAAAGATGATCCCTTGGAATACGCACGGGTCCGCGCTCATGCGCGTTGTGGACTGAAGATCATGAACGGCACGCAGCCGACCACTCGGCAAGCCTTACTCGAAGCTCCTCCCCGAACAACGCGGATTCCTCGTACCCCTCAAATTCCTTCGAGTAGCTCTGAACATCTCGGCCGTCGCGCAGGACAAGACTTCCCGCTGAGGTTTCGATGGTGACCAAGGAAGTGTCGTAGATGGTGAAGGTATTCAGTGGAGTTCTGGGCGTTGTCGCTCCGAGAGGAATCACGCCGATACGCACGTTCGGAAGGTAGGACAGGGAAGACAGGCGGTCCATCTGTTCGGCCAACGCCAACGCGGAGACAACCGGCCAGCGCATCGCCTGCTCGGTCAGGAGGAACGTGAATCGCTTCGACGTGTCGTAGAGGATGGCTTGCCGTTCCAGCTTCCCCGCTACCGCCTTGCTCGTATCTGCCGGGGAGTGAGCGAGGCTGGCCCGTACGTATTCCGGCGTGGCCAGTAGCCCGGTAATCATCGAGAGCAGGAAGTAGCGCATGTGCGTCGAGGACGCTTCGAGCGCCTTCAACTCCGCTTGCCGTGTCCCCAGCCCCTTACGGCGTAGCTCTCGCAGATTCCGCCACTCGGTGTTGGCCAGCCTGGCGAGTGCGGAAACCTCGGCGACCAGTTCCGGTGGTGCTTCAAGGGCTCTCAGGATCTGTTCCACGTCGACAAGGGATGGACGGGTCTTGCCGTTCTCGATCCGGCTCACCTTGGACTGAGACATGTTGCAGCGCGCCGCGAGCCGATCCCCGGAGAGACCGGCTCGCTTGCGCAGATCTCGGAGTAGCGAAGCAAGTTCCGGACCGGACTCGCCAAGCTGCTCGGCTTCGAACGTCACTCCTTCACGTACTCCAGGAAGGGAATCGATTCAGTGATGGCGATGCGCTGGTACTCGATGAAGTCCGCCGGCTCACCCTCGTACAGTTCACGGCTGATCTGCGTCCCATCGTTCTCGTAGTGCATGAGAACGACCGTCGAGTGATCGAACATCCAGAAGTCCCGAACGCCCGACAACGGATTCTCTCGGTCCGTCACGTCGAGGATTCGCACGTCTTCTCCGGCGAGTACGTGAGGGGCGTAGTACCGGGAGAACTCGAAGCGCAGGTATTCGGAGAGCGGCCGAGTCACGATGTGCACGCGACCCTTGCGCTTCCCTTCACCGCGAAGTCGCTTCAGGTCTTCTGTGTATGCGGACGAGTAGGTGTGCGGGTCGATTCGCTTACCGGCCCGGAAGGCTTCGAGCTCTCCGGATTCCTGCGGTACGAGGTATTGGGGCAGAGTCTCCAAGCGCCATGCCTCCGATTGGAACTCCCGGAGCATCGCCCGCCACTCGTCACCATCCAAGAGCACGAACAGCCTCCCGAAGAACGCTCTCGGGAATCTCCACAAGCCCTTCCCCCCGCGGCGGGATGAAGGCGTCGGACGTGTCGCCCTGCACGACGAACGTTCCCCGCTGCGTGCGGTACACGTTCGGGCAATCGTCTTCGCCGCACTCCCCATTCCCGTTACCGGTAAGCCGAGTCATCTCTTCGCGTGCCATGCGAAACCCCCTTGTTCGTGGCCCCGGTTGGGCCGCTGGACACGACCGTACGAGGGGCACGCTCGGGCGTCCATGCACGAACGTGGGTATGCACGTTGTTGCATGAAGTACCCCGGCGAGGCGCCGCACAGGACTGCGGCGGCCTGTCTTGACGGCGGGTGACTGGCTGTGCGCGGGCTCGCTGTCCGCTTCCCCTACATACAGAGCGCCCCCTCCGGTGACCTTGACCAGAGGGGGCGAAGCGCTGGAGAGCGTCAGACCGCGAGCGCCTGCTTCACCTGGGCAAGGCTCGGGTTCGTCATCACGACCTCGTCGCCACCAGTGGCGGGAACTACCCGAACAGTGGGGACGGTCTGGTTGCCACCGTTGGCCTTCTCGACGAACGCGGCCGACTCCGGGTCCTGCTCGATGTTGATCTCCGTGTACGCGATTCCCTCGCGGTCCATCTGGCTCTTCAGCCGACGGCAGTAGCCGCACCACGTGGTGCTGTACATCGTCACAGTGCCCTGCATGGCCTGGCGCTCCTCTGTTCGCGGGTAAGTGCCGAGGGGGAGAACGTACGCGCTCGCTCCACCATTCCCGTATTCGTACGACCGGTGCCCCGGCCCTGTGGACAACCGCCGCATCCACCCCGCGGAACCTGGCAGCATGGCGGGGTGACAGCAGCAACGCACTCCTCTCTCTTCCCGCAGGTCCCCGAGTCGGCCGACGCGGTGCTCGACGGGCTCGACCCCGAGCAGCGCGAGGTCGCCCTGGCCCTGCACGGCCCGGTGTGCGTGCTGGCAGGCGCCGGCACGGGCAAGACGCGGGCCATCACCCACCGCATCGCCTACGGAGTGCGGGCGGGCATACTCCAGCCGGGCAGTGTGCTGGCCGTCACCTTCACCAACCGGGCCGCCGGCGAGATGCGGGGCCGTCTGCGGGAGCTCGGCGCGGGCGGCGTCCAGGCCCGCACCTTCCACTCCGCCGCGCTGCGCCAACTCCAGTACTTCTGGCCGAAAGTCGTCGGTGGCGATCTTCCCCGGCTCCTGGAGCGCAAGATCCAGCTCGTCGCCGAGTCCGCCGCCCGCTGCCGCGTCCGCCTCGACCGCAACGAGCTGCGCGACGTCACCGGCGAGATCGAATGGGCCAAGGTCACCCAGACCGTCCCCGGCGACTATCCGGCGGCCGTCGCCAAATCGGTCCGGGACGCTCCCCGCGACCCGGCCGAGATCGGCCAGATCTACGCCATGTACGAGCAGCTGAAGCGCGACCGCTCGGTGATCGACTTCGAGGACGTGCTGCTGCTCACGGTCGGCATCCTCCAGGACCGCCACGACATCGCCGACCAGATCCGCCGGCAGTACCAGCACTTCGTCGTGGACGAGTACCAGGACGTCTCCCCGCTCCAGCAGCGGCTCCTCGACCTCTGGCTCGGCGACCGCGACAACCTCTGCGTCGTCGGCGACGCCAGCCAGACCATCTACTCCTTCACCGGCGCCACCCCCGACCATCTGCTGAACTTCCGCACCCGGCATCCCCACGCCACGGTCGTGAAGCTCGTCCGCGACTACCGCTCGACCCCCCAGGTCGTCCACCTCGCCAACGGACTCCTCAGTCAGGCCCGCGGGCGGGCCGCCGAGCACCGTCTGGAGCTCATCTCCCAGCGCGACCCCGGACCCGAGCCCGCCTACACCGAGTACGCCGACGAGCCCGCCGAGGCCGAGGGCACCGCCCGGCGCATCCGCGACCTGATCGCCGCCGGCGTCCCCGCAGGCGAGATCGCGGTCCTCTACCGGATCAACGCCCAGTCCGAGGTCTACGAACAGGCACTCGCCGATGCCGGAGTGCCGTACCAGCTGCGCGGCGCCGAGCGCTTCTTCGAGCGCCAGGAGGTCCGCGAGGCCGGTATCGCCCTGCGCGGCGCCGCCCGCGCCGGTGGCAACGACTCGCTGCTCGACGACGCCGAGGACCTGCCCTCCCAGGTCCGCGCCGTGCTCTCCACCAAGGGGTGGACGACCGAGCCGCCCGCCGGCTCCGGTGCCGTCCGCGACCGCTGGGAATCCCTCGCCGCGCTCGTCCGCCTCGCCGAGGACTTCGCCCGCGCCAAGACCGGCGCCACCCTCTCCGACCTGGTCGCCGAGCTCGACGAACGAGCCGCCGCCCAGCACGCCCCGACCGTCCAGGGCGTCACCCTCGCCTCCCTGCACGCGGCCAAGGGCCTGGAGTGGGACGCCGTCTTCCTGGTCGGCCTCACCGAGGGCATGATGCCGATCACCTACGCCAAGACCGACGAACAGGTCGAGGAGGAGCGGCGGCTCCTGTACGTCGGTGTCACCCGCGCCCGGCTCCACCTCTCGCTCTCCTGGGCGCTCTCCCGCTCCCCGGGCGGCCGCGCCTCCCGGCGCCCCACCCGCTTCCTGAAGGGACTGCGGCCCGGCTCCGGCGCTCTCGGCGCGGGCGGTGCGGGCGGCGGCGGCTCCGTCGAGCGGGGCGGCGCCGGCGGTCGGCGCAAGCGTCGCGGACCGGTGCTCTGCCGGGTCTGCGGAGCGACCCTCACCGAAGCCGGCGAGATGAAGCTCATGCGTTGCGAGGACTGCCCCTCCGACATGGACGAGGCGCTGTACGAGCGGCTGCGCGAGTGGCGCTCCGACCAGGCCAAGCAGCTCGGGCAGCCCGCGTACTGCGTGTTCACCGACAAGACGCTGATGGCGATCGCCGAGTGCGTGCCGTCCACCGACGGCGAGCTCGCCGCCATCTCCGGGGTCGGTGCCCGCAAGCTCGACCGGTTCGGGACCGACGTTCTGGCCATCTGCGCGGGCGAAGAGCCAGGTGAGGAGCCTGGAGGAGACGACGACGGATCTTGATGAAAACTCGTCGGAAAAATAGTTTGCGCACGCCCCGTCAAGCCCCATAGGTTCTTAACCACGGAAACAGCGGCTTCTTCGAAGCCCTGTCTTCGTGCTGTACTTGTCCAAATAAACATGAGGGTCCGGCTCACCCCGAGCCCTCCGAGACGCCGAGAGGAGGCGAATCCAGTGATCAGCTACATCAACAGCAACGTCAGCTTCGTCAGCACCGACAAAATGACCGATCGCTCGGTCGTCTCCGCCTGCTCGCTCGGCCTCTCTGGTTCGGCGTTCATTGGCAGCGGTCTTCCTGGCACCGGTCTGTCCGGCGCTGGTCTGGCCGGCGCCGCGGCCCTGCGGCCGGCTGCCGCCCTGGCGGGTCTCCCCGTCATGGAGCGCAATGAGCGACCGACCAAGGCACTGGAAGCAGGAGTAGCAGCAGTCAAGGCCCAGGCCTATGGCTTTGCGGCGACCGGTGCCGGAACCAAGCAGCAGACGACGCAGCACCACACGATGTGGGCCTTCCGTGGGCTCGAACCCTGGAGTGATCCAGCCTGATCTTCGATCAGGCCGGCGCCTTCAGGGCCGCGGAACCCCACCCGGGATCCGCGGCCCTTCTGTTTGTCCCCGAACGGGGATGACGGAGCGAAGGGGCCTCGGGACCAGCAGAACCCGGTACCAGCCGAAACCCCGGCCAACAGGCCGGAACGACCAGACGAGGAAAAACAATCGTGCAACTCGAAGCGCACGCCCCGTCCGTACCGCCTTCCGAAACGATCCCCCCGCCCGGCCTCACGGAGGACTCCACCTTGATCCCCCTCACCGCGCTCACCGCGCTCGACGACGCCATCGAGAACCTCGGCGTACCCGTCCCCTGCCGCTCGTTCGACCCGGAGGTCTTCTTCGCCGAGTCCCCGGCCGATGTCGAGTACGCCAAGTCCCTCTGCCGCACCTGCCCGCTGATGGAGGCCTGCCTCGCCGGCGCGAAGGAGCGGCGTGAGCCGTGGGGCGTCTGGGGCGGAGAGCTGTTCGTCCAGGGTGTCGTCGTCGCCCGGAAGCGGCCGCGTGGCCGCCCGCGCAAGAACCCGGTCGCGGCATGAACGTCACCGGAACCATCGACCGACCCCTCACGCACGATCCCCAGAAGCTGGCCCCGATGACCTCCTCCACCAGCGAGCCCCGCGGCTCCGCGACCCCAGACGTTTCCACCACCGGCGCGAACGCCTCGCGCCAGAACAGGACCCGAGAGATGCAACTCATCCCAGAAGCCATGGCCCGTGCTCATATGCACGACCGCCTGCGGGAAGCCGACGCGGAACGCCAGGCCGTGCGCCTGGTCGCCGCTCGGCGGATGCAGCGGCGAGCCGAGCGCGTCTCGCTGCGCGCCCGGCGCGCGCTGGCCATGGCCGTCATGCACTGACCCGAAGAAACCCGCGGGGGCCGGTCCGGACGGACCGGCCCCCGCGGTGCGTTTCGGCGCGGCCCGCGTCCCACCGGACTATCGTCGGCAGGGTGAACGACGCCCGGAACCCCGAGGAGGCCATCGTGTGCGACGGCTGCGGCAAGACCGCGGAGGAGCCCCCGGTGACCTGGACCTGCTCCGTGGAGAACGGCACCCGCCACTACCTCTGCGACACCTGCGCCCGCGAGAACATCCGCTCCATCGAAGGCCGCCTCGACTCCGATTGGTGGTGACGGCCCCCGCGGCTCACTCCGCCTCGACGAAGCCGGGCAGCCACTCCTCCAGTTCGTCGCGCAGACGCACCGTCGCGTCGAGCTGGCAGAGCACGCCGATCGTGCTCAAGGTCACACGGTGTATCAGCAGATACGAAGGCGGCAGATTGAGCTGCTTGCCCAGCTGGTGCGCGGGGGAGCGCGGATCGGCGATGCGGGCGGCCTGCGTCCTTATCCAGCCCCGGCTGAAACCGAAGGCGTCCACCTCGGCCGGCTCGATGATCGGCAGCAGGTACTCCAGCACCGCCTCCGGGTCGAGCGCGATGGACTCCTTGACGAACCCCTCCTCGCGCAGCAGCGCGTAGACCGTCTCGGCATCGCCCTCCAGGGTCAGCCGCAGACACGTACCGATCGTCTCGGGCAGCCCGCCGGGCAGTCGGTCCACCGTGCCGAAGTCCAGCACCCCCAGACGCCAGCTCTCCGGCCCCTCCCCGTCGTCGGCGCCCGGCAGCAGCCGGAAGTTCCCGGGATGAGGGTCCGCGTGGAGCAGCCCCGTCCGGGCGGGTCCGGAGAAGAGGAAACGCGCGAGGAGCTGACCGGCCCGGTCCCGCTGCTCCTCGGTGCCGTCCGCGATCACCTCCGACAGCGGGATCCCGTCGATCCACTCCGTCACCAGCACCTGGTCCGACTGGTGCACCACCCCGGGCACCACCACATCGGGGTCGTCCGCGAACTCCTCCGCGTGCTTCCGCTGCGCCTCCGCCTCCAGGCCGTAGTCCAGCTCCTCGGAGACCCGGTCGCGCAACTCGGCGATGAGCGGCTTGACATCCATGCCCGGGATCAGCGGACCGAGCAGCCGGGCGAAGCGGCTCAACTGCGTCAGGTCCGACAGGAGCGCCTCGCCGGCCCCCGGGTACTGCACCTTCACGGCGACCTCCCGGCCGTCGTGCCACACCGCCCGGTGCACCTGGCCGATGGAGGCCGCCGCCGCGGGCTTGTCCTCGAACTCCAGGAACAGCTCGCGCCATTGGGCACCGAGCCGCTCCTCCAGCACGCCGTGCACGGTGCGGGTGGGCATCGGCGGCGCGGCTTCCTGGAGCTTGGTGAGCGCGGCCCGGTACGGCCCCGCCACCTCCTCGGGAAGCGCCGACTCGAAGACGGACAGCGCCTGCCCGAGCTTCATCGCTCCGCCCTTGAGCTCACCGAGCACCTTGAACAGCTGCTCGGCCGTGCGATGTTGCAGTTCACGGGCGACCAACTCCGCGGATCTGCCGCCGATCCGCTTGCCCAGGCCCCATGTGGCCCGCCCCGCGAAGCCCAGGGGCAACGCGGCCAACTTGGCGGTCCGGGTGACCGCCTTCCGGGGAAGATCAGACATGCGCCCCTCCAAATCCCAGACTGCCGTGCCGCGCAGGGCGGTTACCCGCACTGCCGTGCCGCGCAGGGCGGTTACCC
>NZ_JAGGOS010000165.1:0-559 GCF_018614205.1 Streptomyces sp. ISL-36 | reverse complement strand
CGGCGAGCCCCGCCACCGCCGTCGCGAGACCGAGGTCACAGGCCGGCAGCGGATCGGCCGCTCCCGAGCGCCACTGGGCCAGCATCCGCGGCCAGACCGGCTCCCGGTCGGTCCGCTCCTCCTGGGCACATCGCGCGCAGGCCGTGCCGCCCGGCAGCACCAGCGGCCCGACCACCCCCGTGGCCTCCAGCACGCCCGCGTAGAGATGGGGCGTGCCGGTGGCGATCCAGTGCTGGGCCGTCACGGGGTCGGGGGCGTAGGCGGCGAACCCGTCCCGAGGCGTCACCACGACGAGTGAGAGGCCGGGCTCGCCCCCGCTGTCACCCGGAGCGGGGCCGCCGGGAGCCCGCGGGCCGCGGCCCCCGGGTGCCGAGCGCCCCACGAGCCGGCGGGCCGCCACCGCCCGGCGCTCACCGACCGCCTCGGGCGGCAGTCCGCCCGGTGAAACCTCCCAGGGCCGCACCGTCCCGGAGTCCAGCACCTCCACCCGGCCCACCCCCGAGGCCGAGAGCAGGGCCGCGACCGCCGCGCCGACCCGGCCGGCGCCCCGGACCTGGAC
>NZ_JAGGOS010000164.1 GCF_018614205.1 Streptomyces sp. ISL-36 | reverse complement strand
CTCACAGGGCAATACACCTAGAGCGCCGCCGCCCACTCCGCGAGCGCGTCGAAGTCCGGCCGGATCAGCCCGATCCGGGGATCGACGTGCAACAAGAGGGCGGCGGCCAGGTGGCGTTGGTCCACATACTCGTGGTCGTACGACGTGATGTCGTCGTCCACCCAGGCGAACGGCCGCCCGGCCGCGTACTCCAGGATGTACTGCGTCTTCCAGAAGGTCCCGCGAGGGGCCTTTCCGTGCATCTGGGGCCAGTCGACGAACGGCAGCTCCGGTATCCCCAGGTGCGGTCCGATCCAGGCGTTCGCCTCGCCCTCCCAGGTCGTCGCCCAGACCAGCTCGTACCACTCGGCGAGGGCGAGCAGTTCCTCCCCGTGGGCGGGGTTGAGCCACACCCGAAGCGGCTTCGTCTCGCACCAGCCCGCCGGTCGCATCCGATGCGTCGTGTACCCCTCCGGGCGGCGCTCGGGCCGCGCCGCATAGGGATTCAGCGGTCCGTCCACATCGATCAGCAGCAGCGGCTTCGTCATGTTCACAGCATTTCCCTTCCGCGCCCCGCGAGGCGTCGAAATATCGAATGAGACGTTGGCGTCTCAATCGGTGTATGGTTGTCTCATGTCGCTCGACCGCACCCAGGTGCTCCGCACCGCCGCCGCCCTGCTCTCCCGGAAATCGACCGCCACCATGGACGAGGTCGCCCGGGCCGCCGGCATCGGCCGCGCAACCCTCCACCGGCACTTCGCCGGACGGGACGCGCTGGTCAGGGCGCTGGAGGAGATGGGCATCCAGGAGTTCGAGGCCGCCCTCGACGCCGCCGGCCTCGACGCGGGACCGGCCGACGACGCCCTGCGACGGCTCGTCGCCGAGGCCGAGCCCAACGCCCAGCTGCTGGCCTTCCTCGTCGGCGAGAACCAGCTCTTCGAGGGCGACCAGGTCAACGAGGGCTGGGCCCGGCTCGACGCCAGGGTCAGCGCCCTGTTCCGACGCGGCCAGGAGGAAGGCACGTTCCGGATCGACCTGAGCCCGGCCTGGCTCACCGAGGCCCTCTACGGCCTCATCGGCACCTGCGCCTGGTCCGTCATGGACGGGCGGGTCGCCGCCAAGGACTTTCAGCACATGATCACCGAGCTGCTGCTCGGTGGCGCACGACGGAGCGTGGAGAGATGAGCAGCACCCAGCAGCTGAACCCGACGATCGGGACGGAGACGAAGAGCCCCGGTCGCTGGCTCGCGCTCTCGGTCCTGGTCCTCGCCGTTCTGCTGGTCGCGGTGGACGCCACCGTACTCGGTCTCGCGACCCCCTCACTCAGCGAGGACCTCAAGCCGTCCGGCACGCAGCTGCTGTGGATCGGCGACATCTACTCCTTCGTCATCGCCGGTCTGCTCGTCTCCATGGGCTCGCTCGGTGACCGGATCGGCCGCAAGAAGCTGCTCCTGGCCGGTGCGACCGCCTTCGGCGCCGTCTCCGTCCTCAACGCCTACGCCACCAGCCCCGAGATGATGATCGTCGCCCGTGCGCTCCTCGGCGTGGCCGGTGCGACCCTGATGCCGTCGACCCTGGCGCTCATCCGGAACATCTTCCACGACCCCAAGGAGCGCAGCCTCGCCATCGGCATCTGGGGCGCCACCGCCTCGGCCGGCGCGGCCATCGGCCCGGTCATCGGTGGAGCCCTGCTCCAGCACTTCTACTGGGGCTCGGTCTTCCTCATCAACCTGCCCGTGATGGCGGTCCTGGTCCTCGTCGGCATCAAGCTGCTGCCCGAGTCCAAGAACCCCGTCACCGGCCCCTGGGACCTCATCAGTGTCGGCCTCTCCCTCGTCGGCGTCATCGGTGTCGTCTACGCGATCAAGGAAGTCGCCTCGCACGGCCCGACGTGGGAGGTCGGCGCATCGGCCGTCGTCGGAGTCGTCACCCTGTACGCCTTCGTCCGGCGCCAGCACGTGCTGACCGCGCCCCTGCTCGACATGCGGCTCTTCCAGCACCGGGGCTTCTCCGGCGCGGTCCTCGCCGATCTGCTCACCGTCTTCGGCCTGTCCGGACTGGTCTTCTTCCTCTCCCAGTTCCTGCAACTCGTGCAGGGGCGTGAGCCGCTGGAGGCGGGCCTGGCCGAACTGCCCGCCGCCGTCGGCGCCGTGGTCACCGGTCTGATCGCGGGCCGGTACGCCCGGCGGTACTCGGTCCGGGGCATCGTGGCCGGCGGCCTCGCCGCCATCGGCCTCGCGCTCGCCGTCATCACCCTGGTCGACAAGGAGACCGGCTACCCGCTGCTCGGCGCAGCCCTGCTGGTCCTCGGTCTCGGCGCCGGCTTCTCCTTCACCGTCACCGCCGACGTGATCCTCTCCAGCGTCCCCAAGGAGCAGGCCGGTTCGGCCTCCGCGGTCTCCGAGACGGCGTACGAACTGGGCGCGGCGCTCGGCATCGCCCTGCTCGGCTCGATCGTGACCGGCGTCTACCAGGGCTTCGCGACCCCGGCCGGCGTCCCCTCGGGCACGGCCGCCTCCGCCCACGAGTCGCTCGGCGGCGCCGTCGAGGCCTCCGCCGGCCTGGCCCCGGACACGGCGACCGCCCTGGTCTCCGCCGCCCAGGAAGCCTTCGTCGACGGCCTGCGGATCGCGGCGGGCGTGGGAGCGGCGGTCCTCCTCGCGACGGCGGTCGCGGCCTGGTTCCTGTTGAAGGGCCAGAAGCTGCAGGACGGCATCGAGCACTGACCGCCCCGGACCGCCTGCCCCGGACCCCGCGCCCCGGAAACCCGCGCCCCGGACCGCAGGACCGGAACCCCGGCCCGCAAAGCGGCGGCGCCCCCGCACAGCCTTCGCTGTACGGGGGCGCCGTGCGTGTCACGCCTGACGCGGCGTCACGCCGCCTTCGCCTTGGTCGCGTACATGTCGACGTACTCCTGTCCGGAGAGTCGCATCACCTCGGCCATGACCGAGTCCGTCACGGCCCGCAGCACATAGCGGTCCCGGTCCATCCCCTCGTACCGCGAGAACTCCATCGGCTCGCCGAAACGCACCGTGACCCGGCCCGGCCGGGGCAGCCCCGCACCGCCCGGCTGGATCTTGTCGGTGCCGATCATCGCGAACGGCACCACCGGTGCGCCGGTCATCAGCGTCAGCCGCGCGATGCCCGTACGGCCCCGGTACAGCCGGCCGTCGGGGGAGCGGGTGCCCTCCGGGTAGATGGAGAAGATCTTCCCCTCCTCCAGGATGCGGCGGCCGGTCATCAGCGCCGCGACCCCGCCACGGCCGCCGTCGCGGTCCACCGGGATCATGCCGACGCTGGTGAAGAACCACGCCATCAGCCGTCCCTTGACGCCCTTGCCCGTCACGTACTCGTCCTTGCCGATGAAGAAGACCGGGCGGTCCGTGCAGATCGGCATGATCATCGAGTCGATGAAGGTGAGGTGGTTGCCCGCCAGAATCACCGGACCCGTCCCCGGGATGTTCTCGGCGCCCTCCACGCGGGGGCGGAACATCAGGCGCAGGATCGGTCCGAGCACTGCCTTGATGAGGGCGAGACGGGACAACGGTTCCTCCGGTGTCGGGGCGGGTGGTCTGTGCAGCTGGCGACGATACTCGCGAGTCACCACGGTGCGCACATCGGGTTCACCGACTGGATACACAGTGTTGACGTGTGTTTCCGCCATGTTCGGCCAGGATCTGCCGCGGGTACGGGGTGACTGCCTACGGTCGGGCCAACGGTTGACAGGTGCGGGACATCACACAGAAGGAGCCTTCATGACACAGGGAGCACACCGGACCCCGGCACGGCGGACGGTTCTCGGAGCGGCGGGAGCGGCCGTACTGGGCGCCTCCACGGTCCTGCCCACGGGCACCGCGCACGCCGACGAGACCCAGGCCGGGGCCCCGGCCCCGGCACAGGGCAGGGATCACGGTTTCCGCTCCCTGCCGGTCCCCACCGTCATCGCCCACCGCGGCGCCAGCGGCTACCGCCCCGAGCACACCCTCGGCTCCTACCAGCTCGCCCTCGACCTGGGCGCGCACGTGATCGAGCAGGACCTGGTCCCCACCAAGGACGGTCATCTCGTATGCCGTCACGAGAACGACATCACCGGCACGACCGACGTCGCCGACCGCCCCGAGTTCACCTCGCGCAGGACGACGAAGTCCGTGGACGGCGTCTCCCTCACCGGCTGGTTCACCGAGGACTTCACGCTCGCCGAGCTGAAGACCCTGCGCACCAAGGAGCGCATCCCCGGTACCCGGCAGGAGAACACCCTCTACGACGGCCGCTGGCAGATACCCACCTTCGAAGAAGTGCTGCGCTGGGCCGAGCGGGAGGGCCGCCGACGGGGCCGCGTGGTCTGGCTGCACGTCGAGACCAAGCACCCCACCTACTTCCGCTCCCTGGGCCTCGGAGTGGAGGAGCCCCTCGCCAAGCTGCTGCGCCGGTACGGCCGTCACCGCGCCGACTCCGCCGTCTTCCTCCAGTCGTTCGAGCCGAGCAGCATCCAGCGGCTGGCGGCACTCGTCGACTCCCCCGGCGTGGTCCTCCTCTCGGGTGCGAGCACCCGCCCCTGGGACTTCGTCGAGGCCGGCGACCCGCGCACGGTCGCGGACCTGATCACACCGCGGGGACTGCGCTGGATCGCCTCGTACGCGCAGGGCATCGGCCCCACCCTGGACCTGGTCATCCCCAAGGACGCCACCGGCAAGCTCGGCACGCCGACCACCCTCGTACGCGACGCTCACGCGGAGGGCCTGATCCTCCACCCGTACACCCACCGCAACGAGAACACCTTCCTGCCCGCCGACTTCCGTCGCGGCACCGACCCGGCGGCGTACGGGGACGCCTTCGGCGCGCTGAAGATGTACCTGGCGACCGGTATCGACGGCATCTTCTCCGACAACCCGGACACCGCCCTGCTGGCGGCGGCGGACTTCGGGAAGAACTGAGCCGAGGGCCGGCGCGGGGCCACGGCGACGGCACCCGCGCGAGTGGTTTGGGCGTCACCCGGCAACCGGCCACGGCCGACACCCGTCGTGCCGGTCATGACCCCACAGAACCCCCAGCTCCTCAGCGCCCTCGCCCCCCTCCTGGCCGCCGAATCGCAGGCCGAGGCCGCCGCCGCCGGAGTCGAGCCGGACGACCTGGAACAGGCCGTCTGGCTCAAGCTCCTGGAACGGATCCATGAGGACGACGCACCCGAACGCCCCGCCGACTGGCTGCGCAGGGCCGTCCGGGGCGAGGCCCGGCGCGCCCGCCGCACCGCACTGCGCGAGCGCCCCTACGGTGGCGAGGAGGCGGCCGAACCGCACACCTCCCCCGAGCGCTCCGCGCTCATGGCCGAACGCCGCAGCGTCCTGCGCGCCGCCGTGGGCCGCACCCCCGGCCACTGCCCCCGCCTGCTCACCGCGATGCTCGACCCGGCCGACCCCACCTACCGGGAAATCGCAGGGGAGTTGGGTATCTCACAGGGCAGTCTGGGACCGATGCGTTCCCGTTGCCTGGGATGCCTGCGCAGAATGCTGGCTGCAGAGGTTCCCGCTCCCGGCCCGAGGGGAAGGGTGCGGTAGACGACCGGTGGACCAGGTGAGCGGGAGGCATGCGCACATGGGCATGAGCGTGACCATCTCAGCGGCTGACGCGCAGGACGCGGAGCACATACTCAAGCTGCAGTACCTCTGTTACCAGAGCGAGGCCGAGCTCTACGGAGACTGGTCCATCGAGCCCCTCACCCAGTCCCTGGACGAGCTTCGCGCCGAACTGGCCGAGGGGCACGCGCTCGTGGCGCGCCTCGGCGACGAGATCGTCGCCTCCGTACGCGGCCGGGCCGACGAGGCCGGCACCGTGCACATCGCCAAGCTGATCGTCCACCCGCGCATGCGGCGCCACGGACTCGGCGGCCGCCTGCTCGACGCCATCGAGAAGCACTTCGCCGCCGACCCGGCCCCCGCCGCCAAGCGCTTCCAGCTCTTCACCGGCCACCGCAGCGACGGCAATCTGCGGCTCTACCGCAGCAAGGGGTACGCACCGGTCGCCACGCACGAGATCGGGCCGCGGCTCACGCTCGTGACCCTGGAGAAGGCGGCCTGAATCAGCCGGCCGCCACCGCGTCCGCGCGCGAGCGGCGCAGCCACCAGATCCCGGTCACCGGCAGCAGGACCGGGATGAAGATGTAGCCGTAGCCGTAGTCCGACCAGACCGTGGCGTCGGGGAAGGCGGAGGGGTCGGCCAGCGTCCAGGTCCCCACGGTCAGTACGCCCACCAGCTCGGCGGCGCAGCACACAAGCGCCGCCCTGCGGGCCGTCTCCCCGCCCCTGACCAGCGTGTACGTGATGAACGCGTACACCACGGCCGCCACCGCCGACAGCGTGTACGCCAGCGGTGCCCGGTCGAACTCGGTGGCGATCTGATAGATCGAGCGCGAGACCGCGCCCACCGACATCACTCCGTACAGCCAGACGAGGAGCATGCCGGGCCCCTTGACCAGTCGTGTCGTGCCCTCGGTCGCGGTCATCTCAGCCCACCGTCCAGATGTCGTGGAGACGCACCTGGAGCACCGCGAGCACGACCGCGCCCGCCGCCACCGTCGCCGATCCCCAACGGCTCCGTTCCGCCAGCGACATGAAGCCGGCCGCCGGCACGGCGCACATGGCGCCCAGCAGATAGGCGACGAAGATCCCCGTGCCCTCCTCGGCCTTCTCGCCGCGCGACAGCTGTACGACGGCGACGACGAGCTGGACCAGGGCCAGGACCGTCACCACGGCCATGCCGATGAAGTGCCAGTCCTTGGTCGGCTGGTCGCGTGAGAAGGCGAAGCCGCACCAGGCGGCGAGGGCGAGCGCGGCCACCGAAACCGCGACCGTCAGGGCGTCAAGCATGCGCCCGAGGGTATTACGGGCCGAAAGGCCCGATGCGCTCACCCCCCACCCCCCACGTAGGCTCGACGAACATGAAGATGCGCGCCGAAGCCCTCCTGTTCGACAACGACGGAACCCTCGTCTCCTCCATGGCCTCGGTCTACCGCTGCTGGACCCGGTGGGCGGTGGAGTACGGGATCACGGCCGAGGAGTTCGCCCGCGTCGAGCTGCACGGCCGCCCCGCCGCCGAGATCATCGCCGACCTGCTCCCGGCCGCCCGGGTCCTGGAAGCCCTGGCCCGTATCGAGGAGCTGGAGGTCGAGGACGTTCCCGGCGGCGTCGAGCTGCTGCCCGGCACCAAGGAGCTGCTCTCCTCCCTCCCGGCCGGCCGCTGGGCCGTCGTCACCTCCGCCACCCGGCCGCTGGGCGAGGCGAGGCTGCGCGAGGCGGGCATCGACTTCCCCGTGATGGTGGCCGCCGACGACATCACGCGCGGCAAGCCCGACCCGGAACCCTTCCTCCTCGCCGCGGCGAGGCTGGGCGTCGACCCGGCCGCCTGCGTGGTCTTCGAGGACGCCCCCGCCGGTCTGGCGGCCGGCCGCGCGGCCGGTATGCGCACCGTGGCCTTGGCCACAACCCACGCGCGCTCCGAACTCCTCGCCGACGTGGTCGTGACCGACCTGTCGGAGGTGTCCGCGCAGGTCATCGACGGGGGAGTGGAGATCACCTGCGGCCTCTGACGCCCGCGCGGAACCCGGCAGACCTGTCCGCATGATGTCTCAACCCTGTCCGCTATTCGGACACGCCCGCGGCGGCCGAACACCCCCATGCTTTACTTGCAGACATGACCACGACGAGCAGCCGCACCCTTGCGACCGAGGCGATCACGACGCCCGGTGCTCGTTGTATGTGTCGAATGTGCGCCTTCTGAGGGCCCCCGCCTGAGCCCCGCGGCCCGAGTCTCGCGCCCCGAAGCGAGACCCCGACGGCCGAGCCGATCCGCCCGCCGACCGGCGCCGGATCCGTGCTGCCCCGCGCACACGCCGCCTCCGGACACCCCTCCGAGCCGGCTGATCCGCGCCTGACTGTCCGAACGACGAATGCCCCGTGCCCGGCGGACCCCGCGCCGCGCACTCGACAGTGACGGAAACCCCTGTGATCACCACTTCGGGCCTGACCAAGGTCTACGAGTCGCGAGGCCGCCAGGTCACCGCTCTGGACGGCGTCGACCTCCACGTCCGCGAGGGCGAGGTGTACGGCGTCATCGGCCAGAGCGGCGCCGGCAAGTCCTCGCTCATCCGCTGCGTCAACCTCCTGGAGCGCCCCACCTCCGGCACCGTGACCGTCGACGGCGTCGACCTCACCGCGCTGGCCGGCAACGGCCGCCGCGCCGGCAAGGACCTGCGTCGGGCCCGCAGCGCCATCGGCATGGTCTTCCAGCACTTCAACCTGCTGTCCTCCCGCACGGTCAAGGACAACATCGAGCTCCCGCTCGAAATCCTCGGCGTCTCCGGCGCCGAGCGCTCGCGCCGCGCCCTCGAACTCCTCGACCTCGTCGGCCTCGCCGACAAGGCCAAGGCGTACCCCGGCCAGCTCTCCGGCGGCCAGAAGCAGCGCGTCGGCATCGCCCGCGCCCTCGCCGGCGAACCCAAGGTCCTGCTCTCCGACGAGGCCACCAGCGCCCTCGACCCGGAGACCACCCGCTCCATCCTCCAGCTGCTGCGCGACCTCAACCGGCAGCTCGGCCTCACCGTCCTCCTCATCACGCACGAGATGGACGTCGTCAAGACGATCTGCGACTCGGCCGCACTGATGCAGAAGGGCCGGATCGTCGAGTCCGGCACCGTGAGCGAACTGCTCGCCACCCCCGGCTCCCAGCTGGCGGCCGAGCTCTTCCCGGTCAGTGGCGCCCCCACCGGCCCCGACCGCACGGTCGTCGACGTCACCTTCCACGGCGAGGCCGCCACCCAGCCGGTCATCTCGCAGCTCTCCCGTACGTACAACATCGACATCTCGATCCTCGGCGCGGCGATGGACACCGTCGGCGGCAGGCAGATCGGCCGGATGCGGATCGAACTGCCCGGACGGTACGAGGAGAACGTCGTCCCGGTCGGCTTCCTGCGCGAGCAGGGCCTCCAGGTCGACGTCGTCGACGAGGACGCCCCGGCCGCCGGCTCCGTACCGGCGCAGGCCGCCGCCACGCTGGTCAAGGAAGGTGCCAAGTGACCTGGTCGGAGATGCAGCCCCTGCTGGAGCAGGGCACCATCGACACGCTCTACATGGTCCTGTGGGCCACGGTCGTCACCATCCTCGGCGGACTGCCCCTCGGCATCCTCCTCGTCCTCACGGACAAGGGCGGACTGCTGCAGAACACCGTGGTCAACAAGGTCGTCGGCGTGATCGTGAACATCGGCCGCTCGCTGCCGTTCATCATCCTGCTGATCGCCCTGATCCCCTTCACGACCTTCGTCGTCGGCACCTTCATCGGCCCCACCGCCATGATCGTGCCGCTCGCCATCGGCGCCATCCCCTTCTTCGCGCGCCTCGTCGAGACGGCGGTCCGCGAGGTCGACCACGGACTGATCGAAGCCGTCCAGTCCATGGGCGGCTCCGTCCCCACGATCATCCGCAAGGTGCTGCTGCCCCAGGCGCTGCCCTCCCTGGTCTCCGGCGTCACCACCACCGTGATCGTGCTCGTCGGCTACTCGGCGATGGCCGGCGCGGTGGGCGGCGAAGGCCTCGGCTCCAAGGCCATCACCTACGGATACCAGCGCTTCGACACCCAGTTCATGCTGGTCACCGTCGTCGTCCTGATCGCGATCGTCACCGTCGTCCAGCTCATCGGCGACCTCGCCGTCCGCCTCCTCGCCCGCCGCGGACGGACCGCGTAACCCCCACAGACTTCGTTCTCGAAGAAGAGCCCGGACTCGTTGTCCAGGCGTCCACCGCACCACCTGAAAGAGGCACTTTTCGTGCGTAACAACATCAAGCTCATCGCCGGTTTCGCCGCCACCACCGCGCTCGCCCTGGGCCTCACCGCCTGCGGCACCTCCTCCGACCCGTCCTCCACCAAGGACGCGGCCGGCTCCGGCGACACCTCGAAGGCGCTCGTCGTCGCCGCGTCCCCGACGCCGCACGCCGACATCCTCAACTTCGTCAAGGACAAGCTCGCCGCGAAGGAAGGCCTGAAGCTGGAGGTGAAGGAGTTCACGGACTACGTCCTGCCGAACACCGCCACCCAGTCCGGCCAGGTCGACGCCAACTTCTTCCAGCACAAGCCGTACCTCGACGACTTCAACCTGAAGAACAAGACCACCATCGTCCCGGTGGTCAACGTCCACCTCGAGCCCCTCGGCCTCTACTCCAAGAAGGTCAAGAGCCTCAAGGACATCAAGGCCGGCCAGACCATCGCCGTTCCCAACGACACCACCAACGGCGGCCGCGCGCTCCAGCTGCTCGCCGAGAACGGCCTGATCACGCTCAAGGCCGGCGTCGGCACCAACGCCAAGCTCTCCGACATCACCGACAAGAAGGGCCTGGAGTTCAAGGAGCTGGAGGCCGCCACCGTGCCCCGCGCCCTGAACGACGTGGACGCCGCCGTCATCAACGGCAACTACGCCATCGAGGCCAAGCTCGAGCCCGCCAAGGACGCCATCGCCCTGGAGAAGGCCGAGAACAACCCGTACGCCAACTTCCTCGCCGTCAAGGAGGGCAACGAGAAGGACGCCCGCGTGCAGAAGCTCGCCAAGCTCCTCAACTCGCCCGAGGTGAAGAAGTACATCGAGGACACCTACAAGGGCTCGGTCACCCCGGCCTTCGGCGCCGTCGCCAAGTAAGGCTCGACGCACGGTCCTTGTGACGAAGGCCCCCGCACCCCGCCCGGTGCGCGGGGCCTTCGTCGCACTCTTCGCACACCCCACCCGGCCATGCGCACCGGCGGCTGCATGCTGCATGCTGTGCGTTCACGGTCGATTCGGACGGTCCTCGGCATGGAGCTGCGCATGACTACCACCTTTCCGGACATCTCCATCAACACGGACCGGTTGGTGCTGCGCCCGTACGAAGAGGCCGACATCCCCGCGTTCGTGGAGATGATGAACGACGAACTCGTCACGGCATGGACCTCGGTTCCCCACCCGTACACCCGCTCCGACGCCGAGGCCTGGGTGCGCAGGATCGCTCCTGCTGAACGCACCGAGGGCCGCGGCATCGTCCTGGCCGTCACCGAATTCCTCACCCAGCGCCTCGTCGGCACCGTCCACCTCCAGAACACCAACTGGCGCACCCTGGCCACCGAGGTCGCCTATGTGACCGCCCCCTGGGCACGCGGCGAGGGCTACGCCACCGAATCCGTCCTCGCCGTCGCCCAGTGGCTGTTCCGCGACCGGAAGTTCGAGCGGATGGAACTGCGCACCGCCGCCGACAACACCGCCTCCCAGCAGGTCGCCCAGAAGATCGGCTGCATCAGCGAGGGCGTCCTGCGCAACGCCTGGATAGCGCGTCACCAGACCGAGTCCGGCGACTGGACCGACATGAGGACCGACCTCATCGTCTGGAGCCTGCTGCCCGAGGACCTCGACGGCGACGCCGACCGCATGGCCGAGGCCGGATACTCCTCGTTCACCGACTGGAGCTGAGCCGCCGGCCGGTTCCAGGTACGCTCGACACCCCCGCGACCTGCAACAAGACCACCTGAGGGAGACAGACGACGATGGCCGACCGGGTCACGGTGATCGGCTGGGACGGCTCACCCCTCACCGCGGCGGCCCGGTCCGCGCTCTCCGCCGCCACCCTTGTGGCCGGCGCGGCGCACCACCTCGCCCTGCCGGAGGTCCCCCCGCGTGCCGAGCGCATCCGCCTCGGCAGCGTCGACCTCGCCGCCCGCCGGATCGCGGGCCACCGCGGCACCGCCGTCGTCCTCGCCGACGGCGACCCCGGCTTCTTCGGCGTCGTCCGCACCCTGCGCGCCCCCGAGCACGGCCTCGAGGTCGAGGTCGTCCCCGCGGTCTCCTCCGTCGCCGCCGCCTTCGCACGGGCCGGGATGCCCTGGGACGACGCCCGGATCGTCGTCGCCCACCAGCGCACGCTGCGCCGCGCCGTCAACGTCTGCCGCGCCCACCCCAAGGTCGCCGTCCTCACCTCCCCCGGCGCGGGCCCCGCGGAACTCGCCCTCCTCCTCGACGGCGTCCACCGCACCTTCGTCATCTGCGAGGCACTCGGCACCGACCGCGAACAGGTCACCGTCCTCACCTCGGACAAGGCCGCCGACCACGACTGGCGCGATCCCAACGTCGTCATCGTCATCGGCGGATCCTCCGGAGGTCAGACCGGCGGAGGGTGGCTGATGGGACACGAGACACCGAAGGTACGGGGCTGGGCCCTGCCCACCGAGTACCCCGGCTCCACGAGCGGCGAGGCGCCCCCGCTGCGCGCCGCCCAGCTCGCCCGGCTCGGCCCCCGCGTCGGAGACCTCGTCTGGGACATCGGCTGCGGCGGCGGCCCGTTCTCCGTCGAGGCCGCCCGCTTCGGCGCCGCCGTGATCGCCGTGGACGCCGACCCGGACGCCTGCGCCCGCACGGAGGCCGCCGCCCGCCGCCACGGCGTCCAGATCCAGGCCGTGCCCGGCCGCGCCCCACACGTACTGGAACGCCTCCCCGAGCCCGACGTCGTACGCATCGGTGGCGGCGGAGTCCCCGTCGTCACCGCCTGCACCGACCGCAGGCCCGAACGGATCGTCACCCACGCCTCCACCCGTGACGAGGCCGAGGCCCTCGGCGCTGCCCTCACCGACGGCGGCTACACCGTCGAATGCGCTCTGCTGCAGACCGTCGGACTCGACCCCGACGACTGGACGGAACGCGAGCGCTCGGTGGTCTTCCTGCTGGCCGGCCACCGGATCGACCGCGCCCCGTGACCATGCCGCCCCAGAGGGCCAGGTAGGCTGGCCGATTGTTGTACCGCACCCGGACCTTCGGCAATTCGTTCGCCAATGTCCGGAAGTGGGGGCTCTTTTGGGCCGCTGATGTGGTACGGAGCAATCGGGGGGACGCGCGACGTGGCGCAGTCCACAGCGCCCGGTGGCGGATCTCCCTGCCACGATGGCCGAAGGCCGCGACAATGCTGGGGTGTCCGCGCGTCATTCGTGCCGCACGGCGCGCACGCTCGTTCTTGTTGACGGGCGAAGGTCTGAAGGAGCACTACCGATGGGCGAGGGGTACGCATGACGGACACCGGCCAGGTCCCGGGCGAGGGGCTGCCGGAGAACGCAGGCATGGTCGAGCAGCCGGGCATCCCCGCTCCGGGCGCGTACACCTTCCTGGACCCCTCCGAGAGCGCAGCCGAGGACGACGACCTGCTTCTCATGCCGGGCGCGCAGGGCGCGTGGAGCGAGCACCAGCCGGGCGCCGTGCCGGCCCCACCGGTCGCCGTGCCGCCGCCGGGCATGATGCCGGGGCAGCTGCCGCCCGTGGCCGATCCGCTGACCGACCCGCTGGCGGGACCGCTCGCCGACGCGCTCGCCGCACAGGCGCCCGCCGCGCAGGTCCAGCCCGTCGCTCACGAGCCCGTTTCGACCCCCGCGCACGGTGTGCCCACGGTTTCCGGCCAGGGCCTTTCGACCCCGGCTCACGGTGTCCCCGCGGCGCCGCAGGAGCAGGTCGTCACCGACCACGGATACGAGCCCGGCATCCTGGACACCGGGGCCCATGAGGCCGCGGGCCGCGACTCGGGCTCCGTCGACCTGAGCGGTGTCCGCGTGCCCCCGCCGGCCTCCGCCCCGACCCCGCCGCCCGCGCGCCGCCCCTTGCACATGGGGCCGCCCGTACCGGAGAACAACGCGGGTGTCGTACGGTCGCTCGCCGACCGCGGCCCCGCCGGCGCCCCGGCCGCCGTACCCGCCCCTGCCC
>NZ_JAGGOS010000163.1 GCF_018614205.1 Streptomyces sp. ISL-36 | reverse complement strand
GCGCACGAAGCCCGCCGCTCCGGCCCGGCCCGCCGCGCCGCCCGCCGCGAGCAGCGCAGCCACCCGGCCGAAGGCCGCAGCCAAGCGTGTGTCCAAGCCGCCCAAGGGGTACGCCCCCTCGCCCGGCCCGGTCGGCGCCCGCAGGGCTGCTCAGCCGTCCCAGCCACCCCAGGAGCACCAGGGGCGGCTGAGACCGGGGCCGGCCGTCGAGGAACCCCGCGGGGAAGGGCCCGTGGTCGCTGAACGTCCGACGGGGCCCTCCTTCACCCCCGAGGAGGCCTTCGACGCGCTGTACGCGTACGCCGCCCCGGCGCTCGTCCACCAGACCTACCTGCTCACCGGCCGCCGCAGGCTCTCCCGTGAGGCCGTCGAGCACGCCTTCCACTACGCGTGGCAGCACTGGCCCGAGGTGGCGGTCGACCGGGACCCGGCGGGCTGGGTGCGGGCCACGGCGTACGAGTACGCGCTCTCCCCCTGGCACCGGCTGCGCCGTGTCCACCGTCATCCCGACGCCCCGCCCACCGAGGCCGGGCGCCGGGCCCTGCTCGCGGCCCTGCTGGAGCTGCCGCCTCCGTACCGCCGTACCGTCCTGCTCTACGACGGTCTCGGCCTCGACCTGCCCGACACGGCGGCCGAGACGGAGGCGAGCACGCCCGCCGCCGCGAACCGGCTGCTGCACGCCCGTACCGTCATCGGTCAGCGCGTTCCCGAGCTCGCCCACCCGGACGCGCTGCACCGACGGCTGGGTGCCCTCGCCTCCGAGGCGCCGACGGCGACGCTCGCGGACGCCCGGACCGTACGGACGCGCAGCGAGCGGCACGCCCGGCTGTGGACGCGGACGGCTCTCGCGGTGACGGCGGCGCTCATCGGGGTGACGGCCTTCACTGCCGCCACCGCGCCGACGCAGTACCTCCCGGTCCACGCCCCCGGCGAGACGGTGAGCGGCGTCCCGATGCGCGGCGGCTCCCCCAAGCTCACCCCGCGGGACAGGGAGCTGCAGAAGATGCTCGGTGACCAGCCGCACCACGGTCCGGAACGGCTGATCCCGGACGCGCAGTAGCGCGGACGCGAGAGGGCCCCGCCCTTCCCGGTCTCCCGGGAGGGGCGGGGCCCTCTCACCTGTGCGGCAGTCTGGTTCAGCCCGCGAGGATGGCGCGCGCCAGCTTGGCCGTCTCGGTCGGCGTCTTGCCGACCTTGACGCCGGCGGCCTCGAGGGCCTCCTTCTTCGCCTGGGCGGTGCCGGAGGAGCCGGAGACGATGGCGCCGGCGTGGCCCATGGTCTTGCCCTCGGGCGCGGTGAAGCCCGCGACGTAGCCGACGACCGGCTTGGTGACGCTCGATGCGATGAAGTCGGCCGCACGCTCCTCGGCGTCGCCGCCGATCTCGCCGATCATGACGATCAGGTCGGTCTCGGGGTCGGCCTCGAACGCCGCGAGGGCGTCGATGTGCGTCGTACCGATGACCGGGTCGCCACCGATGCCGACGGCGGAGGAGAAGCCGATGTCACGGAGCTCGTACATCATCTGGTACGTCAGCGTGCCGGACTTCGAGACCAGGCCGATGCGGCCCGGCTTCGTGATGTCGCCCGGGATGATGCCGGCGTTGGACTGGCCGGGGGTGATGAGACCCGGGCAGTTCGGGCCGATGATCCGGGTCTTGTTGCCCTTCGACTGCGCGTACGCCCAGAAGGCGGCGGAGTCGTGGACGGCGATGCCCTCGGTGATCACGACGGCCAGCGGGATCTCGGCGTCGATCGCCTCGACCACGGCGGCCTTGGCGAAGGCCGGCGGGACGAAGAGGACCGAGACGTCGGCGCCCGTCTTCTCCATCGCCTCGGCGACGGAGCCGAAGACCGGGACCTCGGTGCCGTCGAAGTCGACGGAGGTGCCGGCCTTGCGCGGGTTCACGCCACCGACGATGTTGGTGCCGTCGCCCAGCATGAGCTTGGTGTGCTTCATGCCCGTGGCACCGGTCATGCCCTGGACGATGACCTTGCTGTCCTTGGTGAGGAAGATAGCCATGGTGTGCTTGACCTCGTCCCTTACTTCGCAGCCGCGAGCTCGGCGGCCTTGTCGGCCGCGCCGTCCATGGTGTCCACACGCTGCACGAGCGGGTGGTTCGCGTCCGACAGGATCTTGCGACCCAGCTCCGCGTTGTTGCCGTCGAGGCGCACGACCAGCGGCTTGGTGACCTCTTCGCCCTTGGAGGCGAGGAGCTCCAGGGCCTGGACGATGCCGTTGGCGACCTCGTCACAGGCGGTGATGCCACCGAAGACGTTGACGAACACGGACTTGACGTCCGGGTCGCCCAGGATGATCTCCAGGCCGTTCGCCATGACCTCGGCGGAGGCGCCGCCGCCGATGTCGAGGAAGTTGGCCGGCTTCACGCCGCCGTGGTTCTCACCGGCGTACGCGACGACGTCCAGGGTCGACATGACCAGGCCGGCGCCGTTGCCGATGATGCCGACCTCGCCGTCGAGCTTGACGTAGTTGAGGTTCTTGGCCTTGGCAGCAGCCTCGAGCGGGTTGGCTGCGGCGTGGTCCACGAACTCCTCGTGGCCCGGCTGGCGGAACTCGGCGTTCTCGTCGAGAGACACCTTGCCGTCCAGGGCCAGGATGTCGCCGGAGGCGACCTTGGCCAGCGGGTTGACCTCGACGAGGAGCGCGTCCTCGGCGACGAAGGTGTCCCACAGGGTCACCATGACCTCGGCGACCTTCTCGGCCACCTCGGCCGGGAACTTCGCCTGGGCCACGATCTCGCGGGCCTTCTCGATGGTCACACCGGTGTTGGAGTCGACCGGAACCTTCGCGAGGGCCTCGGGGGTCTTCTCCGCGACCTCCTCGATGTCCATGCCGCCCTGCACCGAGGCCATGGCCAGGAAGGTGCGGTTGGTGCGGTCGAGGAGGTACGAGACGTAGTACTCCTCGAGGATTTCCGGAGCGGTCTCCGCGATCATCACCTTGTGGACCGTGTGGCCCTTGATGTCCATCCCGAGGATGTCCGTCGCGCGGGCGACGGCCTCGTCGGGGGTGGCGGCCAGCTTCACGCCGCCGGCCTTGCCGCGGCCGCCGACCTTCACCTGCGCCTTGACGACCGACTTGCCGCCAAGACGCTCGGTGGCCTCGCGCGCCGCCTCAGGCGTGTCGATGACTTCACCGGCCAGCACCGGTACACCGTGCTTGGCGAAGAGGTCCCTCGCCTGGTACTCGAACAGGTCCACGCGCGTCCGTCCCTTTTCTGATGATCGCGGTTCGTTGTCTGCGTGGGCGTGCCGCGAAGGGCAACGTGACTGCGCTGTCACAAGGGAGGCGTACACGGTGTCCGTGGACGCGGCATGTCCGTCTCGCAGGTTATCCCCGAGGGACGTGGGTCCCTAAATCGCAGCTCACACGCGAGCGGTGATACGGGTCACAGATCGTAGGGGGTGTGGGGCGGTCCGTAGGGGCCGGACCTGGGGGTGGAGGAACCCAAGTACCAGGCGGGGCCCGGGCTTGGCGGACCTCACGACGCGCCCGGCCGCGAGGTGAGGGGCCGCGGGGGGCGCGTGTGATATGGGCCTCAGTCGGGCGCGCCGCATCCCTCCGAATGGCGGTGCGGCAACGGATTCCGCAGCTCTGTCAGGTCGCGGGCGGATGTGTCGGATGGGCCTCGGGGTCATCCATGCGTCGCTCCGTCCGGCAGGTCCGGCACGGGCAGGGGGCGCTTCTCGATGGCCGCGGCCATCACCTCCGGGAAGAGGTCGGGGGTGCAGGCGAACGCCGGGGCGCCGAGTGCCGCGAGGGCGGCCGCGTGCTCGCGGTCGTAGGCGGGGGTGCCCTCGTCGGAGAGCGCGAGCAGGGCGACGAACTGCACGCCGGAGGCCTTCATCGCGGCGACCCGTTTGATCATCTCGTCGCGTATGCCGCCTTCGTAGAGGTCGCTGATGAGGACGACGACGGTGTCCGCCGGCCGGGTGATCCGCGCCTGGCAGTAGGCCAGGGCCCGGTTGATGTCGGTGCCGCCGCCGAGCTGGGTGCCGAACAGGACGTCCACCGGGTCGTCGAGCTGGTCGGTCAGATCGACGACCGCCGTGTCGAAGACGACGAGCCGGGTCGCGATCGACCGCATGGAGGCGAGGACCGCGCCGAACACCGACGCGTACACCACCGACGCCGCCATCGAACCGGACTGGTCGACGCAGAGCACGACGTCCTTCTTCACCCCCTGGGCCGCCCGGCCGTGGCCGATGAGCCGCTCGGGGACGACCGTGCGGTACTCCGGCAGGTAGTTCTTGAGGTTGGCCCGGATCGTGCGGTCCCAGTCGATGTCCCGGTGCCGGGGGCGGCTGACCCGGGCCGAGCGGTCGACGGCGCCGGTGAGGGTGGCCCGGGTGCGGGTGGCCAGGCGTCTCTCCAGGTCGTCGACGACCTTGCGGACGACCGCGCGGGCCGTCTCCCTGGTCGTCTCGGGCATGGCCTTGTTGAGGGAGAGGAGGGTGCCGACGAGGTGGACGTCCGCCTCGACGACCTCCAGCATCTCCGGCTCCAGGAGCAGGGTGGAGAGCCCCAGGCGGTCGATGGCGTCGCGCTGCATGACCTGGACGACGGAGCTGGGGAAGTACGTCCGGATGTCGCCGAGCCAGCGGGCCACCGAGGGGGCCGAGCCGCCGAGCCCCCCGGCGCGGTCGCGCCCCGAGGACGCGGCCGGACCCGCTCCCGGACCCGCTCCCGGGCCCGTGCGGCGTCCGTAGAGCGCGGTCAGGGCCCCGTCCACCGCCGCGTCCGTACCGGTGAGGGAGCGGCCGGTGCCCTCGGCCTCCCCGCCCCCGAGGACCAGGCGCCAGCGCCGCAGCCGTTCGTCGTGCCCGGTTCCGTTCATCGCCCCACCCCCACGAGGTCGTCTCCCAGCAGCAGTCGCATCACCGGCAGCACTCCGTCGGCCCGTTCCTCGTCGAGGTGGGCCGCGAAGCCGGGTACTCCGGCCTCCGGTCGGGTCGCCGCGGCGGACGGCCCCCGTGCGATCAGCTCCCCGAGGGTGCGCCGGACACCCGTGCCGTACGCGGAGAAGGTGCGGCGCAGCAACGGCAGCACGTCGGTGAAGGCCTCCCCCGTCACCCCGGTCAGCCAGTCGTCGACCAGGGCGAGCAGCCGTTCGTCGTGGAGGAGGAGCATGCCTCCTCCGGAGGCGCCGCCGACGAAGCCCTCGATCCAGGCGGCGGCGTCGGCGGGCGGGGTCACGGGCGAGAGGGCGAGGCCCATGAGCCGGGCCGCCTCGTCCTCGCCCAGCCGGCCCTCGTCGAGGAGCAGCCGGGCGGCCCGGCCCCGGATCACTCCCGGCACGCTGTCGCGGCCGGCGATCCCCCGCAGCGCCTTCGCCCAGCGGTCGAGCAGCGCCGCACTGTCGGGGAGCAGTCCGAGGGCGGTGTGGACGGCGTCGAGGTGACCGCGCATCTCGGTGGCGGCGTCGGCGTCGAGCCCTGTGCAGGCGGGCGGCAGTCCGACCCGGATCCGCTCGGCGAGCCCGGCCGCGACCTCGGCCAGCGCGGCGGTGTCCGTGGCGCGTACGTCTCCGTAGCGCAGGGAGCGGGCGAGAGCGGGCAGGGCCTGGGCGAGGTGGCCGACGTCGGTGTCGAGCGCGGCCCGGTCGGCGAGGGCCCTCATGACGGCGGGCAGGGCCTCGCCGAGGCCGGCGAGCAGGCACCGCTCGGCCAGCGAGGTGACCTCGGCGAGGGCGGTGGCCTCCAGCGCGCGGCTCTCGGCCCTGGCGGTGGCGGCGGAGGCGACCGTGGTGCCCCAGACGCCGGCTTCGGCGACCCTGACGTGCAGTTCGGGCTCCCAGCGCAGTCGCCAGCTCTCCCGGAACGTGCCGGTGCTGCCGCGCCCGGCGACCGGCTCGCCCCAGCCGACGGAGAGCAGCCGCAGCCGGTGGAGCAGCCGGCTGCGGGCGGCGTCGTTCTCCTGACGCAGGTCGAGCTCCACCTCCCGCTCCGCGGCCTCGGGTTTGAGCCGCAGGCTGCGCTGGAGCCGCGTCAGATCGCGCTGGAGCGGTACGGCAGGGGCGTCGGCCGGGACCTCGCCGAGGACGTCGCCGACGACGAGGCGGTCGCGGACGAGGTCGAGGGGGACGTCGGAGCCGTCGCACATCACGGCCCGTACGGCGTCGGTGGTCTCGCCGAGCCCCGCCAGCGGTCTGCCGCGCATGGCCGCGAGGGTCTCGGCGAGCCGTACGGCCTCGATGACGTGGGCGGAGGAGACGAGTCGGTCCTCCGCCCTCAGGAGGCCGGCGACCTTGGTCATCCAGCGTTCGACGGGCCGGTCGGGGGCGGTGAAGAGGTGGTCGTACCAGCCGGGCGCGTCGATGCCGGCGCCGTATCCCGAGCGCCGGGCGAGCCGGCGGTGGGTCCAGGGCACCCAGGTCATCCCGGTCTTCACCTTGGGCAGGCCCTTGAGCAGGGCACGGTCCGCGGTGGCGGTGGTCTTCCGGGACAGCGCGGGCACGTGCCAGGCGCCGCAGACGACGACCACGTCGTCACCGAACTCCTTGCGGGCGGCGCGCACCTGGAGACGCATGTACGCCTCGCGGACCAGGTCGCGGGCGTGGCCGCCGTGGCCGTAGGCCTCGCGCAGGGCGCCCATGGCCTCGGCGAGCGCCGTGAAGGGGGCTGTGGGGTCGGCGGTGGCGTTCGCGACGCGCAGCTCGATCACGTCCTCCCACCAGCGCTCGGAGTCGTCGTACCCGGCGGCCTGCGCGAGTTCGGCGATCGGGTCGATCCGCAGCTCCGGGTGGGCCTCCTCGTCCCCGTCGCCCCAGGTGGGGTCGGTGGCGGCGAGGGTGTGGGCGGCGGGGAGGTCGATGAAGCGGACGGCGGCGCCGTGGGCCAGCGCCCAGCGGATCGCCACCCACTCGGGCGAGAACGCGGCGAACGGCCAGAACGCGGACCGGCCGGGGTCGTCCACGGCGTGCGCGAGCAGCGCGACCGGCGGCCGCATCGTCTCGTCGGCGGCCAGCTCCAGCAGGCCGTCCGCCTCGGGCGGGCCCTCGATCAGCACGGCCGCGGGCCGCCCGGCGTCGAGCGCCGCCCGCACGGCGCGCGCGGACCCGGGCCCGTGATGACGCACCCCGAGAACCAACGGCCCGTCACCCCGCCGTTCGCCCCTGCCGGGCACGCGACCGGGGGTCGGGGCGGGAACGGATGTCGGCGCGGCTACGGGCGCGGGAACGGGTGTCGGCGTGGGTGCGGGAATGGGCGTGGGTGTCTGCGTGGGTGCCTCCCGGAGCGCCGTCATGCGCTCACCTCGCGGCAGGCGCGGTAGAAGTCCTTCCAGCCGTCTCTCTCCCTTACGACCGTCTCCAGATACTCCTGCCAGATCACCCGGTCGGCGGCCGGGTCGCGGACGACGGCGCCGAGGATGCCGGCGGCGACGTCGCCGGGCCGCAGGACGCCGTCGCCGAAGTGGGCGGCCAGAGCGAGGCCGCCGGTGACGACGGAGATCGCCTCGGCCGTCGACAGCGTCCCCGAAGGGGACTTGAGCTTTGTGCGGCCGTCCGTGGTGGCACCGTCGCGCAGCTCGCGGAAGACCGTGACGACCCGGCGGATCTCCTCGACGCCCTCCGGCACGGCGGGCAGATCGAGGGAGCGCCCGATCTGGTCGACGCGGCGCGCGACGATGTCGACCTCGGCGTCCGGCGTGGCGGGCAGCGGCAGGACCACGGTGTTGAAGCGGCGGCGCAGCGCGCTGGAGAGGTCGTTGACCCCACGGTCGCGGTCGTTGGCGGTGGCGATGACGTTGAAGCCGCGGACGGCCTGCACCTCCTGACCCAACTCCGGTATGGGCAGGGTCTTCTCGGACAGGATCGTGATGAGCGTGTCCTGGACGTCCGCGGGGATGCGGGTGAGTTCCTCCACCCGGGCGGTCAGGCCCTCGGACATCGCGCGCATGACGGGGCTGGGCACGAGCGCGTCCCGGCTCGGCCCGTGGGCGAGCAGTCGCGCGTAGTTCCAGCCGTAGCGGATCGCTTCCTCCGGCGTCCCGGCGGTGCCCTGGACGAGCAGGGTGGAGTCTCCGCTGACGGCGGCGGCCAGGTGCTCGGAGACCCAGGTCTTGGCGGTGCCGGGCACACCGAGCAGCAGCAGCGCGCGGTCGGTGGCGAGTGTGGTGACGGCGACCTCGACGATCCGGCGCGGCCCCACGTACTTGGGCGTGATCACGGTCCCGTCGGGGAGCGTGCCGCCGAGGAGATAGGTGGCGACGGCCCACGGCGAGAGCCGCCAGCGGGCGGGCCGCGGCCGGTCGTCGGCGGCGGCGAGCACCTTGAGTTCGTCCGCGAAGGCGTGCTCGGCGTGCGGCCGCAGGACCTCGGCCGGAGCGACGGTCCCGGTGCCGGTTCCGGCACCGGGCACGGCGCTCGCGATGGTTTCGGGCACGGTCATGGATCCCCCTCCAGATCGTTCGACCTGATGTGGGATCCACCGTGCACCATGCCACTGACAATCAACCGTCGCCGCAGGCCAGGGGCCGAATCGACGGGCGGGTCAAGGGAGTCAGCCGACGATCGGGGATTCCGCGACGCAGCCTCCGGCCATCGCCTGCTCGCCCGTCGCCTCCTTGAGGACCTTGCCCTGGTGAATGACCTTGCAGGTGAGACTGGCGACGTCCACCGACATCGGCATGACGGCCGGAGGCATGATCCCCTTCAGCGTCACCGTCTTCTTCCACGGCGTGGTCGGCTTCGTCTCCGACTCGAGCTTCGGGTCCATCGCCGTACCGCCGCCGGCGTGGAACTGGATCGACTCGACGTTCTTCCCGGTGACTTCGTACGTCACCTCGTAGGTCTCGTTCACGGCCTTGTCGACCTGGTCGGCGGCCTTGTCCGCGGCCTCGGAGCAGGCTCCGAGGCCGAACGCGAGAGCGGTGACGGCGAGCGCCGAGACGGCGGTGCGAACGGTGCGCTTCATGGCGGGTCTCCCCCGGGAGTTGCGGTTGATAAGGGGCACAGAACCGTAAAGAAAAGGTAAAGTCAAGTCATGGCGGCCCGGGTCCCGGCGGTCGAAGTCGCAGCCCCGCGGCGTTGTCAGTGGCTACCTCTACGGTCGGGGGCATGGACACACAGGGGGTGCGCTGGACGGCGGATCAGGTGCTGGCTCTGGCTCCTGACGACGCCTCACGCCGAGCGGGGAGCAGGCTCGGCACGGCCGGGCCGTGGACCGGTGCGGGCAGCGACGGCCGGGGGGCCGTCTGGGGTCTGTGCCGGGGCAGCGGCAGCACGCCGTACCGGACGGTGGTGGACACCACGGGACCGGCGTACGCCTGCAGTTGCCCCAGCCGCAAGTTCCCGTGCAAGCACGCGCTGGGACTGCTGCTGCTCCGGTCCGGCGACGAAGGGGCCGTCGCCACCACCGAGGTGCCCGACTGGGCGGCGCGGTGGCTGGAGAGCAGGCGCGAGCGCGTCGGCGGTGGGGGGACGGGCGCCCCGGCGGGGCCGGGCCGGCCGGCCGTCGCCGATCCCGAGGCCGCGCGCCGCAGGGCGGAGCGCCGGGCCGCCCGGATCACCGCGGGAGCCGAGGAGTTGGAGCAGCGGCTCGCCGATCTCCTCCGCGGTGGCCTGGCGGCGGCCGAGCAGTCGGGATACGGCCTGTGGGAGGAGACCGCGGCGCGCATGGTCGACGCCCAGGCGCCGGGACTCGCCGCGCGGGTACGGGAGTTGGGCGCCCTGCCGGGCTCCGGCGCCGACTGGCCCGTCCGGCTCCTGGAGGAGTGCGCGCTGACCCATCTCCTCGACCGGGCCTGGCTCTCCGTCGACCGGCTTCCCGCTCCGCTCGCGGCGACCGTCCGCACCAGGGTGGGCCTGACCACGCCGGCCGAGGGCCCGGCGGTACGGGACCGGTGGCTGGTGCTCTCCCAGTACGACACCACCGACGGGAGACTGACGACCCGCCGCAGCTGGCTCCACGGCCGGGAGAGCGGCCGCACGGCCCTTCTCCTCTCCTTCGGCGCCGCCGGCCGCGCGCCCGGGCCGGCGCTCCCCGTCGGCATGGTCCTCGACGCCGTCCTCACCCACCACGCGGGCGCGGGAGCCCTGCGGGCCGAACTGGGCGAGCAGTTCGCCGCGCCCGCCCCGCTCGACTCCCCGCCCCGGGGCGGAACGGTCGGCGAGGCCCTCGCCGCCTACGGCCACGCCCTGCGGGAGGACCCCTGGCTGGACTCCTGGCCGGTGACGCTGACCGATGTCGTGCCGATACCGACGGACCACGGCTGGCAGCTCGCCGACGCCTCGCCGGGCGCGGCGGGTGGCACGGTGCCGGACCCGGGCGGTGACGGCGTCGGCGTCGGCGTCGGCGAGGCGATTCCGGTGAGCGGTCCGGCGCTCGGGCGGCCGGGGCTGTGGCGGCTCGCGGCGCTCTCCGGGGGCCGGCCCCTGACCGTCTTCGGGGAGTGCGGCCACCGGGGGTTCACTCCGCTCGCCGCCTGGTCGGCCGAGGCCCCTGGAGAGACGGTCCCGCTGCGCTGACCGCGCGGCCCCGCACCGCCCGCACGCCCCCACGACCCGACCCGACCACCGCACCGGCCGACCCGCCCCACCGCCCC
>NZ_JAGGOS010000162.1 GCF_018614205.1 Streptomyces sp. ISL-36 | reverse complement strand
CGCCGCCCAATTCGCCCAGGCGGTCGCCGAGGTCGACTGATCCACACCCCGTCGGAACGACCGACTCGCCGGTGACCCGTGCCGCATGTCTGCGGCACGGGTCACCGGGCGCCCAGCCTCACGGTCGACGAGCTCGGCTTCTCGTCGTCTCTAGTCGAGGTAGCCGCGCAGCTGGTCGGCGAAGGCGTGGTCCCGCAGCTTGTCGAGGGTCTTGGACTCGATCTGGCGGATGCGTTCGCGGGTCACGCCGAAGAGCCGGCCGATCTCCTCCAGGGTGCGGGGTCTGCCGTCGTCGAGGCCGTAGCGGAGCTGGACCACCTTGCGCTCACGCTCGCCGAGGGTGGAGAGGACCGCGTCCAGGTGTTCGCGCAGCAGCAGGAACGCGGCGGACTCGACGGGCGACGCGGCGTCGCCGTCCTCGATGAGGTCGCCGAGGGCGACATCGTCCTCCTCGCCGACGGGGGCGTGCAGGGAGACCGGTTCCTGGGCGAGGCGCAGCACTTCGCCGACGCGTTCGGGGGTCAGGTCGAGGTGGGCGGCCACCTCCTCCGCCGTGGGTTCGTAGCCCCGTTCCTGGAGCATCCGGCGCTGGACACGGACGACGCGGTTGATCAGCTCGACGACATGGACGGGCACGCGGATGGTCCGGGCCTGGTCGGCGAGGGCCCGGGACATCGCCTGGCGGATCCACCAGGTGGCGTACGTCGAGAACTTGTAGCCGCGTGCGTAGTCGAACTTCTCCACGGCCCTGATCAGGCCCAGGTTTCCCTCCTGGACGAGGTCGAGCATCGTCAGCCCGCGGCCGACGTACCGCTTGGCGACGGAGACGACCAGGCGCAGATTTGCCTCGATGAGGCGGCGCTTCGCCATGCGGCCCATGACGACGAGCCGGTCCAGGTCGAGCGCCAGCTGCGAGTCGAGGTCGGTGGCGGAGGCGAGTCGCTCCTCGGCGAAGAGTCCGGCCTCGACGCGACGGGCGAGCTCGACCTCCTCGGCGGCGGTGAGCAGCGGGATACGGCCTATCTCCCGCAGGTACTGGCGGAAGAGGTCGGAGGAGGGGCCGCTGCCGCCGGGGTCGGCGCGGCGGGGGGCGGGTTCCGGTTCCGGCGCCTCGTCGACGAACTCCATGGGCTCGGCAGGCTCGGCGGCCGCGGCCGGCTCGGGGGCCTCCGAGGCATCGCCCGGTTCGGCTGGAGGGTACGCCTCCGGGTGGTGGGGGGCCGGGCGTTGCCCGGCACGACGTCCGTCGCGGACAGGGTCTGGGTCTGCACGGGGGCGACCTCCAGGGTGATCGCTGCCGGTGCTCCGGGGGCTCAGGCACCGCTCCCCAGTGTGGGGTACGACACATCACCGCCACGAGGGGCGTGCGGTGACTTTTTGAGTCCGACGCGTCACCCAACGTCAGAGCGCCGCGGCCCCGTTGTTCCGCAGCGACTGGCCGTACTGGGTGAGGACCCACAGCTCGTTCTGCACGGCGGCGAGCCGCTCGGGGTCCCCGTTGCCGCCGAGGCGGGCGAGGGTCCCCTGGACGTCGCGGATACGGCGGTCGACGGCCCGCAGGCGGACCGTGACGAGCTGGTCGCCGGCGTACGCCTCGTCGACCGTCTTGGCGAAGATCGCCTCGACGGCGAGCTCGGTGACGAGCGCGCGCACGGTGTCGTTGGGTGCGGCCTCGCGGACCGCGTCCAGGTAGTCGGGGGGTGCGCCGGTCGCACCGCCGGCGTCCTGGATGCACTGGCGGACGGCCGCGTAGGGCGGGGCGGTGAACTCGTCGATGCCGTACGCGTCGAAGGCCGGGGAGACCAGTTCCGGGCGCTGGAGGGCCAGCTTGAGAAGCTCGCGCTCGGTGCGGTGGGCGGGGCTGCGCAGGTTGAGCGCGGGACCGGCGGGGCCGGTGGGCGCCTGGACGGGTGCGCCCGTCTGCCGGTGGTGCGCGGGGGCGGGCGCGGGGCCACGGCCGCCGCGGTCGCGGGCCCAGCGGGCGATCTGGGCGACGCGCTTGACGACGAACTGGGTGTCGAGGATGCCGAGCATGCCCGCGAGCTGGACGGCGACCTCGTGCTGCGAGGCGACGTTCTTGATCCGGGCGACGATGGGCGCGGCCTCGTCGAGGGCGGCGGCCCGTCCGGCCGGGGTCTCCAGGTCGTAGCGCTTCACGATCTGGCGGAGCGCGAACTCGAAGAGCGGGGTGCGCGGTTCGACCAGCTCGGCCACGGCCTGGTCGCCCTTGGCGAGCCGCAGCTCGCAGGGGTCCATGCCGTCCGGGGCGATGGCGATGTAGGTCTCGGCGGCGAACTTCTGGTCGTCCTCGAAGGCGCGCAGCGCCGCCTTCTGGCCGGCCGCGTCGCCGTCGAAGGTGAAGATCACCCGGGCGGAGCCGTTGTCCATCAGGAGCCTGCGGAGGATCTTGATGTGGTCGCCGCCGAAGGCGGTGCCGCAGGTGGCGATGGCCGTGGTCACCCCGGCGAGGTGGCAGGCCATGACGTCGGTGTAGCCCTCGACGACGACGGCCCGGCTGACCTTGGCGATGTCCTTCTTCGCCAGGTCGATGCCGTACAGCACCTGGGACTTCTTGTAGATCGGGGTCTCGGGCGTGTTGAGGTACTTGGGCCCGTTGTCGTCCTCGCGGAGCTTGCGCGCGCCGAAGCCGACGACCTCGCCGCCGACGTCCCGGATCGGCCACATGAGCCGGCCGCGGAAGCGGTCGATGGGGCCGCGGCGGCCGTCCTGGGAGAGCCCGGAGAGGATCAGTTCCTTGTCGGAGAAGCCCTTGCCGCGCAGGAAGCGGGTGAGGTAGTCCCAGCCGGCCGGGGAGTAGCCGACGCCGAAGTGCTCGGCGGCGGCCTGGTCGAAGCCGCGCTCGGCGAGGAACTTCCGGCCGATCTCGGCCTCGGGGCTGCCGAGTTGCTCGATGTAGTACCGGGCGGCGGCCTGGTGGGCCTCGACGAGGCGGATGCGCTCGCCGCGCTGGTGGCCGGGGTTGTAGCCGCCCTCTTCGTACCGCAGCGTGATGCCCGCCTTGGCGGCGAGGCGTTCGACCGTCTCCGAGAAGGAGAGGTGGTCGATCTTCATCACGAAGGCGATGGTGTCCCCGCCCTCCTGGCAGCCGAAGCAGTGGAAGAGGCCCTTGCTGGGGCTGACCTGGAAGGACGGGGACTTCTCGTCGTGGAAGGGGCACAGGCCCTTCAGGTTGCCGCCGCCGGCGTTGCGGAGCTGGAGGTACTCGGACACGACGGCGTCGATCGGGACCGCGTCCCGTACCGCCTTCACGTCGTCATCGTTGATCCTGCCTGCCACGCACGAATTCTACGGGGGTCCGGCGGCTCTTCCCCCGCCGAGGACGCCGCGGGGGACGCGCCGGCTCTCAGGCCAGGCTCTCCAGAGGGACGGAGGGGTCGGCCAGGGCGTCGGTGTCCACCTGGGCACCGGATCGGACGAGCTTCTGGATCGGCTCTGTGACGTCCCACACATTCACGTTCATCCCGGCGAGCACCTTGCGGTCCTTCAGCCAGAAGGCGATGAACTGCCGCTTGCCGACGTCGCCGCGGAGGACGACCTGGTCGTACGAGCCGGGCGGCGCCCAGCCCGAGTACTCCATGCCCAGGTCGTACTGGTCGGAGAAGAAGTACGGGACGCGGTCGTAGGAGACCGGCTGTCCGAGCATGGCGCGGGCGGCGGCCGGGCCGCCGTTGAGGGCGTTGGCCCAGTGCTCGACGCGCAGCCGGGTGTGCAGGAGGGGATGGTGGGCGGCGGCGATGTCGCCGGCCGCGAAGATCTCCGGGTCGGAGGTGCGCAGCGACTCGTCGACGGCGACGCCGCCGCCGTGGGCGCGGTCGACGAGAGCGAGGCCGGCGGCCTCGGCGAGTGCGGTGCGCGGGGCGGCGCCGACGGCGGCGAGGACGGCGTGGGCGGGGTGCTCCTCGCCGTCGTCGGTACGGACGGCGAGGACCATGCCGTCCTGGCCGATGATCTCGGTGAGCCGGGCGCCGAAGTGGAAGCGGACGCCGTGCTCGGCGTGCAGGTCGGCGAAGAGCTGGCCGAGCTCGGGCCCGAGGACCTGGTGGAGCGGGGTGGGCGCGGACTCGACGACGGTGACCTCGGCGCCGTAGCCGCGGGCCGCGGCGGCGACCTCCAGGCCGATCCAGCCGCCGCCGGCGATCACCAGGTGGCCGTTGTCGCGGCCGAGGGCGGCCAGGACGTGGCGCAGCCGGTCGGCGTGGGCGAGCCGGCGCAGGTGGTGGACGCCGGCGAGGCCGGTGCCGGGGATGTCGAGGCGGCGGGGCTCGGAGCCGGTGGCGAGGAGGAGCCGGTCGTACCGGATGGTGGTGCCGTCGCCGAGACGTACGGTGCGGGCCTCGCGGTCGACGGCGGTGACGGGCTGCCCGAGGTGGAGCTCGATGTCGTTCTGCGCGTACCAGGCGGCCTCGTGGACGAAGGCGGTGTCGCGCTCCTCCTTGCCCGTCAGATAGCCCTTGGACAGCGGTGGGCGTTCGTAGGGGTGGTCGCGTTCGTCACCGATGAGGATCACTCGGCCGTTGAACCCCTCGGAACGGAGCGTCTCCGCCGCCTTGGCCCCGGCCAGGCCCCCGCCGACGATGACGAAGGTCTGATCTGCGTCGACCACTTGATGCCTCCTCGTTGCGACCGCTTCTACGCTACGCCTCCGGGCGTTCGGCGAGCCGTACCGCCTCGGGCCCTCCGCCGAGCGTCCCGCACGGAGCGTGATGGCGAAAGGGGGCGGGGCCGCTAGGGGCGGCGCGGGCGCAGGCGGGCGTGGAGGGTGCGGGCGGAGGCGTCGGTGAGGGAGGCGATCTGGTCGATGATCACCCGCTTGCGGGACCGGTCGTCGCCGGCCGCGTCGAACAGGGCGCGGAACTGCGGGTCGAGGCCCTCGGGGGCGCGTGTGGTGAGCGCCTCGGCGAGTTCGGCGAGGACGATGCGCTGGTCGGCGCGGAGGGCCTCCTGTTCGGCGCGCTGCATGACGTACCGGTCGGCGACGGCCTTGAGCACGGCGCATTCGTTGCGGGTCTCGCGGGGGACGACGAGTTCGGCGCCGTACCGGGTGAGGCGGCCCGATCCGTGGGCCTGGCGGGTGGCGCCCTCGGCGGCGAGGCAGAAGCGGCCGATCAGCTGGCTGGTGGCGTCCTTGAGGCGGGCCTGGGCGACGGCCGATCCGTCGTAGCCGTGCGGCCACCACTCCTGGTCGACCAGGCGGTCGAGGGCGTCGGCGAGCTCCTGCGGGTCGGTGTCCCCCGGTACGTAGCGTCCGATGGCGACCGTCCAGATGTCGGCGCGCTCGGGCTCGGAGAAGAGCATGTTCGGGTCGATGTGGCCGGCGTGCAGGCCGTCCTCGAAGTCGTGGACGGAGTAGGCCACGTCGTCGGACCAGTCCATGACCTGGGCCTCGAAGCACTTGCGGTGCGCGGGGGCGCCGCGACGGACCCACTCGAAGACGGGGAGGTCGTCCTCGTACACACCGAATTTGGGCGAGTCGGGGTCCTCGGGGTGGCCGCCGCGCGGCCACGGGTACTTGGTGGCGGCGTCGAGGGCGGCGCGGGTGAGGTTGAGGCCGACGCTGACGGGGTCGCCGGTGGCGGGGTCGGAGATGAACCGCTTGGGTTCGATCCGGGCGAGGAGGCGCAGTGACTGGGCGTTGCCCTCGAAGCCGCCGCAGTCCTTGGCGAAGTCGTTGAGCGCCTGTTCGCCGTTGTGCCCGAAGGGCGGGTGGCCCATGTCGTGGGCGAGGCAGGCGGCCTCGACGAGATCGGGGTCGCAGCCGAGCGCGGCGCCCAGCTCGCGGCCGACCTGGGCGCACTCCAGGGAGTGGGTGAGCCGGGTGCGGGGGCTGGCGTCCCAGGCGTAACTGCGCGTTCCGGGGGTGACCACCTGGGTCTTGCCGGCGAGCCTGCGCAGGGCGCTGGAGTGCAGCACCCGTGCCCGGTCGCGCTGGAAGGCGGTGCGTCCGGGCCGTTTGTCGGGCTCGGTGGCCCAGCGCTCGGTCGCGGTGTCGTCATAGCCCGGGGTGTCCGTGATGCCTTCCATGCACCGAAGGTAACCGCCGCGACCGACACGTAAGCGCTCAGGCGGAGGCGAGTTCGCGGGGGTGGGTCGTGTGCGGGGCGGTGCGGGAGCGGTCGTAGCGGTGGAGGATCAGGCGGGCCAGGGCCGGGTGGGCGCCGAGGGGGGCGGCGGCGATCCAGGGGGCGTGGGCGGCGGTGCGGGTGGCGAAGAGGCCGGGGGCGGTGAAGCAGGAGGCGACGGCCACGCGGTGCCGACCGTGGGCGGCGAGGGCGCGCAGGGCCTCGGGGACGGTGGGGGTGGCGGCGGAGGCGTACGCGGCGACGACGGGTACGCCCCCGAGGCGTTCGCCGAGGAGCGCGGCGGTGCGGCGGATGGCGGCGGTGGACTCGGGGTCGCGGGAGCCCGCGGCGGCGAGGACGACACCTGCCGAGCGGGACGCGCTGTCCGCGGGGGTCCAGCCCGCTTCGGCGAGCCGGCCGGCCAGTGCCTCGACGAGCAGCGGGTGCGGGCCGAGGGGGGCGGCGATCCGGGTGCGGAGGGCGGGCGCGGCGGCAGCGGCGGCGGGCAGGTCGTGCTTGACGTGGTAGCCGGGGCCGAACAGGAGCGGGACGAGAACGGCGTCCCGGCCGCCCTCCTCGGCGAGGCCGGCGAGGGTGTCGGTGAGGAGGGGGGCGTTCAGTTCGATGTGGGCCAGGCGGACGTCGAGGCCGGGGCGGAGTTCGCGGACGCGGTCGAGGAGGAGGGAGAGGGTGGCGCGGGCCCGGGGGTCGCGGCTGCCGTGGCCGACCGCTATGAGGGTGGGAGTGCTCATGGATGTGCTCATGGGCGGCCTGCGCGTTCTGTCGCGGTGGAGGAGGGTCAGCTGGGTGCCGAGCTGCGCGGTGATCCTGCCGAGCAGCTCGGCGGTGCTGTCGAACGTGGTGTCCGGCTCCGTCATGACCCGATCCTGACGGCGGCACGTTGCCTGCCCGTTGCCCGGGTGTCACGAGTCTTTACCGCGGGCTCACCGCTCCTCGGGCGCCGCTGTCAGGAACCACTGTCAGGAACCGCTGTCAGAAGCCGTGTCCAGCCAGACCCGCAGCGGGCCGGTCTCCCGGAAGCCGAGGGACAGGGCAGGGGGCAGGTCGTCGCCGGATTCGTAGCCGACGACGGGGCGGTCGTCGTCCACCAGGCCCAGGCAGCCGGCCCAGGCCGCGGCCGGGTCGGTGCCCTCGGTGGCGAAGAGGTTGGAGACGCCGGTCACCCGGGCGCTCGCGCTGAGCACCGCGCCCCCGACGATCCGGCCGTCGGCGTCGTACCCCCCGACGATCCGCGTCGCAGGGTCGGCGAGCAGTTCGGCGCGGAACAAGGCGGCCTCGTCCGGGTCGCCGCCGCTCCAGGCCGTCGCCCAGGCGGTCAGCTCCCGCGGCGTCCGGACGTGCCGCCAGGACGCGTCGACCGGCGGCACGGGAAGCCCGGCCGGCCGGTGGATCCACTGGGCCTCGAACAGCGGCTGGAAGCCCTCCCCCGCCAGGTCCAGCGTGGCGAATCCGTCCTTGACCGAGGCACCGGGGGCGCTCCGGTCGATGCCGTCGAGCACGTCCCGTACGGAGGCCTCGGCGGTGAGCGTCACCGCGTCCGGGTAGTACAGCGGGGTGCGGCGGTCGCTGGTCCAGGCGCGGGGGCCGAACGTGCCGGGCCGGCCGTGGGCGCGGCACATCGCCTGACACCACTCGGCGTTGTTGTGGACGGCTTCCATGATCATGCGCGGATCGTACGGTTCCCCGGCCGCCGCCACCCCTCCCTTTTTACGTTTTCCATACTGCGGAATATATTTTCCGCCATGAGAACGTCTCCGTCCCCTCTCCCCGGGCTCCCCGGGCTCCCCGAGCTCCCCGGTCTTCCGGGTCTCCCCCGGCGCGTCATCGCCGAAATGACCGGCACCGCCGCCCTGGTGGCGGTCATCATCGGGTCCGGCATCCGCGCCGGCGACCTGAGCCAGGACGTCGGCGTGCGCCTGCTCGCCAACTCGCTCGCCTCCGCGATCGGGCTCGGCCTGCTCATCGCCCTCTTCGGCCCCCTCTCCGGCGGTCATCTCAATCCGGTCGTGACCCTCTCCGACTGGTGGTCCCGGCGGGGTGAGGAAGGCGCGCCGAGGATCCGAGAGGTCTCCCTCTACCTCGCCGCCCAGCTGACCGGCGCCGTCACCGGCGCGCTGCTCGCCGAGGCCATGTTCGGGCGGGCTCCGGGCAACTGGTCCACCCAGGTCCGCTCGGACACCCACCTCCTGCTCGGCGAGACGGTCGCCACCGCCGGGCTCGTCCTGCTCATCCAGGGTCTGCGGCGCAGCGGCCGCGCGTCGCTCGCCCCCGTCGCCGTGGCCGGATACATCGCGGCCGCGATCTGGTTCACCTCCTCGGGCTCCTTCGCCAACCCGGCGGCCACCGTCGGCCGCGCCTTCTCCGACTCCTTCACCGGAATCGCCCCCGGCTCCCTGCCCGGCTTCATCGGGGCGCAGCTCCTCGGCACGCTGCTCGGTATCGCCCTCGCCACGGTTCTGTACGGCACGGGCGAACCGACCGGGCCCGTTCTGCGTCGAACGAGGTGACGGGGCAGACAAGATCCACGGAGGTTCATCCATGCGACGCCCGCGGGTTCGCGTACCCGCCCTGCCGAGACCGGCGGGGCTGCTGAAACGGACCCTGCGGCCGAAGCCGGCCGGGCGGACCGAGCCGGCCCGGCGACTGCTCCCCCGCACCCGAGCCCGGCGACTGCTCCCCCGCACCACCCGGGCCCGCCGCCGCACCGTCCAGGCCCTCATGCTCGGCACCGTCCTCGCGCTCACCCCGGCCACCTGGATGCACGCCGTCGCCGACAGCCGGCTGCGTACCACCGCCGACGTCCCCGCCCAGGACGTCGCCGTCGTCTTCGGTGCCGGCCTGTGGAACGGCCGGCCGACGCCGTACCTCGCGCACCGCCTCGACACCGCCGCCGAGCTCTACCGCTCCGGCAAGGTGAAGGTCGTCCTCGTCACCGGGGACAACAGCCGGATCGAGTACGACGAGCCCGACGCGATGCGCGCCTATCTGGCCGAGCGCGGGGTACCGGACGGCCGGATCGTCAGCGACTACGCGGGCTTCGACACCTGGGACTCCTGCGTCCGCGCGAAGAAGATCTTCGGCGTCGACCGGGCCGTCCTCGTCACCCAGGACTTCCACATCGAGCGGGCCGTGGCGCTGTGCGGCGCGGCCGGGGTCGAGTCGTACGGCGTCGGGGTCGCCGAGCCCCACGACGCCACCTTCTACTACGGCGGCGCCCGGGAGCTGTTCGCCGCGGGCAAGGCGGCTCTGGACGCGGCCCTGCGCCCCGACCCGCACTTCCTCGGGGAACGCGAGAAGGGCGTGACGGAGGCGCTCGCCTCGGCCCGCTGAGCCGGGCTGCGCCCTCGGTCGGCCCTCACCCGTCGCGGGTCTCCTCATGGAGCGCGACGTACCGCACCTGTAATCGGACGCGACGCCGCCCGTAACACGCGCGTCGCACGATTTCGTCCATGTCCGAGGCTGTCACCACCCCCACGCACTGCCCCTACTGCGCCCTCCAATGCGGTATGTCGCTGAGCCCCAGGGCGGGCTCCGTCGAGGTGGTGGAACGCACCGACTTCCCCGTCAACCGGGGTGCGCTGTGCGGCAAGGGCCGCACCGCCCCGGCCGTGCTCTCCTCCCGGGTCAGGCTGACCGGGCCCCTGGTCCGCTGCCCTGACACAGGTGCCCTGAAGTCCGCCACCTGGGAGGAGGCTCTCGCCGCCGTCGCCGACGGGCTCCGCCGGACCCGCGCCGACCACGGACCCGATGCCGTGGGTGTGTTCGGCGGCGGCGGTCTCACCAACGAGAAGGCGTACACGCTCGGCAAATTCGCCCGGCTCGTCCTCGCCACCTCGCAGATCGACTACAACGGCCGGTTCTGCATGTCCTCGGCGGCGGCCGCGCACACCAGGGCCTTCGGGCTCGACCGCGGACTCCCCTTCCCGCTGGAGGACATCCCCCGCACCGGCTGTGTGATCCTCGTCGGCTCCAACCTCGCCGAGACCATGCCGCCCGCGCTGCGCTACCTCACCGAGCTGAAGGAGAACGGCGGGAAGCTGATCGTCGTCGATCCGCGCCGCACCCGGACCGCCGAACAGGCCGATCTCCATCTCGCGCCCCGCCCCGGCACCGACCTCGCGCTCGCCCTCGGGCTCCTCCACCTGGTCGTCGCCGAGGGCCGGGTGGACGAGGAGTTCGTCCGGGAACGTACGGAGGGATGGGAGGCGGCCCAGGCCGGGGCGATGTCCCACTGGCCCGAGCTGGTCGAGCGGATCACCGGCGTGCCGGTTCCCGAGCTCCGGGAGGCCATGCGGATGTTCTGCGACGCGGAGAGCGGGATGGTGCTCACCGCGCGCGGCCCCGAGCAGCAGTCGAAGGGGACGGACACCGTCGGCGCGTGGATCAACCTCTGCCTGGCGACGGGGCGGGCCGGACGGCCCCTCTCCGGCTACGGCTGCCTCACCGGCCAGGGCAACGGCCAGGGCGGCCGCGAGCACGGCCAGAAGGCCGACCAGCTGCCCGGCTACCGCAAGCTCGACGACCCCGCCGCCCGCGCGCACGTGGCCAGGGTGTGGGGTGTGGCCCCCGAGTCGCTGCCGGGCCCGGGCCGCAGCGCGTACGAGCTCCTCGACGCCCTCGGCGGAGAGGTGAAGTCCCTCCTCCTGATGGGCTCCAACCCGGTCGTCTCGGCGCCGCGCGCCGCCCACATCGAGGAACGGCTCCGCTCACTGGACTTCCTGGCCGTCGCCGACGTGGTCCTCTCGGAGACCGCCGAGCTGGCCGACGTGGTGCTGCCCGTCACCCAGTGGGCGGAGGAGACCGGGACCACGACCAATCTGGAGGGGCGCGTACTGCTGCGGCAGCAGGCTCTCACCCCGCCGGACGGGGTCCGCAGCGACCTGGAGGTGCTGCACGCCCTGGCCGGGCTGCTCGGCTGGGAGAAGGGCTTCCCCACCGACCCGGAGGAGGTCTTCGACGAGCTGCGCCGCGCCTCCGCCGGCGGCCCCGCGGACTACTCCGGCATCAGCTACCGGCGCATCCGCGAGGAGGACGGCGTCTTCTGGCCGTGCCCCGAACTCCCCGAGGGGGACGCCCACCCGGGCACACCGCGGCTGTTCCTCGACCGCTTCGCGACCGCCGACGGACGGGCGCGGTTCGTACCCGTCGTGCACCGGGCGGCCGCCGAGGAGACGGACGCCGAGTACCCGATCGTGCTGACGACCGGGCGGGTGGTCGCGCAGTACCAGTCCGGCGCCCAGACCCGGCGGGTCGACGAGCTGAACGCGGCCGCGCCCGGCCCCTTCGTGGAGCTCCACCCGCGGCTCGCCGACCGTCTCGGGGTGAGCGACGGCGAACGCGTGGCGGTGGTCTCGCGGCGCGGCAGAGCGGTGGCGCCCGCACGGGTCACCACGTCCATCCGGCCGGACACGGTCTTCATGCCCTTCCACTGGCCGGGCGAGGGAAGGGCGAACACGCTCACCAACCCCGCCCTCGACCCCGTCTCGCGGATGCCGGAGTTCAAGGTGTGCGCCGTGCGCCTGGAGCCGGCGGAGCCGTCCGCGTGACCCAGTCGCCGCCGCCGATCAACGGACCGAGGGGCGTGCCGGGGGCGGCGAAGTAGACCCAGGCCCGGACGGCGGCCCCGTCGCCGACCCGCACGACCTCGCGCTCGGCCCGCTCGTACAGGTTGAGCGGATGGCCGGGCCCGACGTACTCCTCGAGGCGGTCCAGTACGGAGAGCAGGGCGCCGTACGCCCCGGGCGCGGCGGTCAGGAGGTCGCCCGCTATCTCGCCCTCGCCCGGCACGGCGTAGGGGTAGCCGGGCCCTTCGTACAGCAGCGCGCCGGGCAGCCGGGCGGGCACCTCCTCCACCGTGCGGCCGAGGAGGAACCGGTCGTGGTTGTACTCGCCGGGGCGCAGCGTGCCGTAGACGAAGAACGGCAGGGTCACGGTGCGGCCGTCTCGGTCGCGATCCACTCCAGGTAGGCGGCGGAGGCGCGCAGGACCGGGGTCGCGACGATCTCCGGGGTGTCGTAGTCGTGAACGGCCAGGAGATGGGCCTCCAGGGCGTCGTAGCGGGTCTCCGTCGTCTTGAACACGACCTGCCACTCCTCACTGGTCTCGATCGCCGCCTGCCAGTGGTAGACGGAGGTGACGGGCCCGGAGACCTGCGCACAGGCAGCGAGCCGGGCCTCGACGGCCCCACGGGCCAGGGCTTCGGCCTTGGCGGCGCTGTCGGTGGTGGTGAGTACGGTGAGTGCGTGGGTCACGCCCTCACCGTACCCACGCCCGCCGTGGTGTCTCCTCGGACGGCCTGGGCGAATTGGGCGGCG
>NZ_JAGGOS010000161.1 GCF_018614205.1 Streptomyces sp. ISL-36 | reverse complement strand
CCCCCGCCTACGCGCCCGCCGTCGCCGCGCGGCCCGACCCCGTCGCCGCCATCCCGTGGGGCATGCGGGTCGCGGCCGAGGCCGGCTGGCGGCTGCTCGTGCTCGCCGGCACCCTCTGGGTGCTGATGAAGGTGATCAGCTCCGTCCAGCTGGTCGTACTCGCCTTCGTCGCCGCGCTCCTCATCACCGCGCTGCTCCAGCCCACCGTCGCCCGGCTGCGGAAGATGGGGCTGCCCCGCGGGGTGGCGACCGCCGTCACCGCCTTCTCCGGCTTCGTGGTCATGGGCCTGGTCGGCTGGTTCGTGGTCTGGCAGGTCATGGACAACATCGACAACCTGTCCGACCGGGTGAGGGACGGCATCGAGGAGCTCAAGCGCTGGCTGCTCGACTCCCCGTTCCATGTGACCGAGCAGCAGATCAACGACATCGCGCAGAACCTCAGCGACACCATCGGCGCCAACACCGAACAGATCACCTCCGCCGGACTCCAGGGCGTGACCGTGGTCGTCGAGGCGATGACCGGCATACTGCTCGCGATGTTCTCGACGCTCTTCCTGCTCTACGACGGGAAGAAGGTCTGGAACTGGACGCTGAAGCTGGTGCCCGCCCAGGCCCGGCCCGGCGTCGCGGGCGCCGGCCCCCGTGCCTGGCGGACGCTGACCGCCTATGTGCGCGGCACGGTGATCGTCGCCCTCATCGACGCGGTCTTCATCGGTCTCGGGCTGTACTTCCTCGACGTCCCGATGGCCGTGCCGCTCGCCGTCTTCATCTTCCTCTTCGCCTTCATCCCGCTGGTCGGCGCCGTCGTCTCCGGTGCCCTCGCGGTCGTGGTCGCCCTCGTCACCAACGGGGTGTTCACCGCCCTGATGGTGCTGGTCGTGGTCCTGGCCGTGCAGCAGATCGAGGGCCATGTGCTGCAGCCGTTCATCCTCGGCCGTGCGGTACGCGTCCACCCGCTCGCCGTCGTCCTCGCGGTCGCGGCCGGCGGTCTGACCGCGGGCATCGGCGGCGCGGTGGTGGCGGTGCCGCTGGTCGCGGTCACCAACACGGCGGTCGGCTACCTCCGCGCGTACAGCACCGAACAGGCGCTGCGCAGCACACCCGAGCCGCGCGGGGCGACGGCGTACGCCGTGGCGCCGACCCCGGCTCCCGGATCGGCCGACAGAGGCGACGCGTGATCTCCGAACCCGAACTGGTGGACGATACGGCCTTCCCCGCCGCCGAGACCGTACGGATGGACCCGCCGCCCCGCGCCCCGCGGCCCCGGCGCCCGTGGCTGTGGGCGCTGGGCGGCGCGGTGGTGGCGTCGGCGGTGTGGGCCGGAGGACTCTACGCGTACGAGAGGTCCCAGGACGGCGGTCCCGACCTGGGCGGGTACCGCACGGTGGAGAACCTCTGCGCGAGGGCCGAACTGAAGGCGCTCTCGGTGGAGCTGGGGGAGAAGTCGACGGACGCCGAGACCCCGACGGAGAAGCATCCCGCGCTGGACAGGGCGCGATGCTCGACGACGCTCGGGTCGCCCGAGACGGGCTACAGCGCCGTGGTCGTGTACGACCTGCACAAGGTGACCGATCCGGGGCCCGAGTTCGAGCCGCGGATCGCGGAGTCGGGGACGGACACCGAGCCGGTCGCGGGGCTGGGGGAGCGGGCGTTCTTCCACCGTGACGAGGACGACTCCGGCGCCTGGATGCGCGTGCTCGACGGGCAGGTCGAGCTGGAGATCTGGATCTACGCCCAGCAGAACTGGGACGCGGAGACGAACCAGTCCCTGCCGAGCACGAAGAAGGTCGATCTGTCCGGCATCGACACCGTCCTCGCGCAGGACATGAAGGCGCTGATGGCCGCGCTCAAGAAGTGACGGAAGGGCCCCGGGGTTCATGACCCCGGAACCCTTCCTCGCGCGAGGCGGCCTTACTCGGCCAGCAGCGCTTCCGCGTCCAGCGTCACGCCGACCGCCTGGATCACCGAGGCGATCTTGACGGCCTCCTGGATCGTCTCGCGGTCCACACCGGCCTTGCGGAGCACCTGCTCGTGCGAGTCCAGGCACTGGCCACAGCCGTTGATCGCGGAGACGGCCAGCGACCACAGCTCGAAGTCGATCTTCTCGACCCCGGGGTTGCCGATGACGTTCATCCGCAGACCGGCGCGCATCGTCCCGTACTCGGGGTCCGACAGCAGGTGCCGGGTCCGGTAGAAGACGTTGTTCATCGCCATGATCGCGGCGGCGGACTTGGCCGCCGTGTACGCCTCGGGCTTGAGGTTGGCCTTCGCCTCCGGCGCCAGCTCGGCGAGGACCTTCGGCGAGCGCGAGGCGATCGCGCAGGCCAGGACGGTGCCCCAGAGCTGCTGCTGCGTGAGCAGCCCGGTGTTCTCGGCGTTTCCGATCACCGAACCGAGGTTCAGCTTCAGGTCCTTGGCGAAGTCCGGAACGGCGGACTTGAGTTCGTCGAGAGCCATCTGAAGTTCACCCGTCCTTACTCGCCCGAGAGGAGCGCGACCGGGTCCAGCGTGGTCTCGCCCTTGGTCCAGTTGCACGGGCACAGCTCGTCGGTCTGCAGGGCGTCCAGGACCCGCAGGACCTCCTTGGGGTTACGGCCGACGGAGCCGGCGGTCACCATGGTGAACTGGATCTCGTTGTTCGGGTCCACGATGAAGACGGCGCGCTGGGCGAAGCCGTCCTCGCCCTCGACACCGCAGTCGCGCATGAGCTCGTGCTTGGAGTCGGCGAGCATCGGGAAGGGCAGGTCACGCAGGTCGGCGTGGTCCTTGCGCCAGGCGTGGTGCACGAACTCCGAGTCGCCGGAGACGCCGAGGATCTGCGCGTCGCGGTCCGCGAACTCGTCGTTCAGCTTGCCGAAGGCGGCGATCTCGGTGGGGCAGACGAAGGTGAAGTCCTTCGGCCAGAAGAACACCACACGCCACTTGCCCTCGTAGGACTTGTGGTCGATCTGCTCGAACTCCTTGCCGCTCTCCAGCGACACGCAGGCGGTCAGGTCGTAGGTGGGGAACTGGTCACCGATCGTGAGCACGCGCTCTCCTTGCAGGGTTGGAAGTCCCTTTTGAGGCCTTCCGTGGGGGTTGGACGGCTGTCAGCATGGCACGGAGTGCATTGATCAGTGAAATAGCTAGACTGGGTCGGGTTGATCGAAGGTGGTTATCAGTGGTGCTCCCGCACAATCCCCCGTACGGCCCGTACCGAGGCAAGCAGCCGAGCCTCTCCCAGCTCAGAGCCTTTGCCGCGGTGGCCGAGCATCTGCACTTCCGTGATGCCGCGGCGGCCATCGGAATGAGCCAGCCGGCGCTCTCGGGCGCGGTTTCGGCTCTCGAAGAGGCACTCGGTGTCCAGCTCCTCGAGCGTACGACGCGCAAGGTCCTGCTCTCGCCCGCGGGCGAGCGGCTCGCGGCGCGGACGAGGGCCGTCCTGGACGCCGTGTCGGAGCTGATGGAGGAGGCGGAGGCGGCGCAGGCGCCGTTCACCGGGGTGCTGCGGCTCGGCGTGATCCCGACCGTCGCCCCGTATCTGCTGCCCACGGTCCTGCGCCTGGTCCATCAGCGCTATCCGGAGCTGGACCTCCAGGTCCACGAGGAGCAGACCTCCTCGCTCCTGGAGGGGCTCGCCGCCGGACGGCTCGACCTGTTGCTGCTTGCCGTACCGCTCGGCGTGCCCGGGGTGACCGAACTCCCGCTCTTCGACGAGGACTTCGTGCTCGTCACCCCGGAGGGGCATCCGCTGGCCGGCCGGGACGACATCCCCCGGGAGGCGCTGAAGGAGCTCAAGCTGCTGCTCCTGGACGAGGGGCACTGTCTGCGCGACCAGGCCCTCGACATCTGCCGCGAGGCCGGCCGCACCGAGGGGGCGCCGGTCACCACCACCGCGGCGGGCCTGTCCACCCTGGTGCAGCTGGTGGCCGGCGGCCTCGGCGTGACCCTGCTTCCGCGCACCGCGGTCAAGGTCGAGACGGCCCGCAACACCGCCCTCTTCACCGGGCGGTTCACCGACCCGGCGCCCTCCCGGCGGGTGGCGCTCGCCATGCGGACGGGTGCGGCCCGTCAGGCGGAGTTCGAGGAGCTGGCGGGCGCCCTGCGGGGTGCGATGAAGCGCCTTCCGGTCCGGGTGGTGGGCGACGGGGCCTGAAGCCCCGCCTGCTCACCCGCCCGCCTGCCACCCCCGCCTGCCCCACCCCTGCCTGCTCCGTCGTTTCCGGTGTTCCGTCACTCCGTGCGCAGTCCGTCCGCGCGCATCAGCCGCCACAGCGGCGGCAGGCTCAGCAGTGTCACGGCGACGATGAGAGCGGCGCCGACCCCTGTCACCGGCAGGAAGACCCACCAGTCCTCGACCTGCTTGCCGATCATCTTCAGCAGCACCACGCCCAGGCCGAGACCGCCGGCCACCGCGAGCGTCAGGCCCAGCGTGATCGGGATCGCCGTCTGCCACCAGATCGACCAGCTCAGGGTCGTCCGCCGGGCGCCGAACGCGACCAGCGAGGACAGCAGCCGCTTCCGGTCCCGCAGTTGTTCCAGCGTCGTGACCAGGAGCGAGGCCGCGACGAGAAGCATCGTCGCGGTCGCACCGGCCAGGATCCCGGTGCGGACGCTGGAGAACTGCGCGTCCCGCTCGATGTTCTGCAGGGTGTGGACCCAGGCCAGCGGGTCGATGGAGGCGGCGGTGTTCCGCACGTACTCGGCGGCGTCCGGCACCGCCGGGTCGATCCGGATCACCGCATCCGCGTCCGGGTCGTCCAGCCGTGCCACGTCGATGGCCGACGGAGTGGCGAAGACACCGAACTGGTGCCGGCCCATCGGGTCGGGGCGGGAGTCGACCGTGCGGGCCGTCGCCGGGATCCGCCAGGTCGGCATCGGAGTGCCCTTCCGGCTCTCGGGGTCCCGGAGGTCGACCAGCGCACCCGGCCGAGCGGTCTCGGCGAGGTAGGCGTCGTCCGGGCCGCTCTGGTTGCCGTGCGCCTGCGCGATGAAGACGTCGCCGTCCTTGCACGAGGGCAGGTGCGCCAGCTCCGCGAGCGAGACGCAGTCCGCGACGACGATCGAGGTGGTCGGGGCGAACTCCTCGCGCTCCTTCAGCGGCCCCGGCCGGAACACATGCGAGCTGATCGCGCCGACCACGCCGGTGACGCCCTCGGTCTTCGAGAACCTCTCGATCATCTCGCGGGCCTCGTCGCCGTCCCTGGCCGACATCTGCGTCTCCAGCTGGGCCCGCGCGGAGTCCATGGCGGTCACCCGCATGAAGTCGTTCTGCATGGCCTGGAAGAGCATCTGCAGGGCGATCGCTCCCGCCGCCGCGACCACGATCCCGCTGACCGCCCGGGCGGCCGTGCCGCTGCTCATCTGGAGCCTGCGGGTGGCCAGTTGCCAGGCCAGGGGGCCGCCGCGCAGCCGTCTGACGCACGCCTCCACCAGCCAGGGCAGCAGGGTGGTGAGTCCCGTCAGGGCCAGGGCGGCGCCCACGGCGATCCCGGCGCTGTTGATCGCCGTGTCGCGCAGTTCGACCTCACCGACCATCGGTACGAGCAGGGCGGCTCCGGCGGCGAGGAACAGCAGCCGCCACCACAGCCGGCGGGGGCGCGGAGTCGAGGTCCGTACGACCCCGAGCGGTTCGATCGCCACCCCACGCAGCGCGAAGAGCGTCACGGCCACCGCCGAGACGGGCACGACCGTGAGGATCAGCGCGGCGAGCAAGGGCAGCGGCACCACGTCGGCGGGGAAGGCGTTGACGTCCCACACCTGGACCAGGCCGACGAACTGCCGTCCCAGGGCGAAGAATCCGACGCCGAGCCCGAGGCCGAGCAGCGCCGCCGCCAGGGACTCACCGGCGGCGATCCGCCGGGTCATGGCCGCGTCCGCGCCGACCAGCCGCAGCGCGGCGAGCCTCCGGTCGCGCTGCTCGCCGCCGAAACGGACGGCGGTCGCGATGAAGACGAGCACCGGCAGGAGCAGCACGACGCACGCGATGACGACGAGCAGGAGGAGGAAGGCGTTCATCGGTTCCTCCGGAACCGACCAGCCGTAGGTCTTGCCGCGCCCGTCGTAGTTGTCGGTGGTGAGCGTGTCGCTGCCGGCGAGGTACCGCAGTTCGGTGGGACCGATCAGTCCGGCCTCGCCGATCGTGCCGCTGATGCGGTACGGGATCCGCTCGCGCAGGAGGGCGCCGTCCGGGGAGGCGAGCAGCTCGCCGAGCGCGGGGGAGACCAGCATCTCGCCCGCGGCGGGTATCTTCGCGGCGCCCGGGGGCAGCGCGGCCTTGGGACCCTCGGGCCGCAGCAGCAGACCGGTGACGCCGTCCCCGCGGTAGAGCGTCTGGTGACGGACGTAGAGAAAGGTGTCGGGCCCGGGTTGGAGGGTCTCGTAGCTCGCGTCGGGCTCCCGGACCGATTCCCGTACCTCGCGCTGGAACATCATGGTCGGGATGGACGCGGCAAGCAGCAGGAGAGCGACGCCGAGGCCGATGCCGGTGGCGGTCAGGGCCGTCCGGGTCCAGCCGTCGCGGCCCCCGGTGACCGCGAACCGGGCGCCGAGTGCCAGGTCGCGCGCCCAGGTACGCAGCCTCATACCGCCCACTCCGTGTCCCGGACCGAGCCGTCCCGTACGACGACCTCGCGGTCGGAGTACGCGGCGACCCGGGCCTCGTGGGTGACGAGGACGACGGCGGCGCCGGTGTCCCGGGAGGCGTCGGTGAGCAGCTGCATCACGCGCTCGCCGTTGAGCGAGTCGAGCGCGCCGGTCGGCTCGTCGGCGAAGATCACCCGCGGGGCGGTGACGAGCGCGCGGGCCACCGCGACCCGCTGGCCCTGCCCGCCGGAGATCTCACCGGGCCGCTTGGCGCCCACGTCGTCGACCTCGAGCCGCGTCAACCACTCCAGGGCCCTGCGCTCGGCGCTCTTGCGCCGCTCGCCGTTCAAACGCAGCGGAAGGGCGACGTTCTCGACGCAGCTCAGCTCGGGAACGAGCTGCCCGAACTGGAAGACGAAGCCGAAGTCGCTGCGGCGCAGGGAGCTGCGCGCCCCGTCGGAGAGAGTGGTGAGCTCCCGGCCGTCGTAGGTGATGGTTCCGGCGTCCGGCCGGACTATCCCGGCGAGACAGTGCAGCAGCGTCGACTTCCCTGAGCCCGAGGGGCCCATCACGGCGACGACCTCGCCGGCCCGGAGGGCGAAGTCGGCACCCGCGAGCGCGGGGGTCGGTCCGTAGGCCTTGTCGATGCCGGTCGCCCGCAGCAGAGGAGTGGTGGTCATCGGCGGATCTCCTCGGCGAGCCGGTCGAGGCGGGCGGCGGTCAGTTCCAGCCAGCGCAGGTCGGCTTCCAGGTGGAACAGCGCGTGGTCGCAGATCAGCTGGTCGGCGAGGTCGCCGTCCTTCTTGCGCCGGGTCAGCTCCCGCATCAGCCGCAGGTGCTCAGCCCGCTGCACGTCGAGCAGCTCGGCCGCCCCGCGCCCGGTCAGCAGGGCCAGGACGATCTTGGTGTAGAGCGTGGACTGGAGGTACGGCTCCGGCTTCTCCGGCTGCGACAGCCAGCGCTCGACATCGGTGACGCCGGCCTCGGTGATGGCGTACCGCTTCCGCTCGGGGCCGCCACCGGCCTCGACGCCGTCCACCTCGACCAGGCCGTTCTTCAGCAGCCGGGACATGGTCGAGTAGACCTGCCCGTAGTGCAGTGGCCGGTCGTGGCCGAATTTCTCGTCGAAGGCGCGCTTGAGGTCGTAGCCATGGCGCGGACCGGACTCCAGGAGCCCGAGAAGGGTGTGAGCGATGGACATGGCGGCCACTGTACACCCGGTGTATACCCACGATGTATAGCTCCGGGATCGTGGCCTGCGGCGCTCCGTGGCACAGGGTGTGACCGGCGCCGCACAACCATCCGGGCCCCAGGAGCGTCGGTTCCATGAGGGCGGGTGCTGATTCTCACGTCCGGAAAAGACCGGATCGATAGCCCTTTGTCAGCATCAGCGGTGTTAGCTTGCTGAGCTGATTCGGCGCAGGCACCTGGCCGAGACCACGACGAGCGGAGCGACGAAGGACATGAGCCGAACGGACACGCGCCGGGGGAAGAAGGGCGGGCGGATACGCCGACTCTTCACCTGGAAGAAACTCCTGGGCACGTTCTTCGTCGGCTGCCTGCTCCTCATGGGCGCCTTCTACGCGATCTACCTGATGGTCCCGGTGCCCTCGGCCAACGCCCAGGCGACCATGCAGAGCAACGTCTACAAGTACGCCGACGGCAAGATCCTCGCCAGGACCGGTGAGATCAACCGGGAGATCGTCGGTCTGGAGAAGATCCCCAGGGACGTCCAGAACGCCTTCGTCGCCGCCGAGAACAAGACCTTCTACAAGGACAACGGCGTCGACATCAAGGGCACCGCCCGCGGTGCGCTGAACACCATCACCGGCAAGGGCAAGCAGGGTGGTTCGACCATCACCCAGCAGTACGTCAAGAACTACTACCTGGACCAGGACCAGACGGTCACCCGCAAGCTCCGGGAAATGGTGATCGCGCTCAAGGTCGACCAGCGCATGGACAAGAGCGAGATCCTCGCCGGCTACATCAACACCAGCTACTACGGCCGCAGCGCCTACGGCATCCAGGCCGCCGCGCAGTCGTACTACGGTGTCGACGCCGCCAAGCTGAACGTCGCCCAGGGCGCCTACCTCGCCTCCCTGCTCCAGGCACCCAACCAGTACGACTGGACCGCCGCCTCCGCGACCGGCCGCAAGCTCGTCGAGGAGCGCTGGAACTACACCCTGGACAACATGGTCGAGGAGGGCTGGCTCGACCCCGCCAAGCGCGCCGGGTTCACCTTCCCCGTCCCGCAGAAGCCCAAGGCCGCCCCCGGCATGGAAGGCCAGCGGGGCTATCTCGTCGAGGCCGCCAACCAGGAGCTGATGCGCCAGGGCGTCAGCGAGGAGGACATCAAGGCCGGCGGCTGGACGATCACCCTGAACATCGACGAGAAGAAGCAGAAGGCCCTCGTCGCGGCCGTCGAGCGGCAGCTGGAGGCGAAGCTCGACCGCAAGGGCGACAAGAAGGACGCGACGGTCCAGGCCGGCGCCACCTCGGTCGACCCGAAGACCGGCAAGGTCCTCGCGATGTACGGAGGCATCGGCGCCACCGAGCACTGGACGTCGAACGCCACCCGCCGCGACTACCAGCCCGCCTCGACCTTCAAGCCGATCGTCCTCGCCTCCGCCCTGGAGAACGGGGCGAAGACCCAGGACGGACGGCGGATCGGCCTCGGCACGATCTACGACGGCGACAGCCGGCGGCCGGTCGAGGGCAGCGACGTGGCCTTCGCCCCGGAGAACGAGGACGACCGCAGCTACGGCCCGGTCACCGTCCAGAAGGCCACCAACAGCTCGATCAACTCCGTCTACGCCCAGATGATCGTGGACGTCGGTCCGGGCAACGTGAAGAAGACCGCGCTCGACCTCGGCCTGAAGGACGGCCAGGACTTCGGGGAGAGCCCCGCGATGTCGCTGGGCACCATGGGCGCCTCCACCTGGGACATGGCCGCCGCCTACGCCACGCTCGACAACCACGGCGTCAAGGTCACCCCGACCATCGTGAAGTCCGCCGAGCACAAGGACCGCAAGGCCGACCCGGTGAAGCCGATCGGCGCCCAGGTCATCAGCCGCGAGGCCGCCGACACCGTCACCAAGGCGATGACCGGCGTCGTCCGCAGCGGCTCGGGCTTCCGGGCGGCCGGCGACTACCACGCGGCGGGCAAGACCGGCACCTCGGAGAACAACCGCTCCGCCTGGTTCGTCGGCTACACCCCCGAGCTGGTGACCGCCGTCGCCCTCTTCGGCGAGGACACCAAGGGCAACCAGGTCACCCTCACCGACACGATCAACGCGGGCCGCGCCAACGGTGGAAAGACTCCGGCCCAGATCTGGGGTGACTACACCACCAGCGCGCTCGGCGGCGGCTCCGACGCCCGCTTCGACCTGGAGACCGACGACTCGGCGGTCGTCGAACCGGACGGCCCCACCCCGACCCGGACGACGGAGTCCCCGGACCCGACACCGTCGGCGACCACCGGGTCCCCCGACCCGACGCCTCCGCCGACGCCGACGACCACCACGCCGCCGCAGCCGACGCACACGATCACGATTCCGGCTCCGCCGACGGAGACCACGGAGCCGACGCAGCCCACCGGCCCGCCGATCGAACCACCGGTCGGCGGCAACGACGAACGACCCGGACACTGACCTGACGAAGGCGGGACCCGAGAGGGCCCGGCCTTCGCCGTGAACCGTGAACCGTGAACGGTGACCGTGAACCGTGAACGGTGACCGTGAACCGTGCGCCGTCGCCGGAGCCCCGAAGGGGCCTCAGTTACGGGTCGGCAGCTCGAACCAGACCACCTTGCCGCCGGAGAGCCGCGTCGCGCCCCACCGCCTGGCCAGCCGGTTCACCAGGAACAGCCCACGACCGCCCTCGTCCGTGTCCCGCGCCCGCCGCTGCCGCGGCAGCTGCGGGGAGTCGTCACCGACCTCGCAGCGCAGCACGTCCGTCCGCAGCAGCCGCAAGGTCACCGGCCGCTCCGCGTACCGCACGGCGTTGGTGACGACCTCGCTGATCAGCAGCTCGACCGAGTCCGAGAGCTCCTCCAGGTCCCAGCGGGCGAGCGCCCGCCGGGCCAGGCGCCTGGCCCGCCCCGGGGCCGCGTCCTCGGGCTCCAGGAACCAGTACGCCACGTCGCTGGGCGCGATCCCGTCGAACCGGGCCGCGAGCAGCGCGATGTCGTCGTCCCGGTCGCCGGGGCCGAGCATGTCGAGGACGTCGTCGCAGAGCGCCTCAAGGGGTGGCGAGTGGTCCGGGCCGGTCAGCTGGGCCGTCGCCGCGAGGCGCTCCCGCAGCTGCTCGATCCCGGTCCACACGTCCCGCAGCCGGGACTCGACCAGACCGTCCGTGTAGAGCAGCAGGGTGGCGCCGGCCGGGGCGTCCAGCTCGACCGCCTCGAAGTCGACCCCGCCCACGCCGATCGGTGCTCCCGGCGGGACCCGCAGCACCTCCGCCCGGCCGCCGAGGTGGAGCAGTATCGGCGGCGGATGGCCGGCGTTGGCGATGGTGATCCGGTGCGAGACCGGGTCGTACACCGCGTACATGCAGGTCGCCATCCGGTCCTGACCGAGCCGCTGGGCCTGCTCGTCCAGGTGGTGCAGCACCTCCTGCGGCGGCAGATCGAGCCCGGCGAGCGTCTGCGCCGTCGTGCGCAGCTGGCCCATGATCGCGGCGGAGGTCATGGAGTGGCCCATGACGTCGCCGACGACCAGCGCGACCCTGCTGCCCGGCAGCGGGATCGCGTCGTACCAGTCGCCGCCCACCCGGGCCGTCTCGGCGGCCGGCAGATAGCGGGACGCGAGGCGGACACCGGTCGGCTGCGGCAGCGAGTCCGGCAGCATGGTGCGCTGCAGCTCGTCCGCGATGTACGCCTCACGGCCGTACAGCACGGCCTTGTCGATGCCGAGCGCGGTGTGCGTCGCCAGCTGCGCCGCGACGAGCAGGTCGTTGGGCTCGAAACCCGGCCGCTCGGGGCGGCGCAGGAAGACGGCGGCGCCGATCACCCGGCGCCGGCCGCGCAGCGGGGCGAGGATCGCCCGTTGCCCGCCGGGAACCGGATGGTCCCCGCCGAGCAGCTCGGGCAGAGCGGCCCGGGCGGCGGCGGAGTCGCCGAAGACCGGCCGCACCCCGCGCAGCACCTCGGCGAGCGCCCCGCCGGAGCGGACCTCGCACAGCTCGGCCGCCGGAGTCGGGTCGGGGTCGGGGACGAGCACCAGCTCCTCGCCCTCCAGGTCCGTTAAACGCAGCCGGTCGGTGCGGCGCAGCCGGAGCACGAACGGCGCGACCGGCCGCTCGTCCCCCACCGGCAGCGGGTCCCGCAGATAGACCAGGATCGCGTCGGAGAAGGTCGGCACGGTGGCCCGGCACAGGCCGAGCACGATCTCGTCCAGATCTATCCCGCGCGCGATCCGCCGGGTCGCCGCCCCCACGAACCGCAGCCGGTCGCCCTCGTGGCGCGTGGCGAGCGTGTCCTGCGCGCCCGGTGCGGCGGCCATGGACACCGTGGCGGCCACCGGGCCTGCCTGCGCCGGCGCCCCGCCGCCC
>NZ_JAGGOS010000160.1 GCF_018614205.1 Streptomyces sp. ISL-36 | reverse complement strand
CCCGCGGGCCGGCCGGGCGCCCCGCGACGGGGGCAGCCCGCCGGATGCGGGCCGGCCCCCTGGTCCCGGCCCCCTGGCCCGGCCGTGGTGTCAGAGCGTGCGGAGCAGGACCGCGGGGTGCTCGACACAGTCCGCGACGTAACGGAGGAAGCCGCCCGCCGTCCCGCCGTCGCAGACCCGGTGATCGAAGGTCAGCGAGAGCTGGACGACCTGGCGGACGGCCAGTTCTCCCTCGTGGACCCATGGCTTGGGGATGATCCGGCCGACCCCGAGCATCGCCGCCTCCGGGTGGTTGATGATCGGCGTGGAACCGTCGACCCCGAACACCCCGTAGTTGTTCAGCGTGAACGTCCCGCCCGTCAGGTCCGCCGGCGTCAGCGTCCCCTGCCGCGCCGACTCCGTCAGTCGGGCGAACTCCGCCGTCAGCGACTCCGCCGTCCGCGTGCCCGCGTCCCGGACCACCGGGACGACCAGGCCACGCTCGGTCTGGGCCGCGAACCCGAGGTGCACGGACGGCAGCCGGACGATCTCCCGGGCGGCCATGTCCACCGTGGAGTTGAGCTCCGGGTAGCGGGCGAGCGCGTGGGTGCAGATCCGGGCGAGCAGCGCGAGGAGCGAGATCTTCGGTCCGCCGGCAGCGTTCATAGCGGCCCGCGCCGCCATGAGCTCGGTCGCGTCGGCGTCGACCCAGCAGGTCGCGTCCGGGATCTCCGTACGGCTGCGCGAGAGCTTGTCGGCGACGGCGCCACGAACTCCCCGCAGGGGAATCCGCTCACCGGCGCCCGCGGCCGCGGCCATCGGCATCGGCATCGGCGTCGACACGGGTGCGGGTACGGTCGGCGTCCGGGCGGCGACCACGGCCCGCTCCACGTCGGCACGCAGGATCAGCCCGTCGGGGCCCGACCCCCGTACCTCCCGCAGATCGAGCCCCTTCTCGCGGGCCAGCTTCCGAACGAGCGGCGAGATCACCGGCACGGGGCCTGGATGAGCCACCACGGCGGGGGCCGCGACGGACGTGGTGGACGCGACCGTGTGCGTGGCGGGCTGCGTCGCGCCGGCAAGCCCGCGCGGCGATCCCGCCCCGGCACCCACCGGTGTGCCCGACACCGCGTCCGAGGTCCGGACGGGCCCCGCCGGTACGGCGGGGTTGTCGCGGCGCACGCGGCGGCGTCGCGCCGCCGGGCCGGCCGTGCCGTATCCGACGAGGACGTTGCCGGAATACTCCGCCGACTCCGCGGTCCCGGCATCCGCGGCGGGACCGCCGGAGGCCGTCGTGCCGCCGGAGGCGACCGGTCCCGGCGCCCCGGACCCACCCACGGCGACCGTAAGAAGCGGGGCGCCGACGGGCAGTTCGGTCCCCTCGTCGCCGAAGCGGGCGGTCACCACACCCCCGTAGGGGCAGGGCACCTCGACCATCGCCTTGGCGGTCTCGACCTCGACGACCGGCTGGTCGATGGCGACGACATCGCCGACGTTCACCAGCCAGCGCACGATCTCCGCCTCGGTCAGCCCCTCGCCGAGGTCGGGCAGCTTGAACTCGAGCACCTGGGCCATCAGCTCCCCGCCTCCCACTGCAGCCGCGCCACCGCGTCGAGCACCCGGTCCACGCCCGGCAGATGGTGCCGCTCCAGCATCGGCGGCGGGTACGGGATGTCGAACCCGGCGACCCGTAGCACCGGGGCCTCCAGGTGGTGGAAGCAGCGCTCGGTCACGCGCGCCGCGATCTCTCCGCCGGGGCCGCCGAAACCGGCCGACTCGTGGACGACGACCGCTCGCCCGGTGCGCCGCACCGACGCGCAGACCGTCTCGTCGTCGAACGGCACCAGCGAGCGCAGATCGACCACCTCCAGGTCCCAGCCCTCCGCCCGCGCGGCCTCGGCCGCCTCCAGGCAGACCGGCACGGACGGCCCGTACGTGATCAGCGTGGCGCTGGTCCCGCTGCGCCGCACGACGGCCTTGCCGATCGGCTCCACCGGGGTGGGCGCCTCGGGCGACCAGTCGGCCTTCGACCAGTACAGCCGCTTGGGCTCCAGGAAGACGACCGGGTCGTCGGAGGCGATCGCCGCCCGCAGCAGCCCGTACGCGTCCTCGACCGTGGCCGGGGTGACGACATGGAGCCCCGGAGTCGCCATGTAGTACGCCTCGGAGGAGTCGCTGTGGTGCTCGACGCCGCCGATTCCGCCGCCGTACGGCACGCGGACGACCAGCGGCATCGGCATCGCGCCGCGCGTACGGTTCCGCATCCGCGACACATGGCTGATCAGCTGCTCGAACGCCGGGTAGGCGAAGGCGTCGAACTGCATCTCGACGACCGGCCGCAGCCCGTACATCGCCATGCCGACCGCGGTGCCGAGAATGCCGGCCTCGGCCAGCGGCGTGTCCGTGCAGCGGTCCTCGCCGAACTCCTTGGCGAGGCCGTCCGTGACCCGGAAGACACCGCCGAGCGTGCCGACGTCCTCGCCCATCACATGAACGGTCGGGTCCTCGGCCATCGCGTCGCGCATGGCCCGCTGCAGGGCCTGCGCCATGGTGGCGGGCTTGGCCGGCTTGGCGGGCCTGGCGGCCACGTCGGTCGTCATCACGCCTCGCTCTCGGCGTCGAGTTCGGCCCGCAGCTGCGCGGCCTGCTCGCGCAGTTGGGTGGTCTGCTCGGCGTAGACGTGCGCGAACAGGTCCATGGGGTCGAGCACGGGGTCGGCGTTCATCCGCTCGCGCAGCGCCGCCGCCATCGTCTCCGCGGCCTCGGCCGCCGCCCGCTTCCCGTCCTCGTCGAGGATTCCGCGCTGCGTCAGTTCCCGCTCCAGGAGCAGGATCGGGTCGTGCGCCCGCCAGGCCTCGACCTCGCTGTCGCCTCGGTAGCGCGTGGCGTCGTCGGCGTTGGTGTGGGCGTCGATGCGGTAGGTGACGGCCTCGACCAGCGTCGGTCCGCCGCCCCTCCGCGCGCGTGCCATGGCCTCGGTCAGGACCTGGTGGACGGCGACGGCGTCGTTGCCGTCGACGAGCCGGCCCGGCATGCCGTATCCGACGGCCTTGTGGGCCAGGGAGGGGGCCGCGGTCTGCTTGGCGAGCGGAACGGAGATCGCGAAGCCGTTGTTCTGGACCAGGAAGACCACGGGGGCCTGCCAGACCGCGGCGAAGTTCAGCGCCTCGTGGAAGTCGCCCTCGCTGGTGCCGCCGTCGCCGACCATGGCCAGGGCGACCACGTCGTCGCCCTTGAGCCGGGCGGCGTGGGCCAGACCCACCGCGTGCGGCAGCTGGGTGGCGAGCGGGGTGGACAGCGGTGCCACACGGTGCTCACGCGGGTCGTACCCGGTGTGCCAGTCGCCGCGCAGCAGCGTGAGGGCCTGGACCGGGTCGAGGCCGCGGGCGACGGCGGCGAGCGTGTCGCGGTACGAGGGGAACAGCCAGTCCCGGTCCTCCAGGGCCAGTGCGGCCGCGACCTCGCTCGCCTCCTGGCCGGTGGTGGACGGGTACACGGCGAGGCGGCCCTGCTTGGTCAGGGCGGTGGCCTGCGCGTTGTACCTCCGGCCGCGCACCAGTTCCGCGTAGAGCCGCCGCAGCAGCTCGGGGTCGGCGGAGGCCACCGCGTCCGTGCCGAGAACCCGGAACGGCTCGGCGTCGGGCAGCAGCGGGGCGGGGTCGGTGCGGGGCTTCCACGCCGGAGGCGGGGTGGGCCGGTAGGCAGGGGCGGCAGCGGGCGGCTCTTGGACTGTCGAACTGCGCTGTTGCAACGAGTCCACCTCCTCGTGGGAGCGGGCATAAGACCCGAAGGCGGGTGGCGCGAATGTGTGGCGCGCCTCACCTACCGATTGTTCGGTCGTGGAGGCATTTTGGCTACAGGCACCCTCAGCCTGTGGACAATCGGTTCTCCACAGCCTGGGATAGGAGCATGTCGTCCATGGGAGAGAGGCGGGGGGACATGGCGGATGAACAAATGGCCGACGGCCGGGAGCGGGGTCTGCCGCAGGGCCCGAACGCGGCGCCCGGTCCTGCCCTGAACGCGGTGCAGGGCCCTGGCCCGAACGGGGCGCCGGGTGGTCCCGGTCCGAACGCGGCGCCGGGTCCCGGTCCGAACGCGGCGCCGGGTGTCGTGCCCGGCACTGCGCTGACGGGATCGGCGGCGCGCCCGCTGGACGCCATCGACCGCGACATCCTCCGTATCCTGCAGACGGACGGCCGTGCCTCGATACGCTCGGTCGCCGAGCGGGTCCATGTGTCGCGGGCGAACGCCTACGCGCGGATCAACCGGCTCATCGACGACGGGGTGATCCGCGGCTTCAGCGCACGCGTCAACCACGAGCGCGCCGGGCAGGGCGCCTCGGCCTACATCACGCTCAAGATCGTGCAGAACTCCTGGCGGACCGTCCGCGAGCAGCTCCAGGCCCTGCCCGGAGCCGCGCACATCGCCCTGGTCAGCGGAGACTTCGACGTCCTGCTCCTGGTCCACACGCCGGACAACCGGACGCTGCGCGAGCTGGTGCTCACCAAGCTCCAGTCGATCCCCGAGGTGCTCTCCACCCGCACGCTGCTGGTCTTCGAGGAGACGGACCTGGATCCGGGCCACTGAGCGGCTCGGCGGCCGAGGGTTCGTCGGCCGGACCCGGCCGCCAAGGGCCCCTCAGCGGGCGGTGCGCAGCCCGTCGAAGGCGAGGTGGACGACGGTGTCGGCGAGCTGCTCGCGATCCGCGTTCGCTCCCGGATGCGGCCGGTACCACTCGACCAGCGAGTTGATCATGCCGAAGAGCAGCCGGGTGGCCAGCTTGATGTCCACATCGGCCCGCAGGTCCCCGTCGGCCACGGCCGCCTTCAACAGCTCGGCCACCTTCTGGTCGAACTCCCGGCGGCGCTCCAGCGCCCACCGTTCGGTGCCGGTGTTCCCTCGCACCCGCAGCAGCAGCGTCACGTACGGGAGCTCCGCCATCAGCACCTCGACGGTGCGCCGGGTCACGTACTCGACCCGCTCGATGGCCCGCCCGTGCCCCGCGCCCGGCTCGTCGAGGATCGCGAAGAGCCCGTCGAGGGCGCGGCTGACGGCGCGCCGCAGCAGCTCCTCCTTGCCCGCGACATGGTGGTAGATCGAGGATTTCGAGATCCCGGCGGCCTTGGAGAGGTGCTCCATGGACGTGCCGTCGTAGCCGCGCTCGTTGAAGACCCGCACGGCGACGGAGAGCAGCGTCTCCGGGGTGTACGTGTCGCGCTTCGCGGTGGTCATGACGCGGAGCCCTCCCCGGCGGTGGCCTGCTCCGCCTCGGCCTGCGCGGCGGTGGCCTGCTCGGCGGCGACGCGCCGGCGCAGCGCCTGGGAGGGGGCGTAGCGGCCCGTGGGGTACTCCTCGTGGAGGTTCGAGAGCGTCTCGAGCACCCACCCGGCGCCCAGCGCCTCACCCCAGGCGAGCGGCCCGCGCGGGTAGTTCACGCCGAGCCGCATCGCGGTGTCGAGGTCGTCGGCGTCCGCCACCGCGCGCGCGGCGGCGTCGTACGCGAAGTCGGCGAGCATCGTGACCGTGCGGGCGACGATCATCCCGGGTACGTCGCGGATGACGCTGACCTTCTTGCCGGCGGCCTGGAACAGCCCGATCGCCTCGCGGAGGGCGTCTTCCTCCACCGTGGAGGAGGGCGCCAGCACGATCCGCTCGCAGGCGCGGAAGTCGAGCGCCAGGTCGAAGTGGATGACCGGCATCTCGGCGTCGTCGGCCGCGGTCCCGTCGGCGAGGAAGAGCCGGGTGCCGCTCGGCAGCTCGATCCATCCCGGGTAGCCGGGCACGGCGTCGTCGGCGAAGTCGACCGCGACTCCCGCTTCCTCGATCACCTGCGCGAGGTCCCGGGCCTGGTACAGATCGCCCTGGACGGTGACCGAGGCCGGCGGCTCGGCCGGCGGAGCGGTGTGCGGCTCGGGGGCCGGTGCGCCCTCCCCGTACGGGAACCAGCCGTGGCCCGACTTGCGGCCGAGCCGCGCGGACTCGACCAGGCGCCGCTGGGCGAGGGACGGGGTGAACTTGGGGTCCTGGTAGAAGGATTCCCACACCGAGCGGGTGACGGCCTCGTTCACGTCCTGGCCGATGAGGTCGGTGAGCTCGAAGGGGCCCATACGGAAGCCGCCGCACTCGCGCAGGGCCGCGTCGATGGTGGCGGGGTCGGCCGCGCCCTCCTCGTAGACCCGCAGGGCCTCCGCGTAGAAGGGCCGGGCTATGCGGTTGACGATGAAGCCGGGGGTGTCGGCGCAGCGCACCGGTGTCTTGCCCCAGCTCTTCGCGGTGGCGTACGCGCGCGTGGCGGCGGACGGGTCCGTGGCGAAGCCGCTGACGACCTCGACGAGCGGGAGCAGCGGGGCCGGGTTGAAGAAGTGCAGCCCGACGAACCGGCCGGGCAGCCGCAGCGCTCCCGCGATGGCGGTGACCGAGAGGGAGGAGGTGTTGGTGGCGAGGAGGGTGTCGTCGCCGACGATCTTCTCCAGCTCGGCGAAGAGACGCTGCTTGACCGGGAGGTCCTCGACGATCGCCTCGACGACGAGCGCGGCGTCGGCCAGCTCCGCCAGGTCGGCCGCGGCATGCAGCCGGGCCACGGCGCCGTCGCGCGCGGCCCCGTCCATCCGCCCCTTCTCGACCAGGCGGTCCAGGCGGGCGGCGAGGGCGGTCACGGCCTCCTCGGCCCGGCCGGGGGCGCTGTCGTAGAGCCGTACGGGATGTCCGGCGACCAGGGCGACCTGGGCGATGCCCTGGCCCATGGTTCCCGTGCCGACGACGGCGACGGTACGGCTCCGGTCGACGGGCTCGGCCCCGGCCTCCGGCTCGGCGGCCGGTCCGGCGTCGCTCACATTGGCGGTCATACGACTGATCCTCCCCGATGGGTTGTCCACAGCTTCGACAGACCCCCTTGTCCCGACCGATCGTTCGGTTACTCTAACTCTGTCCGCCTGTCCCTGCCCACCCGTCTCCCACCCGTTGTGGAGCGCTACGCGCGCCGAACGATCGAGCTCGACGAGGAGTTGGTCCCGCAATGGCCGCCGCTCAGCTGACCACCGACGCCCTGGCCGAGAAGCACCGGTCCACACTCGACCAGGCTCTCGACACCATCCGCACCCGTGCCTACTGGTCGCCGCATCCCGAGCACCCGAAGGCCTACGGCGAGAACGGCTCGCTGGACGCCGCCGCGGGCCTCGACGCGTACAAGTCCCTGCTCGACGGGCGCTTCGAACTGGACCAGCCCGGCACGGACGGATGGACCGGTGGCGAGATCTCGCCCTACGGCCCCGCTCTGGGCGTGGAGTACCCGCACGCCGACATCGACGTCCTGCTGCCCGCGATGCGCGCCGGCATGAGCGCCTGGCGCGACGCCGGCCCCGAGGTGCGCGCCCTGGTCTGCCTGGAGATCCTCGCCCGGATCTCCGCCCGCACCCACGAATTCGCGCACGCGGTCATGCACACCAGCGGCCAGGCCTTCATGATGGCGTTCCAGGCCGGCGGCCCGCACGCCCAGGACCGTGGGCTCGAGGCGGTGGCGTACGCGTACGCCGAGCAGACCCGCACCCCCGCGGGCGCGGACTGGTCCAAGCCCCAGGGCAAGCGTGACCCGCTGCGGCTGGCCAAGGACTTCACCCCCGTCGCCCGCGGCATCGCGCTGGTGATCGGCTGCAACACCTTCCCGACCTGGAACGGCTATCCGGGCCTGTTCGCCTCCCTGGCCACCGGCAACCCCGTCCTGGTCAAGCCGCACCCGCGCGCCGTCCTCCCCCTGGCGCTCACCGTCCGCGTCGCCCGTGAGGTCCTCGCCGAGGCCGGTTTCGACCCGAATCTGGTCGCGCTGGCCGTCGAGCGGCCCGGCGAGGGCATCGCCAAGACCCTGGCCGTCCGCCCCGAGATCCGGATCATCGACTACACCGGCTCCACCGCCTTCGGCGACTGGCTGGAGACCCACGCCCGCCAGGCCCAGGTCTACACGGAGAAGGCGGGCGTCAACACGGTGGTCGTCGACTCCACCGACGACTACAAGGGCATGCTGTCCAACCTGGCGTTCTCCCTCTCGCTCTACAGCGGCCAGATGTGCACGACCCCGCAGAACCTGCTGATCCCCCGCGACGGCATCACCACGGACGCCGGCCCCAAGTCGTACGACGAGGTGGTCGCCGATCTCGCCGCCGCGGTCGGCGGTCTCCTCGGCGACGACGCCCGGGCGAACGCGCTGCTCGGCGCCCTGGTGAACCCCGATGTGAAGGCGCGTCTGGAGGCCGCGGCCGGCCTCGGCGAGGTGGCGCTCGCCTCCCGCGAGGTGGCGAACCCGGACTTCCCCGACGCCGTCGTGCGCACCCCGGTCATCGTGAAGCTCGACGGCTCCAAGCCGGACGACGAGGCCGCGTACTTCTCCGAGTGCTTCGGCCCGGTCTCCTTCGCCGTCTCCGTCGACTCAGCCGCCGACGCGCTGGAGCTGCTGCGCCGCACGGTCCGCGAGAAGGGCGCGATGACGGTCGGCGCGTACACGACGTCGGCCGAGACCGAGCGCGCCGTGGAGGAGGTCTGTCTGGAGGAGTCGGCCCAGCTCTCGCTGAACCTGACGGGCGGGGTCTACGTCAACCAGACGGCCGCGTTCTCCGACTTCCACGGCTCCGGCGGCAACCCGGCCGCGAACGCGGCGCTGTGCGACGGAGCCTTCGTCGCCAACCGCTTCCGGGTGGTGGAGGTCCGCCGCCAGGCATGAGCCAGGGCGCTCGCGGGGGCCCTGGGCCCCGCGAGCACTCCCGAAGCGGTACCGGAAGCCCTACCCGGAGCGGTACCGGAAGCTCATCCCGGTGCCTTACCGGCAACCCATCCCGGTGCTTACCGGCAAGCCCATCCGGCAGCTCTACAGGGCGGCGACGCCCTCGTCGATCTCGGCGTACCGCTGCACCCACGCGTGCATCGCGATCGCGGCGGCGGCGCCCGCGTTGATCGACCGGGTCGAACCGAACTGGGCGATCGAGCAGACCATCGCGGCGTGCTCGCGGGCCTCCTCGGTGAGCCCGGGCCCCTCCTGGCCGAACAGCAGCACACAGCGCCGCGGCAGCACGGTCCGCTCCAGCGGCACCGCGCCCGGCAGATTGTCGATCCCGATGATCGGCAGGTCCTCGGCGGCCGCCCACGCCGTCAGCGACTCGGTGTCGGGGTGGTGGCGCACATGCTGGTAGCGGTCGGTGACCATCGCCCCGCGCCGGTTCCAGCGCCGCCGGCCCACGATGTGGATCTCCTTGGCCATGAAGGCGTTGGCGGTCCGCACCACCGACCCGATGTTGAAGTCGTGGCCCCAGTTCTCCACCGCGACATGGAAGTCGTGGCGCCGGGTGTCGAGGTCGGCGACGATCGCCTCCCGCGTCCAGTACCGGTACCGGTCGACCACATTGCGCCGGTCGCCGCCGGCCAGCAGCTCGGGGTCGTAGCGCTCACCGTCCGGCCAGGGCAGCGGATGCGGCCCCACACCGACCTCGGGGGCGTACCCCTCGTCGTACTGGATCGGCTCGGACTCTTCAGCGGTGCTCACCCCACGAGGGTACGGGGGGCGTTCTCACCGCCAGTACGGCGCTGCTCCGGCACCGTGTCCCGCGGCCGACCGAGCAGCCGGGACAGCAGCCGGTCCCTGCCGCGCCCCACCCTCGTCCCGAGCCACACGAGGAACGCCGTCGGCAGGAACACCGCGTCCGCGGAGATCATGGCGAGCGAGAACAGCGGGAGTCCGAGCAGCACGGCGATCCCCGCGTGCTCCAGCATCATCGCGACCAGCAGAACGTTCTTCACCCTGCGGTTGAAGAGAGCGAAGGGGAAGGCGACCTGCACCAGCACGGTGCCGTAGGTCAGCACCATCACCGTCATCGAGCTGGAGCCGAGCAGATCGGAGAGGGCCGGCCACGGCGTGAAGTAGTCCAGTCGCAGCGGGTAGTACAGCGCGGTGCCGTCCTGCCAGCGCGAACCCTGGATCTTGTACCAGCCGGCCGTCGCGTAGATCAGACAGACCTCGGCCATGATCACGACGAGGGTGGCGTTGTGGGCGAGGTTGGCGAGCACGTCGAGGAGGGTCCGCGGCTCGCCCGGCGCATAGCGGCACACCACCCACCACAGCGCCTGCGCCAGCCACAGCACCCACAGCAGAACCACCAGCCACGCGGTGCCGGTCACGTCGACGAAGGCGGTGGCGGCGAGCAGAAAGCCCCCGAGCACCGTCCACAGCAGCGGCCCGACGACATCACGGCGGGGCGGCAGACCGTGGGCCTCGTCGCGGGCCTCCCGGGCCGCCCGGCGGGCGTCCAGCGACCAGACCTGGCCGCAGCGGGTCAGGACCAGGTAGATCGCGGCGAGGTGGATGACGTTGTCGCCGCCGTCGCCCACGAAGACGGAGCGATTCTGCAGCGACAGGACGCCGACCATGAAGACCACCGACACGGCACGGGTGCGCCAGCCCACGAGCAGCAGGGCGGCGGAGAGCGCGGCGAGCGCGTAGACGATCTCGAACCAGAGCCGGCCGTCGGACCACATCAGCGCCGTGAACGCGCCGTTGTCGGCGATCAGCTGCCGGCCCATTTCCCACGACCACGGGCCGTCGGGTCCGTACAGCTCATGACGGTGGGGCAGCTCGCGCAGCAGGAAGAGCAGCCAGGTCAGCGAGAAGCCGATCCGGACGATCGCGGTCTGGTACGGGCCGAGCGCCGCGGCCGTGACCCGTTGGACGGCCCGGCCGAGCCGCCGGTCGAACGGGACTCGGCCGCCCTCCTGCCGCAGGCGCGGGCCGGGTTCCGTCGTCACGGGTGGGGGGTTCACCGGGTCGCCTCCGTACGGTCGTCCTGCGTCCCGCGGGGCAGGTCGGCGGCGCTGATCTGCCACCAGGGAAGCTCGCGGTGGACGGGGGCCGTGTCGATCCGTTCGGTGCTCCACGGCGGGGCCGGGACGGCCCGGACGGCCGAGCGGAGCTGGATCCGCTCCACCGTGCCGCCGAGGCGCCGCTCGTCGAGACGGAGCATGACGATCCGGCGCACATAGCTCTCGGAGAGCCGGCCGCGCAGACCGTTGGGCCGATGGTCGTCGGTGTGGGAGTTCTGATAGAAGTCCCACGCCCGGCGGAGCTCGTTCTGCTCGGTATGGCTGGGCACCAGGCTGCCGCGGATCGCTCGGGCGTCCTGCGCGGACAGGTCGATCCAGTCCGTGGTGCGCCGGGTGCCGTCGGCGCTCGCGACCTGCGCGCGGACCTGGACGGCGACGTTCTGCTGGAGCGGGTTGGGGGCGAAGAGCTTCCAGTTCTGCTCGAACTCGGGATAGACCCAGTCGTCGACGGCCTCGCCGTGCTGCTTGGTCAGCGTGTTCGAGGGCGCGACGTGCAGAAAGACCATCGCCAGGTGCACGCAGGCGAAGACCGCGACGACGGCGAGTGCGACGGCCGCGACGACCTGGTACGGGAGCGAGAGCGAGGCGATCCCGGCACCGGAGCGGTCCCCCCTACCGGGGGCCGGGCGGCCCTCGGACTCACCCGCGTCGTCGTGCGCGTCCATCCTGCTCCGATCCCGTTCGGCCCACCCCGGTTATCCACAGGGTTGACACCATACGGGCCGCCGACCGACCATTGAAGTCATTCAACCGAACGATCGGTCGGTAGGGGGTCCGATGACCGCAGGGACGGCAGCGACAGCCATGACAGCAGTGACCGCGGACGCACAGGACGTGCGCACCGAGCAGGACACCGCCGCGGCGGCCACCCGAGCCGCCCACGAGGCGGTGTTCGATGCCGCCGTCGCCGCCGACGAGCGCATCGAACCGCGCGACTGGATGCCCGACGCCTACCGGGCCTCCCTCGTCCGCCAGATCGCCCAGCACGCCCACTCCGAGATCATCGGCATGCAGCCGGAGGCCAACTGGATCACCCGCGCGCCCACACTCCGGCGCAAGGCGATCCTCATGGCCAAGGTCCAGGACGAGGCCGGCCACGGCCTCTACCTGTACAGCGCCGCGGAAACCCTCGGCACCAGCCGCGACGAACTCCTCGACAAGCTCCACTCCGGCCGCCAGAAGTACTCCTCGATCTTCAACTACCCCACGCTGACCTGGGCCGACGTCGGCGCCATCGGCTGGCTCGTGGACGGCGCCGCCATCACCAACCAGGTCCCCCTCTGCCGCTGCTCGTACGGCCCGTACGCCCGCGCCATGATCCGGGTCTGCAAGGAGGAGTCCTTCCACCAGCGGCAGGGCTACGAAGCCCTGCTCGCCCTCTCCCGGGGCACCGAGGCCCAGCACGCGATGGCCCAGGACGCGGTCGACCGCTGGTGGTGGCCCTCACTGATGATGTTCGGCCCGCCGGACGACGAGTCGGCCCACTCCGCCCAGTCCATGGCCTGGAAGATCAAGCGCCACTCCAACGACGAACTGCGCCAGCGCTTCGTCGACATCGCCGTCCCCCAGGCCGAAGCCCTCGGGCTCACTCTCCCCGACCCCGACCTGCGGTGGAACGAGGAACGCGGACACTACGACTTCGGACCCATCGACTGGACCGAGTTCTGGGACGTCCTCAAGGGCAACGGCCCCTGCAACGAACAGCGGCTCAACCGGCGCCGCCAGGCCCACGAGGACGGCGCCTGGGTCAGGGAAGCAGCCGCCGCTTACGCCGAGAAGCACGCCGACAAACACCACACGGACACGCACACGGAACAGCACGCCGAGCAGCAGAAGCACGGGGAGGCACGGGCATGACCACCGACGGATGGCCCCTGTGGGAGGTGTTCGTGCGCTCGCGCCGCGGACTTTCCCACACCCACGCGGGCAGCCTGCACGCCCCGGACGCCGAAATGGCCCTGCGCAACGCCCGCGACCTGTACACCCGCCGAGGCGAAGGCGTCTCGATCTGGGTCGTCCCCTCCGCCACGATCACCGCCTCCTCACCCGACGAGAAGGACCCGTTCTTCGAACCCTCGGCGGACAAGCCCTACCGCCACCCCACGTTCTACGAGATCCCGGAGGGGGTGAAGCACCTGTGACCGCACAGACCACCGCGATCGAGGCCGCCGCCCTCGCCCTCGGAGACGACGCCCTCGTGCTCTCCCACCGCCTGGGGGAATGGGCCGGCAACGCCCCCGTCCTGGAGGAGGACGTCGCCCTCGCCAACATCGCGCTCGACCTCCTCGGCCAGGCCCGCGTCCTGCTCTCCCTCGTCGGCGACGAGGACGAACTCGCCTACCTCCGAGAAGAACGCGCCTTCCGCAACACCCAGCTCGTCGAACAGCCCAACGGCGACTTCGCCCACACCATCGCCCGCCAGCTCTACTTCTCCACCTACCAGAAGCTCCTCTACGGGCAGCTGGCCTCCGGCGAAAGCCCCCTCAGCGGCCTCGCGGCCAAAGCCGTCAAGGAAGTCGCCTACCACCAGGACCACGCCGAGCACTGGACCCTCCGCCTCGGCGACGGCACCCCCGAGAGCCACACCCGCATGCAGCAGGCCTGCGACGCCCTGTGGCGCTACACCGGCGAACTGTTCCAGCCCGTCGACGGGCTCGACGTGGACCTCCCCGCCATGGAGAACAGCTGGCTGGAATCGGTCACCGCCGTCCTCGAACAGGCCACCCTCACCGTGCCGGACGGCCCGCGCACCGGCGCCTGGACCGCCGGCGCCGGCCGCCAAGGCCTGCACACCGAACCCTTCGGACGCATGCTCGCCGAGATGCAGCACCTGCACCGCAGCCACCCGGGGGCGACATGGTGACCATGACCGCCCTGGAAGAGGAACTGAGCCGGATCGCCGGCGCCGTCCCCGACCCCGAGCTCCCCGTCCTCACCCTGCAGGAACTGGGAGTCCTCCGCGGCGTCCAGGTACTCGGCCCCGGCCGGGTCGAGGTCGAACTGACCCCCACCTACACCGGCTGCCCCGCGATCGAAACAATGGCCTCGGACATCGAGCGCGCCCTGCACGACCACGGCGTGCCCGAGGTCTCCGTCGTCACCGTCCTCGCCCCCGCCTGGTCGACCGACGACATCAGCGACGAAGGACGCCGCAAACTCACCGAGTTCGGCATCGCCCCGCCCCGCCCACAGGGCCCGGCCGGCGGACCGATCCCCCTCACCCTGGCGATCCGCTGCCCCCACTGCGGCTCCACCGACACCGAGCTGCTCAGCCGGTTCTCCTCCACCGCCTGCAAGGCACTGCGCCGCTGCACGACCTGCCGCGAACCGTTCGACCACTTCAAGGAGTTGTAGATGTTCCACCCGCTCACGGTGAGCGAGGTCGAGCAGCTCACGGACGACTCGGTGGCCGTCACCTTCGCGGTCCCACCCGAGCTGCGCGAGACCTACCGCCACACCCCCGGCCAGCACGTCGCTCTGCGCCGCACTGCACAGAACGGCGAAGAGCTCCGCCGCACCTACTCGATCTGCACCCCGGCCGCCCCGGCTGGCGGGGAACCCGTCCTGCGCGTCGGCATCCGACTCGTCGACGGCGGCGAGTTCTCCACGTACGCACTCAAGGAACTCTCCGTCGGCGACACCGTCGAGGTCATGGAGCCGACCGGCCGCTTCGTCCTCGCCCCCCGCCCAGGACACTTCGCCGCCGTCGTCGGCGGCAGCGGCATCACCCCGGTCCTCTCCATGGCCGCGACACTCCTCGCCCAGGAACCGGAGGCCCGGTTCTGCCTCGTCCGCAGCGACCGCACCGCCTCCTCCACGATGTTCCTCGACGAGGTGGCCGACCTCAAGGACCGCTTCCCCGACCGCTTCCAGCTCGTCACCGTGCTCTCCCGGGAGGAACAGCAGTCCGGCCTCCCCTCCGGACGCCTCGACCAGGAACGGTTGACCGGCCTCCTGCCCGCGCTCCTGCCCGTAAGCGACATCGACGGCTGGTTCCTGTGCGGCCCCTTCGGCCTCGTCCAGAGCGCCGAACACGCCCTGCGCGGACTCGGCGTGGAACGCGGCCGCATCCACCAGGAGATCTTCCACGTCGACGACGGCTCGGCACCCGCCCCGGCACCCACCGCCGGCGCACCCGTCCACGCCACCCTGACGGCCACCCTCCACGGACGCTCCGGAAACTGGCCCGTACAGGAGGGCGAGACCCTGCTCGACACCGTGCTGCGAGCCCGCGCGGACGCCCCCTACGCCTGCAAGGGCGGCGTGTGCGGCACCTGCCGCGCTTTCCTGGTCGGCGGCGAGGTACGGATGGACCGCAACTTCGCACTGGAACCCGAAGAGACCGAAGCCGGCTACGTCCTGGCCTGCCAGTCCCACCCCGCCACAGCGGAAGTGGAGCTCGACTTCGACCGCTGACAGCCCCGCGCAGCCATTCCCTTCCCCTAGAACCTGTTCTATCTTGACGGTCCGTCAGAAGCGGGCCCGTCGAAGAGACAACAGAACCAACGGGAGGGAAAGGCTGTGGACTTCACCTTCACCGAGGAACAGCAGGCGGCCGTCGAGGCAGCCAGAGCGGTCTTCGCCGACGTCCCACCCGACGGCGTACCGAGCCCCGCGCTCACCCCCGGCGCCGTCGCCGAGGACTTCGACCGACCGCTCTGGTCCCGCCTCGCCGCCGCCGACCTCCTCAGCCTCGTCCTCGCCCCCGAACACGACGGCGCCGGCCTCGACACCATCGCCCTCTGCCTCATCCTGCGCGAATCCGCCCGCGTCCTCGCCCGCGTACCCCTCCTGGAAACCAGCGCGGTCGCCATGACCATCCAGCGGTACGCCGACGAACACACAGCGGCCGACCTCCTGCCCCGCATCGGCCGCGGCGAACTCATCCTCACCGCCGCCTCCAACGGCCGCAGCGGACACGACCCCGCCGAACTCGCCGTCACCGCACACCGCGACGGCACCGACTGGATCCTCGACGGCCTCCAGAGCGCCGTCCCCTGGGCACACGGCGCCGACCGCATCGCCGTCCCCGCCCACACTCCCGAAGGACACACCGTCCTCGCCCTGCTCCCCCGCACCCACCAGGGCCTCACCCTGGCCGAGCAGTACTCCACCAGCGGCGAACTCCTCGCCGAACTCCACCTCGACTCCGTACGCCTCACCGACGACGACGTCATCGACACCGAAGGCGCCTGGGACTGGCTGCGCGGCGTCCTCGCCACCGGAACATGCGCACTCGCCCTCGGCCTCGGCGAGAGCGTCCTGGCCATGACCAGCCAGTACACCGGCAAACGGGAACAGTTCGGCCACCCCGTGGCCACCTTCCAGGCCGTCGCCGTGCAGGCCGCCGACCGCTACATCGACCTACGCGCCATGGAAGTCACCCTCTGGCAGGCCGCCTGGCGCATCAGCACCGGAGCCGGCGGCCCCCTGCCGCCCGCCGCGGACATCGCCGTCGCCAAGATCTGGGCATCGGAAGGCGTACGCCGCGTGGTGCAGACCGCCCAGCACCTCCACGGCGGCTTCGGCGCCGACACCGACTGCTCCCTGCACCGCTACCACGCCTGGGCCAAGCAGCTCGAACTCGCCCTCGGCCCCGCCGCGGCCCACGAGGAGACCTTGGGCGACCTGCTGGCCGCCCACCCCCTCGCCTAGAGGAACCCGCTCAGAGGACGAACGCCGGGCCGCCGCTGTCCGTCACCATCGGACGCCCGGCACCGTCCCAGGCCAGCATGCCGCCATCGACGTTCACCGCGTCGATCCCCTGCTGCACCAGATACTGCGTGACCTGCGCCGAACGGCCACCGACCCGGCACATCACAAAGGCACGACGGCCCTCGGCCACCGCCTCCGTCACCTCACCGAAGCGGGCCACGAAGTCGCTCATCGGGATGTGCAGCGCGCCCTCGACATGACCGGCCGCCCACTCGTCGTCCTCCCGGACGTCCAGCACCAGGGCATCGGCCGGCACAGCGGCCGCTTCCACCGAGGGCAGCGGGGCGAAATTCATGGGACAGGCCTTCTCTCGTCGAAACCGCTCTTCGAAAAACCTCGCTCTTCGAAAAACCTACTGCACCAGCGTGGACAGCTCCGTCTCCCGCTCGGAGACCTGCGCGAGCAGCTGCTCGGCGATCTCCTCCAGGAGCTGGTCCGGGTCGTCCGGCGCCATCCGCAGCATCGCGCCGATCGCGCTCTCCTCCAGCTCCCGGGCCACCACGGTCAGCAGCTCCTTGCGCTGCGACAGCCACTCGAGCCGCGCGTACAGCTCCTCGCTCTCGCTGAGCCGCTCCCGCTCGGGCACCGGGCCTGCCGCCCACTCCGCCGACAGTTCCCGCAGCATGGTGGCGTCGCCGCGCGCGTACGCCGCGTTCACTCGGGTGATGAACTCCTCACGCCGCTTGCGCTCGTCCTCGTCGCGCGCCAGGTCGGGGTGGGCCTGGCGGGCCAGCTCGCGGTACAGCTTGCGTGCCTCCTCGCCCGGCCGGACCCGCTTGGGCGGCTGCACCGGCTGCTCGGTCAGCATCGCGGCGGCCTCGGGGGAGAGCCCGTCGGAGTCCATCCAGTCGTGGAAGAGCTCTTCGACGCCGGGCATCGGCATCACGACCGCGCGCGCCTCCTCGGCCCGCCGGAGATCGTCCGGGTCTCCGGTCCGGGCCGCCCGCGCCTCGGCGATCTGGGCGTCCAGCTCGTCGAGCCGCGCGTACATGGGCCCGAGCTTCTGGTGGTGCAGCCGGGAGAAGTTGTCCACCTCCACCCGGAAGGTCTCCACCGCGATCTCGAACTCGATCAGCGCCTGCTCGGCCACCCGCACGGCCTTCTCCAGCCGCGCCTCGGGCCGCTCGGCCCCGGGCTCACCACCCGCGGCGGCACCCGTGGCGGCATCCTGGTCCGCGCTCTGCTCCGCGCCCTGGTCCACGTCCACGTCCTCGCTCCGGCTCGTCACCCCTCCAGCCTACGGTCCCCCCGGGGGGCCTCCCCCCCTCCCTCCCCCCGGCCCACCCCCCGTCGCCCCGGCCGGCGGGGCGCGATCGGTTCCGACGGCGGCCGTCAGCAGCCGTCGGCCGTCATACGCCCCGCTCGGCCGCTATGCGGCCCTTGCTCACCGCCGTCACCAGGTCGGTGTGGTCCGCCGTGGTGCGGTCCGCGTACGCCACGGCGAAGGCGGCGATCGCCTCGTCCAGTTCCTCGTTCTTGCCGCAGTAGCCGGCTATCAGCCGCGGGTCGGCGCTGTGGGCATGGGCACGGGCCAGCAGCGCGCCCGTCATCCGCCCGTAGTCGTCGACCTCGTCGGGTGAGAGAGCAGCGGGGTCGACGCTGCCCTTGCGGTTACGGAACTGGCGCACCTGGAAGGGGCGCCCCTGCACCGTGGTCCAGCCGAGGAGTATGTCGCTGACGACCTGCATCCGCTTCTGCCCCAGCACCACCCGCCGGCCCTCGTGGTCCGGGGCGGGCGCGGTGAAGCCCACGGCCGGGAGATGCGGCAGCAGGGCCGAAGGCCGTGCCTCCTTCACCTGGAGGACCAGCGGTTCGCCCCGGTGGTCGAGCAGCAGGACGACGTAGGAGCGGGTGCCGACACTGCCGGTGCCGACGACCCGGAAGGCGACATCGTGGACGGCGTACCGGGCGAGCAGCGGCAGCCGGTCCTCCGACACGGTCTTCAGGTACCCGCCGAGGGAGGCGGCGACCGCCGCCGCTTCGTCGTCCGGGACCCGGCGCAGTACCGGCGGTGCGTCCACGAACCGTCGGCCCTCGCCTTCGGCGTCGGTGACGGACTCGGTCGACCTGGCGGCGAACCGGGCGCTGGTGTTGTTCCGGGCCTTCTCCGAGACGCGTTCGAGGGTGCCGAGCAGGTCACGGGCGTCGGTGTGGGAGACCAGCTCCTCGTCGGCGATGGCGTTCCAGGCGTCGAGGGCGGGGAGCCGGGCGAGCAGCCGCATGGTGCGCCGGTAGGCGCCGACGGTGTCGAAGGCGGCCGCCCGGCAGGTGTCCTCGCTCGCGCCGGCTTCCCGTCCGGCGAGAACGAGGGAGGTGGCCAGGCGCTTGAGGTCCCATTCCCAGGGGCCGACGACGGTCTCGTCGAAGTCGTTGAGATCGATGACGAGCCGGCCGCGGGCGTCGCCGTAGAGGCCGAAGTTGGCCGCGTGGGCGTCGCCGCATATCTGGGCGGCGACGCCGGTGACGGGGGAGCCGACGAGGTCGTGGGCCATGAGTCCGGCGGAGCCGCGCAGGAACGCGAAGGGGCTCGCGGCCATTCGTCCGACGCGTATGGGTGCCAGTTCCGGTACCCGGTCGCGGCTGGACTCCTCGACGGCGCGTACGGCGTCGGGGCGGTCGGCGGGGAGGGCCAGGGTGTCGTGCGTGGAGCGGGGGACCCGCCCGCGCAGAGCCTTGCCGCGTTCCTTGGGGGAGTCCGTCGCCCCGGCGGGCGCCCGCAGTGCGAAGCCGGGCACGTGCGGAATGCGCGTGTTTTCCGTGCTCCGCTGGACTGGTACCGCTGTCCCGACCTCGCCCATGGGACGACCTCCCCCGACTTGTACGACGCTGTCCAACATCAACTGGGCATGACGGTACAGCCGGGTTCGGCGGGCCGTCTTCCCCTGTGGACGACGGTCGGGTTGGGGAAATCTCCGGCCCCCGGGCGGGTGGCGGCGGGCGCCTCGGGGGCGGCCCTCGGGCGGCCGACCGGGGGCCCAGGGGCTTGGAGGGTGGCTAGACGCCGACGGCCTCTTCCATCTCTTCTTCCATCTCCTCCTGCGCGTGCTCTGCCTTCCCCGTTTCCTTCTCGCTCCCGTTCACGGTGTGGGGCGCGGGCGTGGGGGTGACGCTGCGGCGGTGTGCCTCGGTCAGGCCTGCGGCGGCGGTCACGGCGAGGCCGGCGAGGAGCCACAGGGTGAGGACGAGGATGTGGCGGCCGAGTCCTGTGCCGTCGAAGTAGACGTGGCCGCGGACGCCCTCGACGAAGCCGGCGCCGTTCCAGAAGGCGTGCAGGGCGCCGAAGAAGCCGGGCTGCAGCTCGGGGCGGTAGATGCCGCCGGAGCTGGTGAAGTTGAGCATCACGAACAGCACCATCACGCCGAGGGTGGTCCAGCGGCGCAGGAAGGTGTGGAGTCCGACGCCGACGAACAGGATGCCCGCCGCGTACAGCCAGGACAGTGCCCACAGTCCGCCGAGTCCGTGGTCGACGAGGTGGAACATCGGTCCGGCGAAGACGGTGCCGATCAGGCTGACGACGAGCGACATGCCGGCGGCGAGGAGTGCGCGGACGCGTAGCGGGAGGACCGCGCCGGCGCCGCCGATCACGGCGACGGAGGCGTAGGAGCCGATGCTGAGTGCGACGAGCAGGAAGAAGATGCCCTGTCCGGTGGGGTCGCCGGCCGGGACGGGGGCGACGTCGGTCACCTTCAGCGGTGCTCCCTGGGCTGCGGCGACCTTCGTGAAGGTTTTTTCGACGGCCATGGCGCTGGTGTCGGAGGAGGCCGTGGCGACGAGGAGTTCGGGGCGGGTGCCGGGCAGGTAGGCGCCGAAGCTGGACCGGTCGCGCAGCGCGGAGACGGCGGTCTCCCGGTCGGCGACGGTACGGACGTCGAGGGCGCCGTCGCCCTTGTCGTGGAGGGTCTGGGCGAGGATCTGCGCGCTGGGGCCGGAGCCGACGACGTCGACGCGCAGGTCGTGGGGTGCGGGGGCGTGGAAGGCGCCGAGGTAGGCGATTCCCATGCCGATGCACATGAGCAGGGGGGTGAGCAGGTGGCCGAGGACGTGCCGCAGCGCGCTGGGGGAGTGCGGTCGTGCCGCGTTCTTGCCTGCCGAGTTCTGCCCTGCGGGGTTCTGGCCTGCGGGGTGCGGTCCTGCGGACACGAGCGAACCTCCTTGGTTGGCTTTTACAACTAAACAACCGTTGTACTATACAACCAAGGCGGGACACTCCGCGAACGACAGCGAGGAGCGCACCATGGCCGACGGCGCGCGTGAGGCATCCATCGACACCATCCAGCGGGAGCTCACGGCGTTCGCCCGCCGGGCCCGTTCGGCGGCGGCCCGGCTCCATCCGGAGCTGCCGCTCGTCTCGTACACGCTGCTCGCGCACATCGTCGACCGGCAGGGCTGCCGCGCCACCGATCTCGCCGCGCACTACCTGCTGGACAAGTCGACGGTCAGCCGGCAGGTCGCCGGTCTGGAGAAGCTCGGCCTGGTCGAGCGCCGCCCGGATCCGGACGACCATCGCGTCCAGGTACTGCATCCGACGGAGGCGGGCAACGCGCTTCTCGCCTCCACGCAGGCGAGCCGTCTCGCCGCCTACCAGGAACGCCTCCAGGACTGGTCGGCCGAGGACCTGGCGCGGTTCGCCGCCTATCTGCTCCGCTACAACGCCGCGGGCACCGCGGGCCGCCCCGACCTCACCCGCTGACGCCCCGCCCGGCTACAGCCCCGCGTCCCGCGCAAGCAGCGCCGCCTGCACCCGGTTCTCACAGTCCAGCTTCGCCAGGATCCGGCTCACATACGTCTTCACCGTGGCCTCGCTCATATGCAGGCGTCGCCCCGCGTCCGCGTTGGACAGCCCTTCTCCGAGCAGGGCGAGAACCTCCCGCTCGCGTTCGCTCAGCGCCGCCACTCGCCGTCTCGCCTCCTCCGCGCGCGCCGCCTCCCGCCCCGAGGCCAGCTGCTCCACCACGTGCCGGGTGGCAGCGGGCGACAGATAGGCGTCCCCCGCCGCCGCGGCCCGCACGGCCCGGATCAGCTCGGCCGGCGCCGTGTCCTTGAGCAGGAACCCGGCGCCCCCGTGCTCCAGGGCGCGCAGTACGTTCTCCCGCTCGCCGAAGGTCGTCAGCACGATGACCCGGGCCGCGGGCGCCGCCCTGCGCAGCTCCGGCAGCGCGGAGAGCCCGTCGAGCACCGGCATCTGGATGTCGAGCAGCACCACGTCGGCGGCGTGCGCCCGTGCCTGCTCGACCGCATCCCGGCCGTTCGCCGCCTCCGCCACCACCTCGATCTCCTGGTCGGAGGTGAGGATCATCCGGATCCCGGCCCTGATCAGCGGCTCGTCATCGGCGATCACGACCCTGATGCGCTGCCCTGGCACAGCTTCTCCCCCACGGCTACCGATACGGCGGGGCCAGCGCTACCGCTTGACCTCGTACGACTTCTTCTCGATCAGCTTGCCGTCCTTGAAGCAGAACCGGAAAACCGGCTCCATCTCGAAGCCGTCGGCTATCTCCGAGGACATCAGTACAAGGCACTTCGATCCGGCGGGCTCCGCGGGGCCCTTGCCGTGGAGCCCGGTGGTGGTGACCGTGTCGCCGGAGGGCAGCTGGTCGCGGACCTCCCGCTCGGCCGTGCCGACCTTCACCGCGTCGTACTGGGCGGGGTCGATCATCCCCTCCTTCATCGAGCCGACCATGAAGTAGAGGCCGAAACCGGCCGCCACCATCAGCAGCACCAGCGCGGCGAACCCGATCCCGCACCCCAGCGCGACCCCGCCGCTCCTGCTTCTGCCGCCCCCGCGAATCGCCATCGCCAACTCCCGCTCCGTGAACGTCCAGTCGGCCGGTCCGACTGCGACCGGTCCACCGTGTCCCCTCAGGGGCGTTGTCGACTGCTGTCGGAAGTCGTCCGCCGCATCGACCAAAGGAGATGCTTCGACGACCCCGTACGGCAGCACTCCGGCGACCCGGAAGCCGCCGTCGTCCGACGGGCCGGCGTGCACCATGCCGCCCACCAGCCGGGCCCGCTCGTGGAGCCCGGTCAACCCCTGGCCGCCGCTGACCACGTCCCGTGGTGCTGCCTCGGGCGCCTCGTTGACGATCTCCACGACGAAGGAGTCCGGTTCGTACCGCAGCTCGACGCCTATCAGTGCGCCGGGCGCGTGCTTGTAGGCGTTGGTGAGCGCCTCCTGGACGATCCGGTACGCCGCGTGGTCGGCGGCCGGCGGCAGCGGCCGGCGCTCCCCGATCCGCCGCAGCTCCACCTGGTTCCCGGCCGCCCGGGCCGCGTCCACGAGCCCCTCGATACCGGCGGTCCCCCGCGCCGCCCGTCCCGACTCGTCCCCCGCGCGTGCGGCGGCCTGCGGCGCCTCGACCGGCGCCTCGACCCCGTCGCGCAGAATGCCGACGACCTCGCGCAGCTCGTGCATCGCGGTCACCGACGCGTTCCGCAGCACGCCGACCGCCTCCCGCTGGCGGTCGGTCAGCTCCCGGTCCACCTCCAGGGCACCGGTGTGGACGGAGATCAGCGCCAGTTGGTGCCCGAGGCTGTCGTGCATGTCCTGGGCGATGCGCTGACGCTCCCGCAGCCGCGCCTGCCCCGCCACCATCGCCCGCTCCCGCAGCAACTGGGCGTTGCGCTCCTGCAGGGCGTGCAGCAGGGTCCGCCGCTGGGTCCAGTAGCGGTTGGCCAGGCCGGGAGCCAGCGTGGTGGCCAGGTAGTACAGCGTCGACAGGAGGGCGAGGCTCAGGACCCGATGCTGGTCCCAGGACTCCAGCAGTGCCGTCGCGAGGTTCAGCACGTACGCGACGGTGAAGACGACCAGCGCCCGCCCCGCTCCCGCGACGTAGCGCCCGGCCGACCAGCCGACGAGGATCAACAGCACCCCGAATCCCGGCACCAGGGGAGCGAGTGCCCCGGTGCCGACGAGCACGGTCGCGGGCAGTCGGCGCCGCAGCAGCGACAACACGGCGGCGGCCAGGGCGACCCCGGCGAGCTGCCACCCCTCGCCGCCCAGCAGTTCCTCGGTCCCGGCGGCCAGCAGTGCCATGACGACGGCGAGCACCGCCTCGCCGGCGGTCCTGCGCCGCGACCACATCCCGGGCACGGCGAACCATCGCCACCCGGCGCCGATCCCGGCTCTGATCCTCGAAGACGCGTCCACGCCCGCACGATAGGCAGCGCCCGGGTCCGCCCGCGGCCATCTTTCGTCGCGTCCTGTCGCGACGAACGTCGCGTGCCGAGCATCACACGCCGAAGGCCGTGATGGTGATTCGCACAACGCGGAAGCCCCGTAGGTCGATGACCTACGGGGCTTCCGTCTGGTGCGCGAGGGGGGAGTTGAACCCCCACGCCCTTTCGGGCACTGGAACCTGAATCCAGCGCGTCTGCCTATTCCGCCACCCGCGCATTGGGTGTGCTCCGGGCTCCCTCACCTTTCGGTGTGAGCGCCTGGCGACATCTGAAGATTAGCACGACGCGGACGGCGGATTCACATCCGTTGTTTCGCCCCCTCGCCGGGGGAACAGGGAGGAAGGGAGGAGGTGGAGAGGAGCCGCGGAGGCGGAAGCGAGGGAGAGAACAGGGCCACCGGATGAGCAGCCGAGCGAGCAGCCGGGCGAAGACGTGAACCGAAGACATGAACCGAAGACATGAAACGAAGACGTGAACGAGGTGCCGCGCGAAGAGACCGGGCGAAGAGGTGAACGAGAGGCGCGCCGATCCGGACGGCGATCCGGGCGACGAGCGGGACGGCCACCGGGGCCGAACCGTGCGACACGAGGGCCGAACCGTGCGACGAGCGAGGCGGCACCGGGCCGATCCGGGCGGTGATCCGGGCGGTGAACCGGGCGTCCACCGCGCGCCGGTCCCGGGCGAGGAAGCCGGCGGGCTGTTCCCTGAGCCCTCACGAGTACCGGGAGGAACAGGACGGACCGCCCCCACAGCACCGCCCCGCTCCCCCGGCTTGCTCCCCGGGTGCGGGACACTGTCCACAGGCCGCCTCTACGATCCGTGGGGAAGGTCTGTGAGAGGTGACACTCGTCCACAGGGCAGAGAAGGGGAACCAGCCGATTTCCCGACGCGTGGATACGATCAGTAAGCAGTACCAGGACGACAACGACGGAGGAGGTGCCCCATGGGAGTCCTGAAGCGTTTCGAGCAGCGACTCGAAGGTCTGGTCAACGGCACCTTCGCCAAGGTCTTCAAGTCCGAGGTCCAGCCCGTCGAGATCGCGGGCGCTCTCCAGCGCGAGTGCGACAACAACGCGACGATCTGGAACCGCGAGCGGACCGTCGTCCCCAACGACTTCATCGTGGAGCTGAGCACCCCCGACTACGAGCGTCTCAGCCCGTACTCGGGACAGCTCGGCGACGAGCTGTCCGGCCTGGTCCGGGACTACGCCAAGCAGCAGCGCTACACCTTCATGGGACCCATCAAGGTCCACCTGGAGAAGGCCGACGACCTCGACACCGGTCTGTACCGGGTGCGCAGCCGCACTCTCGCGTCGAGTTCGTCACAGCAGCAGCCGCCCGCCGCCGGCCCCCAGCAGGGCCGCGGACCGGGTGGTTACGGCTATCCTCCGGCCGGTGCGCCGCCGATGCCCGCGGCCCCGCCGCCGGGCGCGGCCGGCATGCAGCGGCCCGGCCAGCCGCCCGTCGGCGGTCCCGGCCCCATGCCCGCCTCCGGCGCCCAGGTGCGCCGGTGGATCGAGATCAACGGCACCCGCCATCAGATCTCACGCCCGACCCTGGTCCTTGGCCGCAGCACCGACGCGGACGTGAGGATCGACGATCCCGGCGTCTCCCGCCGGCACTGCGAGATCCGGACCGGAACGCCCTCGACGATCCAGGATCTCGGGTCCACCAACGGCATCGTGGTGGACGGGCAGCACACCACCCGCGCTACGCTCCGCGACGGCTCGCGGATCGTCGTGGGCAGCACCACCATCGTTTACCGGCAAGCCGAAGGGTGAAGCGGGGGCAATGTCAGAGCTGACCCTGACGGTCATGCGGTTGGGTTTCCTGGCCGTTCTGTGGCTGTTCGTGATCGTGGCCGTCCAGGTCATTCGCAGCGACCTGTTCGGCACGCGTGTCACGCAGCGCGGTTCGCGCCGCCAGGACGCCCGGCCGCAGCAGAACGCACGGCAGGCGGCGTCGCCGCCGCCACAGCGCGGCCAGCAGAACGCGGGCGGCGGGCGGCAGCGCCGCGGCGCCCCGACCAAGCTGGTCGTGTCCGAGGGCACCCTCACCGGCACGACGGTCGCCCTCCAGGGGCAGACCATCACGCTGGGCCGGGCCCACGACTCGACGATCGTGCTGGACGACGACTACGCCTCCAGCCGGCATGCCAGGATCTACCCGGACCGGGACGGCCAGTGGATCGTCGAGGATCTCGGGTCCACCAACGGCACGTATCTCGACCGGACCCGTCTCACCACCGCCACACCGATTCCGCTGGGCGCGCCGATCCGCATCGGCAAGACCGTCATCGAGCTGCGGAAGTAGTGCTACGTCATGAATGAGTGCGAGCGGAGCGAGCGGGCCGAGGCGGTCCCCACGACGGGCCGAGCGGCGGACCGGCAGGTCCGGGCCGCCTACCGGCACGGGCTCCCGACCGGAGGGTGGGCAGTGTGGCTCGAGACCGGCTGTACCCCGAGGCGGCGTCGACAGGGGAGGTGCGCATGAGTCTCTCTCTGCGCTTCGCCGCCGGGTCGCACAAGGGCATGATCCGCGAGGGCAACGAGGACTCCGGCTACGCCGGTCCCCGGCTGCTCGCCATCGCCGACGGCATGGGCGGCCAGGCCGCCGGTGAGGTCGCCTCCTCGGAGGTGATCTCCACCCTCGTCACCCTCGACGACGACGTCCCCAGCTCCGACATCCTCACGTCGCTCGGTGCCGCGGTGCAGCGCGCCAACGACCAGCTGCGGATGATGGTCGAGGAGGACCCGCAGCTGGAGGGCATGGGCACCACGCTCACCGCCCTGCTGTGGACGGGCCAGCGCCTCGGCCTGGTGCACGTCGGCGACTCGCGCGCGTACCTGCTGCGCGACGGTGTGCTGACCCAGATCACGCAGGACCACACCTGGGTGCAGCGGCTCGTCGACGAGGGCCGCATCACCGAGGAAGAGGCCACCACCCACCCGCAGCGTTCGCTCCTGATGCGGGCGCTCGGCAGCGGTGACCACGTCGAGCCGGATCTGTCGATCCGTGAGGTCCGGGCCGGCGACCGCTATCTGATCTGCTCCGACGGGCTGTCCGGAGTCGTCTCCCACCAGACGATGGAGGACACCCTCGCCAGCTACCAGGGCCCGCAGGAGACCGTGCAGGAGCTGATCCAGCTCGCGCTGCGCGGCGGCGGCCCCGACAACATCACGGTGATCGTCGCCGACGTCCTCGACGTCGACGGCGGCGACACCCTCGCCGGGCAGCTCAGCGACACGCCGGTCATCGTCGGCGCTGTCGCCGAGAACCAGGTGCAGCAGGCCGACGGCGGGGCGATGCAGACCCCGGCCGGCCGCGCCTCCGGCCTCGGCCGTTCCGCGCCGCACCAGCAGCCCCCGGCCGGCGGCTTCGGCCCGCCCGGCAGCGGCGACGACCACGGCTACGGCTACGGCTCCATGCCGCCGCAGGGCTCGTTCGGCGCGTACAACGACGAGAACTTCCACGAGTTCGACAACTTCGACAAGCCGCGCACCGGCCGGAAGTGGATCAAGCGCAGCTTCCTCCTGCTCCTCGCGCTCGCCGTGCTCGGCGGCGGCCTGTACGGCGGCTACCGCTGGACGCAGACCCAGTACTACGTCGGTTCCAACGACGAGCACGTGGCGCTGTACCGGGGCATCAGCCAGAACCTGGCCTGGGTGTCGCTGTCGGACGTGGAGAAGGACCACCCCGAGATCGAACTCAAGTACCTGCCGCAGTACCAGCGCAAGCAGGTCGAGGACACGATCGCCGGCGGCAGCCTCGGCAAGGCCCAGACGAAGATCGCGGAGCTGGCCGCGCAGGCTTCGGCCTGCAAGAAGGCCGAGCAGCGCCGTGAGGCGGCCGACAAGGCCGCCGACCAGGCGAGCAAGCCGCCCGCCGACGGCGCGACCACGCCGAACCCCAAGCCCACCACAGCCGCTCCCTCCCCGGGCCCCACCCTCACGGAGGACGAGCAGAAGCTGGCCTCGAACTGCGGCAAGCAGTAAGCACCCGTAGGGGGCCTTTCACCACCATGAGCGTTGTCACCAACACGACCACCATCGGCGCCATCGAAGCGCCGAGCCGCCGCAACACCGAGCTGGCGCTGCTCGCGTTCGCCGTCGTCATCCCGGTGTTCGCGTACCTCAACGTGGGCCTGGCGATCGACGGCGAGGTGCCCTCGGGCATGCTCGGCTACGGGCTCGGCCTCGGCCTGCTCGCGGCCGTCGCACACCTCGTGATGCGCAAGTTCGCGCCGTACGCGGACCCGCTGCTGCTGCCGCTGGCCACGCTGCTCAACGGGCTCGGGCTGGTGCTGATCTGGCGGCTGGACCAGTCGCCGCGCATCATCGCCCGGTACAAGACGTTCACCCCGGACGCCCCCAATCAGATGATGTACTCGGCGATCGGCATCGCCATGTTCGTCGGCGTGCTGCTGATCCTGAAGGACCACCGGGTCCTGCAGCGCTACACGTACATCTCGATGGTCGTGGCGCTCGTCCTCCTGCTGCTGCCGCTGGTGCCGGGCCTGGGCGCGGACGTCTTCGGCGCCAAGATCTGGATCAGCGTCGGCGGCTTCTCCATCCAGCCCGGCGAGTTCGCCAAGATCGTCCTCGCGGTGTTCTTCTCCGGCTATCTCATGGTGAAACGCGACGCGCTGGCCCTGGCCAGCCGCCGCTTCATGGGGCTCTACCTGCCGCGCGGCCGCGACCTCGGCCCGATCCTCACCATCTGGGCCGTCAGCCTCCTCATCCTGATCTTCGAGAACGACCTCGGTACGTCGCTGCTGTTCTTCGGCATGTTCGTGATCATGCTGTACGTGGCGACGGAACGGACCAGCTGGATCGTCATGGGTCTGCTGATGTCCGTCGCGGGCGCGGTCGGTGTCGCCTCGTTCGCCGGTCACGTCCAGTCCCGTGTGGCCGCGTGGAGCGACCCGTTCGGGTGTCTGAAGACGGCTCCCGAGGGGTCCAACATGGCGGCGGCCTGTGACCAGATGTCGCAGGTGCTGATGTCCTTCGGCTCCGGTGGCATCCTCGGTACCGGTCTCGGCCAGGGCAACTCCGACCTCATCGGCTTCGCCGCCAACTCCGACTTCATCTTCGCCACCGTCGGCGAGGAGCTCGGGCTGACCGGTGTCATGGCCTTCCTGCTCCTGTACGGCCTGATCATCGAGCGCGGTGTCCGTACCGCCCTCGCGGCACGGGACCCGTTCGGCAAGCTGCTCGCGATGGGTCTGTCCGGCGCGTTCGCGCTGCAGATCTTCGTGGTCGCCGGCGGTGTGATGGGCCTCATCCCGCTGACCGGTATGACGATGCCGTTCCTCGCGTACGGCGGTTCCTCCGTTATCGCCAACTGGGCCCTGATCGGCATCCTGATCCGGATCAGCGACACCGCGCGCCGCCCGGCGCCCGCCCCCGCCCCGTCCCCCGACGCCGAGATGACCCAGGTGGTCCGTCCGTGAACAAGCCTCTGCGCCGGGTCGCGATCTTCTGCGGCCTGCTGGTCCTCGCCCTGCTGATCCGGGACAACTGGATCCAGTACGTCCGGGCCGACGAACTGAACGCGCACCCGCGCAACAAGCGGGTGCAGATCGAGCGGTACGCCAACGTCCGGGGCAACATCATCGTGGACGGCAAGCCGATCACGGGCTCGGTCGACTCCGCGGACCCGTACTACCGGTTCAAGCGGACCTACACCGACGGCCCGATGTGGGCCCCCGTCACCGGGTACGCCTCGCAGGCCTACGACGCCAACCAGATCGAGAAGATCGAGGACGGCATCCTCACCGGCAACGACGACCGGCTCTTCTTCGACCGCACGCTGTCGATGTTCACCGGCGACAAGAAGAAGGGCGGCAACGTCGTCACGACGCTGAGCGGCGCCGCCCAGAAGGCGGCCTTCGAGGGGCTCGGCAAGAACACGGGTGCCGTCGTCGCCATAGAGCCCAAGACGGGCAAGATCCTGGCGCTGGCGTCCACCCCGTCGTACGACCCCTCGTCCTTCGCCGGGTACTCCGGCAAGGACGAGAAGGCGTGGGTCGCGCTGGAGAAGGACAAGAACAAGCCGAAGCTGAACCGCGCGCTGCGCGAGATCTACCCTCCCGGCTCCGTCTTCAAGGTCGTCACGGCGGCCGCGGCGCTGGAGCACGGCAAGGTCACGAACATCGACGCGCCGACGGTCACCCCGGACCCGTACAACATTCCGCTCTCCACCGTGCCGATGAGGAACCACGCGACCGGATGCGAGAACGCCAGCCTGAACGAGGCGCTCCGTATCTCCTGCAACTCGGTCTTCGCCAAGCTCGGTGACGAGGTCGGCCGTGACGCCATGGTCGAGACGGCGGAGAAGTTCGGCTTCAACGCCGAGCAGTTCACCCCGGTCCGCTCGGCGGCCTCCGTCTACGACAAGAAGATGGACCGCGGCGGCAACGCGCTCTCCTCCATCGGCCAGTTCAACACCGCGACGACCCCGCTGCAGATGGCCATGGTCACGGCGGCGATCGCCAACGACGGCAAGCTGATGAAGCCGTACATGATCGACACGCTCGAGGCTCCGAACCTCGACGTGATCAAGCGGAACGAGCCCGAGGAGATGAGCCGCCCGCTGTCGCAGCAGAACGCGCAGCTGATCCAGACGATGATGGAGAACGTCGTCGAGAACGGCACCGGCGGCAACGCCGACCTCAACATGGACGGCGTGAAGGTCGGCGGCAAAACGGGTACGGCGCAGCACGGCGAGAAGAACGCCAAGCGTCCCTATGCCTGGTTCATCTCGTATGCCAAGACGGCCCAGGGCTCGCCGGTCGCGGTCGCCGTGATCGTCGAGGACTCCGAGGGTACGAACCGCGAGGACATCAGCGGTGGCGGTCTGGCGGCCCCGATCGCGAAGGCCGTGATGAAGGCGGTCCTGAAGAGCAGGAGCTGACCTTGCGGCCGGGCACCGGCCAGGTACCGGTCAGGTATCAGGTGCCGGTCGCGGGCGGAACGCCTTCCCGTGGCCGGTAGCGTATGCGCGAACAGCACACCGCCGGACCACCACACCGGTGCGGTCGGGACAGACGGAGAGGGCTGGATCAGTTATGGAAGAGCCGCGTCGCCTCGGCGGCCGGTACGAGCTGGGCTCGGTGCTCGGCCGTGGTGGCATGGCGGAGGTCTACCTCGCCCACGACACCCGGCTCGGCCGCACCGTCGCCGTGAAGACGCTGCGGGCCGATCTCGCCCGCGACCCGTCCTTCCAGGCCCGGTTCCGCCGTGAGGCCCAGTCGGCCGCCTCGCTCAACCACCCGGCGATCGTCGCGGTCTACGACACCGGCGAGGACTACGTCGACGGGGTGTCCATCCCGTACATCGTGATGGAGTACGTCGACGGCTCGACCCTGCGTGAGCTGCTGCACTCCGGGCGCAAGCTGCTGCCCGAACGCACGCTCGAGATGACGGTCGGCATCCTGCAGGCGCTGGAGTACTCGCACCGCGCCGGCATCGTGCACCGTGACATCAAGCCGGCGAACGTCATGCTGACGCGGACCGGTCAGGTCAAGGTCATGGACTTCGGCATCGCGCGCGCCATGGGCGACGCGGGCATGACCATGACCCAGACCGCGGCGGTCATCGGCACGGCCCAGTACCTCTCCCCCGAGCAGGCCAAGGGCGAGCAGGTCGACGCCCGCTCCGACCTGTACTCCACCGGCTGCCTGCTGTACGAGCTGCTGACCGTCCGGCCGCCCTTCGTGGGCGACTCGCCGGTCGCGGTCGCGTACCAGCACGTACGCGAGGAGCCGCAGCCGCCGAGCAACTTCGACCCCGAGATCACGCCCTCGATGGACGCCATCGTCCTGAAGGCGCTGGTCAAGGATCCCGACTACCGCTACCAGTCCGCGGACGAGATGCGCGCGGACATCGAGGCGTGCCTCGACGGCCAGCCGGTCGCGGCCGCGGCGGCGATGGGCGCGGCGGGGTACGGCGGCTACGGCGGCGGGTACGGCGGCTACCCGCCGGACGACCAGCCGACGACGGCGCTGCGCCAGACCGACCCGGCCGGCCAGACCTCCATGCTGCCGCCGATGAACCCGGACGAAGGCGGCTACGGCTACGACGACCGCCCGGACCGCCGCCGCCAGCAGAAGAAGTCGAAGACATCGACGATCCTGCTGGTCCTGGCGGGCGTCCTGGTCCTGGTCGGCGCGATCCTGATCGGCCGCGCCGTGTTCGAGACCAAGGACGGCACGGACCAGGTGCCCGTGCCCTCCCTGGTCGGTCACACGCTGCAGGAAGCCGAGGGGCTGGCGGCGAACGCACAGGTCAAGGTGGCGCAGTCGGGCTCCGAGCGCTGTGAACAGCCCAAGGGCAAGATCTGCAACCAGACGCCCGCGGCGGACGGCGTCACGAAGATGAACGTCGGCGAGACGATCTCGGTCGTCATCTCCGAGGGCGCGCCGCAGATCGAGGTCCCGGACGTCACCGAGAAGTCCCGGGAGAGCGCCGAGCAGCTGCTGAAGGACAAGGGCTTCAAGGTCGAGGTCGTCCAGGAGGAGTCCGACGAGGACCCGGGCACCGTTCTGCGGCAGAGCCCGGAGGGCGGTACCAAGGCGGAGCAGAACTCCGCGGTGAAGATCACGGTGGCGAAAAAGGAGAAGTCTCAGCTGCCCGACGTCACCGGCCGGAGCTACCAGCAGGCCGTCCAGGATCTGAAGCTGCTGGGCTTCGAGAACGTCAGCCGTCAGGACGTCGACTCGGAGCAGCCCGCGGAGACGGTCGTCGGCATGAACCCGAACGGCTCCACGGACCAGCCTAAGGACGTCCAGATCACGCTGAAGGTCTCCAAGGGCCCGCAGCAGACGCAGACGGCGATCCCGGCGGGCCTCGCGGGCAAGAAGTTCGAGGAAGTGAAGCAGCAGCTCGAGGCCCTGGGCCTGGTCGTGCAGCAGCAGGGTTCGGACAAGAACGACGCCACGGTCCTCGGCACCAACCCGCCGGAGGGCAGCCAGGTCACCACCGGCCAGACGGTCACCGTCTTCACGGCGGGCGGCAACGGCGGCGGTGGCAACGGCGGCAATGGCGGCGGCGGCTTCTTCGACTAGCCGCCCAGCACGTCACGCGGAGAGCCCCGGCATCCTCAAGGATGCCGGGGCTCTTCTCTTCTCCGGGCAGCACGGTGCGCTTCCCGTCAGCGCGGTGCGCTTTCTCGCCGCGCGGTGCGCTTCCGTCAGCGCAGCTCCGTCGGCGGCGTGCGGGCCGCGTCGACCTTCTCCGTGCGTTCCAGTTCGCCCCAGACGATGTAGCGGTAGTCCGAGGTGTACATCGGCGTGCACGTCGTCAGCGTGATGTAGCGGCCCGGCTTCGACCTGCCCGATTCCTTCGGGACGGGCTGGAGGACGTCCACGTTGTACTTCGTCGTCTCCGGCAGGGACTTGTAGACCTTGTAGACGAACCACGTGTCCTTGGTCTCGAAGACGATCGGGTCGCCGTTCTTCAGCTTGTGGATGTTGTGGAACTTCGCCCCGTGCCCGTCCCGGTGCGCGGCCAGGGTGAAGTTGCCCTGCTTGTCCTGCGGGAGGGCGGACTTGATCGGGTCGGTGTAGTAGCCGGCGACGCCGTTGTTGAGGATGCCGGGGGTGGTGCCCTTCTTGACGAGTATCTCGTCGTCGCCCATGGCCGGTACGTGCAGGAAGCCGATGCCGTCCTTGGTGTCCAGGGCGCCGGGGCCGTCCGCCCAGTGGTCGCGGACCTGGTCGGCGTCCTTGTCCGCGGCACGGTCGGCGAGGACGTTGGTCCACCACAGGGAGTAGACGACGAAGAGGCCGAGGACCAGGCCCGCGGTGATGAGGAGTTCACCGAAGACGCTGATGATGCCGGCGATCCGGTTGCGCGCACGTGCCACTACGTCGTCCCGTCTTGAGGTGTGGGGTCTCAGCCTACGAGCGCGTCCGGTTTCCCCTTGCTGCGCGGGCGTTCCTCGACCATCTTGCCCCACACGATCATGCGGTACGTACTGGTGAATTCGGGGGTGCAGGTGGTCAGTGTGATGTACCGGCCGGGGCCCTTGAATCCCGATCCGTTGGGCACCGGGTCGATCACCGAGACGTTGGACGGCGAGGTCTGGGGCAGGATGCTCGCCATTTCGTACGTGTAGTAGGCGTCCTGGGTCTCGACGACGATCGGGTCGCCCGGTTCCAGCTGGTTGATGTAGCGGAAGGGTTCGCCGTGCGTGTTGCGGTGCCCGGCGACGGCGAAGTTGCCCTGCTTGTCGGAGGGCATCGCCGTCTTCAGGGTGCCTTCGCTGTAGTGGCCCACCATGCCCCGGTCGAGGACCTTGGGCTTGCTGATGCCTTCGGCGACGGGGACCACCACGTCCAGCTTGGGGATGTACATGATGGCGAAGCCCTGGCCCGGCTCGAAGGCGTCCGGGGCCCGGCCCTTGGACCAGGCGTCCTCGATCTGCTCCTTCGCCCGGTCGGTCTGCTGGCCGGCCCGGACGTTCGTCCACCACAGCTGGTACGTGACGAACAGGAGCATGACGACGCCGAAGGTGATGAACAGCTCGCCCACGACCCGGCTGGCGACGACGCCGACGCTCTCCTTGCGGGCCCGGGCCGCACGGCGGGCCTCGACGCGCGAGAGCGGCGCGGCGGGGGCCTCCGCGGACGACGTGGGCGTGGCGGGTGTGGCGGGCGTCGTGCCGCCTCGGCG
>NZ_JAGGOS010000159.1 GCF_018614205.1 Streptomyces sp. ISL-36 | reverse complement strand
GCCCCGGTCCGCGCCGACGAGGCGGCGGCCGGCGAGCCGTTGCTCGCCCCCGGCCGTCCCGGCCCGGGGCAGACCCCCGCAGCCACGCCCGTGGCAGGCTGACGGCCGTGGCCGCCCGCCACCGGCGCCGCCCGCGCCCTCACTCCCCCGTCGGTGGGCGGTCCTCCGTGACCTGCGCCGCGAAGATCGGGTCGGTCGAGCGCTGGTAGCCGCCCCTCTCCCCCGGTGCCGCCGGTTCCAGCCCGAAGAGCGCTCCGACACCCGTCGGAGGCATGTCCCCGTACAGCGCCGAATAGGCCCCCGGACGCACCGAGTACATCTCGTGCCAGATGCCGACCGCCCCGTTGCTCGTGAAGTAGCGGCGCCAGAAGGCGCTCCGGGCCGGGTGGTGGCGCCGGTCGGTGTCGGTGGCGTACGCGCGGATGTCACCGGCCCTGCGCCAGTACTGGACGACGGTCACCTCGCCGAAGGACGGCCCCAGGAGCATCCGGTAGCCGAGGAAGCCGCTCTCCGGGTCTGCCGTCAGTTCCTTGAGCATGCCGGGCATGGCCATGATCACGGGCAGCCAGCCACGGACCGAGCGCCAGCGGTTGACACGGGCGCCGATCAGGAAGACCGCCACCGGCTCGGTGGTGGCGGCCATGAAACGCCCTCGGCGTACCCGGCGCTGTTCGGAGCGGCTGTCCGGACCGCCGCGGTTCCACTCGGGGGTCGCCAGGAGCCGCACCCCCTGCGCGACGTGTGCGAAGTGTGCGAAGCCGGAACGTTCCATGTCTCTGCCCACCCTCCGATTCTGATGGATAGCTGAACTATCCTAGGAGGGCAGAGTAGAAGTCCTCAGTAACCGTGTCGAGACGATGGGAACGGTGAATCTCTTTTGCGCCTCTCCGAATTGAGCAGCCGCAGCGGCGTGTCCGTGGCGACCGTGAAGTACTACCTGCGCGAAGGGCTTCTGGCGCCGGGCACCCCCGTCACGGCCCGCCAGTCCGAGTACGGCGAGGAACATCTGCGCAGGCTGCGTCTGATCCGGGCGCTGCTCACGGTCGGCGGCATGACGGTCCAGCAGGCCCGGGACGTCCTCGCGGTGGCGGACGACCCCGCCTTCGGCCGCCACGAACGCCTCGGCATCGCCCAGTACATGCTGGGGCCGCGGATCACCCCGCCGGAAGAATCCGATCCGGGGCGGCAGCTCTGGGACGAGGTCTTCGCGGAGCTGCGCGGGCTGCTCGCCGAACTGGACTGGCAGGTGTACGACGAGGCGCCCGCACTCGCCGCACTGACCAGGGCGGTCGTCACCCTGCGCTCACTCGGCTACGAGGGCGGCATCGAGCACATCCGGCGTTACGCCCTGGCGATGCACCCGATCGCGGCGGAGGAGTACGCCACGATCGAGGGCTACCCCGTCCTGGAGGAGGCGATCGAGGCGACCGTCGCGTACACGACGCTCTACGAGCCGATCCTGCTCGCGCTGCGGCGCCTGGCGCACGAGGACGTGTCCGCCCGCCTGCACAGGACCCCGCGCCCCGACCGGCCGGCTCCCGAGTGACCACTTTCGTCATCTTGACGAGAAGGGAACGGGGCCTCTATCGTCACAGTGACGACAAGGGGGATTCATGGCCGACATCACCAGGCGTGCAGGCTGGCGCCATCTGCGCTCCGCGCCCACCGCCCACATCCGCCACCACCGTCGCGGGCGACTCGTCCACGACGGCAGGGGGCTCAGCTTCTGGTTCCGCTCGCTGTCAGCCGCACTCTCCGAAGTACCGGTCGACGACCGGGAACTGGCCATGGCCTTTCACGCCAGGACCGGCGATTTCCAGGACGTGAGCGTGCAGTCCACCGTCACGTACCGGATCAGCGAGCCGGACGCGGCGGCCACCCGGCTCGACTTCTCGATCGACCCCGACACGGGCGCGTGGCGCGCCGCGCCGCTGGAGCAGATCGCGACGCTCCTCACCGAGACCGCGCAGCAGCACGCCCTCGACGTCCTGGCGCGCACCCCGCTCGCCGCGGCCCTCGTCGACGGCGTGGCGGCGGTCCGCGACCGGATCGCGGCCGGGCTCACGGGCGAGCCACGGCTGCCGGCCACCGGTATCGAGGTGGTGGCGGTACGCGTGGTGGCGATCCGTCCCGAGCCGGAGGTCGAAAGGGCGCTGCGCACTCCGGCGCGCGAACAGATCCAGCAGGAGGCCGACCGGGCGACGTACGAGCGGCGCGCCGTGGCCGTCGAACGCGAGCGGACCATCGCCGAGAACGAGCTGGCCAGCAAGATCGAACTGGCCCGCCAGGAGGAGCGGCTCGTCGACCAGCGGGGCACCAACGCCCGCCGTGAGGCGGAGGAGTCCGCCGCGGCCGACTCCGTACGGGCGGAGGCCGAGGCGGTACGGAAGGTCCGGCTCGCACGGGCCGAGGCCGAGGCGGCCCGAGAGGTCGGCGAGGCCCGGGCGGCGGCGCAGGCGGCCTGGCTTCGGGTGCACGGCGAGGCCGACGCGGCGACGCTGCACGCGCTGGCGGCGACCCGCGCGGCGGAGAACCTGCCCCGGATCGAGAGTCTGACCCTCTCGCCGGATGTGCTGACCGGGCTGCTCGCTAAGCTGGGCAGCGGCGGAGCTCCGTCGTGAGCCTGGCGCCTCGGGCGGTGCTCGTGCACCGGACCACCGAGTACGAGGAGCTGCTCGCCCGGCACGGTACGCACGGTCAGGCCGCCTTCTTCCTCTCCCGCCGGGACCGGAGCATCGAGGAGGTGCGGCAGCGCCACGAGCGGACCCGGCGGGCGCTGGCGGAGGTGGCGTCGGCGGTGCCGTTGCGGTGGCGGCGGGCCAGGGTGGAGCGCGCCGACCTGGACCGCTTCCTGTTCGGCCCCGAGGACGTGGTCGTCGTGGTCGGGCAGGACGGCCTGGTGGCCAACGTGGCGAAGTACCTGCAGGGGCAACCGGTCATCGGGATCGACACCGACCCCGGGCGCAATCCGGGCGTCCTCGTGCGGCACCGGGCGGCGGACGCGGGCGCCTTGCTGGCCTCCGTCTCCGGTCCGACCGCGACCACGATCTCGGTCACGGCCACGGCGACGGCGACGGCGACGGCCACAGCCACAGCCACAGCCACGGCCACGGCCACAGCCACGGCCACGGCCACGGCCACGGCCACGGCGAGGATCTCGACCCCGGACTCGACCGCGACCGCGACCGCGCCCGCGACGACGAGGACGAGGACGGTGGTGGACGAGCTCACGATGGTGGAGGCGGTCACCGACGACGCGCAACGGATCGTCGCTCTCAACGAGATCTACCTGGGCCCGCCGGGTCACCAGACCGCCCGCTACACCCTGGGCGTCGAGCGCACCGGCGCCGCGCCGCCCGAGCCCCAGGCGTCCTCCGGCGTCCTCGTCGGCACCGGTACGGGCGCCACGGGCTGGCTCCGCTCCCTCCGGGAGCAGCGTTCGAGCCCCCTGCGGCTGCCCGTCCCGACCGACCGGCGACTCGCGTGGTTCGTCCGCGAGGCCTGGCCGTCGCCGACGACCGGCACCACCTGCGTGGAGGGTCTGCTGAACCCCGGAGAGACCTTGCGGCTGACGGTCGAGTCGGACCGGCTGGTGGCCTTCGGCGACGGTATGGAGTCGGACGCCCTGGAACTGACCTGGGGTCAGGCGGTACGGGTGGGCGTGTCGGAGACGGCCCTGCGACTGGTGGGGTAGCCGCACGGCCGGAAACGATCGGCGGGGGCAGCGGGAGGGGACCGTGATCGCTATGCTCGGCCCGCTTTTTCCGGTTCGCGCCGCCCGCGACCCCGCCGTGTCCTGCTCCTGCACCGTGTCCGCCTCTGCACCGTGTCCCGCCGCCCCACCGTGTCCCGCCACCCGCTGTCGAAGGAGCCCGATGACCTTCCCCACCACCGGCTCGCTCCACGTCTCCCCCGCGACCCTCCGGGACTGGGCGCTCGTACGCACCTGGGCCGCCGCCGAGGGCTGGAATCCGGGAGCGGCCGACGCTCCGGCGTTCTTCGCGCAGGACCCGGAGGGGTTCTTCCTCGGCCGGATCGACGGGGAGCCCGTCTCCGCCGTCTCGGTCGTCAACTACAGCGACCGGTACGCCTTCCTGGGCTTCTACCTCGTCCGTCCTGACCTACGGGGTCTCGGTCACGGCCTCGCGACCTGGCGCGCCGCCCTCGCGCACGCCGGCGAACGGACCGTCGGCCTCGACGGGGTGCCCGACCAGCAGGACAACTACCGCCGCTCCGGCTTCACCGCGGCCTATCGCACCGCGCGTTACGTGGGAGAACTCCGCGCCCCCGCGGCTCTCACCGCTCCCCCGGTCCCCGCGCCGGACGTGGACCCCGCCGTGCTTCCCACGGTGGTCCCGGCCGCGCGGGTCGACCCGGCGGCCCTCGCCGCGTACGACAGCGCCTGCCACCCCGCCGACCGGCCCCGCTTCCTCGCGCCCTGGCTGACCACCCCGGGCCACCGGGCCCTGGTACGGATCACAGCCGGGCGCCCGACCGGGTACGGGGTGGTGCGGCCGGCCGAGGACGAGGCCCGTATCGGCCCGCTGTTCGCGGACACGCCCGCCGACGCCGCCGCCCTGCTGGACGCGCTGGCCGCCGAGGCCCGGGCCTTCGGCTCGGCGCGGATCGCGATCGACATGCCGGAGTCCAATCCGGCGGCGGCTCGGCTCGCCCGGGAGCGGGGGCTCGAGGCGACCTTCGAGACGGCGCGGATGTACACCGGACCGATCCGGCCGGTCGCTCAGGAGCGGGTCTTCGGCGTGACCACCCTCGAACTGGGCTGACGCCTCGCGAACGTAGGGCGCGGCCATCTCGCCCACACCCGGCGGGCACCGGCAGCGTTCTCAGCCGTCCCGCCAGGCGCCCACGATCCAGAAGACCGCGAATCCCGTCCAGAGGATCGCGAAGGCCCAGACGAGAACGTGTCCTCCGAACAGTGCCATGGACCCGAGCCACCCGATCCCGATGGCCACGAACAACCAGCCGAAGTTCGGGAACGCGAGGAGTCGCGACGGCCTGCCGCTCACCGCTCCCCAGACTCCCGTCGCGAGGATCAGCGAGGCGAGCGCCAGCCACGGCCCCACCCCGCTCTGCGAGGAGGGCGGGTAGCTGTGGTTGTGGCCGCGCACGAGCAGGCCGACGACCTCGCCCCGCCAGATCCTGAGCTCCGCGCGGTCACCCGCCCTGACCTCGTCATAGGTGTCCGAGTCCACCGACAGCGACGCGGTACGGCCGGGCCACTCGACCTCGGCCCGGTAGTACCGTGTGCAGGTGGTGCCGCCGCCGCCTGTGGTGCCGGCCGCGCCCCCGCTCGTGTCGGACGTGCAGTGCTCACCCGTCTTGCGGCCCGTCACCGTGCCCACCGCGGTCCGTACGCACCCCTGGCCCTCGCAGACCGGTGCGTCGCGGTACACCATCGTCGTCCGGTATCCCTCCAGGATCTGCTGACCGCAGAAAAGAACCCCCAGCCCGGCCACGAGGACGAGCAGCCCCCGTAACGGGAGGGGCAGCCGCCGCTCGTACCAACTCCGCCTGTACCCCGTTGACTTCACCCAGCGGTGATGCCCCGTGCAGGGGCCCGGCATGCCGCCCCCCTCGACCCTCCCCCCACCCCCTCGGGGGGCGACAAGGGTTTTCCCCGTATCGGGTTCATCCGCTCTTTCCCTACTGTCTGCCGCACCGGCAGATCCCATCCCCCGATCCACGCCCCCCACAGGCGCTCAGGCCCTGTCAGGTGCATGAGGGGAGGAGGGTGGTGTCCGCCGGTGACGGCCTTGACCCGGGCCGTCGCGCCGGTGGCGGCGCACGGGCCCCCCAAGCCCAGGGACCGACGGACCGCGACCCCACTTCGCACCGCGGCTCCCGCGCCGCCGCCACTGCTCCGCACCTACGTCGTGCTCGAAAGGGAACACCTTGAACAGTTCCAGGCGGAGAGTCATATCCGTCGTGGTCGCGAGTGCCGCGATCCTCGGCGCCGCTGCCACCACCTCCGGGGCGTTCGCCGCCGCCCCGGCCGCTGCCACGCCGAAGCCGGCTCCGGCTTCGCAGGCGATGACCGCGCTGCCCAGCGCTCCGGTCGAGAAGGTCATCGTCACCTACAAGTCCGCGGCCGCCGAGGCCGGCTCCAACGCCGCCGCGAAGAGCGACGCGGCCGCGAAGGGAGCCCAGACCGGCGAGAGCCTCGCCTTCGAGCGCCGCCTCGCCGGCGGCGGCGCGCTGGTCGACCTGGGCGACAGCGCCACCAAGCAGGACGTCGCCGAGGTGATGGACGCCTACCGCGCCGACCCGCAGGTCGCCTCGGTCGAGCCCGACATCCGCGCGTACGCGATGGCCGTCACCCCGAACGACACGGACTACGCCAAGCAGTGGGACCTCTTCGAGGCCACCGGTGGCATGAACGTTCCGCCCGCCTGGGACAAGACGACCGGCTCCGGTGTCACCGTGGCCGTCATCGACACCGGCTACGCGGCCCACTCCGACCTGGCGGCCAACGTCGTCGCCGGCTACGACTTCATCTCCACCTCCGCCGACGCCCGCGACGGCAACGGCCGTGACGCGGACGCCAAGGACGAGGGCGACTGGAACGCCACGGACGGCGAGTGCGGCACCGGTTCGCGGGCCTCCAACTCCTCCTGGCACGGCACCCACGTGGCCGGCACCATCGGTGCGGTCACCCACAACACCAAGGGCATCGCGGGCATCGCGTACAACGCGAAGATCCAGCCCGTGCGTGTCCTCGGCAAGTGCGGCGGTTCCTCCTCGGACATCGCCGACGCCATCACCTGGGCGTCCGGCGGCTCCGTGCCGGGCGTCGCGGCGAACCCGACCCCCGCGAAGGTCATCAACCTGAGCCTGGGCGGCGCCAGCTCCACCTGCCCGAGCGTCTACCAGACCGCGATCAACGGCGCCGTCTCGCGCGGTACCACCGTCGTCGTCGCCGCGGGCAACAGCAACGCCAACACCTCCGGCTTCACCCCCGCGAACTGCTCGAACGTCATCACCGTGGCGTCGACCAGCCGCGAGGGCAACCGTTCGTACTACTCGAACTACGGCACCATCGTGGACGTGGCGGCTCCGGGCGGCGAGACCCGCCGCGCCACCGACACGCCCGGCACGGTGACCACCCCCGAGAACGGCATCTACTCCACGCTGAACTCGGGCACGACCACCCAGTCGCTGGAGAACTACAAGCCCTACCAGGGCACCTCGATGGCCGCGCCGCACATCGCGGGCCTCGCCGCGCTGCTCAAGTCGGCCAAGACCAGCCTCACCCCGGCCGAGATCGAGTCCGCGATCAAGGCCAACGCCCGGCCGCTGCCCGGCACCTGCACCGGCGGCTGCGGCACCGGCATCGCCGACACGGCGAAGACCGTGGACGCCGTCACCGGCACCACGACGCCGCCGACCGGCACCGTCTTCACCAACGCGACGGACGTGACGATCTCCGACAACACCACCGTGTCGTCCTCGATCGCCGTCACCGGCCGCACGGGCAACGCCCCCGCCACCCTCAAGGTCGGCGTGGACATCAAGCACACCTGGCGCGGGGACCTGGTCATCGACCTGATCGCCCCCGACGGCACGGTGCGCAACCTGAAGGCGTCCTCCTCGTCGGACAGCGCCGACAACGTTCTGACCACGTACACGGTCGACGCGTCGAGCGAGGTCGCCAACGGCACCTGGAAGCTGCAGGTCCGCGATGTGGCCTCGGGTGACACCGGCTACATCGACTCGTGGAGCCTGACCTTCTGATCACCCCCTGAACCACCCCCCACATCAGCATTATTGCTGGTCAGCGGCGCGCCCGTGGTCTACACCACGGGCGCGTCCTGGCGTGGGCGACCGGTACCGGCTGTCCGTATGCCGGACAAGAGACCTGGACTGCGCCGGTACGCTCCGTATCCTCTGCCCCACGGGGCTCACGGGCCGGGCCCGAGTGCGGAGGGTGGTGGATACGTGACGACTGCGCCACACCTCCCCCTACGCCCTGCCGGCGCGGGGAGACCCCCGGCTCCGGTGGGCCGGGAGGAGCTGCTCTCCCGTCTCGAACGCGTGCTGCACGCCCGCGGCCGCGCCCTGCTGACGGGACCCGCGGGTGTCGGCAAGACCGAGGTGGCCCTGGCGGAGGCGGCCCGCGCGGAAGCCCGCGGCGAGACCGTCCTGTGGCTCGCGACGCTCCCCGCCGACCGTGACATACCCGGCGCGGCGGCAGCCGCCCTCGTGGCCTCGGTGGCGACGACGGTGACCTGGCCGGGAGTGGCCGGCACCCGGACGGACGACGGCTCCGACCCGGCGACCCCCGCCTCCGGACGGATCTCGCCCGCCCCCTCCCACACCGCGACCGCCGCCCCCGGCCCCACCACCACCGGCTCGGGACGGACCACGACCACCGGCTCCGGACGGACCACGGCCACCGGCTCGGCGCGGGCGTCGATACCGCGCCAGGCCCCCGGCCCCGGCGCCTCGGGGGTCTTCGACGGACTGCCGGGCCCACAGCGGACCGCCGTCGCCATGCTCTGCCGTGAGGCGCCGCTGCACGACGGCGGCTGGGACCCGATCGCCCTGCGCCTCGGCATCGCCCAGATCCTGCGCGGCCTCACGGCCCGCGGACCGGCCCTGCTCGTCGTCGACGGCGTCCAGCACATCGACGCCGACAGCGCCGACCTGCTGCGCTTCGCCCTCCACCTCGCGCCGCCGGCGCTGCGCGTTATCGCCGTCGAGACCCCCGAGGCGTACGGAACCCAGGACGCGCACGACACCCACCTCTGGGTGCCGTCGGAGGCCGACATCCTGCTCGTGCCGCCGCTGCACGCGGACGAGATCGCCGAACTCCTCATCCACCACCGCCTGCCGTCCCGGATGGCCGGCCGCATCCACAAGGCCAGCGGCGGCAACCCCCGGCTGGCGCTGGCGGTGGGCCGCTCGCTGGCCGACGCGCGGACCCCCGTCCATCACGCCGAGGCGCTCACCCTCTCCGGGCGCGCCCGCGAGCTGGCCCGCCAGCTCCTCGGCAC
>NZ_JAGGOS010000015.1:75675-192557 GCF_018614205.1 Streptomyces sp. ISL-36 | reverse complement strand
GCTCCGGGCAGCGGTCCGGGCAGTGACCTCCCCCATCCCCCCGCCCCCGCCTACACCGGGACCCGGGCGCTGACCCGGCTCACCCTCGGCGGGCCCGTCTCCCTCGACCTCGCCTCCTTCGGCGAGGCCACCGCCCAGCCGGGCGACGACGTCGTCCAGCTGACCGACGCCACCCGCCGCGCCTACCGCAAGGTCGTCGTCCGCGGCGACCGCCTGGTCGGCGGCGTACTCCTCGGTGATCTCGCCGCGGTCGGGGCGCTCGCCCGGGCCTGGGAGGGCGACGAGGCCCTCCCGCACGCTCCCCTGCTTCACCTGCTCACCCATGACGGAGGCTCCTGAGATGTCGACCATGCCCGTGCACACCCCCACCGTCGTCCTGGTCGGCCACGGAATGGTCGGCCAGCGCTTCCTGGAGGCGCTCGCGGACCACGGCGTCACCGAGCGGGCGCGCGTCGTGGTGCTCTGCGAGGAGCCCCGCCCCGCCTACGACCGGGTCCAGCTGACCTCCTACTTCTCCGGCCGCACCCCCGACGATCTGTCGATGGTCGAGGCGGGCTTCATGGAGAAGCACGGCATCGAGCTGTACGTCGGCGACCCGGCCGAGACGATCGACCGCGCGGCCCGTACGGTCACCGCCCGCTCCGGGCAGGTCTTCCCGTACGACACGCTGGTCCTGGCCACCGGCTCGTACCCCTTCGTCCCGCCGGTCCCCGGCAAGGACGCGCGCGGCTGCTTCGTCTACCGGACCATCGAGGACCTGCTGGCGATCGAGGAGTACGCGAAGACCGCGACGACCGGCGCCGTCGTCGGCGGCGGTCTGCTGGGCCTGGAGGCGGCGGGCGCGCTCAAGGGGCTCGGTCTCGGGACGCACGTCGTGGAGTTCGCCCCGCGGCTGATGCCCGTACAGGTGGACGAGGGCGGTGGCGCGGCGCTGCTGCGCACCATCGAGCAGATGGGGCTGAGCGTCCACACCGGCACCGGCACGCAGGAGGTCCTGACCGAGGACGGCGCGGTGATCGGGATGCGCCTGTCGGACGGCTCGGAACTCCCCGTCGACATGGTCGTCTTCTCGGCCGGTGTACGGCCCCGGGACCAGCTGGCGCGCGACTGCGGTCTCACCGTCGGCGAGCGCGGCGGCATCGCGGTCGACGAGCAGTGCCGTACCTCCGACCCCGCCGTCTACGCGATCGGCGAGTGCGCGCTGGCCTCGGACGGCCGGGTGTACGGCCTGGTGGCGCCCGGCTACGAGATGGCGCAGACGGTGGCGGCGACGATCGCGGCCGCCGGGGAGCGTTCCTTCAGCGGTGCCGACATGTCGACCAAGCTGAAGCTGCTCGGTGTGGACGTGGCCTCCTTCGGCGACGCGCACGGCACGGCCGAGGGCTGCCTCGACGTCGTCTACTCGGATTCGCGCTCCGGGGTCTACAAGAAGCTCGTGGTCGACAGGGACGGCGTGCTGCTCGGCGGTGTGCTGGTCGGCGACGCCGACTCGTACGGCATGCTGCGGCCGCTGACCGGCTCCGTGCCGCCGGTCTCTCCCGAGCAGCTGGTGCTCCCGGCGGGCGCGGGTGCGCCGGTCGTGCTCGGACCGTCCTCGCTGCCGGACGACGCCGTGATCTGTTCCTGCCACAACGTCACCAAGCACGCGATCACCCAGTGCACGACGCTGCCGGAGGTGAAGAAGTGCACCAAGGCCGGTACGGGGTGCGGCAGTTGCGTCAAGGTGATCGAGAAGCTGCTGCCGGCGGCCACCGACAAAGGGCTCTGCGGCTGCTTCTCGTACACCCGCAGCGAGCTCTACGAGATCACCCGCACTCTGCGGCTGACCTCCTTCGCCGAGCTGATCGACTCCCACGGGCGGCCCGAGGCTCGCGGCGGGGACGGCTGCGAGGTCTGCAAGCCGACGGTCGGATCGATCCTGGCGAGCCTCGCGCCGATCATCAAGGCGAGCGGCTACATCCTGGACGGCGAGCAGGCCTCGCTGCAGGACACCAACGACCACTTCCTGGCGAACCTGCAGCGCAACGGCTCGTACTCCGTGGTCCCCCGTATCCCGGGCGGTGAGATCACCCCGGAGAAGCTGATCGTGATCGGCGAGGTGGCCCGTGACTTCGGGCTCTACACCAAGATCACCGGCGGTCAGCGGATCGACCTGTTCGGCGCCCGGGTGGACCAGCTGCCGGCGATCTGGACCCGGCTCGTCGACGCGGGCTTCGAGTCGGGGCACGCGTACGGGAAGTCGCTGCGCACGGTGAAGTCCTGTGTGGGGCAGACCTGGTGCCGCTACGGCGTCCAGGACTCGGTGAAGATGGCGATCCAGCTCGAACTGCGCTACCGGGGCCTGCGCTCGCCGCACAAGCTCAAGTCCGCGGTCTCCGGCTGCGCCCGGGAGTGCGCGGAGGCGCAGTCGAAGGACTTCGGCGTCATCGCGACGGCGAGCGGCTGGAACCTGTACGTCGGGGGCAACGGCGGCGCGACCCCGCGCCACGCGGACCTGCTCGCCCAGGACCTGTCGGACGCCGAACTGGTCCGTCTGATCGACCGGTTCCTGATGTTCTACATCCGTACCGCCGACCGCCTCGAGCGCACCTCGACCTGGCTGGAGCGCCTGGAGGGCGGTCTGGAGCACCTCAAGGACGTGGTCGTGCACGACTCGCTGGGACTGTGCGACGAACTGGAGGCGCTGATGGCGGCCCACGTCGACGACTACCAGGACGAGTGGGCGCAGACCCTGGACGACCCGGACCGGCTGCGTCGCTTCGTGTCGTTCGTGAACGCGCCGGACGCGCCGGACCCGTCGGTCAAGTTCGTGCCCGAGCGCGACCAGATCAAGCCGGACCTGACGGTCCTCACCATCGGAACCCGCCTGGAAAGGGTCTGAAGCCATGAAGCTCGAACTGTCTCCGTCGCCTGATGCCTGGATGGCCGTCTGCGACGACTCCCGACTGACCCCGGGCCGGGGCGTGGCGGCACTGCTGCCGGACGGCCGGCAGGCGGCGCTCTTCAAGGACCGCTCGGGGCGGGCGTACGCGATCGAGAACCGTGATCCCTTCACCGGGGCGCAGGTGCTGTCCCGGGGCCTGCTCGGCTCGGCGGGCGGGCGGCCGTTCGTTGCCTCGCCGCTCCTGAAGCAGCGTTTCGACCTGGAGACGGGCAGGTGTCTGGACGACGAGGACGTGTCGGTGACGGTGTATCCGGTACGGGCGGTGTAGCAGAAGATCTTGACCGTACGTTCCGGAAAGCCGTAAGGTCGGGGCGTGGCCAGGACCAAGGAATTCGATCCGGACGCCGCGCTCCAGGCAGCGCTCGAGCTGTTCTGGCGGCGCGGGTACGAGGCGACGACGATGTCGGACCTCGTCGAGCACCTCGGGATCGGCCGCGCCAGCATCTACGCGACCTTCGGCAACAAGCACGAGCTGTACGTGAAGGCGATGGACCGCTACGCCCGGGCGAACAACCCGGCCCTGACCGCGGAGCTGTCCGAGCCGGACAGCGCACTGGCGGCCGTACGGGCCGTGGTGCGCCGGTTCGCCGCCGAGGCGGCGACGGACGAGGTCCGGCTGGCCGGCTGCTTCATCACCAACACGGCGGCGGAGCTGGGCCCGCACGACGCCACGGTCGCGCGGCGGGTGGAACTGAGCTGGGAGCAGGTCGAGACCCTGCTCCACTCGGCCCTCGTCCGCGCCCGCGCCCAGGGCGGGCTGCCCGCGGACCGTGATCCGCAGGCGCTGGCCCGGATGCTGCTCGTCCTGATGCAGGGCATCCGCCTGGTCGGCAAGGCGTCGAGCGATCCCACCAGGGTGCGCGACGCGGCGGAGCAGGCACTGACCCTGCTGGAGTGAGGGCCCGGGTGGGCTGAGGGCCTGGGTGGCCGAGGCCTTGGGGTGGACCGAGGGCCTGGGTGGGCTGAGGACCGCCTGAAGTAGGGCGCCATGCGGCGCCCTTCTTTTCGGCCCTCATTGCGGAACGTACGGTCAAGAATGGGGGGATCGGGGATGCCGGACTCGACGTGTGGGGCGACGCCAGGGGCAGGGCCGGGCTTGGAGGCTGCCTCAGGGTCAGAGCCAGGGGCAGGCTCGGGCGGGCGGCCGGGGAGCGCGGGCGCGCCGCGCCCCGGCGTCCTTGCCGCAGCCGGCGCCCGCCAGGGCTTCGCGTTGCTGGGCGCCGTACAGATGACGCTCATCTTCACGCTCGCCTCGCTCGCCGTGCCCCTCCCCCGTATCGCCGCCGAGTTCGCCCTCGCCCGGGCGGAGATCATCCTGCTCAGCGCCGCCTACGGCCTCACCTTCGCCGGGCTGCTGCTCCTCGGGGGGCGGCTCGCCGACCGGTACGGCGGGCGACGCACGCTCACGGCAGGCCTCCTCCTCTTCGGCGCGGCCTCCGCGCTCGCCCCGCTCGCCCCCGGGTACGAGGCACTGCTCGCCGCCCGCTTCGCGCAGGGATTCGGCGCGGCGCTCGTCGCGCCCGCCGCCATGGCGGTGCTGCGCCGCCTGTTCCCCGAACCGGCCGCGTACGGCAGGGCGATGGCGACCTGGGGCGGCCTCTCCGTCCTCGGGGCGACCGCGGGCAATCTGCTCTCCGGCGTCATCTCCGCCGCGCTCTCCTGGCGTTGGACCTTCGCGGTGCCGACGGCCGTCGCCGTCGCCGCCCTCGCGCTCGCGCCCCGCCTGCTCCCCACCACCCCGCCGGGGCCCGGCCGCGGGCTCGACGTCCCCGGGGCGCTGCTCGCCACCGCCGGTATCACGCTGGGCAGTTACGGTCTCGTGCTCACCGACGCGCACCCCTGGGGCTCCGCGCCGGTCCTCGTGCCGCTGCTCGCCGGGCTCGGACTTCTCGCCGCCTTCGTGGCCGTCGAGCGGCGGGCCCGCGACCCGCTGCTGCCGCCGGACTTCCTGCGCGACCGTCGCCGCGGCATCGGCCTCGCCGCCGTCGCACTCACCGCCGCCGGCACCGCCACCGTCTTCGTCCTGCTCTCACTCGCCCTCCAGCAGGAGCGCGGATACCCGGCCCTGCTCACCTCCGCCGCCTTCGTACCCTTCGCCGTCTCCCTGCTGGCCGCCGGGCGCCTGGCCGGACCGTTGATCGGGCGGTACGGCGCCGGGCGGGTCACCGCTGCCGGACTGGCCACCGGGGCGGCCGGCCTCGGGCTCCTCGCGGCGACCGGACTGAACCCGTCCGTGCCGTACGTCCAGGGCCTGCTGCCCGGCCTGCTCCTGCTCCCGGCCGGAGCGGCCGCCTCCTTCGCGGGGGCCGCGGTCCTGGCCACCGACGGCGTGCCGCCGCACCGCTCCGGGCTCGCGGGCGGCGTCCTCAACACGGCGATGGAGCTCGGCCCGACCGTCCTCTTCGCCGCCCTGCTCACGCTCGGCGGCGATGCCTCCTCGCTGGCCGCGACAGCCGTGGGCTTCGCGGTCCTGGCCACGCTCACCACCCGTACCGAGTAACCACCTCGTTCTCCGAAGGAGTTCCCATGTCCGCACGCTTCACCGACAGGACCGTTCTCGTCACCGGCGCCGGAAGCGGTCTCGGCCGGGCCATCGCGCTCGCCTTCGCCGCCGAGGGCGGGAAGGTGGTCGTCTCGGGCCGCGGCGCCGCCGCCCTCGACGAGACGGTGGCCCTGATCGAGGCCGCCGGCGGCACCGCCGCCGCCTTCACCGCCGATGTGTCCCGCGCCGAGGACACCCGGCGGCTCGTCCGGCGCACCGTCGAGCTCTTCGGCGGACTCGACGTCGCCGTGAACAACGCCGGGGTCTTCCGGGGCGGCCACGCCGCCGCCGACTTCCCGCTGGACGACTGGCAGACGCTCCTGGACATCAACGTCACCGGCGTCCTGCACTCCCTCCAGGCCGAGATCGCCCACATGCGGGCGCACGGCGGCGGCGCCATCGTGAACATCTCGTCCAACCTCGGCGCGCACGTCCGCATCCCCGGCGTCTTCGGCTACCAGGTCTCCAAGGCGGCCGTCTCCGCGATCACCCGGGCCGCCGCCCGCGACCACATCGCCGACGGCGTCCGGATCAACGCGGTCAGCCCGGGCGCCTCGCAGTCCACGATGTCGCTGCTGCCGGGCGAGACCGAGGCCGAGCGCGAGGTGCGGATGAAGGAGCAGTCGCCGCTCGGCAGGATCTCGGCGGCCTCCGAGATCGCGGCGGCCGTGCTCTACCTCGCCTCGGACGACGCCGGCTCGGCCGTCGGGACGGACCTGGTGATCGACGGGGGCGTCTCGGCCTGACCGGTCGTGGCGAGACCGGTCGTGGCGAGACCGGTCGTGGCGAGACCGGTCGTGGCGAGACCGGTCGTGGCGAGACCGGTCGTGGCGAGACCGGTCGTGGCGAGACCGGTCGTGGCGAGACCGGTCGGTGCGCCGTCGGTGACCGGTCAGCCCTGGATGGCGGAGGGGTCCATCCACATGACCTCCCAGTGGTGGCCGTCCGGGTCGGTGAAGGAGCGGCCGTACATGGTGCCGTAGTCCAGGGGCTCCTTCGCCGCCGAACCACCGGCGGCGAGGGCCCCGTCCGCCAGCTCGTCGACCTTCTCGCGGCTCTCGGCGCTCAGCGCGATCAGCACCTCGGTCGTCTTCGTCGCGTCGGCGATCTCCTTGCCCGGCTTGGTGAACTCCTTGAACTTGGGCTCGGTCAGCAGCATCGCGAAGATCGTGTCGCTGATGACCAGACACGCGGCGGTGTCGTCGGAGAACTGCTCGTTGAACGAGTAGCCGAGCTTGCCCCAGAAGGTCTTCGAGGTCTCGAGGTCCTTCACGGGCAGGTTCACGAAGATCATCTGGCTCATGGTGGTCTCTCTCTTCCGTCTCGTGCGTACCGGCCGTATCGGCGCTTACGAGAGTGAAGACGGCAGCCGGTCCCGAAACTCATCGCCACGCCGAAATCTTTTTTCGGACGGCCGGACGGCGGGGCAGCCGCACGGGGCAAGCTCTCGGACGAGGCGCTCGCCGGCGACGCGGACGCGGGTGCGGTCGCGGCGTACAAGGAGTTCTGGCGCGAGCGGCTCGCCGCCCTCCAGACGCTGCTCGGGTCGGCCGAGTCCCCCGGCTGAGGGCCCTGCCCGGAAGCTGGGCTCGGGCTCGGCCAGGGGGCTCGGCTCAAGCGCTCCGCCGGGTGGGCTGAGCCGCCGGATCCGCCGGCTCAGCGGATGATCCGGATCAGCGGTTGATCCGGATCAGCGGTTGATGGAGAACACCACCCTGGCACCGGTGGTGGAGTTGATCCTCTCGTTGAGTCCCCAGATGCGGCCGGTGGACGGCGAGTACCCGAGGTTCTGCGTGTAGACCGGCGAGGTCGTCAGGACGTGCGGCGCCGCGTTGGGCTGTGCCTTGTGGATGCAGGAGAAGGGTGCGCCGGACGGGTCGCCCGAGCCGCCGCCGACCCCCGAGGGGCAGTCGCCCGCGAGGTAGTAGTCGGTGCCGTCGGTCGCCGCGCCCTGCATGCCCCAGATCGGGGAGGAGTAACCGACGGTGGCGTGCCCGTAGGGCAGTGCGGAGTTGGCGTCGAGCGCCCAGCGGATGACCCGGCCGCCCGCCGCGCCCGGCTTGAACTCGGCCGAGACGAGTCCGTCCTGTCCGGAGCGGTCGAGGCTGAGGGAGTTGAGGCAGGGGCGGTCGCCTGTGGTGGTCGAGCAGGCGCCGCCGTCGCTGGTGGTGACGTACTCGCCGATCATCGGCAGGGCGTAGTTGCTCCAGCGGGCCGAGGACGTGGTGCCGGTGATGCCGACCGCCTCGGTGCTGGAGTTGACCTTCCAGATGTGCCGGAGGTCGAAGACCTGGAGCCAGCGCCCGTTGGCGACGAAGACCCGGTTGCCGTACCAGACCACGCCGTCCGCGTGGCTGCTGACGCGGGTGAAACTGCCCTTGCCGTTCGCGTCGACGGTCGGCTTGACGAGCAGCAGGTGGTTGTAGCGGATCTGTCCGCCCTCGGCGTTGACGAGGCTGACCCGGGCGAACTCGTTGGGAACCGGGCTGGGGCCCTGCATTCCGCGGCTGAAGTGCCAGGAGGCGAGGAGGGCCGTGCGCCCGTCCACCTTGCCGTCGGGCTGGGCGTCGTACGAGCCGGTGAGGCCCTGCGGGGTCCAGCCGCCCGTGTCCGTCCAGGAGTTGGAGGTGTCGTCGCCCTTGTCCCAGCAGAAGCCGGCGGGGCTGAGGCTCGGGGCCAGCCCGGTCGTGTGGCACAGGTTGTTGATGCCGGTGCGGCCGCCGGAGGTGAGGACCTGGGTGGAGTTCTGTACGGTGACGGCGCCCTGGGCCTCGACCGCCGTGATGGCCTTGTCGTTGTCGGCGAAGGTGGTGCCGGCGTGGAGCTTGAACTGCGAGACGACAGCCGGGTCGAGCTGCCCGAAGGGCATCGCCGCCCTTGCTTCGCCCGCTCCCGCCGCCACGATCGCGAGGCTGCCGGCGAGGGTGACGAGCGCGGAGCCGAGGACGGCGATCCGGGCCCGCCAGTGTGTCTGCCATGTAACGGTCATGGCAGCAGCCTAAGGGCTGTCCCGTAATCCCTGGTGGGTCAGCGCACGGCGTCAGATGCGGTGCATCGCAAGGCGGAGGGACGTCCTCATACTGGGTGTATGCGGGCGTTCCGACAACGTGGCGAGGTGCCGTAGCTGTCGTCGTGCGCCCGCCAGGGATTACGGGACAGCCCTGAGGGGTGGGGTCGCGAGCGGTTCGCCCGGGTCCTGGCAGGGCGGAGGGAGAGGGGATGTCCCGCCGCCAGGACCCGACCGCGACCCGACGCTTCCCCTTCACTCCTTGTTGCTGCACAGTCAACTCCGTACTTCTAGGTTCCGGAAGCGCGCGACCCCGCCGCCGACCGGCGTGGCGGGGCGGTCACCACCACCCCCTCTGGAGTGAGACGTGGAGCGACGCAGTTTCCTGCGCGGAGCTGTCATCGGTACGTCGGCCGCCGCCTTCGGCGGCACCTTGATGCGCGGGGCCGCCTACGCGGCGCCCGCGCAGCCCGGGGCCGGCCCCTACGGGGCCCTCGGCGCGGCCGACGCCAACGGCATCCTGCTGCCCGGCGGTTTCACCAGCCGGGTGATCGCCCGGTCCGGTCAGAAGGTCGCCGGCACCTCGTACACCTGGCACAACGCCCCCGACGGCGGCGCCTGCTTCACCGACGGCACCGGCTGGATCTACGTCTCCAACTCGGAGATCAACCCCGGCGGCGGCGCGAGCGCGGTGGAGTTCGACTCGTCGGGCTCGATCACCGGCGCGTACCGCATCCTCGCCAACACCCGCACCAACTGCGCGGGCGGCAGGACCCCCTGGAACACCTGGCTCTCCTGCGAGGAGGTCAGCCTCGGCTACGTCTACGAGACCGACCCGTACGGCGTGAACGCGGCCGTGCGCCGTGACGCCATGGGCAGGTTCAAGCACGAGGCCGCAGCCGCCGACCCCGTCCGCAAGGTGATCTACCTGACCGAGGACGAGACCAACGGCTGCCTCTACCGGTTCATCCCCACCACCTGGGGCAACCTCTCCTCCGGCACGCTCCAGGTCCTGAAGGCCGGCACCGCCACCTCCGGCTCCTTCACCTGGGCGAACGTCCCCGACCCGGACGGCTCCCCGACCTACACCCGCGACCAGGTCTCCGGCGCCAAGCGCTTCAGCGGCGGCGAGGGCTGCCACTACGCCAACGACACCGTCTGGTTCACCACCAAGGGCGACAACCGCCTCTGGCAGCTCAACCTCACCAACAACACCTACGAGCTCGCCTACGACGACTCGCTCGTGGTCGGCGGCGGCGCCCCGCTGACCGGCGTCGACAACGTCACCGGCACGTCCTCGGGCGATCTGTTCGTCGCCGAGGACGGCGGCAACATGGAGATCTGCGTCATCACGCCGGACGACGTCGTCGCGCCCTTCCTGCGGATCAACGGCCAGTCCGGCTCCGAGATCTGCGGACCGGCCTTCTCCCCCGACGGCAGGCGGCTGTACTTCTCCAGCCAGCGGGGCACCACCGGCAGCTCCTCGGGCGGTATCACCTACGAGGTGACCGGTCCGTTCCGCGCGTAGAGACGTTCGACGGGGGCCCGTGAGGGCCCCGCGAGTCCTTGGGCGCCGCCGAGCAGGGCGGCGCCCAAGGGCGTCAGTGTGTGCAGGACCGCGTTGCCGTGCCGCAGCGTGGCGACGAGCCCCGCCTCGCGCAGGACGCCCGCGTGCTGGCTGGCCGAGGCGAGCGACACCCCGGCCCTGCGGGCCAGTTCGCTGGTGGTGCCGCCGTCGCCGATGGCATGCAGGACGGCCGAGCGGGTGGTGCCGACCAGCTTGGCGAGCGACGTCCCGCCGGGTTCCCGGACGGTGGGCGCCTCGCAGTGGGTGGTCGGGTAGACCAGGACCGGCGGCAGCGTGGGGTCTCGTAGGACGACCGGGGCGCCGCGACAGAAGTACGAGGGCTGGAGCAGCAGGCCCCTGCCGTCGAGGTGGAGGTCGCGGTCGACGGGATAGTCGGCCTCCAGGACGGGGGCGCGCCAGCGCAGCATCGGCGGCAGGGAGGCGAGGAGTTCGTCCGCGCCGCCATCGAGCAGGGCCCGGCCGCGCAGTGCCCGCTCGGCCTCGACCCGGGCCCGGATGTGGGGCCAGTACGGTTCGATCGCGGCCCGGTGGTAGCCGCGCAGAGCGCCCAGGAGCCGGTTGAAGGGTTCCGCACCGCCTTCGGCGAGCGCGCGCAGCGAATGGGGCACGGTCCGGCCGCCGGACCGGTCGGCGCCCAGCAGGGCCAGCTCGGTGCGGACGCGGGCCGGCGGGGTGGCACGGATCGCCTGGAGCCCGTCGTCGAGGCCGTGGAGCCCCTCGGCGGGGGTCAGGAAGTCCGGGAAATAGCCGCGACTGGGGACCAGTGCGGCCAGCAGGCGGGTCTCACCGTTGAGCCGTGTACGAGCGTCCGAGCGCCATTCTCCGTAGACGACGGACCCGCGCCGGTCTCTTAAACGGTGAAAACTGAGAATCGTTTCCCACAGAACGTCCGGACGGCCGGCCATCCGGACCCCGGCCAAGTCGTTTGCGGTGAAATGAATCCGCAGCATTGAACCCCCACCTGTGCACTCGCAACCACCCCCGTCAACGAGTATGCACACCATCACAGCACGTTACCAGGGTGTTTCAGCCACACTTGAAAAGCATCGCGGGGAACCGGGCGGAACCGAAAAGCTGTGCGTGTCGGGCAGGAAACCTTCAGGACCGAGGTGACGTGGCGAAGACCGTGGGGGGCTTTGCGCGTCCGGCGGCGGTCGGCGAGGGTTGCGGCTCACTTGCCCGGCATGGGTAATGGGCGCGGTCACCGGGTGGGGATCCGGTGGCCGCGCCCGTCCCGTTCTTTGCTGGATGAATCGTGGAAAGTTCAAAGCAGAAAGTTCAACGGCCAATAATTCGAGCGGCCGCGACTGAACACGAACTCACATTTGGGCAACATCAAGGGGCGGACGAAATACGACGGGGCGGACACCTCCGCACAAGGTGTCCGCCCCGTCTCTCTTGCGCCCGGATCCGCCGCCCGTCGGTGAGGGTTGGGATGACCGACGGCGGATCCGGTGGTCTTTGCTACTGAACGCCAGTTCAGCGGCGGGCCGGCGACCGACCGGTCGCCGGCCGCCGACCGGTCAGCGGCTGTCGCTGCCGCTCGACTCGGCCGCCGCGCGGCCGGCCTCCAGGCGCGCCACCGGGATCCGGAACGGCGAGCAGGAGACGTAGTCGAGACCGACCTCGTGGAAGAAGTGCACCGACTCCGGGTCGCCGCCGTGCTCGCCGCAGACGCCGAGCTTGATGTCCGGGCGGGTCGCCCGGCCGGCCTCGACGGCGCTGCGGACCAGCGCGCCGACGCCGTCCTTGTCGATCGTCTCGAACGGGGAGACTCCGAAGATGCCCTTCTCCAGGTACGCGGTGAAGAACGAGGCCTCCACGTCGTCCCGGGAGAAGCCCCACACCGTCTGGGTGAGGTCGTTCGTGCCGAAGGAGAAGAACTCCGCGGCCTCGGCGATCTGACCGGCGGTCACGGCGGCGCGCGGCAGCTCGATCATGGTGCCGAGCGCGAGCTTCAGCTCGACGCCGGTCTTGGCCTGGACCTCGGCGATGACCTGCTCGGCCTCGTCGCGGACGAGCTCCAGCTCCTGGACGGTGCCGACGAGCGGGATCATGATCTCGGCGCGCGGGTCGCCCTTGGCGTCGATGCGCTGGGCGGCGGCCTCGGCGATGGCCCGGACCTGCATGGTGAACAGGCCGGGGATGACCAGGCCGAGGCGGACACCGCGCAGACCCAGCATCGGGTTCTGCTCGTGCAGCCGGTGCACGGCCTGGAGCAGCCGCAGCTCGTTCTCGTGCGGCTCCTTGCGGGCCTCGGCGAGCGCCACGCGTACCGACAGCTCGGTGATGTCGGGCAGGAACTCGTGCAGCGGCGGGTCGAGGAGCCGGACCGTGACGGGCAGGCCGTCCATGGCCTCGAAGAGCTCGACGAAGTCCTTCTTCTGCAGCGGGAGCAGGGCGTCCAGGGCCTCGGTGCGCTCCTCGTCCGTGTCGGCGAGGATCAGCTTCTCGACCATCTCGCGACGCTCGCCGAGGAACATGTGCTCGGTGCGGCACAGGCCGATGCCCTGGGCGCCGAAGCGGCGGGCGCGCAGCGCGTCCTCGGCGTTGTCGGCGTTGGCGCGGACCCGCAGCCGGCGGACGCGGTCCGCGTAAGCCATGATCCGGTGGACGGCGCCGACCAGCTCGTCGGCGTCGTCGGCGCCGGCGTGCATCCGGCCCTCGAAGTACTCCACCACCGGGGACGGCACGACGGGGACCTCACCGAGGTACACCTTGCCGGTGGAGCCGTCGATGGAGACGACGTCGCCCTCCTCGACGACCACGCCGGAGGCGGTGGTCATCCGGCGGCGCTTGGTGTCGACCTCCAGCTCCTCCGCGCCGCAGACACAGGTCTTGCCCATGCCGCGGGCGACGACGGCGGCGTGCGAGGTCTTGCCGCCGCGCGAGGTCAGGATGCCCTCGGCGGCGATCATGCCGTCCAGGTCGTCCGGGTTGGTCTCACGGCGGATCAGGATGACCTTCTCGCCGGAGCGCGACCACTTGACGGCCGTGTACGAGTCGAAGACGGCCTTGCCGACCGCGGCGCCCGGGGAGGCGGCGATGCCGCGCCCGATCTGCTCGACCTTGGCGTTCTCGTCGAACTTCGGGAACATCAGCTGGGCGAGCTGGGCGCCGTTGACGCGCTGGAGGGCCTCGGCCTCGTCGATCAGGCCCTGGTCCACGAGCTGGGTGGCGATCCGGAAGGCGGCACCGGCGGTGCGCTTGCCGACCCGGGTCTGCAGCATCCACAGCTGGCCGCGCTCGATGGTGAACTCGATGTCGCAGAGGTCCTTGTAGTGGACCTCCAGCGTCTCCATGATCTGCATCAGCTGGTCGTACGACGTCTTGTCGATCGACTCCAGCTCGGCGAGCGGCACGGTGTTGCGGATACCCGCGACGACGTCCTCGCCCTGCGCGTTCTGCAGGTAGTCGCCGTAGACGCCCTGGTGACCGGAGGCGGGGTCGCGGGTGAAGGCGACGCCGGTGCCGGAGTCCGGGCCGAGGTTGCCGAAGACCATCGAGCAGACGTTGACCGCGGTGCCGAGGTCGTGCGGGATGCGCTCCTGACGACGGTAGAGCTTGGCGCGGTCGGTGTTCCAGGAGTTGAAGACCGCCTCGATGGCGAGGTCCATCTGCTCGCGCGGGTCCTGCGGGAAGTCGCGGCCGGCCTCGGCCTTCACGATCTTCTTGAAGTGCTTGACGAGCTTCTTCAGGTCGGCGGCGTCGAGGTCGGTGTCGACGGTGACCTTCTTGGCGGCCTTGGCGTCCTCCAGGGCCTCCTCGAAGAGCTCGCCGTCGACGCCGAGGACGGTCTTGCCGAACATCTGGATGAGGCGGCGGTACGAGTCCCAGGCGAAGCGCTCGTCGCCGGCCTGCGCGGCGAGCCCGGTGACGGACGCGTCGGAGAGGCCGATGTTCAGCACCGTGTCCATCATGCCGGGCATCGAGAACTTGGCACCGGAGCGGACGGAGACGAGCAGCGGGTTGTCGGCCTGGCCGAGCTTCTTGCCCATCTTCTGCTCGAGGGCGTCGAGGTGCGCGGTGACCTCGTCGCGGAGCTCGACCGGCTCGGAGCCGCTGTCGAGGTAGACCTTGCACGCCTCGGTGGTGATCGTGAACCCGGGAGGAACCGGCAGGCCGAGGTTGGTCATCTCGGCCAGGTTCGCGCCCTTGCCACCGAGCAGGTCCTTCAGGTCCCTGTTGCCCTCGGTGAAGTCGTACACGAACTTCTGATCTTTGTTTTCCGACACGGGTCTCGACTCCTCGAGGCTCGGTGGCTGCCCTGACGGCGAGGAACATACCCAGATCGAAGGCTTCTGGGGAGGTACGCCTACCCGTCATCCGGGCTTAACCACCCGTCCGCCAGGAGATCGAAAGTAACCGATGAGTAGCTTCCGCTTTCAGGCTCCGAAGGCCACTTGACTCAAAGCAGGGATTAGACGCTCACATGAGCGACCACGGCAGCATCTGCGTTCAACTCTTGAACGCAAGAAGGGTGGCACCCAGTGCCACCCTTCCAGGAGTCCAACGCCTCGAAATACGCTCATCTGAGCGCCACCCCTATCAAGGGTGGCGAGGATCACGCCACGGAAACGGCTTGTTTCCCACGATCCGGACGTGATCATCCACGCTCAGCCGCCGGATGTGTCCAGCTCCGCGTCCTCGCTGACACCCGCGCAGTCGTACGGGTCCTTGAGCCATCCGTCCGGCAGCACGACCCGGTTGTTGCCCGATGTACGGCCCCGCGGACCGTCCGCACCCACCGGCCACGACTGGTCCAGGTCCAGCTCGCTCAATTGAGCGCTCAGCTCGTCCAGCGACGAGGTGATCGCCAGCTTCTTGCGCATCTCGGAACCGACCGAGAAGCCCTTCAGGTACCAGGCGACGTGCTTGCGGAAGTCGATGACACCGCGCGACTCGTCGCCCAGCCACTCGCCGAGCAGCCGTGCGTGCCGCACCATCGCGGCCGCGACCTCGCGCAGCGGCGGCTGGGCGTACGCACCGGTGCCCTCGAAGCCCGCGACCAGGTCGCCGAAGAGCCACGGCCGGCCGAGGCAGCCGCGCCCGACGACCACACCGTCGCAGCCGGTCTCGCGCATCATCCGGAGCGCGTCGTCCGCCGACCAGATGTCCCCGTTGCCGAGCACCGGGATCTCCGGCACGTGCTCCTTGAGGCGCGCGATGGCGTCCCAGTCAGCCGTACCGCCGTAGTGCTGCGCCGCCGTCCGCCCGTGCAGGGCGATCGCCGTGACACCCTCCTCGACGGCGATCCGTCCCGCGTCCAGGTACGTGATGTGGTCGTCGTCGATGCCCTTGCGCATCTTCATGGTGACCGGCAGGTCGCCCGCGTTCGTCACGGCCTCGTTCAGGATCGCGCGCAGCAGTGGCCGCTTGTACGGCAGAGCGGAGCCACCGCCCTTGCGGGTGACCTTGGGGACGGGGCAGCCGAAGTTCAGGTCGATGTGGTCGGCGAGGTCCTCGTCCACGATCATCCGCACGGCCTTGCCGACGGTCACCGGGTCGACGCCGTACAGCTGGATCGAGCGCGGCTTCTCGCTCTCGTCGAAGCGGATGAGCTGCATGGTCTTCTCATTGCGCTCGACCAGCGCCCTCGTCGTGATCATCTCGCTCACGAACAGCCCCTTGCCGCCGCTGTACTCGCGGCAGAGGGTGCGGAAGGGAGCGTTGGTGATGCCGGCCATCGGCGCGAGCACCACGGGCGGCGTCACGATGTGCGGCCCGATGGCGAGAGGGGAGAACACGGTCATCCCCTTATTGTCGCGCACGACGAAGGTCATTAGTTAGCCGTACTATCCGCGTATGCCCGAGCTCACACACAGGCACCAGCTCCTGGTCCTCGCGATCTGCTGCATGAGCCTGCTGATCGTCAGCCTGGACAACACCGCGCTCAACGTGGCGCTGCCCTCCCTCCAGCGGGAACTGCGCGGGGGCGTCGCCGGCATGCAGTGGACGATCGACGCGTACACCCTGGTCCTCGCCTCGCTGCTGATGCTCGCGGGCTCCACCGCCGACCGGATCGGCCGCCGGAAGGTCTTCCTGACCGGCCTGGTGATCTTCGCGCTCGGCTCGCTGCTCTGCTCGCTCGCGCCCAGCCAGGAGGCGCTGATCGCCTTCCGGGCGGTCCAGGCGGTGGGCGGCTCGATGCTGAACCCGGTCGCCATGTCGATCATCACCAACACCTTCACCGAACCGGCCGCGCGGGCCCGTGCGATCGGCGTCTGGGGCGGCGTCGTCGGCGTCTCGATGGCGGCCGGTCCGCTGGTGGGCGGGCTGCTGGTCGACTCGGTCGGCTGGCGGGCGATCTTCTGGGTGAACCTGCCGGTGGGGCTCGCCGCGCTGCTGCTGACCCTCCGGTACGTCCCCGAGTCCCGCGCCCCCCGGCCGCGGCGCCCCGACCCGGTCGGCCAGCTGCTCGTCATGGCGCTCCTCGGCTCGCTCACGTACGCGATCATCGAGTCGAGCCCGCTCTTCGCCGCGATCGCGGCAGCCGCGCTCGCCGGGCTGCTGCTGTACGAACCCAGGCGCCGCGAACCCCTGATCGATCTGCGCTTCTTCCGCAGCGCCCCGTTCAGCGGGGCCACCGTCATCGCGATCTGCGCGTTCTCCGCCCTGGGCGGGTTCCTCTTCCTCAACACCCTGTATCTGCAGGACGTACGCGGGCTCTCCGCCCTCCGCGCGGGGCTCTACATGCTCCCGATGGCGGCGATGACCTTCGTCTTCGCCCCGCTGTCGGGGCGGCTCGTGGGGGCGCGCGGGCCGCGCCCCTCGCTGCTGATCGCGGGGACGGCCATGGCGGCGGGCGCGCTGCTCTTCGCCGCCTTCCAGGCGGAGACGAGCGATCCGCTGCTCTTCGCCGGGTACGTGGTGTTCGGTCTGGGCTTCGGCATGGTGAACGCGCCGATCACCGACACCGCCGTCTCCGGCATGCCCCGCGCGCAGGCGGGGGTGGCGGCGGCCGTGGCCTCCACCAGCCGGCAGATCGGTCAGACGCTCGGCGTGGCGGTGGTGGGGGCCGTCCTGGCGGCCGGGGTGGGCTCGGTGTCGCACACGGACGGCTTCGTCGAGGCGAGCAGGCCGGGGTACTGGATCATCACCGGCTGCGGGCTCTGCGTGCTGCTGGTGGGGGCGCTGACGAGCGGAAGGTGGGCCCGCGGCACGGCCGAACGGACGGCCCGCAGACTGGACGCGGACGGAGTCCGGACGGCGGAGAGCGCGGCGGCTTCCTAGACGGCGGGCAGCGCGGGCTCCTGAACGGCGGGGTGCCTGCACGGGCGGGGCCCTGGGCGGCGCCGAGCGCGGCTGCTTGGAGGGCCGCGGGCTTCCTGGGCGGCCGGGGCGGCACGGTCCCTGCACGGGCGGGCAGCACGGGTTCCTGGGCGGCGTGGGGCGCGGGCTCCTGGAGGGCCGGGGGCTCCTGGGCAGCCGGGGCCCCGCGAGCCCTAGACGGCGGGCAGCGCGGGCTCCTGGGCGGCGTGGGGCGCGGGCTCCTGGAGAGCCAGCTCCCGGAGGCGTTCGAGGCCCGCGCGGGACTGCTCGTCGACGGGCACGTACGTGACGAGGCGCGGCCCGCTGGACGGGCCGAGCCACAGGTTGGTGTGTTCCAGGTGGAGCAGGCCCACCTGGGCATTGCGGATGATCTTGGTGCGGCCGCCCTGGGCCACCACCTCGTGCCGCGCCCAGATCTCCCGGAACTCCGCGGAGGATGTCTCCAGGCGGTGCAGCAGCGCCTTCCACGCCGGCTCGGCGAGGTGCTCGGCCATCGAGGCCCGGAACTTGCCCGCCATGGCGCGGGTGACGTCCGGCAGCTCGGCGACCGCCGCCCGCCACTCGGCGTTGGTGAAGGCGAGCCAGATGCAGTTGCGCTCCTCGCGGGGCAGGGCGTCGAGGTCGCAGAGCAGCCGCCCGTACGTGCGGTTGTACGCGAGGATGTCGTACCGGCTGTTCTGGACGCAGGCCGGCACCGGTTCCAGCTGGTCGAGCATCTGACGCAGGGCCGGGGTGACGGTCGGGCAGGGCCCGCCGGGGGCCGGATCGGCGACGCCCGCGAGGGCGAAGAGATGGGTGCGTTCGGTCGCGTCGAGCAGGAGGGCGCGGGCGAGGGCGTCCAGGACCTGCGGGGAAACCTGGATGTCCCGTGCCTGCTCCAGCCAGGTGTACCAGGTGACACCGACGGCGGAGAGGTGGGCGACCTCCTCCCGGCGCAGACCGGGGGTCCGGCGGCGCCGCCCGCGCGGCAGGCCGACCTGCTCCGGGGTGATGCGCTCGCGGCGGCTGCGGAGGAACTCCGCGAGCTCGTGCCGCCGGACGTCGCTCTCCGAACCCGTCTCCACCGCCATGACTGCCATGCTCCCAGGGTGCCGGGGCGCTCAGCCCATTTCCAGGTACTGCTTGTACCAGGATAAAGACACTCTGGTACCAGGCTCAGAAGGGGACGATCGTCTACGGGGTGAGTACTACAGCCTCCTCCACCCCCGTCCGCAGGACCGGCGCCGTCGTCGACCACACGGCCCCCGTCCTCGGCTCCCTCGGCCTGTTCACCGTGCTCCTCGGCGCCGCGCTGCCGCTGATCGACTTCTTCATCGTCAACGTCGCCCTGCCCACGATCGACCACGACCTGGCGGCCGGTCCGGCGATGCTGGAGCTGGTCGTCGCCGGGTACGGCCTCGCGTACGCCGTCCTGCTCGTCCTCGGCGGACGGCTCGGCGACCTGTTCGGCCGCAGGCGGCTCTTCCTGGTCGGCATGGCCGCTTTCGGCCTGACCTCGCTCGCCTGCGGCCTGGCGCCGGACGCCTGGACGCTGGTCGGAGCCCGGGTGGCACAGGGTGCCTCGGCCGCTCTGATGCTGCCCCAGGTGCTCGCGACCATTCACTCCTCGACGGCCGGCGCACGGCGCGCGAAGGCGCTCAGCCTGTACGGAGCGACCGCCGGCCTCTCGATGGTCGCCGGCCAGATCCTGGGCGGGGTGCTCGTCGCGGCCGATGTCGCCGGCACCGGCTGGCGGGCGATCTTCCTGGTCAACGTGCCGGTGGCGGTGGTCGGACTGCTGCTCGCCGTCCGTACGGTGCCGGAGACCCGGTCGGAGCGCCCCGCGCCGGTGGACGTCCCCGGCACGCTGCTCCTCGGCCTCGCGCTGCTCACCCTTCTCGCGCCGCTCACCGAGGGGCGGGCGACGGGCTGGCCGCTGTGGACCTGGCTCGCGCTGGCGGCCTTCCCCTTCGCCGCGGGGGCGTTCTGGTGGGTGGAGCTGCGCGCGGACCGACGGGGCCGTACGCCTCTGGTGCCGCCGAGCCTGCTCGGCCTGATCTCGCTGCGCCGGGGGCTGGCCCTGGTCCTGCCGTTCTCGATCGGTTTCGGCGGCTTCATGTTCGTGATCGCGGTCGCGCTCCAGCAGGGCCTGGGGATGACCGCGGTGGTCTCCGGCCTTGCGCTCGTCCCGATGGCGGTCGCCTTCTTCGGGGCCTCGCTGGCCGGTCCGCGGCTGGTGCGGCGCTGGGGCACCCGGATCGTCACGGCGGGCGGCCTCCTGCAGGCCCTCGGCATCGTTCTGCTCGCCCTGACGTTCGGGCGCTCCTGGTCCGACCTCTCGCCCTGGAGCCTGCTGCCCGGCATGGCCGTCGCGGGCCTCGGCCAGGGCCTCCAGCTGCCCGTTCTCTTCCGCATCGTGCTCTCCGAGGTCCCCGCGGACCGCGCGGGGGTGGGCAGCGGCGTCATGGTGACCACCCAGCAGTCGGCCCTCGCCCTGGGCGTGGCGACGCTCGGCTCGCTCTTCCTGTCGCTGGCGGCGACCGGTTCGATGGCCGCGGCCCTGACCACGACCCTCCTGGTCCAACTGGCCGCCGTGCTGCTCACCGTCGTCCTCAGCCTGCGCCTGCCGCGCACGGTGGGCTAAGGGCTGTCCCGTAGGCCGCGCCATTTCGGTGAGTACGGCGAAGGGCCCGGGTCACTTGCGTGATCCGGGCCCTCGTCGTGCTGCCGGTGGCTACTCCTGGGCGTCGGAGCCGGCCTCGGTGGCCTGCTCGGTCTCGACGGCTTCGGCGCCTTCGACGCCCGCCGCGCGGTCGCGCATCTTCCTCAGCAGCTCCTGCTTCTGGTCGACGGCTGCCTTGCGGTCGGCGTTGCTGTTCTGAACGGCGCCCTGCTGGTCGCCACGGGACAGCTTCTTGCGCTGTCCGCCGACGCCGAGAAGGTTGTTGCGGCCCTTGGCCATGGGGTTCTCCCATCAGTGAGAAAAGCGGTGGTCAGTCGGCTGGCGCTGCGCGGGGGTCGAACCCGCGGCGCTCTCACTCGTAGATCTGGAAGAACGAAGACATGCGTCAGACGCTACCTGGCTCCGGACCCCCTCTCACACCATTTTCTCCTCCAGGAGGATCGATCGAGTGACAAAGATTGAAATCTGTCAGCAGTCATGCCATGGTTGTCATGCGTCACCCCTCCGCTCACTCCCGAGGAGACATCCATGACCTCCCTCCCCACCCGCTCCCTCGGCACCACCGGCCCCCAGGTCTCCGCCCTCGGCCTCGGCTGCATGGGCATGTCCGCGCTGTACGGCGAGAGCGACCGCGCCGAGTCGATCGCGACCATCCACGCGGCGCTCGACGCCGGCGTCACGCTCCTCGACACCGGCGACTTCTACGGAATGGGGCACAACGAGCTGCTCATCAACGAGGCGCTGCGCACCGCCCCCGCGGCCGCCCGTGAGCAGGCACTGATCAGCGTGAAGTTCGGCGCCCTGCGCACGGTCGAGGGCGGCTTCACCGGCTACGACGGCAGGCCGGCCGCGGTGCGGAACTTCGCGGCGTACTCCCTCCAGCGCCTCGGCACCGACCACATCGACATCTACCGCATCGCCCGGGTCGACCCCGACGTGCCGATCGAGGAGACCGTCGGCGCGATCGCCGAGCTGGTCGAGGCGGGGCACGTCCGCCACATCGGCCTCTCCGAGGTCGGCGCGGACACCCTGCGCCGGGCGGCGGCGGTCGCCCCGATCGCCGACCTCCAGATCGAGTACTCCCTCGTGTCCCGGAGCATCGAGGAGAAGATCCTGCCGACCGCCCGGGAGCTGGGCATCGGCATCACGGCGTACGGCGTGCTCTCCCGCGGTCTGATCAGCGGCCACTTCACCCGGGACCGGGAGCTCGCGCCGGGCGACTTCCGAGGGATGAGCCCGCGCTTCCAGGGCGACAACCTCCGCCGGAACCTGGACCTGGTCGACCGGCTGCGGGCCGTCGCCGAGGCCAAGGGCGTGACGGTCGCGCAGATCGCCATCGCCTGGGTGCTCGGTCAGGGTCCCCGGCACGGCGCGGACGTGGTCCCGCTGATCGGAGCCCGCAGCCGCACCCGTCTCACCGAGGCGCTCGGCGCCGTGGACGTGACGCTGGACGAGGCCGACCTCGCCGCGATCGAGCGGGCGGTTCCGGTGGGCGCGGCGGCCGGCGAGCGGTACCCGGCGGCGCAGATGGCCCACCTGGACAGCGAGCACTGAATCGGTCGCCGCACGGCACATCGCCTCGCCGTGCGGCTGACAGGTACTGTCATTCCATGCCCTCCGAGACCCTGACCGCAGAGCGCATCCTCGAAGCCACCGAGGAGGTGCTGCGGCGCTACGGCCCGGCGAAGGCGACGGTCGTGGACGTGGCCCGGGTCCTCGGTGTCAGCCACGGCAGCGTCTACCGCCACTTCCGGACGAAGGCGGCGCTGCGCGAGGCGGTCACGCACCGCTGGCTGACCCGCGCCGAGGTGATGCTCGCCGAGCTGATCGCGACCTCGGACCGGCCGGCCGCCGAGAAGCTCCGCGCCTGGTTCGCGAGCCTCTTCGAGGCCAAGCGGCACAAGGCGGGCGACGACCCCGAGCTGTTCGCGACGTACGGGGTTCTGATCGACGAGGCCAGCGGTGTGGTCGAGGAGCACATCGAGGTACTGATCGGCCAGGTCCGGCAGATCGTCGAAGCGGGCGTACGGAGCGGGGAGTTCACCGCCCTCGACGCGGCGGCCACGGCCCGCGCGCTCTTCGACGCGACCTGCCGCTTCCACGACCCGGCCTACGCCCCCGAGTGGAGACACCCCGCGATCGAGGCCGAGTTCGACGCCGTGATGGACCTGCTGCTGCGCGGCCTGCGCCCGTGACGGCCCAGCACGAAGCCCCCGGCTCCTCCAAGGAGCCGGGGGCTTTCCCGTACGTACGGTCCGACCGTCAGCAGCCGAGCAGGCGGCTGCCCAGGTAGCCCTGGATCTGGTCGAGGGAGACGCGCTCCTGCTTCATGGTGTCGCGCTCGCGCACGGTCACCGCGTTGTCGTCCAGGGTGTCGAAGTCGACGGTGACGCAGAACGGCGTACCGATCTCGTCCTGGCGGCGGTAGCGGCGGCCGATGGCACCGGCGTCGTCGAAGTCGATGTTCCAGTTCTGCCGCAGGTCGGCGGCGAGGCCCTTGGCCTTCGGCGACAGCTGCGGGTTGCGGGACAGCGGCAGGACGGCGACCTTGACCGGCGCGATACGCGGGTCGAAGCGCATCACGGTGCGCTTCTCCATGACGCCCTTGGCGTTCGGGGCCTCGTCCTCGTTGAACGCGTCGAGCATGAACGCCAGCATCGTGCGGCCGACACCGGCCGCCGGCTCGATGACGTACGGGGTCCAGCGCTCGCCGGCCTCCTGGTCGAAGAACGACAGGTCGTTGCCGGACGCCTTGGAGTGCGCGTTCAGGTCGTAGTCGGTGCGGTTGGCGACACCCTCGAGCTCGCCCCACTCGCTGCCGCCGAACTGGAAGCGGTACTCGATGTCGGCGGTGCGCTTGGAGTAGTGGGAGAGCTTCTCCCGCGGGTGCTCGAACCAGCGCATGTTCTCCTCACGCAGGCCCAGGCCGGTGTACCAGTTCCAGCGCTGCTCCATCCAGTACTCGTGCCACTGCTCGTCCTCGCCCGGCTTGACGAAGAACTCCATCTCCATCTGCTCGAACTCGCGGGTGCGGAAGATGAAGTTGCCCGGAGTGATCTCGTTCCGGAAGGACTTGCCCATCTGCGCGATGCCGAACGGCGGCTTCTTGCGCGAGGTCTGCTGCACCTGGCCGAAGTTGGTGAAGATGCCCTGCGCGGTCTCCGGACGCAGGTAGGCGACGGAGCCGGAGTCCTGGGTCGGGCCGAGGTGGGTGGAGAGCAGACCCGAGAACTGCTTGGGCTCGGTGAAGGTGCCCTTGTTGCCACAGTTGGGGCAGTTGAGGTCGGCGAGGCCGTTCTCGGGGAGACGGCCGTGCTTCTCCTCGTACGCCTCCTCCAGGTGGTCGGCGCGGTAGCGCTTGTGGCAGGAGGTGCACTCGGTCAGCGGGTCGGTGAAGGTGGCGACGTGACCGGAGGCCTCCCAGACCTCGGTGGCCAGGATCACCGACGAGTCGAGACCGACGACGTCCTCGCGCGAGGTGACCATGTAACGCCACCACTGACGCTTGATGTTCTCCTTGAGTTCGACACCCAGCGGTCCGTAGTCCCAGGCGGCCTTCTGGCCGCCGTAGATCTCACTGCACGGGTAGACGAAGCCACGGCGCTTGCTCAGGCTGACGATGGTGTCGATCTTGTCGGCGGCCACGGTGCTCTCTTCATTACGACGACGAAGTGCGAATGCCTCAGATTACCGGCGCGCGCACCCCCCGTATCAAATCGGTCCGGCCCCCGCCCGCGGTCGCCGGGCGTGGCCGGTGCCACAAGTAGGACAATTGACAATCGTTTCCAGTTTTGTTGAAAATGAGTGTCATGAACGTACGCCGCCTCATACCCGCCACCGCCGTCGCCGGAGCCGTCACCCTCGGGCTCGTCACCCTGTCCGCGTGCTCCGGGGGCTCCGGGGGCTCCGGGGGCTCCGACCAGCAGAACGACGGCAAGCTGAGCGTCGTGGCGTCGTTCTACCCCATGCAGTACCTGGCCGAGCAGATAGGCGGCGACCACGTCGCCGTCAGGACGCTCACCGAGCCGGGCGTCGAGCCGCACGACCTGGAGCTCAAGCCGAAGCAGATCGGCGAGCTCGGCGAGGCCGACTACATCCTCTACCTCAAGGGCATCCAGCCCGCCGCCGACGAGGCGATCAAGCAGGCCGGCGTCAAGAACACCGTCGACGCCGCCACCCTCACGAAGCTCGAGGAACACGGCACCGGGGCCGGCCACGACCACGCGGGCGAGAGCGCCGAGGAGCACGCCGCCCACGAGGGCGAGGCGGAAGAGGGCCACGGCCACGCGTCCGAGGGCGGTGCCGACACGCACATCTGGCTCGACCCGGTGAAGTACGCCGAGGTCGCCAAGGGCGTCGGCGCCTCCCTGGAGAAGGCCGACCCGGACCACGCCGCCGACTACAAGAAGAACACCGACGCCCTGGTGAAGAAGCTCGGTGACCTGAACACCGCCTTCGAGACCGGGCTGAAGAACACCACCACCAAGACCTTCATCACCACCCACTCCGCCTTCGGCTACCTCGCCGAGCGCTACGGCCTGGAGCAGGAAGGCATCTCCGGCGTGGACCCCGAGTCCGAGCCGAGCCCCGCCCGGATCAAGGAACTCCAGGACATCTCGAAGAGGGACAAGGTCTCCACCGTCTTCTTCGAGACCCTCGCCAGCGACAAGACCGCGAAGACCCTCGCCGCGGACACCGGCCTCAAGACCGACGTCCTGGACCCGCTGGAGGGAATTACGGACAAGTCCCGGGGCGATGACTACATCGAGGTCATGGAGTCCAACCTCGTCGCGCTGAAGAAGGCCCTCGGCGCGAAGTGAAACGAGCACTGCAGGAGGCACCCGTGAGCGCGCCCGTCATATCCGTCCGCGGAGCCACAGCGGCGCTGGGCTCCCGGCCCGTCCTGCGCGGCGTCGACCTCACCGTGAACCGCGGTGAGGTCGTCGCCCTGCTCGGCGCCAACGGCTCCGGCAAGTCCACCGCCGTCCGCTCCGTCATCGGCCAGGTCCCGCTCACCGGCGGCACCATCGAGCTGTTCGGTACGGAGCAGAAGCGGTTCCGCGACTGGGCCCGGGTCGGTTACGTACCGCAGCGCACCACCGCCGCGAGCGGCGTACCCGCCACCATCCGCGAGGTCGTCTCCTCGGGCCGGCTCTCGCGCAAGAAGCTCGGCTGGCTGACCAGGGCCGACAAGGCCGCCGTCGAGCGGGCCGTGGCGCTCGTCGGCCTGACCGACCGCGCCAAGGACTCCGTCAGCGCCCTCTCCGGCGGCCAGCACCAGCGGGTCCTCATCGCCCGCGCGCTCGCCTCCGAGCCCGAGCTGCTGATCATGGACGAGCCGATGGCCGGCGTGGACCTCGCCAGCCAGGAGATCCTCGCCGGAACCCTGCGCGAACAGGTCGCGGGCGGCACCAGTGTCCTGCTCGTCCTGCACGAGCTGGGCCCGCTGGAGCCCCTGATCGACCGGGCCGTGGTGCTCCGCGACGGCTGCGTCGTCCACGACGGCCCGCCGCCGAAGGCCGTCGGCCAGCACGCGCTGCCCGGCCACGACCACGTACATCCGCACGCGGCCGACGAGCCGCTCCGCACGGGACTGCTGACCTGATCATGGAATTCCTCGAGCCTGCCTTCATGCAGCGGGCGCTCATCGCGGCCGTCCTCGTCGGCATCACCGCCCCCGCCGTCGGCATCTACCTCGTCCAGCGCCGTCAGGCCCTGATGGGCGACGGCATCGGCCATGTCGCCATGACCGGTGTCGGCCTCGGCTTCCTGCTGAACTCCAGCCCGGTGTGGATGGCCACCCTGGTCGCCGTCGCCGGTGCGGTGCTGATGGAGCTGATCAGGGCGTACGGCAAGACGCGCGGCGACCTCGCGCTCGCGCTGCTCTTCTACGGAGGCATGGCGGGCGGCGTCATGCTGATGAGCGTCGCCGGCGGGTCCAACGCCAACCTGCTGTCCTACCTCTTCGGATCGCTGTCGACCGTGTCCGACGCGGACGTCACCGCGATCGCCCTCCTCGCCGCCTTCGTGGTCCTCGTCACCATCGGCCTGCGCCGCCAGCTGTTCGCGGTCAGCCAGGACGAGGAGTTCGCCCGCGTCACCGGCCTCCCGGTCCGCGCCCTGAACCTGCTCATCGCCGTCACGGCCGCCGTGACGGTCACGGTCGCCATGCGCGTCGTCGGGCTGCTGCTGGTCAGCGCGCTGATGGTGGTCCCGGTGGCCGCCGCCCAGCAGCTGTCCAAGTCGTTCCGTACGACCTTCGTGCTCGCGGTCGTCATCGGCGTCGGCGTGACCCTGTCCGGCACGATCACGACGTACTACCAGGACGTGCCGCCCGGCGCGACGATCGTGCTGCTGGCGATCGGCATCTTCATCGCCCTGACGCTCCTCGCCACACCGCTGGCGAGGCGCCGGGCCCGGGCGGCGGAGGTGGCATCGGCGGAGTGCGACATGGCCGTCCCGGCCACCCGCCGACCGACGGACGATGTCACGGTCTAGCAGCCTGGCAGAATGGCGGGGGCAACGAAGACTTCAAGGAGGCCCCTGTGGCGACGGCAGGACCCCCCGTACGCGGCCGCTCGACCAAACAGCGGGCCGCTGTGTCGGCCGCACTGAACGAGGTGGACGAGTTCCGCAGCGCCCAGGAGCTGCACGACATGCTCAAGCACCGGGGCGACTCGGTCGGCCTCACCACGGTCTACCGCACGCTCCAGTCCCTCGCGGACGCCGGTGAGGTTGACGCGCTGCGCACCAGCGACGGCGAGACCGTCTACCGCCGCTGCTCGACGGGCGACCACCACCATCACCTCGTCTGCCGTGTCTGCGGCAAGGCGGTCGAGGTCGAGGGCCCTGCGGTGGAGCAGTGGGCGGAGACGATCGCGGCGGAGCACGGCTTCGTGAACGTGGCCCACACGGTCGAGATCTTCGGCACCTGCGCGGACTGCGCCACCCGATAGGCGACGGCTGCCGGACGGGCGCAGCGCACTGTCCGGCGATGTCCCGGCTAGAGCCTGTCTCCTTGCTGGAGAGACAACGCCTGGCCGAGCGGATTTTCTGGCGACCCGAGGGGACTGGTCGGTTACGGTCGCTGCGGACGTGAAAGCGCGTCCTGGCCGTCCTGATCTGACGAGACCGTGAGCGCGACTCAGCGCTGCGCCTGCTTCAGCAGTCCCTTGACGGAAACCTCCGAGTTGACGGAGACCGAGCTGAGGCCGTACCTCTCGGCCTCCCTCACCACTTCACTCTCGTCCAGGCCTTTATATATGCCGTAGATCGACTCGCTCTTCTTCTCCTTCTCGAAGTTGAATGAGGAAATGAAGACCTGCGGATCCTCTTCCGGCGACCAGAAAGCTGCTACGTACCGAGGCTTGCGGGTCACGTTGATGATGTTGGCGTTGTAGCGCACCCGGCCATGGTATATGACATGCTCACCGCAGCCGTCGGGCGGGCAGTAGTATCTCCCTTCCGACTCCATCCAGGAGAGTTTTTCATAATAGAATTCGTCGTCGAGCTTCCCGCGATCCTGCCTCAGAATGGCGAACTGAAGAACGGCGTCCAGCGTCTCGTACTTGGTGTCCTTGGGGAGGGTGATGACTTTCTCCTTCCTGAACTCCTCCCCGGGGTCCAGTGTCGACCCAGGGCCTTGGAACTGCCCGGATGCAATGACCTCACCGCCACTTTGGGTCTCGAAGGCCTCCGCCTCCGGGACCCACCACCCGCCCTCCTCGCTACCTTTCCATTCCTTCATCCCTTTGCCTGAATTCGAGAACTCGGCCAAGGATCCCCAGACTGTGTAGTCGTCGACGACGATGTAGACCGGAATCCCTCCGGCGTTCTTCGCGTAGAGCTTGAGGGGGACGTGAATATAGGGTGAATCGACGTCTGTCTGTGGTGTCCCGAATTCCGCTTTAAGGATGAAGTGCCGGGGTGCGGCAATGGGTTGATAGATAATGGAATAACCTAGGCTGACGGCCGTCAGGAGCGCCGTGATGGCAACCCCTGCAGTGAACTTCCTGGGGTGCGGTATCCCTCTCCACACTTTTTCGCGGATGAGGGTGCGGAGGGCCCACAGTGACCAGAGCCACAAGGCGAGGAAAAGCAGGACAGTGGCTATGAATTCTCGTTCCCGCAGCCACAGGAAGAGGAGAAGGGTCGTCGTGGCGAGCGTCATGAGCACGCCGAGAAGGACCAGTGCTCCGGACAGCCTGACCTGCCGGCGGCCCCAGTAGTCGACGACCGCAGGCAACGCGATGCCCTGAACTGCGCCTGCCAACAGGAATACAACACCGACCAGACGTTGGGCGAAGGTCAGTGCTCCCAGGGCGTCCGCCCAGCCGATGACGGCGTGCAGGGCCAGCGAGCCGAGCAGCCCCACGAGCATGAGGGCGATGACCACACGGCGTCTCCAGCCTCTGTCGTCGGGCCAGACGCTGCTGTCGCCGCCGCGCCAGTGGACGCGCGAGCGGTCGTCGAGGTCCATGTCGTCGGGGTAGCCGAGGCGGCGGAGTACCTTCCGCAACTCGCGGAGAGACCAGGCGCTGCCCACCGTTTTGTCGTGGATGGTGATCCGGCGCAGACCGCGCCGGTCGGGTGGCTCGACGACCACCCATGGTCGTATGCCCATGGGACCAAGCTCGGCGTCCCGCCCGCCATGTGCACGCCGAGCTGCTGCGTTCGAGTGAATCATCAGGCCGCGCTGGTGGTAGCAGTCGTCCGGTGGTCCAGCACGGCCCGGACGCGGGCCGTGTTCGGCGGACGGTCTTTGGGGCCCCGGCACTGCTTCTCGCCCTCGATCAGGTGGAAGTGCTGGACCCAGACCTGCCGGGGGATCTCCACTTCTGACAGCGTCGTCCGCAGCCGAGGCGGCGCCGCGTCCGACCAGACCAGCCCCAGCAGACGCATGCCGTCCCGGCCGATCCACAGGCCCAGTTCTGTGCGCTTCGTGTGCGCCTGTGGGAAGCGGGAGTCGTCGGCGCGGGTGGCCCGGCCGCGGCGAGGATGCCGTCCAGGCCTCCCGGCCGCCGTCCGCGCTGGTCAGACGGTCCCTGAACTCCGCAAGCACGGAGTGGTCGAAACCGGCATCGGTCAGCTCCAGCCGGAGCGCGTACTTCCCGTCGATCCGGGCCGCACCGCCTCATCCCCCCAGCTCGTCCCGGATCCGGATCGCCAGACTCCCCTTCGGGCACGCGGCCCTCGCCACCCGTACTGTCTCCACCGGAATCTCCCCAGGCTCCTGCGGACGCAGCGCACCCGTACCCTGCCCAGACAGCAACGTCGGCCTTCAAGACCACAACCAGGTCTTGAAGGCCGACGTCACGCACAAGGCCCACCTTCGCCAACAGCGTCCGGAGCGATCCGGTGCGGGCCCCTTTCGTACGGCCTCAGAGGCGGGTGGTGTGCCGGTCCAGGATCGCCCGGAGCCGGTCGACGGCGTCGACGCCGTCGGGGCCCGAGACGGCCCGCTTGGGCAGGAAGGCGACTCCGACGCCGAATTTGTCGGGCGTCAGGAGGACGAACAGCGTGGGCGTCTCGACGTACTGGGGCAGCATCTGCCACCGGCTCGTCGTCTCGCTGTCGCGCGCGGTCCAGCGCACCCCGTCGTCGTCCACGACGGCCCGGAACTCCCCCTGGGGCTCTACCATCCGGTGCACGCCCCGCGCCATGAGGCGCGGTGCCAGCGGCCCCATGACCAGGGCGAGGACGCCGAGGCCGGCCATCAGAACGACCCGTACCGGATCCGGTTCGCCGGGCCCGAAGAGCTCCAGGGCGACGACCAGGAAGGCCAGCACGGCGGCGGCCGGCAGCCACCGCATGCGGCGCCCCGCGGGGCTGTGGCGCACGCGGACCCGGACCGCCTCCGTCGCGTCGGCGAGCGTCGGCACATAGGCCAGCTCCACCGAGCCGGGCGCGGTCTCCCGCGCCATGTCCCGCGTCATCAGAGGGTGGGGCCCTGCGGCGGTACGATCCCGCCGCTCATCGCCGCGCGGTCCTCGGCCGGGATCGCGCCGAAGCGGCGGTCGCGGGAGGCGTACTCCACGCACGCCCGCCACAGGTCGCGGCGGTCGAAGTCCGGCCATAGCACGTCCTGGAAGACCATCTCGGCGTAACTGCTCTGCCAGATCAGGTAGTTCGAGGTGCGCATCTCGCCACTGGGGCGCAGGAAGAGGTCGACGTCCGGCATGTCCGGGTAGTACAGGTACTTCTGGAAGGTCTTCTCGTTGACCTTCGACGGGTCCAGCTTCCCCGCCGCCACGTCCCGGGCGATCGCCTGCGCCGCGTCCGCGACCTCCGCGCGGCCGCCGTAGTTCACACAGAAGTAGAGCGTCATGGCGTCGTTGTCGACGGTCTGCTCCTGGGCGACCTGGAGCTCCTGGACGACCGACTTCCACATCTTCGGCATGCGGCCGACCCAGCGGATACGGATGCCCAGCTCGTTCATCTCGTCGCGCCGGCGCCGGATCACGTCACGGTTGAAGTTCATCAGGAAGCGGACCTCCTCCGGAGACCGCTTCCAGTTCTCCGTGGAGAAGGCGTAGAGGGAGAGGTTCTTCACCCCGAGCTCCAGGCAGCCCTTCAGCACGTCGAGGACGACGCCCTCGCCGACCTTGTGCCCCTCGGTGCGCGGCAGACCACGCTCCTTCGCCCAGCGGCCGTTTCCGTCCATGACGCACGCGACGTGGTTCGGCACCAGCTCGCCGGGGATCTTCGGCGGACGGGCGCCGGACGGGTGCGGCTCGGGGACCTTGTACTCACGCCGGTTCCGTCCGAGGATTCCGCGTCGTGCGATGGCCATGGCGATGGATCTCCTAGCTCTTCTCTACGTACCGCAGCGAGCGCAGGCCGCGCTCCAGGTGCCAGTGCAGATAGGCGGACACCAGTCCGCTGCCCTCCCTGACGTGACGCGGCTCGCACGCGTCCGCCGTCGCCCAGTCGCCGGTCAGCAGCGCGCTGAGCAGGCCGATGGCCTCCGGAGAGGGTACGACGCTGCCGGGGACCCGGCAGTCGCCGCATATGACTCCACCGGCCGCGACCGAGAAGAACCGGTTGGGCCCGTGGATGCCGCACCTCGCGCAGTCCTCGAAGCTGGGCGCGTACCCGTTGACGGCGAGGGAGCGGAGCAGGAAGGCATCCAGGATGAGGTGGGGGGCGTGCTCGGCGTTCGCGAGGGTGCGCAGGCCCCCGACGAGCAGCAGGTACTGCTGCACGGCCGGCTCGCCCTCGTTGTCCGTGAACCGCTCCGCCGTCTCCAGCATCGCCGTCCCTGCGGTGTAGCGGGCGTAGTCGGTCACGATCCCGCCGCCGTACGCGGCGATGGTCTCGCTCTGGGTGCAGAGCGGGAGCCCGCGGCCGACGAGGTCGCTGCCCCGGGCGAAGAACTGCACGTCGACGTGGGAGAAGGGTTCGAGCCGGGCCCCGAACTTCGACTTGGTGCGCCGCACCCCACGCGCTACGGCGCGTACGCGGCCGTGACCGCGCGTGAGGAGCGTGATGATGCGGTCCGCTTCACCCAGCTTCTGGGTGCGCAGCACGATGCCGTCGTCGCGGAACAGACTCATGGGCCCATTCTCCCGTACGGATGCGGCGCCCCGGGCCGGTCCGGGCTCCCGACCCTGTTCACCCGGCTTCGGCCCGCCCGGACCGGTACGGTACGAGAACCCGCCCCACCCGCACCGGAGGTCTCTGTGAGTGGGCAGCACGACGGCCCTTAAGGACCGCTGATCCCGTTTCCCGAGCTCACCCCGGACGCCCTCCGGGCCGCCGTGGCGAAGATCGCTCCGAGCCGGATCCCGGCGCTCACCCAGCATCTCTTCGAGGCGACGACCAACGCCCAGCAGGCACAAAGCCTTGCCCCGCTGCGTGCCTTCGTCCACTCGTGGAACGAGGCCACCAAGGTGGGCCGGCCGATCGACCGCGAAGGCAGACTGCGGGAGTTCGACATCCTCAGCGGCCGGGGCTTCATCAGTTTCCTCGCCGTGCCTCGCCACGAGTGCGTCTACGTCTGCAACATCACCTGGTACGGCTGAGCCGCCTCCTTCACGGCACCTCGCCCCGGCTCCGCGCGTTCGCGTGTGCCGTCGCCGCGCTCAGGCGCTCCGCCGTCGTCGCCGCCCGCACCCCGTCCGGCTCGCAGTCCCACTCGCGTCCGCCGCCGAGCGGCCTGACCTGGAGGTACGGACCCTCGTGCCCCATGACGGTCCCGACCCGTCCGGTACGGATCTCGACGACGTACGACCCGATGGGCAGTTTCATGACCGGCCCCTTTCCCCCGGCAGTACGACGGCGAGCCGGCCCGCCGTTTCCACCGTGCAGCGTCCCAGTTCGATCAGCGGCCGCGGGGGGTCTGCGGCGAGGGTGAGGGCGTCGAGCCCCAGCGAGGGAAGGACGATTCCGGCCCTCGCGAGCGCGTCGCGCAATTCCCTCACCACCTCTTGTGCTTCTTGTACGGCCCCCGTGGACGGTCGCTCGTTCTGTTCCTTCACAACGCACCTCTCGCTGAATCCATTTCCGGATTTCCGCATCCAGGGTGGGGCCGGGTCCGTAGTATCGGCAGATGCGCAGGCGCTACAACTGCGGCGTAGAGATGGGTCGTTAATCCATGGCCAGAGGTAAGCGGCAGGACGTGTGGGAGTTCTTCGGCGAGCTGCTGAAGGAGCGGCGGGAGGCGGCGAACCTCTCGCAGGGGGAGCTCGGGAGACGGGTGTTCGTATCCGGCGGATACATCGGCCTGTTCGAGCAGGGAATCCGGAAACCCCAACTGGATGTGGCGCAGAGAATCGACGGGGTACTACAAACCGGCGGTATTTTCGAACGGACGTGGCGCAAGCTCATCGACAAGTCGCCGTACGCGTCCTATTTCCACGAGGTGGCCGAACTGGAGGCCGTGGCGACGAAGCTGTGCGAGTTCGCGCCGACGGTGGTGCCGGGGCTGTTGCAGACGGCGGAGTACGCGCGGGCGGTGACGGTCGCGGCGAACCCCTTCGTCACGGAGGAGTACATCGAGGAGAAGGTCACCTCGCGGCTGGAGCGGGCGAGGATCCTGAAGGACGCTACAAGGCCCGAGTATTGGGTCGTGCTGCACGAGAACGCGGTACTCATCCCGGTCGGCGGCCCAGCTGTCATGGCGCGGACGCTGGAGCACATCGCCGCGCTGATGCGCGAGCGGTGGGTGCTGGTGACCGTCCTGCCCCGCGCGGCGGGAGCGCACGCCTCGATGAACGGCATGCTTCAGCTTCTGGAGTTCGAGGACCAGCCACCAGCGGCCTATACAGAGACCTCGTTTTCGGGGACTTTGCTGGACGATCCGGCGGTGGTGAAGCGTGCGCAGCGCGCCTACGATCTGCTCAGGGTCGCCACACTGTCGCCAGAGGCGTCCCAGACCCTGATCGAATCGGCGGCGGAGGACTACAGACGATGCGCGAGTACGACCTGAGCAACGCCCGCTGGTTCAAGAGCTCCTACAGCAATGCGTCGGGGGGCGACTGCGTCGAAGTCTCGTACGACTTCACCGGCGCCGCATGGCGCAAGAGCTCCTACAGCAACGGCGAGGGCGGCAGCTGCGTCGAGGTCCTCGACCACGTCCCCGGCGTCGTCCCGGTCCGCGACTCCAAGGTCCCCGCCGGCCCCGCCCTCGCCCTCTCCACAGCCGCCTGGGCGACCTTCGTCACCGACTTGAAGCGGTGAAGTAGGGGGCCGCCCTCGATCCGGTGGCTAGGCGCTGCGGCCGGTCGTCGAGGCGAAGCCCAGCCAGGTGTGGCGGTTGCCCCACCAGCACCAGCCGACCTTCGGGGCGTTGCGCCGCTCGCGGCCGTCGCGTCCCGTGCCGTTGCTGATCCAGATCGCCGGGGTACGGGCGTCGAAGGCGCCGTTCGCCTTGCGCAGCCGGGACCCGATGGTCATGAAGCAGCGGTTCCGCTCCAGGGCCTCCGGCCGCTGGAGCACCCAGTGGATGCCTTCGGTGAGCAGCAGTGGGGTGCGTTCCTCCTTGGTGAGGGCGGGCAGCGCCTCCTCCGGGCTCCAGTTCGCCATGCGGTCCCCGCGGTCCACGCTGGCGACGAGGTAGAGCGGGGCGTCGGGCAATTCGACTGAGGCGGGGGCGAAGGCGTCGACGTCGGGCATGTCGACGACGACGAAGCCGGGCTTGCCGTCGCGGCGGAGAAGCGGCGCGAGGGCGGAGGCGGGGACGCGGTCCGGGTGGACGGCCAGCAGGGCACCGTCCTGCGAGTCGCCGGCGTCCTTGGCGAAGGCGCGCACGTCGTCGGCGGGTATCCCCGCCAGCTCGTGCACCCCCAGCTCGATCAAACGCTCCGCCTGGGCGGCGAGCGGCGGCAGAGGGGGTACGGCGACGGTGGACGAGGTATCGGGCACGTCACTTCCTCGGTTCGCGGTGCGGAACAGACCAGTGGTCGAACGAGGCGGCCTGCCGGAGTGTTCCCGGTGCCGACTCCGCCCCGTCGGCGCGCGTGTACAGCCCGAAACGGATCCCAACCCGCCCTTTGGGAAGTCATAAGTTCGCCTTATGGGTTCATAGACCGGGGGCGGGTACCACTCCGCGCAGAGTGTTATTTAGGGTGACCTAAGTGACGGCAGCTCTCGCCGTCACGTCGCTTGCGAAGGGAACCCTGACATGCCCCGCCCTCTCCGGGTCGCGATCGTCGGCGCCGGCCCCGCCGGAATCTATGCCGCTGATGCGCTGCTGAAGTCCGAGGCCGCCGCCGAGCCGGGCGTGTCGATCGACATCTTCGAGCGGATGCCGGCGCCCTTCGGCCTGATCCGTTACGGCGTGGCCCCCGACCACCCCCGGATCAAGGGCATCATCACCGCCCTGCACCAGGTCCTCGACAAGCCGCAGGTCCGCCTCTTCGGCAACGTCGAGTACGGCGCGGACGTGCACCTGGACGACCTGCGCGCCTTCTACGACGCCGTGGTCTTCTCGACCGGCGCCATGGCCGACCGTGAGCTTCGCATCCCCGGCGTCGAGCTCGACGGGTCCTACGGCGCCGCCGACTTCGCCTCCTGGTACGACGGGCACCCGGACGTGCCCCGCACCTGGCCGCTGCACGCGGAGAAGGTCGCCGTGCTCGGCGTCGGCAACGTGGCCCTCGACATCGCCCGCATCCTCGCCAAGACCGCGGACGAGCTGCTGCCGACCGAGATCCCGCCGAACGTCTACGACGGGCTGAAGGCCAACAAGGCCCTGGAGATCCACGTCTTCGGCCGCCGTGGCCCGGCCCAGGCGAAGTTCTCGCCGATGGAGCTGCGGGAGCTGGACCACTCCCCCACCATCGAGGTCATCGTCAACCCCGAGGACATCGACTACGACGAGGGCTCGATCGCCGAGCGCCGCAAGAACAAGCAGACCGACATGGTCGCCAAGACCCTGGAGAACTGGGCGATCCGCGATGTCGGCGACCGCCCGCACAAGCTGTTCCTGCACTTCTTCGAGTCGCCGGTCGAGATCCTCGGCGAGGACGGCAAGGTCGTCGGTCTGCGCACCGAGCGCACCGAGCTCGACGGCACGGGCAACGTCAAGGGGACCGGCACGACGACGGACTGGGACGTCCAGGCGGTCTACCGGGCCGTCGGCTACCTCTCCGACGAGCTGCCCAAGCTCCCCTGGGACACCGTCTCCGGCACCGTCCCGGACCAGGGCGGCCGGGTGATCGAGGAGAGCGGCGACCACCTGGCGTCGACGTACGTCACCGGCTGGATCCGGCGCGGTCCCGTCGGCCTCATCGGCCACACCAAGGGCGACGCCAACGAGACCGTGGCGAACCTCCTCGACGACTTCGCGAACGGCAGGCTGCTCACGCCGGAGACCCCCGACGCCGAGGCGGTCGTCTCCTTCCTGGAGTCCAAGGGCGTCACGTACACGACGTGGGAGGGCTGGTACGCCCTCGACGCCGCCGAGAAGGCGCTGGGCGAGCCGCAGGGCCGCGAGCGCGTGAAGATCGTCGAGCACGACGAGATGCTGAAGGCCAGCAACGCCGTCACCCCGAAGTAGCCATCTCGCAGTAGCAGCAGCGGGACACACGAGACGGGCCCGGCTCGTGAGGACACCTCACGAGCCGGGCCCTCTCGTGTGTCCGCCCCTACGCTCATATTCTGGAAAGGGCCGGGAAAGGCCCGAAGGGAAGTGAGCGGCCATGGCCGTCCCCGTCGAAGAAGCTCCTGTCGTCGGGCGGGCGCGGGACGCGGCGGCCCGGGAGTCCTGGGCCGAGGCGTACGTCCTGCTGAGCGAGGCCGACCGCCGCTCCTCGCCCCCTCTCGCCCCCGAGGACCTCGACCTCCTCGCCGACTCCGCCTGGTGGGCGGGGCACCTCGACGAGTCGCTCGACGCCCGGCTGCGCGCCCTCGCCGGGTATGCGGCGGCGGAGAACCACCGCGGGGCGGGGCACGCCGCCTGGTGGCTCTACTTCGAGTACCGCTGCCTGGGCCGGCCCGCCGCCGCCGCGGGCTGGCTGCACCGCTCCCGTCGGCATCTGGAGCACGTCCCCGACTGCCCCGAGCAGTGCTATCTCGCGTGGACGGACGCGGAGGAGGCGCAGGAACGGCATGAGCCCGGTGCGGCGCTCGCTGCGGCCCGCCGCATGGACCGGATCGCCCGGCACTCCGGCAGCCCGGATCTGATCGCCCTCAGCCGCCAGGCCCACGCGGCGGTGCTGCTGGCGGACGGCCGCAGGGCGGAAGGTCTGGCGCTCCTCGACGACGCGATGTGCGCGGTCACGGCGGGCGAGCTGAGCGGCATGTTCACCGGCTGGCTCTACTGTCTGGCGCTCACCCAGTGCATGGAGATGGGGGACTTCGGCCGCGCGGTGGAGTGGACGGACACGGCGATGGCCTGGTGCGAGGTGCCCTGGTCCCGGCACATCCGCCCGCCCGACGGGACCGCGGACGGGCACGGCGACTCCTCCGGCCACGAGACGGGTGTCGGGCCGCGGCACGCGGGCACGGCCGGGCCCATCGCCCCGCTCACCGACAATCCCTTCCGCGGCCTGTGCCGCATCCACCATGTCGAAGTGCTCGATCTGCTCGGCGCGTGGCCGCTCGCCGAGGCCGAGGCCGCGCGGGTGTGTGCGGAGGTGCTGCCCGACAGCATGGAGGCCGCCGCCGAGGCGCACTACGCCGCCGGCGAGATCCGGCGCCGACAGGGACGGCTGGCGGCCGCCGCCGTCTCGTACACCCGCGCTCATGAGCTCGGCCGGGACCCGCAGCCGGGTCTCGCCCTGCTGCGGCTGGCCCAGGGCAAGGCCGATGCCGCCGTCAACGGCCTGAACCTCGCGCTCGCCTGCCGGAACGATCCGGACCACGACCTCTTCGGCCGGGCCCGGCTGCTCGCCGCGCGGACGGAGGTGGCGCTGGCGGTCGGTGACACGGACGGGGCGGCCGAGGCGGTCGCGGAGCTGACGGAGCTCGCCCGCGGCGCGGTGCTGCTCGGCGCAATGGCGGACACGGCGAGCGGCGCTCTCGCGCTGGCCCGGCACGAGCCTGCCCTGCACCTGCTGCACCGGGCACTGGCCTCCTGGGTCAGGCTGCGTATCCCGTACGAGGCGGCGCAGACGCGGATGCTGCTGGCCGCGGCCGACCGGGCCGCCGGTGACGACGAGGCCGCCCGGCTGGAGCTCACGGCCGCCAGGGCCGTGTTCGAGCGGATCGGCGCGCTGCCCGACGCGCGGCGGGCCGCGGCGCTGCTGTCCGGGCAGCGCCGGACGCTGCCCGGGGGTCTGACACGGCGGGAGGCCGAGGTACTGCGGCTGGTGGCCGCGGGGGGAACCAACCGGGACATCGCCCACGCTCTGGTGATCAGCGAGCACACGGTGGCACGGCATCTGAACAACATCTTCGCCAAGCTCGGCGTGACGTCCCGTACCGCCGCCACGGCCTACGCCTACGCCCACGACCTGGCGGAGGCGTCGGCGGAGGCGTCGGCGGAGGCGTAGGCAGATCCGCCCATGGCGGGCGTGTGCGGATGTGGGTGGTTCGGGCGATGCGTACGACGGGCCACGGGGCCTACAACGGGAGGGTCGACCCGTCCCTCCGAGGATCCGCAGGCACACCATGAGCACCCTGAGCGTCGAACTGTCCCTGGAAAACCTGCGCGGCGCCGTCCGTGGTGACGTCGTCGTGCCCGGTGATCCTTCGTACGAGGAGGCCCGCCGTGTCTACAACGCGCTGCACGACCGCCGTCCGGCTGTCGTCGTGCGGGCCGTGGACGCCGGTGACGTGATCGCCGCCGTCCTCTTCGCCCGCGAGCACGAACTGCGTCTCGCCGTCCGTGGCGGCAGCCACGCCGTCGCGGGTCACGGCACCGTCGACGACGGTCTCGTCATCGACCTGTCCCGGATGCGCGGGGTGCGGGTGGACCCCGCGGCCCGTACCGCCCGCGCCGAGGGCGGCTGCACCTGGGGCGACTTCAACCACGCCACCCACGCCTTCGGCCTCGCCACCACCGGCGGTGTCATCTCCACCACCGGCGTCGGCGGTCTGACCCTCGGCGGTGGCATGGGCAACCTCTCCCGCCGCTACGGCCTGAGCTGCGACAACCTTCTGGCGGCCGATGTGGTGACCGCCGAGGGGACCCTGGTCACCTGTGACGCGGAGCGGCACCCGGATCTCTTCTGGGCGCTGCGCGGCGGAGGCGGGAACTACGGGGTCGTGACCTCGTTCCGCTTCCGGGTCCACCCGGTGTCGGACATCCTCGGCGGCGTCGTGATCTACCCGCTGGACGGTGAGGTGGCACGGCGCTGGCGCGACATGAACGCCGAGGCCGAGGAGGAGCTGAACACGCTCTTCGTGACCGCGCTGGGCCCGCAGGTCCCGTTCCTGCCGGAGCGCTGGCAGGGTCGCCCGGTCTGCGTCGCCGTGGTCTGCTTCACCGGCCGCCCCGAGGACGACGAGCGGGTACGCGCCCGGCTCGCCTCGCTCGGCCCGGTCGTGGGCGAGTTCCTGGACCGGATCCCGTACCCCCTCGTCAACACGCTGTTCGACGAGGACCTGCCGCCCGGTCTCTACCACTACTGGAAGGGCAACTTCAGCCGCGAGCTGTCCGACGGTGCCATCGGCGTCCACATGGCCTTCGGGGAGACGATCCCCTCGCTCCAGACCGAAACGGCGATCTTCCCGATCGACGGGGCCTGCCACCGGGTCGGCGCGCAGGACACCGCGTTCGCCTACCGGGACGCGTCGTTCTCCACCGCGTTCGGCGCCAGCTACACGGATCCTGCGGACACGGAGCGGAACATCGCCTGGACGCGGGCCTATGACGACGCCCTGCGCCCGCACACCCAGGAGGGCGGCTACGTCAACTTCATGGACGCCGACGACCAGAGCCGGGTCCGTTCCAACTACCGGCAGAACTACGACCGTCTGCGGGCGGTCAAGCGTCGCTACGACCCCGACAACACCTTCCGCCTCAACCACAACATCGCGCCCTGACGGGCAGCGGCCGGGGGGGCCGCGGTCAGCGGTCAGCGGTCAGCGGTCAGCGGTCAGCGGTCAGCGGTCACAGCAGCGTCCTCGCGGTGGCGAGCAGCCGGGCGGTGTCGTCGGCGCACAGCGCCAGCGCGTTGCCGACGGTGCACAGCACGTCCCGCTCCGCCGGGCTGTACGCCCCGTCGGCGAGGGCGATCCTCGCGGCCTGGAGCAGGATCGACTCGCGCCCGGAGGCGGCCAGGTGCGGGGTGAGCGGCTCCAGGGCCTCGTGGAGTTCGATGGCCAGGGCGGCGCCCCCGCTGCCCACGTCCGGCAGGAAGCGGCCGGTGTCGGCGGCGAGCGCCTCGACGAGGTCGGTCAGCTGGATGCCGGTGCACTCGTCGAACCCAGCGGCGCGGACCGCCGAGACCGCGGTGTCCACCGCCGTACGGGACGAGGTGCCGCCGGCGGCGAGGACGGCGAGGGCGACGGTGTGCACGGCGTCGCGGAGCATCGCGGAGAAGCGGCTCGTCGTCGGGTGGTCGAGGACCTCGGTGCCGAAGTGGGTGTGGCAGGCCGCGCACTCGATGACCGGCCCGGCAAGGCCGCGGGGCAGTACCGGCACGCCCAGGACGGCGAACCTCCGCCGCCCCGTCCGCCGCCGGTAGTTGCGGTCGCCGCCGCACTCCTCGCAGAAGAACTCGCCGTCGCCGACGGTGTTCCAAGAAGTACGAATGCCGCAGACGCCCATTTTCCGACTACGCGACTCCCGGGCAGACCGCACGCCGCACCTCCCTTGACGAACCGGCTACTTTGCCGACGTGGGCGTGATGTTAGCCACATCTGTGATGTGGCGTCAGCACCTTGTCGCCAGATCGGCGACGACTTGGCCGAGACACGCCACGGGCCTGGTACGCCTCCGGGAGGCGTACCGGGCCCGAATCACGCGGTCAGCGCCTCAGGACGGGCAGGTACGGCGGCGGTGGACCGCGTACGCCAGGCATCCGCAACCGACCGGAACCGCTGCATCCACGATCTCCCCCACGCTCGGCGCGGGTTCCCGGAAAGGGTGACCCGGATCATGGACGACCGTGCGCGGATGCCCGTACGAGGGTCAGCGCGCGGCGCGGTTGACGGCCGAGATGACCGCCTTCAGCGAGGCGCGGGTGGTGTTGGCGTCGATGCCGATGCCCCACAGCACCTTGCCGTCGATGGCGCACTCGATGTACGAGGCGGCCTGCGCGGAGGCGCCCTCGCTCATCGTGTGCTCCTGGTAGTCCAGCAGCCGGGCGTCCACACCGATCGCCTGCAGGGCGGCGAAGAAGGCCGAGATCGGACCGTTGCCGGAACCGGTCAGGACCGTGTCGACGCCGTCCACGACCGCCTCGACGGTCAGGGTGTCGGTGCCGTCGGTGTCGGAGGTGGTCTGGCCGGAACGCAGCTGGATACGGCCCCACGCGTTGTCGGGGTTGGGCAGGTACTCGTCCTGGAAGACCGACCAGATCGCGGCGGGGGTGACCTCGCCGCCCTCGGTGTCCGTCTTCTGCTGGATGATCTTCGAGAACTCGATCTGCATCCGGCGCGGCAGGTCCAGCTTGTGGTCGTTCTTCAGGACGTACGCGATACCGCCCTTGCCGGACTGCGAGTTGACCCGGATGACGGCCTCGTAGGAGCGGCCGACGTCCTTCGGGTCGATCGGCAGGTACGGCACCGCCCACTCGATCTCGTCGACGGTCTTGCCGGCGGCGGCCGCGTCGGCCTCCATCGCGTCGAAGCCCTTCTTGATGGCGTCCTGGTGGGAGCCGGAGAAGGCGGTGTAGACCAGGTCGCCCGCGTAGGGGTGGCGCGGGTGGACCTCCATCTGGTTGCAGTACTCGGACGTACGGCGGATCTCGTCGATCTGCGAGAAGTCGATCTGCGGGTCCACGCCCTGCGAGAACAGGTTCATGCCCAGCGTCACCAGGTCGACGTTGCCGGTGCGCTCACCCTGGCCGAACAGGCAGCCCTCGATACGGTCGGCACCGGCCATGATCGCCAGCTCGGCCGCCGCCACCGCCGTACCGCGGTCGTTGTGCGGGTGGACGGAGAGGCAGATGTACGGGCGGCGGGTCAGGTTCCGGGACATCCACTCGAACCGGTCCGCGTGCGTGGACGGCGTCGAACGCTCCACGGTGGCGGGCAGGTTCAGGATGATCTCGCGGCCCTCCTCGGGCTGCCAGACGTCACAGACCGCCTCGCAGACCTCCAGGGCGAAGTCCAGCTCGGTGTCGGTGAAGATCTCCGGGCTGTACTGGTAGCCGAAGATCGTCTCGTCGCCCAGCAGCTTGTCGGCGTACTCCATGACCAGCCGCGTGCCGTCGACGGCGATCTGCTTGATCTGCTCCTTCGAGCCGCGGAAGACGACCCGGCGGAAGGTGGGCGCGGTGGCGTTGTACAGGTGGACGGTGGCGCGCTTGGCGCCGACCAGGGACTCCACGGTCCGCTCGATCAGGTCCTCGCGGGCCTGGGTCAGTACGGAGATGGTGACGTCGTCCGGGATCGCGCCCTCTTCGATGATGGAGCGCACGAAGGCGAAGTCGGTCTCGCCGGAGGACGGGAAGCCGACCTCGATCTCCTTGTAGCCCATCCGCACCAGCAGGTCGAACATCTCGCGCTTGCGGGCCGGGGACATCGGGTCGATCAGGGCCTGGTTGCCGTCGCGCAGGTCCGTGGAGAGCCAGCGGGGAGCCTTGGTGATGCGCTGCTCGGGCCAGGTGCGATCGGGGATGTGCACGGCCTCGTACCGGCCGTACTTGTGGATCGGCATCCCGGACGGCTTCTGCATCTGGGTGGCGTTGGTGACGGGCGTCGGGCGGCCAACGGGCTGAGACATTGCGTAGGGCTCCTCGGGTCCAGCGGGAGTGGGGGTCCCCCCTGCTCGAAGAGCTCGGGGGAGGCCGACAGGAACGCAACACCAGGTCCCGCGGGGAGGGGGTCGGCCTACGACTACAAGCCCTCACCGCGGCAGCTAAGGAGAAGCAGCCCGAAACGCATGATGTGCCGCAGCCTAGCTCAGGGACGCCGGAGACGGACGTCCTGTTCCAGTATGCGGGACGGTCGGCGCGTCAAGCCCAAAGCGTGACCATCATCCCATTTCGCCAATCCTTGCCTCATCCCGTGACAGCGGGGTCACGGAGTGCCACATTTTCCGGCATGACCTCCCCCATGCACCGTCGTGCCTCCCGTCCCGTCTTCTGCTCGATCGTGCCGCCACACCTGCTGGAGCACCTCGCCCGGTCCGGGAACCCGGCGATCGCGGCGGTGGCCCGTCGCACCCTGGTCGCGGACGCCGCGGCCCGGACGGCCCGCGCGCTCCCGCCGACGGCCTCCGCCACGACCCCGGCGCCCGCGGACCCGGCCCGCCCGCTGCGCACGGTGTACGACGCGCAGCGCCGGACGGAGCTGCCGGGCGTCGAGGTCCGCGGCGAGGGCGACGAGGCGACCGGCGACGCCACCGTCAACCGCGCCTACGCCGGGCTCGGAGCCACCTTCGACCTCTTCCTGAACGCCTTCGGCCGCAACTCGATCGACGGCGCCGGCCTGCCCCTCCTGGCGACGGTCCACTACGACGAGAACTACGGCAACGCCTTCTGGAACGGGGAGCAGATGGTGTTCGGGGACGGGGACGACGAGATCTTCCTCGACTTCACCCTCCCCGTGGACGTCATCGGGCACGAGCTGACCCACGGCTTCACGCAGCACACGGCCGATCTGGAGTACTTCAGCCAGTCCGGCGCCCTGAACGAGTCGGTCTCGGACGTCTTCGGCTCGCTGGTGAAGCAGTACGCGCTGGGCCAGAGCGCCGCGGACGCCGACTGGCTGATCGGCGAGGGTCTGTTCCACCCGAACGTCCAGGGGACCGCGCTGCGCTCGATGAAGGCTCCGGGCACGGCGTACGACGACGACGTCCTGGGCAAGGACCCGCAGCCGGGCCACATGGACGACTACGTCCGCACCAGCCAGGACAACGGCGGCGTGCACATCAATTCCGGCATCCCCAATCACGCCTTCTACCTGGCGGCGACCGAGCTGGGCGGCAACGCCTGGGAGCGGCCGGGGCAGATCTGGTACGACGTGATGACCGGTGGGGCGCTCACCCCCGGGACCCGCTTCGACGAGTTCGCGAAGGCCACGGTCGCGGCGGCGAAGGCGCGGTACGGCGACGGGGCGGAGATCCAGGCCGTGCTGAAGGCCTGGTCGGCCGTGGGCGTGCCGACGGACTGATAGACAGAACTCATGCGTATTCGAGTGCGGCGCACCGGCGGCTTCGCGGGCATCGAACGGTCGGCCGAGGTGGACACCTCGGACCAGGCGGACGCGGTGGAATGGCACACCCTGGCCGTCGCGGTCCTCAGAGACGGCGAGGACGACGGCCCGGGGGTGCCGGACGGCTTCTCGTACGAGATCACGATCGACGGCGAGACGGTCCGCTGCGCGGACCCCCGGCTGACGCGGGTGCAGCGGGCCCTGATCAGGAAGGTCCTGAAGGAGGGCGCCTAGGGGACCACCCCGGGCGCCCTGCCGGGGGGCTAGAAGCCGAGCTTCCGCAGCTGCTTGGGGTCCCGCTGCCAGTCCTTCGCGACCTTCACGTGCAGGTCGAGGAAGACCGGGGTCCCGAGCAGCGCCTCGATGTGCTTGCGGGACTTCATCCCGACCTCCTTCAGGCGGCTGCCCTTCGGGCCGATGATGATCCCCTTCTGGCTGGGGCGCTCGATGTAGACGTTCGCGTGGATGTCGAGCAGCGGCTTGTCCGCCGGGCGGTTCTCGCGCGGGATCATCTCCTCGACCACCACCGCGATCGAGTGCGGCAGCTCGTCCCGTACGCCCTCCAGTGCGGCCTCGCGGATCAGCTCCGCGACCATCACCTGCTCCGGCTCGTCGGTGAGGTCGCCCTCCGGGTAGAGCGGCGGGGACTCCGGCAGGAGCGGGATCAGCAGGTCCGCGACGAGCTGCACCTGCTTGTCGCCGACGGCGGAGACCGGGACGATCTCCTGCCACTCGAAGCCGAGCTCCTTGCCGAGCTGGTCGATGGCGATGAGCTGCTCGGCGAGGGTCTTGGAGTCGACCAGGTCGGTCTTGGTGACGATCGCGACCTTCGGGGTCTTCTTGATCCCGGCGAGCTCCTTGGCGATGAAGCGGTCGCCGGGGCCGAGCTTCTGGTCGGCGGGCAGGCAGAAGCCGATCACGTCGACCTCGGCCCACGTCGTCCGCACGACGTCGTTGAGGCGCTCGCCGAGGAGCGTGCGCGGCTTGTGGAGGCCCGGCGTGTCGACCAGGATCAGCTGGGCGTCCGGGCGGTGCACGATGCCGCGGACGGTGTGCCGGGTGGTCTGGGGCCGGTTGGAGGTGATCGCCACCTTCTGGCCGACCAGAGCGTTCGTGAGGGTGGACTTGCCCGCGTTGGGGCGGCCGACGAAGCAGGCGAAGCCGGCCCGGTGGACGGCTTCGGAATCTTGGTTACGAGCGCTCATGGGGGCCATTGTCCCCGATGCCGGGCCGCCTCACGTACTCAAGTCCCGACGGCGCCTCACCCGGAGCCCGACGAGCGCCACCGCCGCCCCCGCGAGCACCGCCGCGGCGGCGGGCCAGGGCAGTGCGACGAAGGACACCCGCGCCGACTCCCGTACGTCCCTCGCCGTCGCCGTGAGGGTCACGTCACCCCAGTCGAACTGCGGCGATCCCGTCCACCGCTCGGTGAGCCGGATCTTCTGGCGGGGCAGCAGCTCGGCGGGGACCCTCGCCAGATCGCGGGCGAGGAGGGTGCGGCCGAAGAGGCCCTCGGCGCGGAGGGCGACCTTCGGATCGAGGGTGACGTTGCCGCGGTTGTGCAGGGTGTACGAGATGAGGGCGGTGCTCGTGCCGGCGCCGGGGACGAGCGGTCGGTCCTGGTGGAGGGTGATGTCCTCGACGGCGAGGGCGGGCACCGTCGGGCCGTTCACCCGGAGGTAGACCCTGGCCGCGACGGCGCGCCGTACGCCCACCGCGACGGGGCCCTCGCCTCCGGCCTGAACGCGCTCGTCGAGGGCGACGACGGCGCCGGGATGGTCGCCGGGCTCGGCGTCGGCGGGCACGGTGAGCGTCCACGGGACGGTGACGGAGGAGCGGGCGGGGACGGTGACACGGGTGCGTTCGGGGGTGATCCAGGCGCCGGCGCCGGTCTGCTTCTCCTGCTGGGTGCGGACGGCGAAGCCGCCGTCCCGCTCGGTGTTGTAGGCGTCGGCGCCGTAGAGGCGGAAGGTGAGCGGGGAGCCGGTCCTGTTGGTCACGGTGACCCGGTCGGTCAGCGTCGTGCCGGGATCGGCGGAGAGGTAGAAGTAGGGCCGGCTGCCGAGCCGAGAGGCGGCCGGGTGGACGGCCCACTCGCCGTTGTCGGCGGCGTGGGCGGGGGCGGGGGCGCCGAGGAGGAGCAGGGCCGCGGCGAGGAGGAGTACGTACAGCTTGCGCACGGTGCGGAACTCCCGGGGTCGCAGGCGGGCCGACCGGGTGCGCGCCCGGCCCGCTGGGGGCTGTCTTCCGTCAGCTGAGCGTGAGCGTGAGGACTCCCGCGTAGGCGCCGGGCGCGGTGAACGCCGGGACGTTCAGGGAAACCTTGGCGTCGACCGTGAACTCGCCGCCCGTGAGCGTGCCGTTCGGTGCCGAGGCGAGGGTCGCCCCGTCGCCGCCGACCGTTCCTGCCGAGCCGGGGACACAGGTGCTGGGGCTGCCGGCCTTGGTGGTGCAGGCAGGGGTCCAGCTGAGCTGTCCGGCTCCGATGGCGCCGCCGGGGCCGGTGAAGTCGGTGACCTTGCCGGTCAGCGACCAGCCCGCGGGCCCGCCGCGGAAGTCCTTGACCGTCACCGTCCGCAGATCGCCGGTCGCCGCGCCGCCCTGACCGAAGTCGACGGACGAGAGCTGGACCGAGTCACCGGCCTGGGTCATGGACAGTTCGCCCGCCGTGACGGCCGTGTGGAGCTTCTGGCTGTCCGGCGGCTGCGGGGTGTCGTCGACGACGGTGTACGCGGCCGGTCCGGCACCCTTCTCCGGGTCCCAGGCCGCTCCCTCGTACGCGACGATCCCGGTGGTCGCCCGGTCGTCGACCCTCAGGCGTGCGGCGAACCCGCCCTCGCTGTCGGTGGTGACGGTCATCCGGTCGGCGGTCTCCGCGGCTCCGGCGCGTCCGACGACGGTGACCTCAATGAGCGGGGTGAACTTCGCGCCGGTCACGGTGGTGCGGACGCCCGGTGCGCCGGAGGCCGCGCCGAGCTGGATGTTCCGTTCGTTGGCGCCCGGCCGGGTGCTCGCCGTGATCGTCTCGGAGACGGGGGCGGGCGGGTCGGTGACCGTGCAGGGGGTGTCCAGCTCCATCAGGTAGCTGGTGTGGATGTTGTAGTCGCCGGGCGAGAGCGTGATCGAGCCGGGCGCGGTGACCGTGAACGTGCCGGTCATCGAGAACGGCGGGAAGGCGCCCTTGCCGGGGACGGGGTCGTTCTTCTTGGGCCCGGTGACGGTGACCGCGCCGGTCTGGGCGCCGCCGAGGACGACCTTTCCGCTCGGGGTCATGATGTCGGCCGGGAGGGCGAGGTCGACCGGGTTGGACGCGGCGGGCTTGGTGACCTTGTAGGTGACGGTGACGGTGTCGCCGACCTTGGGCGTGGGCTTGTCCACGGTGATCTCGGCGGTCGTGGTGCCATCGATGGGCGGGATGCCGGCGATGGGCGGCGGGACGCAGTGGGTGGGGAAGTCCACCGCCTGGGACGTGGTCGCCAGGGCGCCGGCCGGGACGGCCAGCGCGCCGCCTGCGGCGACCGCGAGAGCGGTGGCGCCGAGGGCGGCGGTCCAGCGCCGTCTCCGCGCCGGGGTTCTCAGTGCCATGTGTGCCCCCTCCTGAGGGATGAGAGGGCGCCATTGACGGCCGCCCGCGAGGAGAAGTCAATGGAATCGAAATGCACCGACTGATGACCCATCAGATACTGTCAAGATCGGCGGTCCGCTCGTAGTTTTACCTGGTCAGCGGCGTGGACGGCAGCGCGGCGACTGCGCGGTCGGCTGCCCGGTCGGCTGCCCGGCCAGCACAGGTACCGGCGCCGCCCGCGGCGACGCCGGTGAGGGGTGCGGGTCCCGCTAGAAGACGAACGGGCCGGGGGACTGCGAGGTGAGCGCGTCGCAGTTCACGGTCGTCCCGAAGATCGTCATGGTGAGCGCGGTGCCGGCGAAGTACGAGTTGAGACTGTCGCCGACGGCCACGGTGCCGCTGAGCGGGCCGATGGTGACGGCCTGGTTGGCCGCCAGGGCGGGGTTCTTCTTGCCGCTGAACACGCGGGTGCCACCGCCGGCCCTGGCCATCGTCAGCTTGGCGTTGATCTGGTCGGCACCGACCGCGATCGGCGTCTTGACGGCGGAGGTGAGCGTGATCGTCGCGGCCGTGCCGCTCTGCGTGGCCTTGAGCGTGGCGAGCCCGCCACCCCACATCCCGCAGTCGTACGTGGCCGTGGCGGTGCCCGGCGTCACGGCGCCGGCCGCCGGGGCGAAGGCGAGTCCGGTCACCGCGAGAGCTCCCGCGAGAACCGCACCGATTCCTAAGTAGCTGCCTCTCATGAGGTCGTACCCCTTCCGATGAGGCACGCAGGGGTGCGGACGCTGCGTGAAGGCGTGAATCGTGAATCTGACGGCCCGTCGGACGGGCCGCTGTTCATTGACGCGCAACGGGCCGGGGAAGACAAGAGAAGGTCCGTTGATCCTTCACAAGCGCGCAAAGAGGGCCCGGCGGGAGTGCCGGGCCCTCTTCGGGTTCTTCGGTGGACCTCAGCCCGCGGTGACCGCCGCACGCAGCTGTCCGTCGGGCCCGGCGAGCAGCACCGGGGTCTCGGGGCCGCCGAGATCCCGTACCGCCGCGCGGTCCGCCTCCGAGGCGACGTCGGCGGTCGAGACGACGGCCGCGGCCTCCAGCGACTGGGCGCCGCTGGCCACGGCCATCGCGACTGCGGTCTGGAGCGCGCTCAGCTTGAGCGACTCCAGGTCCACGGTCCCGGCCACATAGGTCCGGCCGGTCTCGTCACGCACCGCCGCGCCCTCGGGCACACCGTTGCGGGCGCGGGCGCTGCGCGCCAGCGTGATGATCTTGAGGTCCTCGGCGCCGAGGTCGCCGTGGTCGGGCTTGAGTGTCATGCCCCGAGCATAGGTCGGGGCGGGGGGTCAGCTCTGCGCGCCCTTGACGAACTTGTCGGCGGCGAGCTTGGCGAGGGTGTCGAAGTCCTTGTGACCGGACGCGTTCGGCGGCACGTGGGAGATGCGGGCCACGCCGGTGCCCTGCCGCACGACGAGCATGTTCGACTCGACGGTCATGGCGACGTCCGCCAGCTTCATCTTCAGCCGGAAGGCGTGCGACTCCTCGCCGGCCTTCGGGCCGGTGATCTTCTCGGCCGTGACGGTCATCTTCATGCCCTGGAGATCGGCGGCGAACCCCTTGCAAGTGTCCAGCGAGGTGCCGAGCGCCTTGACGAAGTCCGTGGCACCGGCGGCCGGGAAGGTGAAGACCTGGCTGTCGATCCCGGTCGTGTCGCTGACGCGCTCGAAGCTGCCGGACGGGCCCATCGTCGCCCCGGCGATCGTGTCGGCCATGAAACCGGCGAGCGGCTGGCACTCCGCCTTGTCCGCCTTCGGCTGGATCTGGTCGGGGTCGGCCGAGCCGTTCTTCCAGCCGGCGGGCAGGTCCTTGAGAGTCAGCGTCGCGGCCTGCATCTGGGCGGCCGTCAGGGGCGTGGCGGCAGCCGGGGCGGCGGACGTGGTCTGCCCGGCGGCCGGCTTGTCGGCGCCCTTCTTCGTGTCGTCCTTGGCATCGCCGCCACCGCAGGCGGCGGTCAGGGAGAGAGCGGAGACGGCGAGGGCCGCGGCCAGGCCGTGGCGAATGCGAGTGCGCATGGTGAAGTGCCCCTTGGGCGTGCGAGGGTGAGCGGAACGTGCCGTACGCCTTCACGGCGTCCGGACGGCGTGGAGAATATACGGCGCCTGTGACATTCCTGTGCGCGGGAACGACCTTGCTCAGCCGGCCAGCGGGAACATCGCTCCCCGGCGGCCCTCGGGGGAGACCAGCCATTCCAGCTTCGCCGCCGTGTCCGCCGCCGGCAACGGGGTGTGCAGCACGATCGCGAGGTCGGGCCGGGCCGGCACCCGCAGTTGGGTCGATTCGAGGGCGAGCGTGCCGACCACGGGGTGCTCCAGCTCCTTGCGGATCTGGCCGCCCGGCATGACGTCCCGCCGCTCCCACAGCTCGGCGAACTCCCGGCTCGCCTCCTTCACCTCCGCCACCACCGCGCGGAAGCCCTCGTCCTCCGGGCGGTCCGAACACGCGGCCCGGAACTGCGCGACGACCTGCGGCGCGAGTTCCTCCCAGTCGTCCGCCCGGGAGCGGTAGAGGGGGTCGGTGAAGAACGAGACGAGGCAGTTCTGGGAGATCTCGGGCCGCATCCCCAGGACGATCGACGCGGCGTCGTTGTACATGATCGTGTTCCAGTAGGCGTCCATGATGTGCGCCGGGAACGGCATCCACGCCTCGATCAGCCGCCGCAGCCCCGCGCACATGTCCCGCGCCGCCGGATCGACTTCCGGCGCGGGCGGGTTGAGCGCGGCCAGGACGTACAGATGGCGCCGCTCGGCCGGGCTGAGCCGCAGTACCCGGGCGACCGAGTCGAGGACCTGGGGGGAGACGGTGATGTCACGGCCCTGCTCCAGCCATTGGTACCAGGACACGCCCACACCCGCGAGGACGGCGACCTCCTCGCGGCGCAGGCCGGGGGTCCTGCGGCGGGCGCCGCCGTCCGGGAGCCCCGCCTCGGACGGGCTGACCCTGGCCCGACGGCTCATCAGGAACTGGCGCAGCTCGGCCAGTCGGTGTGCCTTGCCCTCGACGCTCTCGACCGCGGCGGCCACGTGCTTCCTCCCCCTGGATGCCTGGTGGTGCGACCAACAGGATAAGTTCCCGCTCCCCACGGTTGTTCCCCCGCACCGAGGGTGGTGGCCATGGCAACCCTGACCACTCCCACCCCCGCTCCCCCGTCCCTGACCCCCCGTTCCCGTCTCATCCTCTTCGTGCTGTGCGCGGCCCAGTTCATGGTGGCGCTCGACTTCTCCGTCCTGAACGTGGCGCTGCCGGTGCTCGGCGCGGACCTCGGGCTCGGCCGGTCCGGGCTGCAATGGGCGGTCACGGCCTTCGCCCTCCCCTCCGGCGGCTTCCTGCTGCTGTCGGGCCGGCTGGGCGACCTGTACGGGCGCAAGAAGCTCTTCCTCGCCGGCCTCGCGCTCTTCGGCGCGGCCTCCGTCCTCGCGACCTTCGCCTGGGACCCGGCGTCCTTCCTCGCGGCGCGGGCCCTGCAGGGCGTCGGCGCGGCGGCGATCGTGCCGACCGGGATGTCCCTGCTGACCACCACCTTCCCCGAGGGGCCGCAGCGCGACCGGGCGCTCGGCATCTCCGGCACCCTGCTCTCGCTCGGGTTCACGACCGGGATGGTCCTCGGCGGTGTCATGACCGACACGCTGGGCTGGCGCTCCACGATGGGGCTGCTCTCACTGTTCAGCCTGGTCGTGATCCCGCTGGCGCCGGGCCTGCTGCCCGAGTCCCGTACGCCCGAGCGGCCCCGCCTCGACGTGCCGGGTGCGGTGACCGTCACGGGCGGACTGCTCGCCCTGATCTACGCTCTCACGACGGCGGCCGAGCGCGGCTTCGGCGGCGCGGACGTGCTCGTCACCCTGGTCGCCGGGGTGGCGCTGCTGATCGCCTTCGTGGTCGTGGAGTCCCGGCACGAGGCCCCGTTGGTGTCGCTGCCGATGCTGCGGCGGCGGACGATCGCCTTCGGCAACCTGGGCGGACTCGTCACCTTCTCGATGATGTCGACGGTCATCTTCGTGCTGACCCTGTACCTCCAGCAGACGCTGGGCCTGTCGGCCTTCGCCACCGGCCTGGTCTTCGGTGTGCAGGGCGTCGTGTCGGTCTTCGCCGGATCCGTCGCCCCGAAGGTGATCGGCCGGATCGGCGCCCGCCGCACCCTGGTGCTCTCCCTCGCCGGGCAGGGGGTGTTCGTGGCGGCGCTGCTCGGGATCGGCGCCCACTCGGGCGCGGTCCTCGCCGGGGTCGCGGTCTCCCTGGCGTCCATCTGCCACCTGGGCGCGATCATCTCGTACGGAGTGACCGTCACCTCCGGTGTCCCGGACGAGGAGCAGGGGCTGGCCACCGGCCTGGTGACGACGACCCAGCAGGTCGGTATCACCGTCGGCATCCCGCTGCTCGGCGTCCTCGCGACGACGGGCGGGGACCTGTACGGCGGTGTCCGCACGGTCCTGGCGGTGGACGCGGCGATCGTGCTGGCCACGGCCCTGCTCCTGGCGATCGGCCTGCGCAGGCGCGCCTAGGCGCCCGTCGTGACCGGGCCGGTCATCGCCGGTGCCAGTCGTCCTGGGCGCCCGTCGTGACCGGGCCGGTCATGGCCGGTGCCGGTCGTCCTAGGGGCGGTCGAGGCGGAGCCGTACCGCCTTGGGGAGGCCGGCGACGACCAGGTCGTAGGAGTCCTCGATGAGCTCCCGGACCATCCGGTCCGGGAGCCCGCCGACCGTCACCGTGTTCCAGTGGCGCTTGTTCATGTGGTAGCCGGGGGCGACGGCCGGGTGCTCCTCGCGGAGCCGTACCGCCTCCTCGGGCTCGCACTTGAGGTTGATCCTCAGCGGCTCGGCGTCCAGCGCCGAGAGGGCGAACATCTTCCCCGCGACCTTGAAGACGGAGGCCTCCGGTCCGAACGGGAACTCCTCCGTCGCGTCGTTGAAGCCCAGACAGAACGCGCGCACCTGGTCGGGGGTCATGCCGGCCTCTCCTCCGGTTCGACGAGCACCGTGACGATCTTGTTCCGCCGACCCGCGGGGGACTCGGCGGTGAGCCGGAGCGAGCGCCCGTCCGGCAGCCGCACGGCCGCCTTCGCCCCGGCGATGGGCACCCGGCCGAGCGCCTTGGCGAGCAGCCCGCCGACCGTCTCCACGTCCTCGTCGTCGTACTCGTCGGGACCGAAGCCGTACAGCTCGCCGAGGTCGCCGATGTCGAGGCGGGCGGTGACCCGGTAGCGGTCGTCGCCCAGCTCCTGGACCGGGGGGAGTTCGCGGTCGTACTCGTCGGTGATCTCACCGACGATCTCCTCCAGGATGTCCTCGATGGTGACGATCCCGGCCGTTCCGCCGTACTCGTCGATGACGACGGCGACGTGGTTGCGCTCCTGCTGCATCTCCCGCAGCAGGTCGCCCGCGTTCTTGGTGTCCGGCACGAACGCGGCCGGCCGCATCGCCGTCGACACCAGGTCCGCCTCCGCGTCGCGGTTGATGTGCGTCTTGCGGACCAGGTCCTTCAGATACACGATGCCGACGATGTCGTCCTCGTTCTCGCCGGTGACCGGGATCCGCGAGAAGCCGGAGCGCAGCGCGAGGGTGAGGGCCTGACGGATCGTCTTGTACCGCTCGATGCAGATCAGGTCGGTGCGGGGCACCATCACCTCACGTACGAGCGTGTCGCCGAGCTCGAAGACGGAGTGCACCATCCGGCGCTCGTCGTCCTCGATCAGCGACTCCTGCTCGGCGAGGTCCACCATCGCCCGCAGCTCGGCCTCGGAGGCGAAGGGGCCCTTGCGGAAGCCCTTGCCGGGGGTGAGCGCGTTGCCGATGAGGATGAGCAGCTGCGGGATCGGGCCCATGATCCGGGCCAGCGGCAGCAGGACGTACGCGGCGGCGGTGGCCGTGTTCAGCGGGTGCTGGCGGCCGATGGTGCGCGGCGAGACGCCGACGGCGACGTAACTCACCAGGACCATCACCGCGATGGCGACGAGCAGCGCCTCCCAGGTCTGGGGGAACTCCTCCAGGCACGCGTAGGTGACGAGAACCCCGGCCGCCATCTCGCAGGAGACGCGCACGAGGAGCGCCACGTTGAGGTAGCGGGTGGGGTCGGAGGCGACCTCGGTGAGCTTCTCGGCACCGCGCCGCCCGGACCGTACGGCCTCGGCGGCGCGGAAGCTGGAGACGCGGGCGAGACCGGCCTCGGCGCAGGCGGCGAGCCAGGCGACGACGACGAGGGCGACCGCGCCGAAGATCAGCGATGCGTTCATCGGATCCGGTTTCGACTGCGGCTCAGGAGACGGTCGGCGCCGGGGACGGGCCGGTCAGGCCCTTCTCCGCGCGCCAGCCGTCGACGATGGCGGCCTGGAGACCGAACATCTCCGCCTTCTCGTCCGGCTCCTCGTGGTCGTAGCCGAGCAGGTGCAGCACTCCGTGGACGGTGAGGAGCTGGAGCTCCTCGTCCATGGAGTGCTGCGTCGGCGCGTCCTTGCCCTGCTGGGTGGCGACCTCGGGGCAGAGCACGATGTCGCCGAGGAGCCCCTGCGGCGGCTCCTCGTCGTCCTTCGACGGCGGACGGAGCTCGTCCATCGGGAAGGACATGACGTCCGTCGGGCCCGGCAGGTCCATCCACTGCATGTGGAGCTGCTCCATCGCCTCCTCGTCCACGACGATCACGGAGAGCTCGGAGAGCGGGTGGATGCGCATCCGCGCGAGGGCGTAGCGGGCGATGTCGAGGATCGCCTGCTCGTCGACCTCGGTTCCGGACTCGTTGTTGACGTCGATCGACATGGTGCTCTGTTACTACTTCCCGTTGCGGCTGTCGTACTGCTCGTACGCGTCGACGATACGGCCGACGAGCTTGTGCCGTACGACATCGTGCGACGTGAGGCGCGAGAAGTGCACGTCGTCCACGCCTTCCAGGATGTCCTGGACCTGGCGCAGGCCGCTCTTGGTGCCACCGGGGAGGTCGACCTGGGTGATGTCACCGGTGATGACGATCTTCGAGTCGAAGCCGAGCCTCGTCAGGAACATCTTCATCTGCTCCGGGCTGGTGTTCTGCGCCTCGTCGAGGATGATGAACGCGTCGTTGAGCGTGTTGTGCGTCAGCAGATAGTCCTGCGTGACGTACAGCGAGTCCTCCGCCGCCACCTGGATGCAGACCGTCTCCTCACGTCCCGCCGGCTCGATGGAGTCGATGAACCGCATCGGCCGGCCACCGCCGCCCGCCGCGTGGTACTTGTCGCGCTTGCGGGCGAGGCGGAAGGGCTCGATGCCCTCCGGGAGCCGGATGTCGACGATGTGGGCGTCGTACCGGTGCTCGACCGGGCGTCCCTTGGCCCTCCCCGGCACCCGGCCTTCCGCAGCCCTGCGGCGGGTGGACGCGACACCGCCCAGCGACTGCACGAGGGCGATGACGTCGTCACGCAGCACGATGGAGGCGGTCGTGTACTGAATCCGGCAGGTGCGGTCGGCCTGGGTGACCGGGCCGCCGTCGGAGTCGAGGAGCCCCTGAAGCAGGGCCAGCCGGACCTCTGCCGAGTTGAACAGGTAGTCGTCCGGCACGAACTTGCTGTGCGACCGGGTACCGACCAGGCCGAGCGTCCTGAGCACCCTGGTGACGGGGTTCTCGAGGGTGATGACGTCGCCCGGCGACGTGACCCGATTCAGGATGTAGTCCGGGCCGCCCTTCGCGCGCACCGCCACGCCCGGCAGAGCCGCTTCCAGCGCATCCGCGCGTTCGGTGTCCTCGGTGGAGAACGACGGCGTGGTGGAGCCCGTCAGGCAGCCGTCACCGAGCAGCAGCCCGAGTGCGTAGGGGTCCATCGGGACCTCACGCTCGGGCAGAGCCACAGGCGCGGTGAGCAGCGGCAGCTCGTAACGGCGGGCGTGCGCCGCCCGCAGGTTGCCGATCATCTCCTGGGTCTCCAGGACCCGCCACGGCTTGTCGCGACGCTTGTCCGACGCCGTACGGACCGTCCACAGGTGCTCGCCACAACACAGGGTCCAGGAACCGTCCTGTGCGGAGACCCGGTAGACGTCCTTCTCGCCCTGCGGATAGACGCCGAGGACCGGGGTCGGTTCGCCGTTCGAGCCGACGACGAGGTCACCGACCTCCAGGTCGCCGATCGGACGCCAGCCATCCGGCGTCAGCACGTTCGTGAAGACGGGCTGCGCGCGGCCCCGCATGTACGCCAGCGGCGCGACCTCGATCGTGCCCGAGGCCATCAGCTTGGGGATCGAGTCGGGGTCGAGCATGTCGTGCAGCGCGTCGTAGAGCGGCCGCAGGTAGGGGTCGATCTTCTCGTAGAGCGTGCCGGGCAGGAAGCCGAGCCGCTCGCCCGCCTCGACGGCCGGCCGGGTGAGGATGATCCGGGTGACCTGCTTGGACTGCAGGGCCTGGACCGCCTTGGCCATGGCCAGGTACGTCTTGCCGGTACCGGCGGGGCCGATGCCGAAGACGACCGTGTGCTTGTCGATCGCGTCGACGTACCGCTTCTGGTTGAGGGTCTTGGGGCGAATGGTCCGACCGCGGCTGGAGAGGATGTTCTGGGTGAGCACCTCGGCCGGGGTCTCCTGACCCGCCTCCGCCTTGCCGTTCTCGCTCGCCCTGAGCATGGCGATCGAGCGTTCCACTGCGTCCTCCGTCATCGGCTGTCCGGTGCGGAGCACCAGCATCATCTCGTCGAACAGGCGCTGGATCAGCGCGACTTCCGCCGCGTCTCCCACCGCGCTGACCTGGTTGCCCCGGACATGGATGTCGGTCTTCGGGAACGCCTTCTCGATCACGCGCAGGAGGGCGTCGCCGGAGCCGAGAACGGTCACCATCGGATGCTTCGCGGGGACGGTGAAGTGGGCGCGGACCTCGCCCGGCGCGCCATTGCGGGCTGTGGGTGTCTGAGTCATGGGCCGGCACTGTGGCCTGCACATACCTCCCGTTGCAGGGTTCTCGCTGCTCGACAACCTCTGGGTACCAAGCCTACGACTTGTCACTGACAAGGCCGAAGCCTTTTACCGGGACGGGGTACGGGAAGGCGGGCAGACGGCTCGGGCCGGGCGGCGGCTCCGGCCGGGCTGCGGCTCAGGCCGAACGGCGGAAGCCGATCGTGGGGACCGCCCGGCGCAGGGGCCACGGGCGGGTCGCGGCCGGGAGCAGGCGCTCCAGGAAGGCGTAGCGGCCGCGCAGCGCCGCCGGGTCCTGGCAGACGTGCCCCTGGACGTGCTGCCACCAGGCGGCGACCTCGCCCCAGCCGGGAGCGGAGAGCGAGCCGCCGAACTCCTGCACCGACAGCGCCGCGGTCAGACCGGCGAAGGCGAGCCGGTCGGCGAGCGGCCAGCCGGCGAGCGTTCCGGTGACGAAGCCGGCGACGAAGACGTCACCGGCGCCGGTCGGGTCGAGGGCGGAGACCTGGATGGCCGGGACCTCCGCGGTCTCACCGGTGGCGCCGTCGACCGCGTAGGCGCCTTCCGCACCGAGGGTGACCACCGCGTAACGGACCCGGTCGGCGAGCGCGTGGGCGGCGGCCTTCGGGGTGTCGGTGCGGGTGTAGCGCATCGCCTCCTGGGCGTTGGGCAGGAACGCCTCGCAGTGCTCCAGGTCGGTGAGGCCGGCCAGGTCCCAGCCGCCGGTCTCGTCCCAGCCGACGTCGGCGAAGACCTTGGCGCCGCCCCGGGCGGCCTGGGCGACCCACTCCTCGGCGCGGCCGGGCACCAGGGAGGCGACGGCGGCGCGCGCGTGCGGCGGGTAGGCCGGCAGGGCGCCGTCCAGGGGCGGGGCCTCGTGGCCGTGCGAGACCATCGTGCGTTCGCCCTCGTACGCCATGGAGACGGTGACCGGCGAGTGCCAGCCGGGCACCGTCCGGGAGAGCGAGAGGTCGATGCCCTCGCCCTGCTCCAGGGCGTCCCAGCAGTACTCGCCGTAGTGGTCGTCGCCGAAGGCGGCGGCGAGCGAGGTGCGCAGGCCGAGGCGGGCGAGGGCGGTGGCCATGTTGGCGACGCCGCCGGGGCTGGAACCCATGCCCCTGGCCCAGGATTCGGTGCCGCGCACGGGGGCGCTGTCGAGGCCGGTGAAGATGATGTCGAGGAAGACCGTGCCGGTGAGGAAGACGTCGCACTCGGGGTCGGTGGGCTCGCGCAGGCACACCAACGGGTCGACCCCGGCGTCGTGTTGCTGCTCTCCCCTTGCTGTGGTCACGGCAGGCTCCCCGGTCGTGGTGCGGATCAGCCCAGTGTGCCCGATGAGGGCCGGGCGACGGGGGTGACGCAGCCAGAAAAAGAGCCACCACTACCCGGCTCCCCCAGCTCCAAACCCCATAGTGACCCAGATCACGAAGGCAATGGGCGGATTCCACCCTCTCCGGGCTTCTCCGGGCCGCCGGTCGCTTGATACACATGTTCCGCGATCCCGTGCAACACCGGGCGCTCCACCCCTTTCTCACCTGTTCCCTGGAACGCCCATGTCGTCGCGCCCGCGTGCCCTGGGGCCCCTTGTCGCCCTGTTCACGGCCGGTTATCTCGCCCCGTACCTGCTCCCCACCGTCGTCGGCCGGCTCTCGGCCGGGCTCGGACTCACCCCCGCCCAGGCGGGGCTCGTGGGCTCGGTCCTCCTGCTCTCCTCCGCCTCGGCCGGCTTCGCGCTGGCCGCGCGCGTGGAACGGCTCGGCCCGCGCCGGGCGGCGAGAATCGGCCTGCTGGCCATGGGCGCCGGCTACGGCTCGGCGGCGCTCACCGCGAGCGTCCCGCTGGTGATCGGCGGCGCGGTCGTCGGCGGCCTCGGCTCGGGTACGGTCCTGGCGGTGGCCGCGGCCGGGATCGCCGCGCAGCCCGACCCGCACCGGGCCTCCACCCTCGGCCTGCTCTCGGTCTCGGCGACGGCGGGCGCGCTCTATCTGACCCTCCCCCACCTCGGCGCCGGCCACGCGCTGCCCTTCGCGTCGATCGCGCTGACGGCTGCGCTGGTCTGGCCGCTGACGGGTGGGCTGACGGGGCCGGCCGACCCCGCCGACCGCGCGCCCGCACGGGCGGGGACGTCCCGCGGCGGGGTGCGGGCGCCGCTCCCGCACCGGCGCTCCGGTGTCGTGCTCGCCGCCGCGATCCTGCTCTGGTCCCTGGCGCAGAACGCCCTGTGGGGCGTCAGCGGCCGGATCGGCGTCACTCAGGCGGGGCTCGGCGAGGTCACCGTCGGAGCGGTCTTCGCGGTGGCGCTGGGCGCCGGGCTCGCGGGCGTCCTGGCGGCCGGGGCGCTCGGTTCCCGGCTGGGCCGCGCCGTGCCGGTCGGGGCGGGTACGGCGGTCATCGCCGTCTGTGTGCTGGTCAGTTCGGGCGCCGAGAGCCTGGTGGCCTTCGCGACCGGCGAGATCCTGTGGAACGTCTTCTACCCGGTCGTCCTGTCGTACCTGCTGGGCCTGGCCGCCTCCCTGGACCCGCGCGGCCGCTGGGCGGTGCTGGTCGGCTCGGCGTCCTCCCTGGGCGTGGCCTGCGGCCCGGTCACCGGCAGTGTGCTGTCCGAGCAGGCGGGGTATCCGGGCATGGGCCTGATCCTGTGCGCCCTGCTCCTGCTGGTCGCGGCGCCGATGACGGCGGTCGCCCTGCACACCTCGGGCCGCCCCCTGGTCCCGGGCTCGGTCCGCCGCCGCGGCGGCGCCCCGGCGGCCGTCGTCGCGGGCACGACGACGGCGGCCACCGGCCTGGTCCCGCAGATGGGCGCCCCGGAACAGGAGGTCGCCTCCGTCCCGGTGCCGTCCCGCCGCCGCGCCGCCGCAGCCCAGCGCTCCTTCCGCCTGGCCCGCCCCGGCGACGGAGGCCAGGGCGGCTAGGGCGGCTAGGGGGCAGGCAGGGCAGGAGAGCCGGGGAGCTCTACACCGCGTCGAAGTCGTACGCCTCGACCTCCGCCAGGTATCGCGCCCTGCGGTCCTCGTCGTCGTCGAGGAACGAGGCCTCGAAGGAGTTGCGGGCCAGCGTCCGCAGCTGCTCGCGGTCCAGGCCCAGCGCGCCGCGCACCGCGTCGAAGGTGTCGCCCACGTAGCCGCCGAAGTACGCCGGGTCGTCGGAGTTGACGGTCGCCATCAGCCCCGCGGCCAGCATCGAGGCCAGCGGGTGGTCCTCCAGGACGTCGATGGCCCGGAGCCGTACGTTCGACAGCGGACAGAGCGTCAGCGGCACCCGTTCCCGTACGAGCCGCTCCACCAGCTCCGGGTCCTCCACGCAGCGCAGCCCGTGGTCGATCCGCTCCACACCGAGGACGTCCAGGGCCTCGCGGATGTAGGCCGGCGGGCCCTCCTCGCCCGCGTGGGCGACCTTGCGCAGGCCGAGCGACTCCGCCGCCGCGTACACCTCGCGGAACTTCGACGGCGGATGGCCGACCTCCGCCGAGTCCAGGCCGACGCCCGTGATCCGGTGCAGATACGGCTTCGCGGACTCCAGGGTCGCCATCGCCGATTCGGCCGACTCGTCGCGCAGGAAGCACATGATCAGCCGGGTCGAGACGCCGTGCCGCTCCTGCGCCCCGTCCAGCGCACGGGCCAGGCCCTCGATCACCGTGCCGATCGGGATCCCGCGGGCGGTGTGCGCCTGCGGGTCGAAGAAGATCTCGGCGTGCCGGACGCCCTGGGCCGCGGCCCGCGTCAGATACGCGTCGGCGAGTTCGGTGAAGTCGTCCGCCGTGTGCAGGACGGCCATCAGCCCGTAGTAGAGGTCCAGGAAGGACTGCAGATCGCTGAAGAGGTACGCCTTGCGCAGCTCCTCGGTGTCCGCGTACGGCAGCGTGACGCCGTTGCGCGCGGCCAGCGCGAACGCCAGCTCGGGTTCGAGCGTGCCCTCGATGTGCAGGTGCAGTTCGGCCTTGGGGAGGGGAAGGGGCATGGGTCTTTCGTCCGTCTATCTCTTGGGGAGGGGGACCCTCATCAGGTCCTGGGCAATGCTCAGCTCGCCCGCGAACCCGGCCGCGCGGGCCTGCCGTTCGAACTCCGCCGGGTCGCTGTACCGCTGCGAGAAGTGGGTCAGGACGAGATGCCGTACCCCCGCGTCCCGCGCGACCGCGGCGGCCTGTCCGGCCGTCAGATGGCCGTGGTCGGTGGCGAGCCGGACGTCCTCGTCGAGGAAGGTCGACTCGATGACGAGCATGTCGGCGCCCTCGGCGAGCACGCGTACCCCGTCACAGAGCCGGGTGTCCATGACGAAGGCGAACCGCTGCCCGCGCCTGACCTCGCTGACCTCGTCCAGGGTCACGCCGTTCAGGACGCCCTCGCGCTGGAGGCGGCCCACGTCCGGGCCCTTGATGCCGTGCGCGGCGAGCCGTTCTGGCCGTATCCGGCGCCCGTCGGGCTCGGTGAGCCGGTAGCCGTACGACTCGACGGGGTGCGAGAGCCGGTACGCGTCGAGGGTGTACGAGTCGGTGACGGCGAGGGGGCCGTCGGCGGCGACGGGGGTCTCGGTCAGCCGTACGGTCTCGCGGTAGGCGGTCGCGTACCGCAGCCGCTCGAAGAAGCGCTGGCCGCTCGCCGGGTAGTGGGCGGTGACCGGGTGCGGGACCTGGTCGAGGTTGATCCGCTGGATCACGCCGGCCAGCCCCAGGGAGTGGTCGCCGTGGAAGTGCGTGACGCAGATCCGGTCGAGGTCGTGGGCGGCGACCCCGGCCCGCAGCATCTGGCGCTGGGTGCCCTCGCCGGGGTCGAAGAGGATGCCCTGCCCGTCCCAGCGCAGCAGATAGCCGTTGTGGTTGCGGTGCCGGGTCGGGACCTGGCTCGCGGTGCCGAGGACGACCAGTTCGCGTACGGACACGGGTTATCCGGGGGGCCAGTTGAGGCCGCGGCCGCCGAGGACGTGCGCGTGGGCGTGGAAGACGGTCTGGCCGGCACCGGCGCCGGTGTTGAAGACGATCCGGAAACCGCTGCCGTCGACCTTCTCCTGCGCGGCGATCTCGCCCGCCTCGCGCAGCATGTCGGCGGCGACGGTCGGCGCGGCGGCGGCGAGCGAGGCGGCATCCGGGTAGTGGAGGCGCGGGATGACGAGGACATGCGTGGGTGCCTGCGGGTTGATGTCCCGGAAGGCGATCGTGGTCTCCGTCTCGCGCACGATCGTCGCCGGCACCTCCCCTTCCGCGATCTTGCAGAACAGGCAGTCGCTCTGCGGCTCTCCGGCCATGATCCGGGCCTCCTCGCCTGGTGTCGATCAGTACACCGGCATGCTATCGGCCGTGCTCGGGAGCCGGTGCGCGGCGCCTGAGAGCGGCGCGGCTCACCCAGTAGGTGATCACCACGGCCCAGAACAGGGGATAGCCGAGCGCCCCGACGACGGAGGAGTCCGCCGTCCACAGCGCCATCGCGACCATCGAGTGCAGACCGAGCAGTCCGACCGCGGCGCCCATCGCGACCACCGGCCGGCTGCCCCGCGCCACCAGGAGCAGGGGGCGGCGCAGCCGGGGCGGCACGCGCCGGGTCAGCCACAGCGCCCAGCCGCCCCAGCCGCCCACGATCACGGCGACCCCGATCAGGTACGGGACGAGGGCGTCGGCGCCCGTGGATCCGGTGCGCAGCGACGCCGAGCCGAGTGCGGCGCCGACGAAGCCGAGCAGGGCCACCCAGCGGGCGCCCGCGACGGTGCCCCAGGCCATCGCCTCCAGGTTGTAGCGGGCCTGCCGGTCGTTCGTGTCGAGGGCCGCGGACTCGACGAAGCCCGCCGCGGCCTTCGTCCACGCCCCGCGCCGGAACCAGCGGCGGCGCAGTTGCAGGAGGGAGAGGTTGTTGTGGGCCTCGCTGCTCTGCGGGTCCAGGCGCAGCGCCGTCTCGTAGGCCTGTTCGGCGACGCGGTGGTTGCCGGTGCGGTGGGCGGTGAGCCCCACGAGGAAGTGGGCGTCGCTCTCCCCCGGGGCGAGAGCGACGGCGCGGCGGGCCGCCTCGTACGCCTCGTGCTGCCGTTCCCTGCGGCTGGACCGGTCGAGGACGGTGCCGAGGGAGTAGTGGCTGCCCCAGTAGTGGGGGGCGAGTTCGACGGAGTGCCGGGCGGAGCGCTCGGCCTCCTCGTACTGCTTGAGCGCGAGGAGGATGTGGGTGCGCATCAGCCAGGCCGGCAGTCCGTCGGGCTCGGCGCGCAGGGCCCGTTCGACGGTGGCGAGGGCCTCCCGCTCCCGGCCCAGGCGGTGCTGGCAGCGGGCGAGGAGCACGAGGGCGCCGGTGTCGTCCGGGTCGGTCGCCAGATGCCGCGCGGCGAGGGCGGCGGCCTGTTCGTACCGTCCGACGTCGAAGAGCGCGTCCGCCCGCGCCAGGTCCTGGTTCATGCCCGTGTTCATCAGATCTTGTCCCGGTCGTGGGTGATGCTGAGCAGGTTCGGTACGAGCCCCAGCCAGAACAGGATCTGGGGGACGAGCCGATCGGTCCACGGTGCGGTGACGATCAGCAGCGCGCACAGCGTGGCGAGGGTCGCCTGACCCAGGACGACGCGCGCCCAGAACTCCCGCCGCACCAGGGCGCGTACGGTCAGCCGGGCGCCGGTCCGCATCCTCCGGTAGCGCCTCCACGCACCGAATCCCCAGACGGCCGCCATCAGCGCGAGCGCCCAGAGCCGGGTGCCGAGGTGGATCGGCAGCTCCTTCGGCTCCTCGCCGTCGGTGGGGAAGATGTCGACGGTGACACCGGCCATGACGAGGCAGAGCAGGGCGAGCCACCGGGTGCCGCGCAGCATCCGGTAGACGGCCTTGTCGAGCTCCTTGCGGAGCGCCTCGGAGTCGGGGGCGGCGGCGAGGCCGCCGGCGTAGACGTCCGCGGCCCGGGCGGCGGAGGTGCCGGGCCTGGCCGCCTCGCGCTCCGCGCTGACCGTGACGGCGAGGCTGTGGGCGGGATCGATCCTCAGCAGCTGCCGGACGGCTTCCTCGGCCAGGTCGGTCCGCCCGTGGAACGAAGCGACCTTGTACATCGTCTCCCAGGGCTGGGCCTCTTCCGGTCCGATCCGCACCGCCTCCCGGGCCTCCCGGAGGGATTCCTCGGGACGGTCCGGCGCCAGCTGGAGCAGCATTTCGGCGCGCTGCCGGCGCGGGCCCCAGGCATGCGGGTCGATGCGGATGGCCTCGCGCTGCGCCGCGTCGGCCTCGGGCAGCCGGTCCATGCGGCGCAGGATCCAGCCACGCACGAAGTGGGCGTCCACATACCCGGGTTCGAGCCTCAGCGACTCCATGACGGCGGCGAGGGCCTCGGAGGGCCTTCCCAGGCTCATCAGGCACTGGCCGAGCACCGCCCACGCCTGGTGATCGTCGGGGTCCTCGGCGAGGCGGCGGCCGATCAGCTCGTGGCCCTCCCGCGGACGTGACATCTCATAGAGCAGCCGGGCCTGTTCGACCTGCGGATGCAGGGTCACAGCTTGCGCTTCTTCTTCAGGTAGGCGACCAGGTCGTCGTACATCCCGCCGTCGTTGGCGAACATCGCCACATTGCGGGCGGAGGCGAACCAGGACTCGCTGGAGGGCCTGAGCTGCTTCGCCGCACCCAGCAGGTCCTTCATGTTGATCATGCGTACGGTGCCGGTGCGGGCGGAGTCGAGGAGCGCGGACTCGGCGGCGGTCTCGCAGAGATGGGCGAGGTCGGCGCCCGAGAAGTCCTCGGTGGCCTTGACGAGTTTGCCCAGGTCGACGGATTCGATGGGGCGCTCGCGCAGGTGGTAGCGGAGGATCGCCTCGCGGGCGGGGCCGTCGGGCGGCAGCACGAGCAGGGTGCGGTCGAGGCGGCCGGGGCGGCGCAGGGCGAGGTCCACGTCCCAGGGGACGTTGGTGGCGGCGAGCACGAAGACGCCTTCGTTCTCGGCGCCGTTGATGCCGTCGAGTTCGGTGAGGAGCTGGTTGACGACGTTGCGCAGGCCGCTGTGGTGGGTGCGGGAGCGCTTGGCGCCGAGGGCGTCGAGCTCGTCGAGGAAGACGACGCAGGGGGCCTGGCGGCGGGCGGTCTCGAAGATGTCGTGGACGTTCTTCTCGGACGTGCCGATGTACATGTCGAGGATGTCGGAGAGCGAGATCGACATGAAGCTCGCGCCGAGCTCGCCCGCGACGGCGCGGGCGATGAAGGTCTTGCCGCAGCCGGGCGGGCCGTAGAGGAGGAGGCCGCCGCGCAGCGACTTGCCGTAGAGCTTGCGCAGTTCGGGGTTGCGCATGGGGGCGAGGAACGCGGCCTCCAGGCGGTCCTTGACCTCCTGCATGCCGCCGACGTCGGCGAGGCGTACGGAACCGGGGGCGTCGACGTCCCAGGCGGAGGCGTCCCCGGGGTCGCCGCTGCCGTCGGCGGTGAGCGGCTCCTCGATACCGCTTCCGGTGCCGCTCTGCGAACCGCTCTCCGTACCGCTCTCGGTGCCGCTCTCGACGAAGCGGGGGCCGACGAGGTCCCCGACCTCCTGTTCCGCGGCGGCCCAGTCGAAGGGCGCGGGGCCCTCGGACTCCTCCGGGGGCGCGGGAGCCGGGGCGGGAGCCGGGCCCGGGGCCGGCGCGCCCATCGCGCGGACCATCAGGGCGCGGGCGGCCTCGTCGCCGGGAGCGTGCTGGAGCGCGACGGCCGCCTCCGTGACGGCCTCGTCGTTCCGGCCTTCGGCGAGGAGCAGTTCGGCGAAGTGCAGGCGCAGGGGTACGTCACCGGGGGCGGCGGCGATGGCGGCGCGCAGGCTACGGAGAAGAGGGGACTCGTCGGGCATGCGGACCAGCCTATGAAGGGCCCTTGGGCGCTGGTTCACCGGGTGCCCGAAGATTAGGGTGGGCGGATGCGGCGAAAGGCGCACTGCGCAAGCTGGTGGTGGACGACACCGTCTGGCTCTGGAGCCTGAGGCACCGGCACCCGGAGTGCCGCGACGTCCTGAGCCTGCGCCGCGCCGACGCCCGCCACGCCCAGCTCCGCCTGGTCTTCCGCGACGCCCCGGGCCGCGCGGTGGGGGAAGCACCGCTGGGCTCGGGCGAGATCATGGGCACCGGCGGCCACTTCCTCAACCTCAACGAGCCCGGGGTGGTGCGCCGCCTCCTCGACGAGGCCGCGGCGCGCGGCCTCCTCCCCACCGCACACGGCGTGCGGGAGGAGGACGGCTGGCCCCTGTTCGACGCGATCGCGGCGCGCGAGGGGCCCCAGGAGGCGTCCGAGGAGACGGCCTAGGACCAGCGGCCGGTGCGGCCGAGCAGCAGCGCCGTCGCCGCCGTGCCGGCCGTGGAGGTGCGCAGCACGCTGTGGCCCAGGCGGTACGGCTTCGCTCCCGCCGCCTCGAAGGCCGCCAACTCCTCGGGGGAGACGCCCCCTTCGGGCCCGACGACCAGCACGATCTCGCCCTGCGCGGGGAGTGCGGCGTCCGCGAGGGCACCGCTGGGGTGGGCGCGGTCCTCGTGCAGGACGGCCGCGAAGTCGGCGCCCGTGAGCAGCGCCGCCACCTGCTTGGTCGTCATCGCGTCCGCGACCTCGGGGAAACGGGTGCGGCGGGACTGCTTGCCCGCCTCGCGCGCCGTGGCCCGCCACTTGGCGAGGGCCTTGAGGCCCCGGTCGCCCTTCCACTGGGTGATGCAGCGGGACGCGGCCCACGGCACGATCGCGTCGACGCCGGTCTCGGTCATGATCTCGACGGCGAGTTCACCCCGGTCGCCCTTGGGCAGCGCCTGGACGACGGTGATACGGGGTGCGGGCTCGGGGTCCTCGTGCACCGCCGCGACCTCGACGGTCAGCTGGTCCTTGCCCTCGGCGGCGGTCACCACGCACTCCGCCCAGGCGCCCCGCCCGTCGGTCAGGACGAGCTCCTCCCCGGCGCGCAGGCGCTTCACGGAGACGGCGTGGCGGCCCTCGGGGCCGTCGAGCAGGAAACCGCCGCCGGGACCGGGGACGGCGTCGACGACGAAGACGGGTGCGGTCATGAAGTGCTCCTGTGAGCCTGCGCGGAGAGGGCGGTGCCGAGTTCGGCGGCCAGTACCTCGACCAGTTGCCCCGCCGGGAGTCCGCGGGCCAGCCGGTGGCCCTGGCCGGCCCACAGGGCCATGCCCTGCGCGTCGCCCGCGGTGGCGGCCGCCTTGCGCAACGGGGTGGTGAGGTGGTGGATCTCGGGGTAGGCGGCGGGGGCGTACGGCCCGTGCTCGCGCATGAAGCGGTTGACGAGGCCTCGGGCCGGGCGCCCGGAGAAGGCCCGGGTGAGTTCGGTGCGTACGAAGAGCGGGTCGGTCATGGCCTGCTTGTGCAGGGCGTGCGCGCCCGACTCGGGGCAGACGAGGAAGGCGGTGCCGAGCTGGGCGGCGTCCGCGCCGGCGGCGAGGACGGCGGCGATCTGCGCCCCGCGCATGAGCCCGCCGGCCGCGACGATCGGCAGCCGCACGGTCTCGCGGACCTGGGTGACGAGGGTCAGGAGCCCGGTCCCGGCGAGGGCGGCGTCCGGGTCGTCGCGGTGCGTGCCCTGGTGGCCGCCGGCCTCGACGCCCTGCACGCAGACCGCGTCGGCGCCGGCCCGCTGCGCGGCCTGCGCCTCCTCGGCGGAGGTGACGGTGACGATCGTGTACGTACCGGCGCGGGCGAAGGCGTGGAACGTGTCCCGGCCGGGGCAGCCGAAGGTGAAGGAGACGACGGGTACGGGGTCCTCCAGGAGGATGGCCAGCTTGGCGTCGTACGCGTCGTCGCGTCCGCTGTCCGGGTCGCCGAGCTCCGTCTCGTACCAGGTGGCCTCACCGGCGAGCTGGTGCCGGTACACCTCGACGGCCGCGGGGTCGGCGGCCTGTCCGCCCTGCGGCATGAAGAGGTTGACGCCGAAGGGCTGTCCGGTGAGCCCGCGCACCTGCTTGATCTCCTGGTACAGACCTCCGGCGGTCTTGTACCCGCCGGCCAGGAACCCGAGCCCCCCGGCCTCGCACACGGCTCCGACCAGCTGCGGACAGGAGGCGCCACCCGCCATGGGGGCCTGCACGATCGGGTATCGGGAGAGATCGTTCAGTGCGGTGGACATGCAGGCATCGTGCCATGCGCCCGCGGCGCGGCCGAAACCGAAGGGGCCGCCGCCCACGCGTGCGCGTGCGCGGCGGCCCCTCCGGGGAACCGCGAGGCCTACCGGCCGTTGAAAGCGTCCTTCAGGCGCGAGAACAGGCCCTGCCGCCCCGGCTGACCGTGCCGACCCGGGGGACGACCCCCGGACCCCCGGCGACCAGGCCTACCGGCCGTTGAAGGCGTCCTTCAGGCGCGAGAACAGGCCCTGCTGCCCCGGCTGGAACTGGCCGGTGGGCCGTTCCTCGCCGCGCAGCTTCGCCAGCTCGCGCAGCAGCCGCTCCTGCTCCGGGTCCAGCTTCGACGGGGTCATGACCTCGACGTGCACGATCAGGTCGCCGCGCCCGCCGCCGCGCAGATGCGTGACGCCGCGCCCGTGCAGCGGGATCGACTGGCCGGACTGCGTGCCCGGACGGATGTCGACCTCCTCCATGCCGTCGAGCGTCTGCAGCGGCACCTTCGTGCCGAGCGCGCCCGCCGTCATGGGGATGGTGACCGTGCAGTGCAGATCGTCGCCGCGCCGCTGGAAGACCTCGTGCGGCACCTCGTGGATCTCGACGTACAGGTCGCCCGCCGGACCGCCGCCGGGGCCGACCTCGCCCTCGCCGGCGAGCTGGATGCGGGTGCCGTTGTCGACGCCGGCCGGGATCTTGACCGTGAGGGTGCGGCGCGAGCGGATGCGTCCGTCGCCCGCGCACTCCGGGCACGGCGTCGGGACGACGGTCCCGAAGCCCTGGCACTGGGGGCAGGGGCGGGAGGTCATGACCTGGCCGAGGAAGGACCGCGTCACCTGCGAGACCTCACCGCGGCCGCGGCACATGTCACAGGTCTGCGCGGAGGTGCCGGGCGCGGCGCCTTCGCCGGAACAGGTCGTACAGACGACCGCCGTGTCGACCTGGATGTCCTTCGTCGTGCCGAAGGCGGCCTCGTCGAGGGTGATCTCCAGCCGGATCATGGCGTCCTGGCCCCGGCGGGTGCGCGAGCGCGGCCCGCGCTGCGACGCCGTGCCGAAGAACGCGTCCATGATGTCCGAGAAGTTCCCGAAGCCGCCCTGGCCGAAGCCGCCGGCCCCGCCGCCACCGCCGGACGCGGAGAGCGGGTCACCGCCGAGGTCGTAGACCTGCTTCTTCTGCGGGTCCGACAACACCTCGTAGGCGGCGTTGATCTCCTTGAACCGCTCCTGCGTCTTCGGATCGGGATTCACATCCGGGTGCAGCTCGCGTGCGAGCCGCCGGAATGCCTTCTTGATCTCGTCCTGGGACGCGTCGCGGCGTACGCCGAGTACGGCGTAGTAGTCCGTGGCCACTTACGACTCCGCCAGGATCTGTCCGACGTAACGTGCCACTGCGCGTACCGCTCCCATCGTTCCGGGGTAGTCCATGCGGGTCGGTCCGACCACGCCGAGTTTGGCGACTGCCTCGTCGCCCGAACCGTAGCCGACCGCGACGACGGACGTGGAGGTGAGCCCTTCATGGGCGTTCTCGTGCCCGATCCGTACGGTCATGCCCGAGTCCTTGGCCTCGCCGAGCAGCTTGAGGAGCACGACCTGCTCCTCGAGTGCTTCGAGCACCGGCCTGATCGTGAGGGGGAAGTCGTGGCCGAAGCGGGTGAGGTTGGCGGTGCCGCCGATCATCAGCCGCTCCTCGTGCTCCTCCACCAGGGTTTCGAGCAGGGTCGCGAGCACCGTCGTGACCGTGCCGCGGTCCTCCGTCTCCTCGAAGGACTCCGGCAGATCCTGCACCAGTTGCGGCACGTCCGCGAAACGGCGGCCGACGACCCGGCTGTTGAGCCGGGCCCGCAGGTCCGCCAGCGAGGCCTCGCCGAACGGCGCCGGGCAGTCGATCATCCGCTGCTCGACACGGCCGGTGTCGGTGATCAGCACGAGCATCAGTCGGGCCGGGGCCAGCGAGAGCAGCTCCACATGCCGGACCGTCGAGCGGGTCAGCGACGGGTACTGCACGACGGCGACCTGCCGGGTCAGCTGCGCGAGCAGCCGGACCGTACGGCCGACGACGTCGTCGAGGTCGACGGCGCCGTCGAGGAAGTTGTGGATCGCGCGCCGCTCGGGCGTCGACAGCGGCTTGACGCCGGCGAGCTTGTCGACGAAGAGGCGGTAGCCCTTGTCCGTCGGGATGCGTCCGGCGCTGGTGTGCGGCTGGGCGATGTAGCCCTCGTCCTCCAGGACGGCCATGTCGTTGCGCACGGTGGCGGGCGAGACGCCGAGCCTGTGGCGCTCCGTGAGCGCCTTGGAGCCGACCGGCTCCTCCGTCCCGACGTAGTCCTGGACGATGGCGCGCAGCACCTCGAGCCTGCGTTCGCTGAGCATGGGCACACCTCCAGCTGTCGTTCCGGTTGCTCCGTGTTTGGCACTCGCCCTGTCCGAGTGCCAGGAATCCCCCGGCCAGTGTACGGCGGCGGGCATCGCTCCTGGCAAGGAGGCCGGGTCGCCGGGTCGTAGCGGATAGCGTCGCCGTATGGATGTCGATTGGGAAGAGCTCGGCTGGGAGCGGCTCGGGGACGGGGTCGGCAGGCGACGACTGCCCGTCTGGGACGCGACGGTGGGCCTGGTACTCGGCGAGAAGGCGGTCCTGCTGTACGACACGGGCTCCACGCTGCGCGAGGGCGCGGAGCTGCGGGCGCAGGCGGAGGTGCTCGCCGGGGGCCGGAGAGTGACGCACATCGCACTGAGCCACCCGCACTTCGATCATGTGCTGGGCACGGCGGTGTTCGCGGGGGCGGAGGTGTACGGCGCGGTGGGCCTGGACGAGCTGCTCGTACGGGAGCGGGACGCGGTGCGGCGGTCCGCGGTACGCCACGGCGTCGACCCGGTCTCGGCGGCGGAAGCCGTGGACGTCCTGGTCCCCCCGCGCCACACGGTGTCGGGCGAATGGACGCTGGACCTGGGCGGCCGGCAGGTGCTGCTGGCCAATGTCGGTCCGGGGCACTCGGGCCACGACCTGGCGCTCCTGGTCCCCGACGCCGCCGGCGCGGAGGTCGTCTTCTGCGGCGACCTGGTCGAGGAGTCGGGCGAGCCGCAGGCGGGCCGGGACGCGATCCCCTCGCGCTGGCCGGCGGCGCTCGACCGGCTGCTGGCTCTCGGCGGGGAGGAGGCGGCGTACGTACCGGGGCACGGGGCGGTCGTGGACGCGACGTTCGTGCGGACGCAGCGGGATGAGCTGGCACGGCGCTTCGGAGTGTCATAACGTCGCGCGAATGCGCAGCTACAACCCGGATCTGACGCCCCCTTGGAAGAAGTCGGCCCCCGTGCCCGAGGTCCCGGCGGACCTCGACCTGGTCGTGGAGGAGGTCGCGACGGGCTTCTGCGGGGCGGTGGTCCGCTGCGAGGCGGGCACGGTGACCCTGGAGGACCGCTTCGGCAAGCACCGGGTCTTCCCGATGGAGCCGCGGGGCTTCCTCCTGGAGGGCCGCGTCGTGACCCTGGTCCGGCCTTCGGCGGGAGCGCCGGTACGTCCCACCCGTACGGCTTCCGGCTCGATCGCGGTCCCCGGGGCGCGGGCGCGGGTGGCGCGGGCGGGCCGCGTCTACGTGGAGGGCCGCCACGACGCCGAGCTCGTCGAGCGGGTCTGGGGCGACGACCTGCGGATCGAGGGCGTCGTCGTGGAGTACCTGGAGGGCATCGACGACCTCCCGGCGATCGTGGCGGAGTTCGCCCCGGCGCCGGACGCCCGACTGGGCATCCTGGTGGACCATCTCGTCGAGGGCTCGAAGGAGTCACGGATCGCGTCCCAGGTGTCGTCGCCGGACGTCCTGATCGTGGGCCACCCCTACATCGACGTCTGGGAGGCGGTGAAGCCGTCCTCCGTGGGCATCCCGGCGTGGCCGGTCGTCCCCCACGGCCAGGACTGGAAGACGGGCGTCTGCCGGGCGCTGGGCTGGCCGGAGAACACGGGCGCGGCCTGGCAGCACATCCTCTCCCGGGTCCGCACGTACAAGGACCTGGAGCCGGCGCTCCTGGGCCGCGTGGAAGAACTGATCGACTTCGTGACGGCACCGTAGGCCACCGGCCGCGGGCCCCCCGCAAGCCCGCACCCCGCCTCCGTTGTGGGCACGCGCCCCGCCCTGTTCTGTGCCCCCACCCCCGTTGTGGGCATCTGTTCCGCTGGGGCGGAACGGGTGGGCACAACCCACGAGGGCGGTGCCGTTTCAGGCCCCTGTCCGGGGCTCGGAGGGCGCGGCGGCCTGGTCCTAGTCCACCAGGTCCCGGACCACCGCGTCCGCCAGCAGCCGCCCCCGCAACGTCAGAACCGCCCGCCCGACCCCGTACGCCCCCGCCTCCAGCAACCCCTCCGCGAGGGCCCGCTCGGCAGCGGCCAGGCCCGCGGGGCGCAGGAGCTCCAGCGGGCACCCCTCTCGGAGCCGGAGCTCCAGCAGGATCCGCTCCACCCGGCGGTCCTCCGCCGACAGCACCTCGCGTCCCGCTCCCGGCGAGCGCCCTTCCCCGAGCGCCGCCGCGTACGCGCCCGGGTGCTTCACGTTCCACCAGCGCACGCCGCCCACGTGGCTGTGCGCGCCCGGGCCCGCCCCCCACCAGTCGGCCCCGCGCCAGTACAGCTCGTTGTGCAGGCAGCGCCCGGCCTCCGAGGTGGCCCAGTTCGACACCTCGTACCACTCGAAGCCGGCCTCGGCGAAGACCGAGTCCGCGATCAGGTACCGGTCCGCGTGGACGTCGTCGTCGGTCATCGGGACCTCGCCGCGGCGGATCCGCCGCGCCAGCTGGGTTCCCTCCTCCACGATGAGCGCGTACGCGCTGACATGGTCGGGGCCCGCGCCGATCGCCGCGTCGAGCGACGCCCGCCAGTCGTCGTCGGACTCGCCCGGCGTGCCGTAGATCAGGTCCAGGTTCACGTGGTCGAAGCCCGCCGCCCGCGCCTCGGCGACGCACGCCTCGGGGCGGCCGGGCGTGTGCGTACGGTCCAGGACCTTCAGGACGTGCTGCCGTGCGCTCTGCATCCCGAACGAGATCCGGTTGAACCCGCCCTCGCGCAGCTCCGCCAGATACGCCGGGTCCACCGACTCCGGATTCGCCTCCGTCGTCACCTCGGCGTCGTCCGCGAGCCCGAACTCGTCCCGGATCGCCCCCAGCATCCGTACGAGATCCCCGGCGGCGAGGAGCGTCGGCGTCCCTCCGCCCACGAACACCGTCCGTACCGGCCGCGGATCGTCGCCGAGTACCTTCCGGGCGAGGCGGATCTCCTCGGTGACCTGCCCCGCGTAGTTGTCCCGGGAGGCGAGCACGCCGCCTGCACCGCGCAGCTCGCCGGCGGTGTACGTGTTGAAGTCGCAGTAGCCGCAGCGCGTCGCGCAGTACGGCACGTGCAGATAGAACCCGAGGGGCCGCTCGGCCGCCCCTTCCAAGGCGTGCGCGGGCAGCGCCCCGGTCTCGGGCATGGGCTCACCATCGGGCAGTACGGAAGGCATGAGCCCATTGTCCCGTACTGCCCGAGGTGACCCGCTCCCGCTGCCCGAGCCGGGCCCTCGTCCACGGCTTCTACGGCTTCTACGGCTTCTACGGCTACTGCGGCTACTGCGGACCGAGGTGACCCTCTGCGCCGATCAGGCCTCCCGGGCCCCGGCGTACATGTCCTCGATCAGGTCCTTGTACGTACGCTCCACGACCGGCCGCTTCATCTTCAGCGACGGGGTCAGCTCGCCGTGCTCGACGTCGAGGTCGCGCGGCAGCAGCCGGAACTTCTTGATCGTCTGCCAGCGCTGGAGACCCTCGTTGAGACGGTCCACGTACCCCTGGACCATCTCCTGGGTCTGCGGGGCGGCGACGACCTCCGCGTACGACTTGCCCGCGAGGCCGTGCTCGGCGGCCCAGCCGAGGATGGCGGGCTCGTCGAGGGCGATGAGCGCGCTGCAGTAGTTCCGGTCCGCGCCGAGCACCACGATGTTGGAGACGAAGGGGCAGACTGCCTTGAACTGGCCCTCGACCTCGGTCGGCGCGATGTACTTTCCGCCCGACGTCTTGAACAGGTCCTTCTTGCGGTCGGTGATCCGCAGATAGCCGTCGGCGGACAGCTCGCCGATGTCGCCGGTGTGGAACCAGCCGTCGGGCTCCAGGACCTCGGCCGTCTTCTCCGGCAGGCCGTGGTAGCCCTCCATGACGCCGGGGCCGCGCAGCAGGATCTCGCCGTCGTCGGCGATCCGCACCTCGCAGCCGGGCAGCGGCTTGCCGACCGTTCCGGTGCGGTAGGCCTCGCCCGGGTTGACGAACGAGGCGGCGCTGGTCTCGGTGAGGCCGTAGCCCTCCAGGATGTGGATGCCGGCGCCGGAGAAGAAGAAGCCGATCTCCGGAGCCAGTGCGACGGAGCCGGAGACGGCGGCGCGCAGCCGGCCGCCGAACGCCTCGCGGAGCTTCTTGTAGACCAGCGCGTCGGCGACCTTGTGCTTGGCGGCGAGGCCGAAGGGCGCGGAGGCGGTGCCGGTGCGGCGGAAGTTGTCCTGGGTGACCTTGGCGTACTCGCGGGCGACGCCGGCCGCCCACTGGAAGATCTTGTACTTGGCGGCGCCTCCCTCGCGGGCCTTGGCGGCGACGCCGTTGTAGACCTTCTCGAAGATGCGCGGGACGGCCGCCATGTAGGTGGGCTGGACGACCGGCAGGTTCACGATGATCTTGTCGATGCGGCCGTCGACGGCGGTGACGTGCCCGACCTCGATCTGGCCGGAGGTCAGCACCTTGCCGAAGACGTGCGCGAGCGGCAGCCACAGGTACTGCACGTCGTCCTTGGTGACCAGGCCGGTCGCGGCGATCGCCTTGGCCATGTACGACCAGTTGTCGTGCGGCAGACGGACGCCCTTGGGGCGGCCGGTGGTGCCGGAGGTGTAGATGAGGGTGGCGAGCTGCGTGGCGGTGATGGCCGAAACCCGCTCCTTGACGGCCTCGGGGTGGTTCGCCAGGTGGACCTTCCCGCGCGCCTCCAGGTCGGCGAGGGAGAGCACCCAGTCGTCGGTCTCCACGCCCGTGGGGTCGATGACGACGACGTGGTGGAGGCCCGGCAGGTCGCCGCGGCGCTCGCGGGCCTTGGCGACCTGGGCCGCGTCCTCCGCGATGAGGACCTTGGACTCGGAGTCGGAGAGGATGAACGCCGACTCCTCGGCGTTGGTCTGCGGATAGACGGTGGTGGTGGCGGCGCCGGCACACATCACGCCGAGGTCGGCGAGGATCCACTCCACCCGGGTGGCGGAGGCGAGGGCGACCCGCTCCTCCGACTGGACGCCGAGATCGATCAGACCGGCCGCGATGGCGTAGACCCGCTCGGCGGCCTGTTCCCAGCTGAGCGACTTCCACTCGTCCGGGCCCTGGCCGGATGCGGTGGGTACCGGGTAGCGATAGGCCTCCGCGTCGGGAGTCCGCGCCACGCGCTCAAGGAAGAGGGTCGCCACGGAGGGCGGCCGGTTCTCGATCAGGGTCTGTGTGTCGCTCACGACGTCCTCCGGGCGGCGGCATTGCCTGCTGGTGGTGCGATCTGGCGGTGCGTTTCTAACTGGCGAGTAACCTTCGAGCCGGGTTCAGAGTAGATGGCCGAAGTCCGACGCGTAAGGGCCTGCGGGCAGCCGCTTGATACCCGGTTGATAACAGAACGAACGCCGAACGGGCCCCCGCGCAGTCCGCGCGAGAGCCCGTTCGATGTATCTGTCAGCTAAACAGCCGATTGAACCGCCGACTGAACCGCCGATTACTTCTTGCTCTTGCCGCCGGCCGAATCGTCGCTCGACAGCACGGCGATGAAGGCCTCCTGCGGAACCTCCACAGAACCGACCATCTTCATCCGCTTCTTGCCTTCCTTCTGCTTCTCCAGCAGCTTCCGCTTACGGGAGATGTCACCGCCGTAGCACTTGGCGAGGACGTCCTTGCGGATGGCCCGGATGGTTTCGCGGGCGATGACCCGGGAACCGATCGCGGCCTGGATCGGCACCTCGAAGGCCTGCCGCGGGATCAGCTCGCGCAGCTTGGCGACGAGCCGCACGCCGTACGCGTACGCCGCGTCCTTGTGGGTGACGGCGGAGAACGCGTCGACCTTGTCGCCGTGCAGCAGGATGTCGACCTTGACCAGGCTGGAGGCCTGCTCGCCGGTGGGCTCGTAGTCGAGGGAGGCGTAACCCCGCGTCTTGGACTTCAGCTGGTCGAAGAAGTCGAAGACGATCTCGGCCAGGGGGAGGGTGTAGCGGATCTCGACCCGGTCCTCGGAGAGGTAGTCCATGCCGAGGAGGGTGCCGCGACGGGTCTGGCAGAGCTCCATGATCGCGCCGATGAACTCGCTCGGGGCAAGGATCGTGGCCCGTACGACCGGCTCGTACACGTCACTGATCTTGCCCTCGGGGAACTCGCTCGGGTTGGTGACCGTGTGCTCGCTGCCGTCCTCCATGACCACGCGGTAGACCACGTTGGGGGCGGTGGCGATCAGGTCGAGGCCGAACTCGCGCTCCAGACGCTCCCGGATCACGTCCAGGTGGAGGAGCCCGAGGAAGCCGACGCGGAAGCCGAAGCCGAGGGCGGCGGAGGTCTCCGGCTCGTAGACCAGCGCGGCGTCGTTGAGCTGCAGCTTGTCGAGGGCCTCACGGAGGTCCGGGTACTCCGAGCCGTCCAGCGGGTAGAGACCCGAGAACACCATCGGCTTGGGGTCCTTGTATCCGCCGAGCGCCTCGGTGGCGCCCTTGTTCAGCGAGGTGATCGTGTCACCGACCTTGGACTGACGGACGTCCTTCACGCCGGTGATGATGTAGCCGACCTCGCCGACGCCGATGCCGTCGGCGGGCGTCATCTCGGGGGACGAGACGCCGATCTCGAGCAGCTCGTGGGTGGCGCCGGTCGACATCATCTTGATGCGCTCGCGCTTGTTGAGCTGGCCGTCGACCACTCGTACGTACGTCACGACACCGCGGTAGGAGTCGTAGACCGAGTCGAAGATCATCGCGCGGGCGGGCGCGTCGGCCACACCGACGGGGGCCGGCACGTTCTCCACGACCCGGTCCAGCAGCGCCTCGACGCCGAGACCCGTCTTGGCGGAGACCTTGAGCACGTCCTCCGGCTGGCAGCCGATGAGGTTGGCGAGCTCCTCGGAGAACTTCTCCGGCTGGGCGGCCGGCAGGTCGATCTTGTTCAGTACGGGAACGATGGTGAGGTCGTTCTCCATCGCGAGGTACAGGTTCGCGAGGGTCTGCGCCTCGATGCCCTGGGCCGCGTCGACGAGCAGGACCGTGCCCTCACAGGCCGCCAGGGACCGCGAGACCTCGTACGTGAAGTCGACGTGCCCGGGGGTGTCGATCATGTTGAGGATGTGGGTCTTGCCCTGGCCCGTGCCCTCGGTGGGCGCCCAGGGAAGACGGACCGCCTGGGACTTGATGGTGATGCCGCGCTCGCGCTCGATGTCCATGCGGTCGAGGTACTGGGCGCGCATCTGCCGTTGGTCGACGACACCGGTCAGCTGGAGCATCCGGTCGGCAAGGGTCGACTTGCCGTGGTCGATGTGCGCGATGATGCAGAAATTGCGGATCAGCGCCGGGTCGGTACGGCTCGGCTCGGGCACGTGGGTAGGAGTCGCGGGCACGCAGGGTCTCGTCTCGGGGCGATGTCGGATCGATACGTAGGCTCCATGGTCCCATGACTGCGGTGCGGCGCTCGGTTTGGGCGGCCCGGAGAGTGCCTGATACCGTGGACAGCTGTGTCTCGTATGCCCTCTCAGCTTCGAGTCACAGTCTGAAAGATCATCGATTGCCCCCTGCGCCCACTGCGGGCGTGGCGGGACCCCCAGAAAAGGGTTCTTTTTCGTGGCGAACATCAAGTCCCAGATCAAGCGGAACAAGACGAACGAGAAGGCGCGCCTGCGCAACAAGGCCGTCAAGTCCTCGCTCAAGACCGCGATCCGCAAGGCCCGCGAGGCCGTCGCCGCGGGTGACGTCGAGAAGGCCGTCGTGGCTTCTCGCGCCGCCTCCCGCGCGCTCGACAAGGCTGTCTCGAAGGGTGTCATCCACAAGAACGCCGCCGCCAACAAGAAGTCGGCGCTGGCCACCAAGGTTGCCGCCCTGCAGGGCTGAGCTCTGATGTGACGCCGGACGGGACTCCGCGGGCCCTCTCTCCCGCTCCCTTCCCGGCACCCCGGACTCGTACGCGATACGCGTTCGCCACGCGTGTGCGAGCCCACAGTCTTCACGCCGAAGGCCCCGCCGCTCTCCTTCCCCAGGAGACGACGGGGCCTTCGCCGTGCCCCGCCTGGTTGCCTGCCTGCAGGGGCGGGGGAGTGCGACTTCCGTTGCGGAGGAGTCAGCACGACGGGCACGACGGCCTCGCGGCATCGCAGGGGCCTGCCGCGGCCGGGTGACTGTCGCCGACCGGGTCGGTGGGGCGGCCGCCCCACGTCGCTTCGGCCCCCACCAGCCCCCGGCAGGGTTTCGGGAAGGGGCGGGGTGGGGGGATCAACGGCCGACGGACGCTACCGCCGGAGCCTCGCCGCCCGTGCCACCGCGACCACCGCCTTCTCCAGGGCGTACTCCGGGTCGTCCCCGCCGCCCTTCACCCCCGCGTCCGCCTCAGCCACCGCACGCAGCGCCAGCGAGACACCGTCCGGCGTCCAGCCGCGCATCTGCTGCCGCACCCGGTCGATCTTCCACGGCGGCATCCCCAGCTCACGCGCCAGATCCGCCGGCCGGCCGCCCCGCGCCGCCGACAGCTTTCCGATCGCCCGGACGCCCTGCGCCAACGCGCTGGTGATCAGGACCGGTGGGACTCCGGTCGACAGCGACCAGCGCAGCGCCTCCAGGGCCTCCGCCGCCCTGCCCTCCACCGCGCGGTCCGCCACGTTGAAGGACGACGCCTCCGCACGGCCCGTGTAGTACCGCCCGACGATCGCCTCGTCGATCGTCCCCTCGACATCGGCGGTCAGCTGCGAGACCGCCGAGGCCAGCTCCCGCAGGTCGCTGCCGATCGAGTCGACGAGCGCCTGGCACGCCTCGGGCGTGGCCGACCGGCCGAGGGCGCGGAACTCCTGCCGTACGAACGTCAGCCGCTCCGCCGGCTTCGTCGTCTTCGGGCAGGCCACCTCCCGCGCGCCCGCCTTGCGCGCCGCGTCGAGCAGCCCCTTGCCCTTGGCGCCGCCCGCGTGGAGCAGCACGATCGTGATCTCCTCGATCGGCGCGGCGAGGTACGCCTTGATGTCCTTGATCGTGTCCGCGGACAGGTCCTGCGCGTTCCGCACGACGATGACCTTGCGCTCGGCGAAGAGCGACGGACTCGTCAGCTCGGCGAGCGTCCCGGGCTGGAGCTGCTCGGAGCTGAGGTCACGGACGTCCGTGTCGGCGTCGGCGGCCCGGGCGGCCGCCACCACCTCCTGGACGGCACGGTCGAGGAGCAGGTCCTCCTGGCCCACGGCGAGCGTGACGGGGGCGAGGAGGTCGTCGGTCGAAGTCTTTCTGGTGGCCATCGCGTCCCAGCATCCCACGGGCCACCGACACTCCCTCCCGTACCGGAGAATGAGCTGGTGAGCGAACGACACGTACTCGTACTGCCGGACCGCGACGCCGCCGAGGAGGTCGCCGAGGAGCTGCCCGCCCGCTTCGGCGTCGCCGAGGAGCCGCAGCTCGTCAGGGACGCCCTGGCCGGTGAGGACGACGCCGAGGACGCCCAGTGGCTGGTCGTGGTGGAGGATCCGGAGGGCCGCCTGGACTCCGGGGCGCTCGACGCGCTCGCCGCGGAGTACGAGGGCTGGCTGGAAGCCCCGTAGGCGGCGGGGACCGGGGCCGCCCAGAGCTCTGCATGGAGGACGGCGGCGCCAGCAGGAGCCACAGAACGGCCCGTACGGCTCCGGCGGTGGCGGTCCGGCACCACGAACAGCGTGTGGACCATCTGCTCACCCGCTCCCTCCCTTCGCTACGGCCACCAGGTCCCGGCCCGTCCCCACCACCGCGATCGCCCCGTCCCGGTCCGTCCGGAGCACCTCCGCTCCCCCGGCCCTCAATGCCTCCATGGTCCGGGGCGACGGGTGGCCGTAGGGGTTGTCCCGACCGGTGGACACCAGCGCCAGCCTCGGCCGGACCGCCCGTATGAGCCCGGGGTCCTGATGCGCCGAACCATGGTGGGCGACCTTGAGCACATCCACCGGCACCAGCGCCGGGTACGCCCGCAACAGCCCCTGCTGGGCCGGCGGTTCGAGGTCGCCGAGGAGCAGCAGACTCATCCCCCCGGTCGTCCGCACGAGCAGGGTGACACTGGCGTCGTTCGGCTCCGATTCCTCGTGCACCAGCGCCCCGGCGGCCGCCCTGGGCCAGAGCACCCGCCACTCCAGCGGACCGAGGCGCCGCCGTTCCCCCGGCCCGGCCCGTACGACGGGGACGCCGGCCGCCGCGGCCGTCCGCCGTACGAACGCCGCCTGCCCGGGCGGCTCTTCGAGCCCCGTCGTCTGGATCGCCCCCACCGCCCGCCCACGCAGCACCCCGGGCAGTCCGGCGACGTGATCCGCGTGGAAGTGGGTGAGGACCAGGAGCGGAACCCGGTGGATCCCGAGGTCGCGCAGGCAGCCGTCCACCAGCGCCGGATCGGGCCCGGCGTCCACGACCACGGCGGTGTCCCCGCCCGCCGCGAGCACGGTCGCGTCCCCCTGGCCCACCTGGCACATCGCGTACGTCCAGCCCGGCGGCGGCCAGCCGGTGACCCACCGGGTCAACGGCTGCGGTCTCACCACCACGAGCAGCAGCAGAACGGCGCAGCCGGTGGCGACCCTCCGCCGGTACGGCAGATTCCAGGCGCCCAGCGCGACGAGGCCGAAGAGGCATGCCAGCAGCAGGCCTCCCCACCAGCCGCCCGGCCAGGCCGCCTCCGCGCCCGGCAGCGCCGCCCCGGTACGCGCCACGCCGGCGATCCAGCCGGCCGGCCAGCCCGCGACCTCCGCGACGGCCTCGGCGGCGGGCATCCAGACCGGGGCCAGAGCGAGCGCGGCGAACCCGAGGATCGTCGCCGGTGCGACCGCCGCCTCGGCGAGGAGGTTGCTGGGGATCGCGACCAGGCTGACCCGGGCGGCGAAGACCGCGACCACGGGCGCGCACACCACCTGGGCCGCGAGGGCCGCGGCGAGCGCCTCGGCGATCCTGCCCGGCACCCGTCGCCGCCGCAGCGCCTCGCTCCAGCGCGGCGCGATCGTCAGCAGTGCGCCGGTGGCCAGAACCGAGAGGAGGAAGCCGTAACTCCGCGCCAGCCAGGGGTCGTAGAGCACCAGTGTCAGCACTGCCGCCGCGAGCGCGGGGATCAGCGATCGGCGCCGGCCGGTGCCGATGGCGAGCAGGGCGACCAGGCCGCAGGCGGCCGCCCGCAGCACGCTCGGATCCGGTCGGCAGACGATGACGAAGGCGAGCGTGAGCCCTCCGCCGACGAGAGCGGTGGACCGCAACGGAATCCCGAGGCGGGGGGCGAGTCCTCCGCGCTCGGCCCGCATGGCGGCGCCCGGCCGGCCGACGAGAAGCAGCAGGACGATGGTGAGGTTCGAGCCCGACACCGCCAGAAGGTGGGTGAGGTCGGTGGCCTCGAAGGCGTCGCTCAGCTCCGGTTCGATGCGGGAGGTGTCCCCGACGACCAGTCCGGGCAGGAGTGCACGGGCGTCCGGGTCGAGCCCCTCGGTGGCGCGCCGCAGTCCGGCCCGGAGGCTTCCCGCCGTGCGCTGCACCGTGCTGGGCGGCCCGGTGATCCGTGGCGGCCCGGTACCGTCGACCCGCAGCACCGCCGCGAACCGGTCCCCCGGACGCAGCGGCGGCGACAGCCGCGCCTCCACCCGCAGCCGTGTCGAGGGCAGCAGCCTCAGCCACTCCCGCTGAGCCTCCCCCGCCGGAACGATCAGCAGGACCGGTGTCCTCGTCCTGTGCACCGCCCCGTCGGACGTCTCGATCCTGGTCGCCTCGCCGCCCAGGACCACGGAGACCGGGGCTGTCCTGTCGCCCCGGACACGAGGACGGGTGAGCCGCGGATCCGAGGTGACCGTCACCTCCGCGCCCGCCCGGGCGTACTCCGCCGCGAGGCCCGGCACCGGCCCGCGGCTGAGGTCCGCCGCGTGCAGTCCCCCCGATGCGGCACCGGCCGCGGCGCAGAGCAGCACCGCCGCTCCCGCGGTTGCCCCGAGCCACCGGCCCGGCCGGCCACCGGCGGACCGCTCCGTCCGCTCCGTCCGCTCCGTCCGCTCCGTCCGCTCCGAAGCCTCGCCCGGCACGGCCCTGAGCGCCTGTGACCGACGCATCACGGCCACGGCCAGCAGGGCAGCCGCCCCGGCCGAGCAGGCGAGCACCCCGGCGACGGTCCACCACCCGGTGGCGCCCACCGCCAGGGCGGCAGCTCCCCAGGCCGCCAACGCCGGTGGCACCAGCCTGAGATCGGTCGGCCCTTCCTCGTACGGGGTGAAGGGCGTGCCTTCCCGGTTCATGGCCGAACCAGAGGCGCGAGGTCCGCGAACCGGCGCTCACCGATGCCGTTGACCTCGCGCAGCTCGGCGACCGTCCGGAACCCGCCGTGCTCCGTGCGGTGGTCGACGATGTGCTGGGCGAGAACCGGTCCCACCCCGGGAAGGGTGTCGAGCTGCTCCACGGTCGCCGCGTTCAGGCTCAGCGGAGCCGCCCTCCCGCCGGCTGCGGACCCGACACCCCCACCCGCTCCCGCACCCCGACCCGGACCTGGTGCGATCGGCATCGGCAGGCCGACCAGCACCTGTTCTCCGTCCATGAGGACGCGCGCCCGGTTCAGTCCGGTGACGTCGGTGCCCGGCCGGACCCCGCCCGCGGCCCGCAGGGCGTCCGCGACCCTCGATCCCGCCGGCAGGGTCAGCACCCCCGGCCGCCGCACCTTGCCGCTCACATCCACCACGACCTCCGGGGGCGACGCTGCCGTCGGCTCCGTCGAGCCCACGGCGCTCCCGGACGTCACAGGGACCGCGGGAGAAGCGCCGGCCTCCGGCAGCGGCGCCGCGCGCACGATCTCCGGCGCCCTGACGACCTCCGGCCGCCCGGTCCAGAAGTACCGGCCGGCGAAGCCCGCGGCCACCACCAGGACCACGGCCAGCGCCGCGAGCGTCCTCGGTTCGAGGCCGCACCTCGACTGCGCCCATACCGGCAGCCGATCACGCACCGCGAGCCTCAGCCGCTCCCACCGCCCGGGCCCGACCCCCTGCCCTGGGTGTCCGTTCGCTGCCGCGACCTCCGGTTCGCCCCAGGCCACCGCTGACTCGGGCGCCTCGGGGGACTCGGGGGACTCGGCGGGCGGAAACAGCGCGTCCCCCCGGCGCCGTACCGAGGCACCGGCCGTCATGGACACGGCGGACACGCGTCTCACCCGCGCCCGCCGCCGTGCCCTCGCGGGAGGCGAGCCGCGCCCGCCCGGGCGGGTGCGGCCGTCCGAACCGGGCACCCGACCGGGGCCACTGGTCGCCCGGGCGGTCGTCCTTGCGGCGGCGGTCGCTGCGGTCGCCGTTTCGGTCGCCACTGCGGTCGCCATTGCGGCGGTCGCTTCGGTTGCCGGTTCGGTCGTCGTTGCGATTCGTCCTGCTACATGCGTGCGAAGAGCCATGAACAGGACGGTAGATACATCCGGCCGAACGTGCTGAAGCGCGTCAAATTCTCTGGAAAACCAGCAAGTTGTGGAAAACTACGCCACCCCTGAGGGGGATGGACGGACGCCAGAAAGTCGGTCGTCAGCGGGGCGAGACGACGACGGCCAGCAGACCCGGGCCCGTGTGCGCTCCGATCACCGCTCCGACCTCGCTGACCCGCAGCTCCTCGATGCTCGAGATCCGCTCCCGCAGCCGGTCGGCCAGCGCGGCCGCCCGTTCGGCGGCGCAGAGATGGTGCACGGCCACGTCCACCGTGCCCGAACCGGCCCGTTCCACCGCGATCTCCTCGAGACGGGCGATCGCCTTCGACGCCGTCCGCACCTTCTCGCGCAGCTCGATCCGCCCTCCGTCCAGTTCGAGGAGCGGCTTCACCGCGAGCGCGGAGCCCACCAGCGCCTGAGCGGCACCGATGCGTCCGCCCCTGCGGAGGTAGTCCAGCGTGTCGACATAGAAGAAGGCGGAGGTCCCGGCGGCCCGCTTCTCGGCCGCGGCGACCGCCTCGTCGATCGAGCCGCCCGCGTCGACGATCTCGGCCGCCGCGAGCGCGCAGAAGCCCAGTGCCATCCCCACCATCCGGGTGTCGACCACCCGGACGGGCACGGGAGCGTCCTTCGCCGCCAGCACGGCGGCATCGTACGTACCGGAGAACTCGGCGGAGAGATGGAGCGAGACGATGCCCTGCGCGCCGGCCTCGGCGGCCGCCCGGTAGGTCGCCGCGAAGACCTCGGGACTCGGCCGCGAGGTCGTCACCGGCCGCCGCTTCTGGAGCGCCTGGGCGAGCGTGCGGGCGGAGACCTCGGTCCCCTCCTCAAGAGCTCTGTCACCGATGACGACGGTCAGTGGGACCGCAGTGATGCCGTGCCGCTCCATCGTCTGCGGTGGCAGGTAGGCCGTGGAATCGGTGACGATCGCGACATGCCGGGACATGAGCGGGAGGTTACCCGCCGGAGCCACCCCTCGGCAGCCCGCCCCCTCCCGACGACCGGCCGGATCACCCGCACGTCTCCATGGGGCCACCACCGCACCGTGCACACGCCACGTCGGACAACGGCCCGCGCCGTCGTCGCGTCTCACTCCGCCCGGCGCCATCCGCCCGCACGGCAGCGTCAGTTGGTGGTCTCCGGCCGCGTCGACTTCTCCCACGGATAGGCGGCCCGGCGCGGATCGCGCGCCGTGATCGCCGGCGGCGGCTGCCGGTCCCGGCCCGCCGCCCCGTCCCGACCTCGGTCCTGGGCCGGGCCCCGGCCCTGGCCTCGGTCCTCGGACTCCGCCTGCCCCCGCTCGGCCCCCGGCGCCGCCGCGCCCGCCTCGGGCCAGGAGAAGTCGCCCGACGCGGAGCTCTGGTCAGTCCCTCCCGACCAGTGACGCAGTGCGCCCGCCTCCATGTCGATCTGCGCGCTCAGCGAGGAGAGGTCGTCCTCCGCGAACTTCCGCGCCCGGTCCCTGGCCGCCCACCGCAGCGAGTCGGCCGAGTGCGTGATGCGCTCGGTGCGCTCCCGCAGTTCGGTGAGGTGTGCGGCCACCCTCGCCCGGTCGGGATCCCGCTCCAGTCGCTTGAGGTCCTCGTCCAGCTCCTGCCCGTGGGCGCTGAGCCGGCGGAACAGATCGAGCGTCTCCTTCAGCGAGGCGTCCTCGGCGACGCCCGCCTGCAGGGCGTCCTGCGTCGCACGCATCGAGGTGCGCAGCGAGAGCCGCAACTGGGCCAGCTCGCCGGAGACCCCGCCCTGCCCGTAGCTCTTGGCGCGCAGCGTGGTGTCCTCGACCGTGCGCCGGGCCTGTGTGATCGTGCGGTCGACACCGCGCTTGGCGGCCTTGACCACCTTCACGGCCGCGTACACCCCCAACGCCACGAAGGCGAAGAAGAGCAGCGCCATGATCAAAATCGCGGCTTCTCCCATGAGTGCCCCTCCGGCGTGGGTCGAGTCCTCGGCATTCGAGTTCCCTCGGTTGTGGTTCCTCCACCGTAAACGGAACGGGCAGGCCGAGGGTTCCATCGGAACCCCCAACCTGCCCGTAGGGGAAACCCCTCATGCCTCGCTAGCCGGCGACGATGTTGACCAGCTTCGGCGCGCGCACGATCACCTTGCGGATCTGCGCGCCGCCCAGCGCCGCGACGACGCTCGCGTCACCCAGCGCCAGCGCCTCCAGCTCCGCGTCCGTGATGGACGGCGAGACCTCCAGCCGCGCCTTGACCTTGCCCTTGATCTGCACGACGCAGGTCACGGTCTCGTCCACGACGTACGCCGGGTCGGCGACGGGGAAGTCCTGGTGGACGACCGAGTCGGTGTGCCCCAGCCGGCGCCACAGCTCCTCGGCGATGTGCGGGGCCAGCGGCGCCACCAGCAGCACCAGCTGCTCGGCGACGGACCGCGACACCGCACCGCCCGACTTCGTCAGGTGGTTGTTCAGCTCCGTGACCTTGGCGATGGCGGTGTTGAAGCGCATCGCGGCCATGTCCTGCGAGACGCCGTCGATCGCCTTGTGCAGGGCGCGCAGCGTGTCCTCGTCGGGCGCGGTGTCGACGACCGTGACCTCGCCGGTCGACTCGTCGACGATGTTGCGCCACAGCCGCTGCAGCAGCCGGTACTGGCCGACCACCGCGCGCGTGTCCCACGGGCGGGAGACGTCCAGCGGGCCCATCGCCATCTCGTACAGGCGCAGGGTGTCGGCACCGTACTCGGCGCAGATCTCGTCCGGGGTGACGGCGTTCTTCAGGGACTTGCCCATCTTGCCCAGGACACGGCTGACCTTCTCGCCCTGGTACCAGAAGCCGCCGTCGCGCTCCTCGACCTCGGCCGCCGGTACGGCGATGCCGCGCGCGTCCCGGTAGACGAAGGCCTGGATCATGCCCTGGTTGTACAGCTTGTGGAACGGCTCGGCCGACGAGACGTGCCCCAGGTCGAACAGCACCTTGGACCAGAACCGCGCGTACAGCAGGTGCAGTACGGCGTGCTCCGCGCCGCCGACGTACAGGTCGACGCCACCGGTCGGCATGCCCTCGCGCGGGCCCATCCAGTACTGCTCGATGGCCGGGTCGACCAGCTTCTGGTCGTTGTGCGGGTCCAGGTAACGCAGCTCGTACCAGCAGGAACCGGCCCAGTTGGGCATGGTGTTGGTCTCGCGGCGGTACTTCTTCGGTCCGTCGCCCAGGTCCAGGGTGACGTTGACCCAGTCCTCGTTGCGGGACAGCGGCGTCTCGGGCTGGGTGTCGGCGTCGTCCGGGTCGAAGGTGCGGGGCGAGTAGTCGTCGACCTCCGGCAGCTCCAGCGGCAGCATGGACTCGGGCAGCGAGTGCGCGATGCCGTCCTCGTCGTAGACGATCGGGAAGGGCTCGCCCCAGTAGCGCTGACGGCTGAACAGCCAGTCGCGCAGCCGGAAGTTGACGGTGCCCTCGCCGATGCCGCGCTCGGCCAGCCAGGCGGTGATCCTCTCCTTGGCGTCGACGACGCCCAGGCCGTCCAGCGTCACGTCCTCGTTCGAGGAGTTGACCAGCTTCGCCTCGTACGAGGAGAAGGCGTCGTCCCACGTCGACGGGTCGGTGCCGCGGTCGTCCGAGGGCTCGACGACACAGCGCATCGGCAGTTCGAAGGCGCGCGCGAAGGCGAAGTCGCGGGTGTCGTGCGCCGGGACGGCCATGATGGCGCCGGTGCCGTAGCCCATCAGGACGTAGTCGGCGATGAAGACCGGGACCTTGTCGCCGCTGACCGGGTTGGTCGCGTACGCGCCGGTGAAGACACCGGTCTTGTCCTTGGCCTCGGCCTGCCGCTCGACGTCGGACTTGGAGGCGGCCTGCTTGCGGTACGCGGCGACGGCCTCGGCCGGGGTGGCGTGGCCGCCCGTCCACACGTCGTGCGTGCCGGCGGGCCACGCGTCCGGGACGATCTTCTCGACCAGGTCGTGCTCCGGGGCCAGCACCATGTAGGTGGCGCCGAACAGCGTGTCCTGGCGGGTGGTGAAGACGGTGATCGCGCCGGCCTCGCCGACCTGGAAGTCGACGCGGGCGCCCTCGGAGCGGCCGATCCAGTTCCGCTGCTGCAGCTTGATGGCCTCGGGCCAGTCCAGCGCGTCCAGGTCGTCCAGCAGGCGGTCCGCGTAGGCGGTGATGCGCATGTTCCACTGGCGCAGCTTGGCCTTGAAGACAGGGAAGTTGCCGCGCTCGGAGCGACCGTCGGCGGTGACCTCTTCGTTGGCCAGGACAGTGCCCAGGCCGGGGCACCAGTTGACCGGCGCGTCGGAGGCGTACGCCAGGCGGTACTCGCCCAGGACGTCGGCGCGCTCGGCGGCGTTCAGCTCGCTCCACGCGCGCGTGGAGCCGGTCACGCCGGACGCACCCGGAACCTCACGGGTGCCGTTCTCGAACTGCTCGACCAGCTCGGCGATCGGACGGGCCTTCTTCGCCTCGTCGTCGTACCAGGAGTTGAAGATCTGCAGGAAGATCCACTGCGTCCACTTGTAGTACTCCGGGTCGATCGTGGCGAACGACCGGCGCTTGTCGTGGCCCAGGCCCAGCCGGCGCAGCTGGACCTTCATGTTCTCCATGTTGGCCTCGGTGGACACGCGCGGGTGCGTGCCCGTCTGCACGGCGTACTGCTCGGCCGGCAGGCCGAAGGCGTCGAAGCCCAGGGTGTGCAGGACGTTGTGGCCCGTCATGCGCTGGTGGCGGGCGAAGACGTCGGTGGCGATGTAGCCCAGCGGGTGGCCGACGTGCAGGCCCGCACCCGAGGGGTACGGGAACATGTCCATGATGAACTTCTTGGGACGGGCGGCGATCTCCGGATCACCCGCCAGGTCACCGGTGGGGTTCGGCGCCTCGTAGGTACCTTCGGCGTCCCAGAAATCCTGCCAGCGTGCCTCGATGTCGGCGGCCATGGCCGCCGTATAACGATGCGGGGCCGCCGTCTCGGCAGCCGAATTCATCTCGCTCATGATCCTTGAAGCTCCATCGATCGTCTCTGCCCACTGCCACGAAATGCCACGAAATGAAAAATCCCCTCGCACAGGAGGGGACGCCGCGCCGATTCCGACCGGATCTTTCATCCGTCGGGACTGATCAGCGCGGCTCGCTAAGCAGAAGGCGTACGGCACGCATGGCGTCAGGGTACCGCAGGGCCCGAGCGAGCCGCACCGACGTTCCGCCCACCGGCCCGCTGGACGCCCGAGGCGCCCGGGTTACTCCGCGTATCGCCCTTATCCAGGGCAACCCCAGAGTCAGTTAGGCGCCATGCGCCCCGTAAACGAGCAAACCACCTACCGGCCGGTATGCAGCGACCTAGCATGCGGCGCAACGGGACCGCTTATCCGCACCATTCGGAGTCGCACCCATGAACCCTCATCGCAGGAAACGCTCTTCTTCCGTCCAGCCAACCGGTATGAGCCGGCCGGTTCGAGGCGGGCTTTCGGTTGCGGCGGTGGTGATCCTTCCGCTGCTCGCCCTCGGCGGTGGCGACAGCTTCCGCGCCGCGCTCGACTTCACCACCGGCGTCCTCTCGCTGGTCTCCCTGACCGCGTCGGTCGCCTGGGGTCTGACGGCGACCGACCGTCTGCTCCTCTCCCCGCGCCATCGGCTGCTCGCCCAGGGCATCCACCGCGCCACCGCCGTCGCGTCTCTCGGCTTCCTGCTGCTGCACGGCACCGTCAAGGTCTCCCTCGGCCATGTCGGGCCTATCGGCGCGCTGATCCCCTTCGGCCTCGGCCTCACAGGGACGGCGGCCCTCATCGGCTTCGGCTCGCTCGCCGGGCTCCTGATGGTCATCGCCGCGGCGACCGGCGCGCTGCGCAGCACGCTGGCCGGCCGGAGCCGGTTCGCCGCGCGCTGGCGGCCGCTGCACATGCTGGCGTACCCGGCCTGGTGCTTCGCCCTGATCCACGGCCTGTACGCGGGCCGGCCCCCCGCCACCTGGGTCGTCGTCCTGTACTGCCTGGCGCTGGCGGCGGTCGCCGCCGCGGTCTCGCTCCGGCTGCTGCCCGCCCCGACCCAGCGCGCGCTGGTCGACCGGCTCGCGGGGCTCCTGGCGTCGCTGGAGGGCCGCACGCGGATCCCGGAGCCCGACCCGGGCGGCCCAAGCACCCCTGACGCCACCGGAGGCGTCCCGGGCGAGCGGACCGAGTGGACCGAACGGGTCGAGGGCGACGCCGGCGGCCTCGACGCCCCGACGGTCTCCGCCGAGTGGCTGGACCGCCCGACCGCACGATCCTCGCTGATCGCGCCGACGCACCTGGCCGCCGCTCCCCCGCTGCCCCAGCAGCGGCTCTACGCGCCGACGCCCCCCGCTCCACCCACCCCATCCACCCCTCCCATCCCGTCCGTCGCACCGAGCCTCTCCACCGGCTCCGGCGTCTTCCCCGCTCCGCCCGCTCCTGCCGCTCCCCCCGCTCCTGCCGCTCCTCGCGAGCCCGCCGGATCCGCCTACGCCGACACCGGGCCCCGCTCCGCCGCTCCCGTCGGCACCCCCCGCTCCGCCGGCTTCTCCGCCGCCTACCGCGCGGTGTCACGCGCCGCCCCGGCCCCTGGCCCCACCCCCCACCGCACCGACGGCGACATCCCGCTCGCCGAGCGCATCCCGCTGACCGAGGAGCTTCCCGTCGTCCCCGACCCCTCCCCCCGTCCCGGCTACTGGCCCGCCCCCTCGCCCCCCATGCCGACGTACTCCAGCCCGCCCCCCGCGGGTGAACCGTGGACCACTCCCGCAGGAGACCGCCCGTGAACGCCCCGCTCCCCGATGTCCCCGAGGTCCGCGTGGTCGGTCTGCCACAGCTCACCCAGGGCTTCGACCTGGTCGAGCGCCTCGGTCTCGCCATGCACATGAAGGTGCACGGGCCCCTGGAACCGATGAGCGGCGATCGGCTCGCCCAACTCGCCGACGAGATATTCCTCCGCGGGCGCGGCGGTGCCGGATTTCCCTTCGGCCGCAAGCTCAGGGCCGTCGGCGAGGCGGCGATCCGCCGGGGAGTACGTCCCGTCGTGGTGGTCAACGGCAGCGAGGGCGAACCCGCCTGCCGCAAGGACACGGTCCTGCTCAACCGCGCCCCGCACCTGATCCTGGACGGGGCCCTGCTGGCGGCGGAGGCGCTCGGCGCCCGGACACTGATCGTGGCCGTGACCCGTAACTCCACGGAGATCTCCATCCGGTCGGCGCTCGCCGAGCGGGGCCTGTCCGACCGGCGTGGACAGGCGCTGCGCGCGCGTGTCGTCCGTACCCCCGAGCGGATGGTCTCCGGAGAGGCGTCCGCGGTGATCCGCGCGGCCGGCGGCGGACCCGCGCTGCCGCCCGGCCGTCGGGAGCGCGCCGCCGAGTCGGGCGTGGGAGGCGCACCGACACTGCTCTCCAACGCCGAGACGTTCGCGCAGCTGGCCGTCGCCGCCCGGATCGGTCCCCGCCGCTACGGCCACACGGGGCTGGAGTCCGAGCCCGGCACCGTCCTGCTGACGCTCTCGGGGGCCGTCGCCCGCCCCATGGTGGTCGAGGTCCCGACAGGGGTCCCGCTGCGGTACGTGCTCCAGCTGGCCGGGGCCCCTCCGCTCCCCCAGGGCGTCCTCACGGGCGGCTACCACGGCAACTGGATCGACTCGACGGCCGTCCACGACGCCGTCGTCTCACGTGCGTCCCTGGCGGCCGTCGGCGGGTCCCTCGGCGCCGGGGCGATCCTGCCGATCGGCCCGGAGACTTGCCCGCTCGGCGAGTCGCTGAGGGTGGCGAGCTGGCTGGCGGCGGAGACGGCCGGCCAGTGCGGCCCGTGCCGGCTCGGCCTTCCCGCGGCGGCCGGCGGTCTGTCGGACGTGCTGAACGGCGGGGGCCCGGCGGCGCTGGAGGCGCTGCGGGAGGTGACGCAGGCCGTGAAGGGCCGGGGCGCGTGCAAGCATCCCGACGGTTCGGCGCGCTTCTTCGCGTCGACCCTCTCGGCCTTCACGGACGATCTGGCCGCTCATGTCCTCGACGGTGGCTGCGGGCGCCCGACCAGAGGGGTGCTGCCGCTGCCCGCGCCCGGCTACCAGGACGCGGAGGAGTCGATTCCGAGCGGCGAGAAGCTGGCGGTCGACTGGACGCTGTGCCAGGGACACGGGCTGTGCGCGGACATCGTGCCGGAGCTGATCAGGCTGGGCCCCGACGGCTACCCGGCGCTCGCCGACGCCTCCGTGCCGATGCATCTGCGAGGGCGTGCGCAGCGGGCCGTGCGCCGCTGTCCCGCGCTGGCGCTCCGGATCGAGCAGCCGCCCATGGACCGTCCGGCGCTGCCGCCGGGCACGGGCCGCAAGGCGCTGGACAGCGGCAGGGGTTGATCCGCCTTCGGACGGGTCCGCGGTCGGGCTGATCTCTCGCGGGCCTCACCGGCCTCACGGGCTTCATGGGCTTCATGGGCCTCAGGGACCGCGCCGACCTCGCCGACCCAGCCGACCCAGCCGCCCCAGGCAGCCCAACCGTAGAAACGAAGAAGCGGATCATCCGATTCGGATGATCCGCTTCTGCCTTCTGTGGAGCTAAGGAGAATTGAACTCCTGACCTCCTGCATGCCATGCAGGCGCTCTACCAACTGAGCTATAGCCCCTTGCTGTCCGCCCCGTTCGGGTTTCCCCCGCGGCGACAGACAGAACATTAACCGGCTCCCCGGGGGATCACCAAATCGTTTCCCTGCCGGTCGGAGGCAGGCAGGTAGGGTCCCCCTCTGTGACCGTGTCCGTGCTCGCCCGAACCCGCGCCCGCCAGTGGCCCCTCGCCACCGCCGCGGCGACCTGCCTCCTGTCGTTCATAGCCTTTTGGGTGGCGCAACGCCTCGCCCACGTGAACATGCTCGACGTGATGGTCTACCGGGCCGAGGGGGAGACGGTCCGCGCGGGCGGCGACCTCTACGCGATGCGCGCCACCTCGGCGAACCTCGCCATGACCTATCCACCGTTGGCGGGGCTGCTGTTCGTCCCGCTGACCTTCGTGGGTGTCCCGCTGATGCGGACGCTGACGACCGCCGGGAACCTCCTCCTCGTGGTCGCGCTGGTCCAGCTCTCCGTGCAGCTGGTCCGCCCGTCCCTCTCCCGCACCCAGCTGTGGCGCACCACCCTCTGGGTGGCGGCGATCGTGGTCTGGTGCGAGCCGGTGTGGACGACGCTGCGGTACGGGCAGATCAATCTGCTCATCGCGGTGGCGGTGCTGTGGGACTTCACTCGTCGTGAGGGACACCGCTGGGCGGGCGTGGGCATCGGGCTGGCCACTGCGGTGAAGCTCACACCGGGGCTCTTCGTCGTTCTGGTCCTGGCCGCCGGCCTGCTTCTGTGGCGCCGGGAGAAGGGCTGGAACCAGTGGCTCCGCACGGCTGCCACGGCGACCGCGGCGTTCCTGGGAGCGACTCTGGCCAGTGCGTTGATCCTGCCGCGCGACTCCATGCACTTCTGGACCGAGACGCTCTTCGAGACGGGCCGGGTCGGGTTCGCCGAGGAGACCGCCAACCAGTCGCTGCGCGGGGTGCTGGCCAGGCTGATGCACACCGACGACCCGGGCATGTGGTGGGCGGTGGCCGCGGCCCTCCTCGGCGGCGCGGCGATGGTGGTCGCGGTACGGGCCGCGCTGCGCGGGGACAGGGCGGTGTCCGTGATCGTCTGTGCCGTGACGGCGCTGATGATCAGCCCGATCTCCTGGTCCCATCACTGGGTGTGGTGCGTGCCGCTGCTCGTCCTGCTCGTGGACCGCCGCGACCGCGTGCGGCCCGACTGGGCGGTGGCCGCGGTGGCGCTGGTCTTCGCCTCGTTCGCGCTGTGGTGGGTGCCGCACGACCCGGGGCGCCCCGAACTCGACCAGAACGCCGGACAGATGTTGCTCTCGGCGGTCTATCCGCTGACGGCGACAGCGCTCTTCCTCGGGTACGCGCTCACGCGACGGCGTCAGGCCGTGGCGAAGGAGTAGAACCGCTTGAGGGCGCAGTGTTCGTCGAGGAGCCGGCCGTAGATCGGCTCGCCCTCCAGCTCGCGGTACGTCTCGATCGGGTCGCCTTTTATGATCAGCGCCCGCGCGCACTCCTCGCACCAGTACTGGTACTCGGTGTTGACCGGGTCCATGTCCCGGACAATGGGCGTACCACTGCCGCACCAGTCGCACTTCCGCCTGTGTGCACCCATCACTCAGCTCCAGCTGTGGCCGCAGGACGTGCACACATAGGACACCCCACCGTTGTCGCCGAGCACTTGGGCGACATGGGCCGAACCGCACGCGGGGCAGTCGAGCCGCCCTCGCGTCCCCTCGACCGGCGTGAGGTGATCGGTGGGCTCGGCGACGGCATGGGCGACGGCATCGGCCTCGGTTTCGGCATCCTCGGCACGGCTCGCGGCCATCGCACACTCCCTCCCGTCCGGACCCTCGTTCCCCTCCGGCCGTCCGATTCTGCCATGGCCCCGCAAGGGGGTCAGCGGGCTCGGCGTACCAGGCCGGTCGATGCGCCCAAGATCGAAGCGGCGGCGAGGGCGAGGGCGCACCTCCACAGCGCTTCGCCAGAGGCATGCGCCCCTGGCGCATGCAGTCCTCCGAGGAAGAGCGTGCCGAAGGACGCGACGCCGATCAGCTGGCCGAGCTGGGTGACGGTGGCGAGCAGTCCGCTGGCGTCGGCGGCGTCCTCGGGCCGTACGGTGGCGAGCGCGCCGGTCAGCGCTGGGCTGAACGCGAGCGAGAGGCCCGCGCCCATGCAGGCGAGCGCAAGGTGGAGCCCCCAGCCGCCGGTGCCGCCGTCCCGGAGGACCCCGCCCATGGCCACGGAGGCGGCCGCGGCGAGCAGGAAACCGCCGGGGATCAGGAACCGCTGGACGCGGACCGGCAGGCGCCGCCAGGTCAGGCCGACCACACCGAAGACCACGGCGGCCGGTGCGAAGGTCAGTCCGGCGCGCAGGGCGCTGTGCCCGAGTCCGCCCTGCAGATGCAGGGTGAGGCCGAAGAGGAAGCCGGCGTTGACGGCCATCGCCAGGGCGATCCGCAGCGCGGCCCGGCCGATGCCCGGGACGCGCAGGACGCGAGGGGCGATCAGCGGGGCGCCGCCGTGGCGGGCGAGCCGGGACTCGTAGGCACCGAAGGTGACGAAGACCACGGCCGAGGCCGCGAGCGAGATCCAGGACCACCGCGGCCAGTCCTGCTCCTGTCCGAGGACCAGGGGGACGGTGAGGAGCGAGACGGCGAGGGCGAGCAGGACCAACCCGGGCAGGTCGAGGGAGCGGCCGCGCCCGGCTGCCGTGCGGCCGTGCCCGGGCCCGATGCGTCCGCTCCCGGGCCCGAGGCGGGCGGGCTCGGGCACGGTGAGGGCGGGCTCGGGCACGGTGAGGGCGGGCTCGGGCACGGTGAGGGCGTCCCGCGGGAGCACCTTCGCCCCCAGTGCCAGCAGGACGAGACCGATGGGCATGTTGACCAGGAAGACCGGTCGCCAGCCGGTGCCGAAGAGATCCGCGCTGACGAGGATGCCGCCGACGACTTGGCCGGCCGCGGCGCCGGTGGCGAGGACGGCGGAGTACGCGCTCAGCGCCCGGGCCCGGCCCTCGCCGGTGAAGTTCCGCTGGATGAGGCTGAGCACCTGCGGGATCATCAGGGCCGCTCCGGCGCCCTGGACCAGTCGGAAGGTGATCAACTGGCCGGTGCCCGCCGCCAGTCCGCAGGCGAGCGAGGCCACCGTGAAGACGGCGAGCCCGCCGAGGTACAGCCGGCGGTGCCCGATCCGGTCGCCCAGCCGGGCGCCGGTGATCAGCAGCACCGCGTAGGCGATGGTGTATCCGGCGATCACGAGCTGAAGTCCCGCCCCGGACGCGGACAGTTCGGTACGGATGGTGGGGGCGGCGACATTGACGATGAAGACGTCGAGCAGGGCCATGAACTGCGCGGCGAGCACCACGCCGAGGAGGAGTCCGGGCCGGTTGTCGGTGCCACCGTCTTTACTGAGTGCGGGACGTGTCGAGGTCGTCGTCATGGCCAGAAGCGTGACGGCGACTCGATACGGGTAACGAGAGCCCGCTGATGCTGGTACTGACACCACCTGGCAACGGCGGCACGGGGACTCGACCATGGGGGTGTGACGACATTGGCAGCACCGGCACAAGGGCGCCGCAGGCCCGAACTGGCCGCCTTTCTGCGCAGCCGCCGGGCCCGGGTGACTCCGGAGGACGTGGGCATGCCACCGGGCCTGCGCCGCCGTACACCCGGCCTGCGCCGCGAGGAGGTCGCCCAGCTCTCCGGCGTCGGCGTGACCTGGTACACCTGGCTGGAACAGGGTCGCCCGATCAACGCCTCGGCCCAGGTCCTCGACGCGGTGGCGCGCACGTTACGGCTCGACCGGCCCGAGCGCGAGCATCTCTACCACCTGGCCCAGGTGCCGTACGCGCCGGACCGGGCGGCCGCGGACGTGGAGGTGGTCAGCCCGGAGATCCAGGGAATCCTGGACGCGCTGGACCCGCACCCCGCCGTGGTCTACAACGCCCGCTACGACGTCCTCGCGACCAACTCGACGTACGAGAAGCTCTTCCTGGCCGACCGCCGCCAGTCGGACGGTAGCCCGCTCGGCATACGTAATGTGCTGTGGACTTTCTTCACGCTCCCCGAGCCCTCCTGCCCGGTGGTCAACCGGCGGCTGGAGCTGCCGCTGATGGTGGCCCAGATGCGCGGCGCGTACGGACGGCATGTGGGCGAGCCCTCCTGGGAGGCGTTCGTCCGACGGCTCTCGGAGGCCAGCCCCGACTTCGCCCGGCTGTGGCGGAGCGGCGACGTGGTGCCGCCGGGGACGCGGGTGAAGACCTTCCGGCACGACCTGGTGGGCGAGGTCAGGATGACCTCGGTGTCGCTCTCCATCAACGGGATGCCGGAATGCCGGATCGTGACGTACACGCCGAACGACGAGGAGAGCCGCCGCGCGATCGAGACCCTGCGCGAGAAGAAGAGGTGACAGAACGACGAATCCCGCCCCCTGGGGGGACGGGATTCGGTGACCGTGGAGCTAAGGAGAATTGAACTCCTGACCTCCTGCATGCCATGCAGGCGCTCTACCAACTGAGCTATAGCCCCTCGTGTTCTTCGCGCTCCGCGCTGCGAACAAGAAGAACTTTAGCCTGTGAGCTGCCGGAAAGTGAAATCCGGGCCGACGGGCGGCTCAGTCGTCGTCGCCGAGGACCGGTTCGGGCAGCGTGCCGGCGTTGTGCTCGAGCAGCCGCCAGCCGCGGGCGCCCTCGCCGAGGACGGACCAGCAGCAGTTCGAGAGCCCGCCCAGCCCCTCCCAGTGATGCGCCTCCAGGCCGAGGAGCCGGCCGATGGTGGTGCGGATCGTCCCGCCGTGGCTCACCACCACGAGCGTGCCGTCGATGGGCAGCTTCTCGGCGTGCTCCAGGACCACCGGGGCGGCCCGGTCGGCGACCTCGGTCTCCAGTTCGCCGCCGCCCCGGCGCACGGGCTCGCCGCGCTTCCACGCGGCGTACTGCTCGCCGTACCGCCCGACGATCTCCTCGTGCGTCAGCCCCTGCCACTCCCCCGCGTACGTCTCACGCAGGGCGGAGTCGTACGCGACGGTGTGGCCGGTGAGGGCGGCGAGCTCGCCGGCGGTGGCCGCCGCCCGCTTCAGGTCGGAGGCGATGATCGCGTCCGGCTTGAGCGAGGCGAGCAGCCGTGCGGACCGGCGCGCCTGGGCGACGCCGGTCTCGGTCAGCTCGATGTCCGTGGATCCCTGGAAGCGGCGCTCCAGGTTCCAGGACGTCTGGCCGTGACGCCACAGCACGATACGGCGGCCGCTGCCACCCCCGGTGGTGCTCAGCTCAGCTCACCGTCCGTGTCGTCGGCGGCGCCGGTCAGCGCGGCGTGCTCGGCGGCCTTGCCGCGGGTCTTCAGGGCGTCCTCGGGGAGTGGCAGCTCGGGGCAGTCCTTCCACAGCCGCTCCAGAGCGTAGAAGACCCGCTCCTCGCTGTGCTGGACGTGGACGACGATGTCGACGTAGTCCAGGAGGATCCACCGGGCGTCCCGGTCGCCCTCGCGGCGCACGGGCTTGGCGCCGAGCTCCTTGTTGAGCCGCTCCTCGATCTCGTCGACGATCGACTTGACCTGGCGGTCGTTGGGCGCGGAGGCGAGCAGGAAGGCGTCGGTGATCGACAGCACATCACTGACGTCGTACGCGATGATGTCGTGCGCGAGCCGGTCGGCCGCCGCCTGGGCGGCGGCGTTGACGAGCTCGATGGAGCGATCCGTGGCGGTCACAAGCAGGCTTTCGTCGGCGGTCAGAGACACCTCAAGGGTCTCACGTACCGCCGACGGTCCCGTAAACCATGAGAGCGAGGTCACTCCTGGGCGCCGGGGATCTTGTAATCCTCGCCCAGGACCACCGTGACATCGGCGTTCGCGGCGGCCTTGCCCTTCTTGACCGAGCCGTCCGGCAGGCCCAGGGTCTTGGCCACCTCGACCGCGGTCGCCTTCTGGGCGTCGGCACCGTAGAGGACCTGCGAGGTCTCCTCGGTGTCCGCCTTCGCGCCGCCCACGAAGGCGTAGCCCCCGTTGACCAGGACGATCCGGGCCGCTTCGGTCGCGTCCTCGCCGGTGGCGTCCCGGATCGAGACGCGGGGCGCCTCGCCCTTCTCGGGCGCACTGACCTTTCCGCCGAGGATGTCCTTGACCACACTGTCGGCGGCGCCCTCGCTCAGCGAGCCGTCCTGCTGCACCGGGAGCATCGCCGTCTTGTAGTCGCCGCCCTTGGCGTGCTCGGCGAGCTTCGCGAGCGAGGCGCCGAGGTCCTTCTCGGGGAGGGAGGGGTCGAGGATCTGGGCGAGCGTCTCGACCGTGACGGTGGCCGCCTTGGGGTCGTCGGACATCTTCCGCAGCACGCCGTAGAGGACCTGGCCGAAGCGCTGGAGCTGCTTGGCCTCGGACTCGCCGGGCGCGCGGTAGGTGGCGTAGGCGACGGCGGCCCGGCCGTTGAGCGTCTGGTTCTCGCCCTTGGTGACGAGCGGCGCCTCGCCCTTCTTGGCGGCGGGCACCTCGACGTCGGTGGTGATGTCGATGTTGCTGACGAGCTCGACCAGGTTCTCCAGGTAAGGGGTGTCGAGACGCCAGGTGCCGGTGATCTTGGTGCCGAGGAGGTTGCCGATGGCCTCGCGGGTGCCGCTGGAGCCGTCGTCCTCGACGGACTTGGCGAGTGTGGTCGCGGAGCCGTCGTCGTTGGCGACGGTGAGCGCGTTGGGGAGCAGGACGGTGGTGCCCTGCTTGGTCGTGGTGTTGTCCACCAGCAGGGCGGTGGAGGTGCCGCCGCCCTTGGTGTCGTGGAGATGGACCACGATCGTGTCGCGCTTCTGCGGGCCGGTCGCGGTGTCCTGCTTCTGCTCGTCGCCGGCCGTGCCGGGGAGCTTGCCGGCCGACCAGAGGTAGCCGACCCCGCCGACCGCGGCGAGGACGAGGACGACGACCAGGGCGATGATCCGGTTGCGGCCGCGGCGCTTGGCCTCCTCGCGCCGCTCGGAGCGGCTCTCGGTGAACTTCAGCCAGTCGATGACGTCTTCGGAGTCCTCGTCGGGCTCCTCGATGAACGAGAACTGCTCGGTGCGGTAGTCCCGCGCGTCGCCATCGCCGTCGCCGCCGTCGCCTCCCTTCTCCGGCGCGGGGCGCTGGCCCGGCACACCGGCCGGGGCGGCCACCGGGGCGGGGGCGGGTTCGGCCCGCACGGCCCACTGCTGCCCGGTCTGCTGCTGACCGCTGTGCTGCTGCGCCGCGTCCTGCTGACCGGTGTCGTAGGGCGCGTAGCCGTACCCCTGCTGCTGTTGCTGCTGCTGCTGCTGCTGGGCGTACGGGTCGTACGACTGCTGCTGCTGGGACTGCTGGGACTGGTGGGACTGCTGGGGCTGGTGCTGGATCGGCTGCCCGTAGGCGTCGTAGCCGTAGCCCTGCTGCTGGACGTGGTGCTGCTGGGCCGGCTGCTGCTGCGCGTACGGGTCGTACGGCTGCTGCGCCTGAGGCGGGACCTGCTGGTACACCGGCTGCCCGTACTCGTCGTAGCCGATGATCTGCGGCTGCGGATAGTACGGGTCGTACGGGTTGTGCTGATCGTTCACCGGTGCCCCTCTCCGAGGCTCACTCGCCGCGGTACAACTGGCGCTTGTCGATGTAGCGCACCACACCGTCCGGCACCAAATACCAGACCGGGTCGCCCTGTGCGACCCTCAGTCGGCAGTCGGTGGAGGAGATGGCGAGCGCGGGCACCTCGACCAGCGAGACCCCGCCCTTGGGCAGACCGTCGTCCGTGAGGTCGTGGCCCGGCCGGGTGACGCCGATGAAGTGGGCGAGCGAGAAGAGCTCCTCGGCGTCGCGCCACGTGAGGATCTGCGACAGCGCGTCGGCCCCGGTGATGAAGAAGAGGTCCGAGTCGCTGTTGAGGGAGCGCAGGTCCCGCAGGGTGTCGATGGTGTACGTGGGTCCGCCGCGGTCGATGTCGATACGACTGACCGAGAACTGCGGATTCGACGCGGTGGCGATGACCGTCATCAGATAGCGGTCCTCGGCCGCGGAGACGGCCTTGTGGCTCTTCTGCCAAGGCTGTCCGGTCGGCACGAACACCACCTCGTCGAGGTGGAACAGAGCGGCCACCTCACTGGCGGCCACCAGGTGTCCGTGGTGGATCGGGTCGAACGTCCCACCCATCACGCCGAGTCGGCGCTTGCCGCGACTGCCAGTAGGCACTTCCTGCTCTCCCATGCGTGCAGAGCCTACTGGCACCGCGGCGAACGCCTGATCGGCGGTCGCCGGCTCAGCGGTCGCGGTTGAAGCGGGTGGTGATCCACAGCAGGAGGAGGAGCGCACCGAGCGCACCGAAACCGGTGAGGTAGGGGCTGAGGCTTTCGTGGTTGCCGCCGTGCTCGGCGCCCTCGGCGAGCGAGACCAGGTTGGCGGCGGTGCTGTGGAGGCTCATCTTCGGCAGGACCTATCGATCGGGGATGGGAGCGAGACTTCGCGCACATCGTATGCGGGCCGTCCGGGCACGCTCACGCCGACTCAGTCGTTGGCGTTGATGTTCCACGCTGCCCGAGTTGTCCACAGGCTCCGGCACACGTCGGTCCCAGCGCCTAGGCTGGGATGCGTCAGGGGGACGAGCAAGGTCTCGTACGAACAGGGGGCATCCATGACCGAGAAGACCGACAACGGAAACGGGAACGTGCCGAGCAGGCAGCGCAAGCGCTTCCCCGGCATCTCCTCACGGGCCTACGAGCACCCGGCCGACCGATCGGCGCTCGTCGCGCTGCGCAGGCTGACCGGATTCGACACGGTCTTCAAGGCACTCAGCGGGCTGCTGCCCGAGCGCAGCCTGCGGCTGCTCTTCCTCTCCGACTCCGTACGGGTGAGCGACGCCCAGTTCACGCACCTCAACGACATGCTGAGGGACGCGTGTTACATCCTGGACCTGGAGAAGGTCCCTCCGATGTACGTCACCCAGGACCCGAACCCGAACGCGATGTGCATCGGCCTGGACGAGCCGATCATCGTGGTCACCACCGGCCTCGTGGAGCTGCTCGACGAGGAGGAGATGCGGGCGGTCGTCGGCCATGAGGTGGGCCACGCCCTCTCCGGTCACTCCGTGTACCGCACGATCCTGCTCTTCCTCACCAACCTCGCCCTGAAGGTCGCCTGGATCCCGCTGGGCAATGTGGCGATCATGGCGATCGTGACGGCGCTGCGGGAGTGGTTCCGCAAGTCGGAGCTCTCGGCCGACCGGGCTGGGCTGCTGGTGGGGCAGGACCTGCAGGCCTCGATGCGCGGTCTGATGAAGATCGCCGGTGGCAACCATCTGCACGAGATGAACGTGGACGCGTTCCTCGCCCAGGCCGACGAGTACGAGAAGGGCGGCGACCTGCGGGACTCCGTCCTCAAGATCCTCAATGTGCTGCCGCGCTCGCACCCGTTCGCCACCGTCCGGGCGGCCGAGCTGAAGAAGTGGTCCGAGAGCCGCGACTACCAGCGGATCATGGACGGGCACTACCCGCGGCGCTCGGAGGACAAGGACACCTCGGTGGCCGACTCCTTCCGCGAGTCGGCGGGGCACTACGCCGACTCGGTGCGCACCAGCAAGGATCCCCTGATGAAGCTGGTCGGCGACATAGCCGGTGGTGCCGGCGACCTGGCGGGCGACCTGGGCGGGAAGCTGCGCAGCCGGTTCGGCGGCGGGTCCTCGCGGGGCGACGACGGGAACACCGGCGGTACGGCCGGGGACGGCGACGGCGACGGCGGCGAGAGCGGGAGTGGCGGCCGGGACGGTCAGAGCGAGGGCTGAGCGCCCGGGTCGAGGGCTCCGCAGAGCGAGGAGACGGCGGGCCGGCCCGTGGCGTACGGGTCGGTGACCGCGGGGTCACCGGTGCCGGCGCCCGGGGCCCGCTCGCCCGCCAGGAGCGGGCGCAGGGAGCCGCTGGTGTCGGCCCCGCAGGCCTGGGGACCGGCCTGGACGGCGCTGGTCAGCAGTTCGGCGCGGTGCATCCGCAGATCCTCGCGGTCGAAGCGGAAGTGGATCTGGCGGTGGACGGTGAAGAGCGATGCCTGGGCCACCGGACCCGCTCCCGAGGCGGCCGGGCGCAGGGCGTAGGTGAAGGTGTGGTCCGCGGTCACGTCGAGCGTGTCGGTGCCCGTCTCCGCGAAGCGGAGCGTGCCCTGGACGCGGGGCGAGGGGTCGGCCAGGGCCACCTCGGCCGGATCGAACCGCACCAGCCAGCCCGAGGCCGCGTGCAGGCCGTCGTCGAGCGAGGACTCGACGCTCCGGTCGAACTGCTCCAACTGGTCCGGGTCGACCAGCAGCCGCGCCGGACGGACGGTCGCTCCGGCCAGTACGTCGGGCTCCAGGGAGGAGGCCACCAGGTACTCCTTGGCGATGGTCAGGGCGGTCACGACCTGGCTCTCCGAGAAGTGGCTGGTGCGGCCGGTGGCCGGGAGGTTGATGCCGGCGGCGCCCTCCCGGTACTCCGCGGCGGGGCTGCGGGCGAAGAGCTGGGCGGGTTCGCCGCCGACCACGGGACCCCGCGGCGCCAGGGGGACCATGGTGATGCGCAGGGGTTCCGCCCGCTGGTCGGTGGGGGGCTGGTAGGGGTTGCGGACGCCCAGATAGATGGCGGTTCCGAAGGCGAGGAGGATCAGCAGCACAAGCAGGACGGCCTGACCGGAGCCGCTTCTGGTCCTGCGTGCGGGCCGGGAGCGGACGGCGTGGGAGGGCTCGCCCATCCGCTCTTCGGCGGAGAACTCCTGGAGCCGGGCAGCGCGGACGAACGACTCGTCGAAGACGACGGATCGGTACTCGTCGTCACCACCGCCGGGGTCGGGTGCCGTCCCCTCAGGCGGGTCGCCACGCCCTGCCATACCTTCAGAGTAGGTCGGACGAAGCCCTGGTAAACGCCCAGGTACACGACAAGTTCCGATGATTTCCGACGGGCCGCCCCTGCGGGCCCGTCGGGGTTCACCCGTGTGCCCGTCAGGTTCAGGGCGTGCGCGGAACGGCGGGGACCGGTGGCGCGGAGTCTTCCGCGGCTGCGGAGGGCGCGACGGCTGCGGGAGGGACGGCTCGGGGCTTGTCGATGCCCGTCGTGGCGGGGGCGGGCATCTGGTCCTGGCGGTTGGCGGAGGCGCCCCGGTAGACCGCGGTGAAGGCGAGGGCGACCATCCCGACGCCCATGACGAGGGCGAGCACCCAGGCGACGGGCCGGTGCCAGCGGGCGCTGCCCCGGTAGGGGCGCAGAGCCCCGCCGTGGGGTCCGTACGGGCCGGAGTCGTCGTCGAGGTCGTCCGGGTCGTAGCCGTCCCCGTAGGGGCCGCCGAAGGGGTCCGAGGGGTCGTAGCCGTCCTCGGGGAAGTCGTCGTCCCCCGGTCCGCCGCCGGCGCGGGCACGGGCGGCCTCGGCCTCGGCGCGCGCCTGCGCCGCCGCGAGGAGGCGCTCCACGGCGGTCGGCTCATGAACCTCGGCAGCGCGTACGAAGTCCTCGTCGAAGACCACGGTGGCGAAGTCCTCGTCCGCGCCCCCGCGGTCGTCAGAGTTCTCAGGGTCCGAGCCGTCCGGGAACGGCCTGCCCCCCACGTCGTCCGGCACGTTTTTCAGAGTAGACCGGGGAGGGGGTTTTGGGCAGGGAGAGTGCGAACCATCCCCGCCCGTCCGGTCCCCCGGCGGCGTCGCGGGGCGGCGCCGAACGGGGGAATCGTGGATTACCGGGTGTGACCGTCGCCCGTGACGATGTACTTCGTGGAGGTCAGCTCCGGCAGGCCCATCGGCCCGCGGGCGTGCAGCTTCTGCGTCGAGATGCCGATCTCGGCGCCGAAGCCGAACTGACCGCCGTCGGTGAACCGGGTGGACGCGTTGACGGCGACCGTCGTGGAGTCGACCAGCTGGGTGAAGCGGCGGGCGGCGGCCTGCGAGGTGGTGACGATCGCCTCGGTGTGGCCGGAGGACCAGAGCCGGATGTGGGCGACGGCCGAGTCCAGGGAGTCGACGACGGCGGCGGCGATGTCGTAGGAGAGGTACTCGGTCTCCCAGTCCTCCGTGGTCGCGGGGACGACGGTGGCCTTGGAGCCCTCGGCGTGGGCGAGGACCCGCTCGTCGGCGTGGACCGTGACCCCGGCGTCGGCCAGGGCGGCCAGCGCGCGGGGCAGGAAGGCGTCCGCGATGTCCTGGTGGACCAGAAGGGTCTCGGCGGCGTTGCAGACGCTGGGCCGCTGGGCCTTGGAGTTGATCAGGATGTCGACGGCCATGTCGAGGTCGGCCTGGGCGTCGACGTAGACGTGGCAGTTGCCGGTGCCGGTCTCGATGACGGGGACGGTCGACTCCTCGACGACCGTCCGGATCAGGGAGGCGCCGCCGCGCGGGATCAGGACGTCGACCAGGCCGCGGGCGCGCATGAGCTCCCGTACCGAGTCGCGGGACTCGCCGGGCACGAGCTGGATCGCGTCGGCGGGCAGGCCGGCCCCGCCGACGGCGTCGCGCAGGACCTTCACCAGGGCGGTGTTGGAGGCGTAGGCGGAGGACGAACCGCGCAGCAGGACGGCGTTGCCGGACTTCAGGCAGAGGGCGGCCGCGTCGACGGTGACGTTGGGGCGGGCCTCGTAGATGATGCCGACGACGCCGAGCGGGACGCGGACCTGGCGCAGGTCGATGCCGTTGGGGAGGGTCGAACCGCGGACCACCTCGCCGACCGGGTCGGGCAGCGCGGCCACGTCACGGACGTCGGCGGCGATGGCCCGCACGCGCTCCGGGGTGAGGGTCAGCCGGTCGACGATGGACTCGCTGGTGCCGGCCTCGCGGGCCCTGGCGACGTCCTCGCCGTTGGCCTCGACGATCTCGGCGGTACGGACCTCGAGCGCGTCCGCGATGGCCAGCAGGGCGTCGTCCTTCGCCGCGCGCGGAAGTGGCGCGATTTCGGCGGCGGCGGAGCGGGCGCGGTAGGCCGCCTGAGCGACCGGGGACAGATTGTCGAGGGGCGTGAGCGAGGTCATGTCCGCAGGGTACTGGCACCACTGCGGACATCCCTCACGTATCCCCTGCGCATCCCGCACTCCGAGACACCTCCGGCGTCCCCGTGGCGGGGCCGGATCACGGTCTCGGCCCCGCAGGGACCGGGATCAGTAGGGGCGGACCCTAAGGGCGCTCGGCCCGGCAGGGAGCGGGGTCAGTAGGGGTGGACCCCTACGGGCGCCGCCGGTGGGGGGCCGTATCCCTCGGCGATGCGCTGGTGGTAGGTCTCGCGGTCGATGACCTCCAGGCCGACGATCTCCCAAGGTGGCAGCCTGGCGCTCTGCCGGTGCTCGCCCCACAGCCGCAGCGCGACCGCCGCGGCGTCGTGCAGGTCACGGGCCTCTTCCCAGTAGCGGATCTCCGCGTGATCATTGGCGTAGCGGCTGGTCAGCAGGAAGGGATGGTCGTGGGCCAGCTGCTCGAGCCCTCGCCTGACCTCCTTCAGCGGGGCCTCGGCCCCTGAGACGCTCAGGGTGATGTGCCAGAGCTTGGACACCTCCACCACCCGCTCCTCGCCGCGTGCCTCACGTGTCTGGCTGTCCTGTCCCTCGTCGAAGTCGGCTCCGGCCTCGACACTGGTCAGGGCGCGTTCGGCAGTCCCGCGGGGCAGTGCCCCTGGGCGCGCTCGTCTCACCGGCGGCCTCCTGTTTGATGCGTGTGGTGCTGTACCCCGCCTTGTCTTGCCCCCAAGACAAAGTTGACCAGTCCCAGGCGGTACGTGGGGCGGTTTTGGTGAAGGTCTCTACCGGATGGCCGGACTTTCAGCCGTTTCCTCGCCGGATCACCACGGAATCGCAAGCGCGCGAGGCGCTTCAGGGGCGGACGACGACCAGGTCGTCGCGGTGGACGACCTCCCGCTCGTACTCCGGGCCGAGCTCCTTGGCGAGCTCGGGCGTGGAACGGCCGAGCATCCGGGGGATCTCCTTGGCGTCGAAGTTGACCAGCCCCCGGGCGACCGCCCGGCCTTCGGTGTCCCGCAGCTCGACCGGGTCGCCGGCCACGAACTCGCCTTCCACCGCGGCGATTCCGGCCGCGAGCAGCGACTTCTTGCCCTCGACGACGGCCCGTACGGCACCGTCGTCCAGGGTCAGGGAGCCCTGCGGGGTGGAGGCGTGGGCGAGCCAGAGCAGCCGGTCGGCGGAGCGGCGGCCGGTGCGGTGGAAGTACGTACCGGTGTCACGGCCGGACAGGGCGTCGGCCGCGCGGCTGGCGGAGGTCAGGACCACGGGGATCCCGGCGGCGGCGGCGATGCGGGCGGCCTCCACCTTGGTGACCATGCCGCCGGTGCCGACCCCGGCCTTGCCCGCGGAGCCGATCTCGACGTGGGCGATGTCCTCGGGACCGGCCACCTCCGCGATCCGCGAGGTGCCCGGCTTGGACGGGTCCCCGTCGTAGAGTCCGTCGACGTCCGAGAGCAGGACCAGCAGGTCGGCGCGGACGAGATGGGCGACGAGGGCGGCGAGCCGGTCGTTGTCACCGAAGCGGATCTCGTCCGTGGCGACGGTGTCGTTCTCGTTGACGACCGGCAGGGCGCCCATGGCGAGGAGCTGGTCGAGGGTCCGGTAGGCGTTGCGGTAGTGGGCGCGGCGGCTGGTGTCGTCGGTGGTCAACAGCACCTGTCCGACGCGGACGCCGTACCGCGCGAAGGAGGCGGTGTAGCGGGCGACGAGGAGGCCTTGGCCGACGCTGGCGGCGGCCTGCTGCCGGGCCAGGTCCTTGGGCCGGCGGGTGAGGCCGAGCGGCGCGAGCCCCGCGGCGATGGCACCGGAGGAGACCAGCACGATCTCCTTCTCGCCACCGCTGCGGACCTTGGCGAGGACGTCGACGAGGGCGTCGACCCGGTCGGCGTCGAGGCCGCCGGACGCGGTGGTCAGTGAGGAGGAGCCGACTTTGACGACGATCCTGCGCGCTTCGGTCACGTACTGCCTTGCCTCGGTCACCTGCGTCGTCCCCACTCGCCTCTGCCAACTGTCCGGCTACCTCCGCACATGATCCGAAGGCCCCTCGCAATCTACGCGAGCCGCCACCGCCGCCGCCCGCACATTCCGTTCCGTGGACGAGGCCTTCGCCCCGCCGGAGGTCAGGATGCGCCGCGACAGCAGGTAGGTGAACGGGATGGCCACGACGGCCGCCACCAGGGGCGCGATCCGGTCGTCCGTCCCGGCCCAGGTCACCAGGGCGTACAGTCCGGCGCTCTGCACCAGGTAGTTGGTGACGTTGGTCAGCGGGAAGAGGGCGAACTTCTTCCAGGTCGGACGCGTCCGGTAGGTGAAGTAGGTGTTCAGGAGGAACGAGCCGACCATGCTGAGCAGGAAGGCGAGGGAGTACGCCGCGAAGTACGGCATCCAGGGGTGCAGCAGCAGGTAACAGCCGTAGAACGTGGCCGTGTTGACGCCGCCCACCAGGCCGAAGCGGATGATCTGGCCGAATCGCCCCTGGTGGGGGGCGACGACGGAAAGCCTGGTCATGGGCGGTCACTCCTGGTCGGTGAGCAGACCGGCCACGGTAGGGCGGGGCGATGACCGGCGCCCGTCGGGGAGATGTCCGGGAAACCACGGAAGGCGGGCACCTCCACCTGGGTGGTGCCCGCCTCCCGAAAACCGGTTGCGTCAGTTCGAGGCCGGTACCGCCCGGCGGGCGACCCAGCCCTCCCAGGCCGAACTGATCATGGAGCGGACGTCGTGGCGGGCCTTCCAGTCCAGTTCCGACTCGATACGGTCCGCGGAGGCGACGACCCGGGCGGGGTCGCCGGGGCGGCGCGGCGTCACGACGGGCTCGATCGTGTGGCCGGTGATCTCGTTGATGAGGCCGACCATCTCCGCCACCGAGACACCCTCGCCCCGCCCGATGTTCAGGGTGAGGCTGCCGGTCTTGCCGGCCTCGCCCGACGCGACGAGCGCGCGGGCCGCGGCCAGGTGCGCGTCCGCGATGTCGGCGACGTGGATGTAGTCACGGATGCAGGTGCCGTCGGGCGTCGCGTAGTCGTCACCGAAGATCTTCGGCGGCAGACCGGCGTCGAGGCGCTCGAAGACCATCGGCACCAGGTTGAAGACGCCGGTGTCGGCGAGCTGCGGGGTGGCGGCACCGGCCACGTTGAAGTAGCGCAGGCAGGCGGTGGAGATCCCGTGGGCCTGGCCCACGGCGCGGACCATCCACTCTCCGACCAGCTTCGTCTCGCCGTACGGGCTGAGCGGCAGGCACTCGGTCTCCTCGGTGACGAGGTCGACGTCGGGCATGCCGTAGACGGAGGCCGAGGAGGAGAACAGGAAGCGCTGGACACCGGCGCGGACGGCCGCGTCCAGGATGGTCTGCAGGCCCGTCACGTTCTCGTGGTAGTAGAACAGCGGGCGCTCGACCGACTCGCCGACCTGCTTCTTGGCGGCGAGGTGCACGATGCCACGCACCTCGTGCTCGCGCATCACCCGGTCGAGGAAGTCGCGGTCCAGGACCGTGCCCTGCTCGAGCGCGACCCCTTCGGGTACCCGTGCCACGTCACCGGTGCTGAGGTCGTCCACGACGACCACGCGCTCGCCGGCCTCGGTCATTGCTTTGACGACGTGCGAACCGATGTATCCGGCGCCGCCGGTGATAAGCCAGGTCATCCCGGCAGTTTAACAACAGGTGCGAGTGAGTCCCGTCGGGCGGTACGACGGGGCGGATCAGGAGGGGACCCGTCGCCGCTGCCCGCCGGCGTCGGAGCTCGTGCTTCCGGCGCACGGCCGTGAGCAGGCCTCCGCCCCGCCGGACAGCGTCCGGCGGGGCGGAAGGAGCCCTTGGCGGGGCGGACGGCGAAAGCGATCAGCGATCGATCTCCGCGAAGGCCTGCTCCCACTGGTCGAGCACGTTGGGCAGCGCCAGCTGACGGACGTGCTCGCGGCCCGCCGCGCCGTACCTGGTCCGCATCTCGCCGTCGTCCATCAGCTCGCCCAGCGCCTCGGCGAGGCCGGGCACGTCGGCCGGCGTGACCAGGGTGCCGGTACGACCGTGCGCGACGAGTTCCCGGACACCGCCGGACAGGTCGAAGCTCACACACGGAACACCGCACGCGGCCGCCTCGGCGAGCGCCATGGGGCGGCCCTCGCGCTCACTGCTGATGGCGACGATCGACAGCTCGCGGTAGACCGCCTCCATGTCGCGGGCCGTGCCCCGGAAGACGACCTGGTCGCCCACGCCGAGGGCGGCGGCGGTGCGCTTCAGGTCGCTCTCCAGCGGACCCTCCCCGAAGATGTGGAGCTCCCAGCCGTCCCGGCCGCGGTGCGCGGCGGCGAAGGCCTCGATCATCCGGTCGTACCGCTTGATCGGGTCGAGCCGGCCCACGGCGCCGATCTTGCGCGTGTCCAGCGGGGCGAGGGCTTCGGGGTAGAACGGCAGCGGGTTCGGCATGACCTTGACGTTCGGGATCCGCTGGTTGCGGAACTCCTCGGCGTCGCCGTCGCTGAGCACCAGCGTCTTCTCGAGGCGGGGGTAGAGACGCCTGATCAGACCGAGGTTGGGGCCGCGCTTCGCCTGGGCGAACGACTCGTGGTACTGGCCGATCCCCTTGAGGTGCTCCCACTTCAGGGGCGTCACCCAGTCCACCGCCCACGGCGAACCGAACACGATGTAGCCATCGCGGACGGCCGTGAGCCTCTGCTCCAACTCACGCCGTGCGCGGTCGCGTTCGGCCCTCGCCCGGCGCGTCTCGGCGCGCCGGGCCAGGCTGAGCCGCTGTCCGACCGTGCGGGGCTGCTTGCGGGGGCGGGCCGGCTCGGCGTACAGCGTGGAGTGCGCGTAGGCGCGCTCGGCGTTGTACGGGAAGGGCTCGGGGCTGGGCCGGATGCCGATCAGCTCCACCCGGTGGCCGCGCTCGCCCATGCCCTGGGCGAGGGTGTGCAGCACCCGCTGGGATCCGCCCATCGAGTCGACGTCGATACCGACGAAGAACACATTGCGGGCAGGGGTGGCCTCAGTCATGGGTGCCGCCTTCGAAAAAAGCATCGACCACCATCTTGCTCGCGTGGCCGGTCTCGTACGAGCAGAACATTTCCTGGAAGCGCTGGTAGCGCTGCGCGTGCCGCTCCTTGACGCCCTCGATGTCCTTGACGGCGTCGGCGAGTTCCTCGGTCGTCGTGAGCATCGGACCCGGCGCGATGTCCTCGAGGTCGTAGTACGTCCCCCGGTCACCGCCGCGGTAGGCCTCGTAGTCGTCGGTGTACAGGAGGATCGGCCGACCGGTGTTCGCGTAGTCGAACATCAGCGACGAGTAGTCCGTGAGCACCGCGTCGGACGCGAGCAGGAGGTCGTTGATGTCGGGGAACCCGGAGCCGTCGCGCAGGAAGTGGCCGAGCTCGGGGTCGACCTTGAAGCGGTCGTAGGGGTGCGCCCGCACGACCACGATCCACTCGTCGGCGATGAAGGGAGCCAGCTCGGCGAAGTCCACCCGGATCGACTGACCGGACTTGCGGGCGTCGTCGCGGAAGGTGGGCGCGTAGAGCAGCACCTTCCGGTCGGCGGCGATGCCCAGGGTCTCGCGGGCGGCGGCCGCGCGGGCCTGCTGCTCCGGTTCCGACCAGCGCACCAGGACGTCGTTGCGCGGGTAGCCCGAGCGGATCAGCTCGGCCGAGACCTCGAACGCGGGGACGAAGGTGCGCTCGAACTCGGCGCTGGGGCACACCAGCGCGTCCCAGCGGGCCACACCGTCCCGGAACTGGTCCTGCTCGGCGGCCGGCGCCTGGCGCAGCGACGGCACGTCGAAGCCCATCGCCTTGAAGGTCTGGCCGTGCCAGGTCTGCAGGTACCGCGTGCCCTGGGGCTTGCGGTACAGGTAGGGCAGGTTGTGTGAGTCCACCCAGTACGCGGCCTGGGCGAGGGCGCGCCCGTAGGCCCAGCTGCCCCGCTTGACCAGCGTCACGTCGTCCGGGAAGGAGGAGGTGTCGCCGGAGTACGCCCAGACGACGTCGATCGGCAGGTTGCGCCGCCGCAGCTCCTCGTAGATGTACCGGGGGCTGTCGCAGTAGCCGCGACCCTCGGAGGCCTCGAAGACCGCGAGGGTCCGCTTGCGCGGCAGCTTGGAGATGGCGTCGTAGACCGTCGCCCGGCCCTCGTTGCCGACGAGGATCTTCTTGACCCGGCCGGCCTGCTTCTTGGCCTTGCGGGCGTACGGGCCCAGCGGCTCAAGGGCGCGCAGCACACCGGAGCGCTCCCAGGTCACTTCCAGGCGTCCGGCCCCGCGCTGTTCGGCGCCGATCTTGAGGTGGTGGAGGCCGACCTTGTGGTAGGTCACGGTGGTCCGGCGCTCGGGCAGGTCGTAGGAGGCGAGGAGCACATCGGAGCGGCGGCCTCCGTCGCTCTCCAGGGAGACCACCGGGTGGCGGCGTGTGGCCACACCGACACGGCCGACGGGGACCCTGCGCAGGTCGAGCTCGGCCGTGCAGGCGTACTGGCCCTCGCCGTCGGGGCGCAGGACGAGCGGGACGGACAGCGGCTTGCCGTGGGCGGCGAGCTTGACCGAGGCCTTCACGTCGTCGGTGATGAGGCCGGCCGGGTCGTAGGTGCGGATGTCGAGGCGCAGCACGGGGCCGCGCAGTTCGACGGAGCGCAGCTCGTGCCGTACGCGTCCGCTGCTGAGGACCTGACGCCGCAGGTGCCACTCGCTGATGTCGAGCTCGCTGCGGTCCGCGTCGTCCGCGGGCGCGACCGCGCCCCAGTACGTCGCGTCGCCGTCCTCGGTCGCGAAGCGCGGCGCGATCTGCGGCCGGCCCAACTGGCGGGCCGCCACCTGGAGTTCCTCCAGGCGACCGGTGCGCAGCAGGTGGATGCAGATGCGCTCCTCGCGGGAGAGCCTGGCGTACGTCTCGTCCGCGATCTCGTTCAGGTACGGGTTGACCACGTCCGCGAACTCGGCCACCCAGTCGGCGTCGCGGAACGGCAGGTCACCGAGGTAGAGACGGAAGTCGTGGCGGAGGAACTTGTAGTCCTTGTCCGCACGCAGCCCCGAGTGTCCGTTCTCGTCGAAGTAGGCGTCGATCAGCCGCGCCACACCGATGCGGTCGGCGACGTTCTGGATCTTGTGCCGGCTGGAGGAGATGGACACGCTCTCGGGGGCGAGGCGCCAGGTGTAGACCGACCAGGGAACGACGGCGAAGGTCTCCGCGAGCGTGTAGGCCTGCGCGGAGAACAGCTGGTCCTCGTAGTGGATGCCCTCGGGGAAGGTCAGCTGGTTGTCGCGGATGAACGCGGTCCGGTACAGCTTGTTCGTCGAGAGGTGGTCGAAGAAGTACTCCGGCTGCTCCGCGATCCCCTGCACCACGCGCTGCTCGGTGAAGAGGTGCGGGTACCACAGACCGGTGGAGTCGTTCTCCTCGTAGTACCGGGTCACCTCGCCGGTGACGAAGTCGACTCCGGTCTCCTCGGCGACCAGCAGCATGCTCTTGCAGGCGTGGCGGGGCAGCTCGTCGTCGCTGTCGAGGAACATGATGTGCGCCGCGCGGGCGACGTCGATGCCGCGGTTGCGCGGCGCGCTGCAGCCGCCGCTGTTCTGCTCGAGCCGTACGTACCGCACGCGCGGGTCCGCCGCCTCCAGGGACCGCGCGACCCGCTCGGTCCCATCGGTCGAACAGTCGTCGGCGATGATCACTTCAAGATTGTTCAGGGTCTGGTCGAGCACAGACCGAACTGCTCGCGGGAGCCGTTCCTCATCGTTGTAGACGATGACGACGACGCTCACATCCGGGACGTCGCTAGTCGGCATCCAAGTCCTCTCACAGTTCGGGCGCAACACGTCGGGCGCGAGTGTCAGCCGGCCGGCGATGGCGTTGCCGGCGCCACGGCATGGCGCACATCGGGCCTCCGGTGGTGCGAGGGCGACGCCGCGGACTGCACCGCGGCCACCCAGCGACCGGAAAGGCTACCTCGCGAGCGCAATTGTTCCATAATCCCCTTCGCGCCCTGCCGCCACGGCTTCCGGGGGAAGGCTCAGCGGCGCGCGAGGAGCCTCCGCAGACGCCCCGAGACCACCCGCCGGGCACCGAGGGTGCCGTCGGCGAGACGCAGGATCAGGCCGCGCCGGGCGGAGACGTGGGACTGGACGAGCAGGATGCGGGCCGTGCGGCTCACGACCACGCCCCGTCGGCCGGCGTAGCCGTGCGGGGCCCTGACCTCCGCCACACCGGCGGCCGTGCCGTCCGCGTAGCGCACCTCGGCGAAGAGGGACCAGGCGGCGAGTCGCCCGGCGCAGACGAGATCGCTGGTGGGAACCCGTACGGAAGCGGTCCAACCGCCCTCGACGGGGGTCAGCGGCGCCTCGACGGAGACGGTCCGGTCGGTGGCCACCCGCTCGGTGAACTCCACCTTCACAGAGGCCGGGCCCAGGGCGTCGACCCTTCCGTAGAGATCGTGGACGGTGAGGGTCAGCCTCGTGGTCACCCCGACGGAGACCGTTCCGTCCACGGCGAGGGGCAGCTCCCGGGCGGACAGCTCCGTGAGGCCGTCGAGCGGTACGTCGGCGGGAGCCTCGGCCAGTACGGGCAGGCCCGTGGCGGAGCGGGAATAAGGGGGGATCAGCCGGGGCAGGGGAGCCGCCAGCTCGACCAGCCGACCGAGTGCGTACGGCTCGGCGCAGGCGGTCAGCGCGCCGTGGATCCAGCGGGAGGTCGGGGTGGCGGACGTCACTGCCCCGGTCTCGAAGCCCGACAGGTACGCGCGGGCGGATTCCCACCACCCGGCCCGGTACTCCGGCGACCGCTGGTTCAGCTCGCGCAGGTACATCGGCAGGTCGTAGTCGAGGAACTTGGTCTGCGCCGCGGTGGCCAGAGCGGGCTTTCCGGCGGCGCGGAACACCTCCACGACGGCGCGGTGGGCGGCGAGCCGGTGCTCCCAGTTGGCGAGGGACGCCCGCCGCAGCGAGATGGAGAGGGTGGCGGCCTGCCGCCGGACATGCCAGATGTACACGGGTACGTCGGTGACGGCGAGCCGGGGCACGGCAGCGTGGACGCGGGCGACGAAGACGAAGTCCTCGTAGTGGAAGGCACCGTCGGGGAAGCGGATGCCGTGCTCGTTCAGGAACGCGCGCCGGTAGAGCTTGTTGACGGAGAGTGTGTCGAGCAGCAGCTCGGGGTGGTCCTCGACGCCGTCCAGGACCGTGCCGGGCAGCTCGGCGCCCTCGGCGGTGTCGTACAGCTTCGCGGCCCAGGTCGTCTCCCTGCCCTCGGGCAGCTCACGGCGTACGCACACGCCGGCGACGACGTCCGCGTCGTGGCGGCTCGCGGCCGCGAGAAGGCCCTCGGCTGCCCCCGGGACGAGCAGGTCGTCGCTGTCGAGGAACATGACGTAGGGGTGGACGGCCGCGGCGATCCCGTCGTTGCGCGGGGTGCCGCAGCCACCACTGTTGTCCTCCCGGGCGACCATGCGGACACGCGGGTCGCCGTCGAAGGCCGCCAGCACCTCACGGGTCGTATCGCTCGACGCGTCGTCGACCACGATCACCTCGCCGACCATGTCTCCCTGGGCCAGGGCGGAACGGACGGCGTCACCGACGTGTTCGGCGTCGTTGTACGCGATGACGACGACACTGACTCGGGCCGAGGCGTGGGGCATGCGGGGGGTCTCGCTCACCCGTGAATCCTACGGGAGACGCGTGACCCCCCTACGGGCCCGGGCGGTGGCCCCCCTCCGGGCCCGGGCGCAGCCCGGACCCGGCGGCGACCTCGTCTAGAACGGGTTGAAGTCGTCGAACTCCCGCTGGGCGTCGTCCCGCTCCGCGTCGCGGTCCCGGCGGCGCTGCGCGGCCGGACGCGGGGCTTCGAGACGGTGGTCCTCGCCTCGGCGGCCGAGCATCTCGGCGCCGGCCATCATCGTGGGCTCCCAGTCGAAGACGACCGCGTTCTCCTCGGAGCCGATGGCGACGCCGTCGCCCGCGCGGGCTCCCGCCTTCATCAGCGCGTCCTCGACGCCGAGGCGGTTGAGGCGGTCGGCGAGGTAGCCGACGGCCTCGTCGTTGTTGAAGTCGGTCTGGCGGACCCAGCGCTCCGGCTTCTCGCCGCGCACACGGTAGACCTCTTCGGTCTCGTCGTAGACGACGGTGAAGCCGGTGTCGTCGACCGCCTTCGGGCGGATGACGATCCGGGTCGCCTCCTCCTTCGGCTTGGCCGCGCGCGCCTTCGACACGATGTCGGCCAGCGCGAAGGAGAGCTCCTTCAGGCCCGTACGGGCCACGGCCGACGCCTCGTAGACCTGGTAGCCGCGGGCCTCCAGGTCCGGGCGGATCATGTCCGCGAGGTCCTGGCCGTCCGGGATGTCGATCTTGTTGAGGACGACGATCCGGGGGCGGTCCTCGAGCCCGCCGTACTGCTTCAGCTCCTCCTCGATCACATCGAGGTCGGAGACCGGGTCACGGTCGGACTCCAGCGTCGCCGTGTCGAGGACGTGGACGAGCACCGAGCAGCGCTCGACGTGCCGCAGGAACTCCAGGCCCAGGCCACGGCCCTGGCTGGCGCCCGGGATCAGGCCCGGCACGTCGGCGATCGTGTAGACGGTCGAGCCGGCGGTGACGACGCCCAGGTTCGGGACGAGCGTGGTGAACGGGTAGTCCGCGATCTTCGGCTTGGCGGCCGACAGGACGGAGATGAGCGAGGACTTGCCGGCGCTCGGGTAGCCCACCAGCGCCACGTCGGCGACGGTCTTCAGCTCCAGGACGATGTCCCGCGCCTCGCCGGGCTCGCCGAGCAGCGCGAACCCGGGCGCCTTGCGGCGGGCGGAGGCCAGCGCGGCGTTGCCGAGGCCGCCGCGGCCGCCCTGGCCCGCGATGAAGGTGGTCCCCTCGCCGACCAGGTCGGCGAGCACGTTGCCCTGCTTGTCGAGGACGACGGTTCCGTCGGGCACGGTCAGGACGAGGTCCTGGCCGTCCTTGCCGGAGCGGTTGTCGCCGGCGCCGGGCTGACCGTTGGTCGCCTTGCGGTGCGGCGAGTGGTGGTACTCGAGGAGCGTCGTGACCGACTGGTCGACGACCAGGATCACATCGCCGCCACGGCCGCCGTTGCCGCCGTCCGGGCCGCCGAGCGGCTTGAACTTCTCCCGGTGAACGGAGGCGCAGCCGTGGCCTCCGTTACCCGCGGCGACATGCAGCTCGACGCGGTCCACGAAGGTGGTCATGGTTGTGCCTCCGATTACTGGGGGTCCCCCCGGCCGAAGGTCGGGGGAGTACGGAATGTCTATCTAGTAACACGCGAAAGGCGGACCCGCTTCCCGTACGGGAAGTGAGGTCCGCCTCCGCAAAAGAACCGATCAGGCGACCGGAACGATGTTCACGACCTTGCGGCCACGGTGGGTGCCGAACTGCACCGCACCGGCGTTCAGGGCGAACAGCGTGTCGTCGCCGCCACGGCCGACGCCCGCGCCCGGGTGGAAGTGGGTGCCACGCTGGCGGACCAGGATCTCACCGGCGTTGACGACCTGACCGCCGAAGCGCTTCACGCCGAGCCGCTGAGCGTTGGAGTCGCGACCGTTCCGAGTGGACGATGCGCCCTTCTTGTGTGCCATCTCTCCTCAGTCCCTTACTTCGCAGCCGTGGGGATGCCGGTGACCTTGATCGCCGTGTACTGCTGGCGGTGGCCCTGGCGACGGCGGTAGCCGGTCTTGTTCTTGTAGCGAAGGATGTCGATCTTCGCGCCCTTGTGGTGGTCCACGACCTCGGCCGTGACCTTGATACCGGCCAGGACCCACGGGTCGCTGGTCACGGCGTCGCCGTCGACAACGAGCAGGGTCGAGAGCTCGACCGTGTCGCCAACCTTGGCAGTGGAAATCTTGTCAACCTCAACGATGTCGCCGACAGCAACCTTGTGCTGGCGACCACCGCTGCGCACGATGGCGTACACGCGGATCTCTCTCTCACTCGGGAACGGACCCCTGATGCCAGCCGCTCACACGGGCCGGGGCCCGGGGTGATCCGGAAATGGACGAGCGGCCTCTCCCGACGGACCGGGAGGAGGGTGCTCAGGGGAGCGGCGCGCCCTACGACACGCCGACGGTCAAGGTTACGGGCCGGTGCCTCAAGGGGTCAAATTCGGTGACTTCGACCCCGGGAAGCCGGGCGGGCCGTCCTCGTCGGACGGCCCGCCCGGGCCGCGTCAGTCCTGCGCGGGGGCAGCCGTCTTCTTGGCGGCGGCCTTCTTCGCGGTCGTCTTCTTCGCCACGGTCTTCTTGGCGGCCGCCGTCTTCTTGGTGGCGGCCTTCTTCGCGGTGGCCTTCTTGGCCGTCTTGCGGGCGGCCGTCTTCTTGGCCGGGGCGGGAGCCTCGTCCTCGGTGCCGGCCTCCGCCTCGGGGGCGGGGGTCTCCGCGACGGCCGGGGTGTCGACCACCACGACGGCGGCCTCCTCGGCGCCCGCCGGGGATCCGGCGGGAGCGGTGACCTTACGGACCACACGGCGGCGGGCCTTCGGCGGGGCGGCCACGGGGGCCTCCTCGACGACCGGCGCCTCGACGACGGGCGTCTCGACGACCGGCTCGGGCGCCACGACCGGCTCCGGGGCGGCCTCGACGACCGGCTCGGCGGCAGGCGCCGGGGCACCGGCCGGAGCCGTGGCCTTACGGGTGGCACGA
>NZ_JAGGOS010000015.1:0-75670 GCF_018614205.1 Streptomyces sp. ISL-36 | reverse complement strand
TCGACGACCGGCTCGGGCGCCGTGACGGCCGGCGGACCGGCCGGGGCGGACACCTTGCGGGTCGCACGGCGACGGCCACGGCCACGCGTCGCGGCGGCCTCGGCCTCCGCGGCGCTGCTGTACAGCTCCTCGTCCGGGCGGAAGGGCTCCTCCACCGCGATCGGAGCGGCGACCTCCGCGGCGAGCTCGGCCTCGGTCTCGACGGTCTCCGCCTCCTCGGCCTCCACCGCCCCGGCGCCCTCGACGTGCTCGTGCTCGTGGTGCTCCGCGCCGCCACGGCCGCGCTTCTTCGCGCGCTTGCCGCCACCGCCGCCACCGGGGGCGGTCGGCTGCTCCATGTGCACGATCACGCCACGCCCGTTGCAGTGGACGCAGGTCTCGGAGAAGGACTCCAGGAGGCCCTGACCGACCCGCTTGCGGGTCATCTGGACCAGACCCAGCGAGGTGACCTCGGCCACCTGGTGCTTGGTCCGGTCACGGCCCAGGCACTCCAGGAGGCGACGCAGCACCAGGTCGCGGTTGGACTCCAGGACCATGTCGATGAAGTCGATGACGACGATGCCGCCCAGGTCACGCAGGCGCAGCTGGCGCACGATCTCCTCGGCCGCTTCGAGGTTGTTCCTCGTCACGGTCTCCTCGAGGTTGCCGCCCTGGCCGGTGAACTTGCCGGTGTTGACGTCGACGACGATCATCGCCTCGGTCTTGTCGATCACCAGCGAGCCACCGCTCGGCAGCCAGACCTTGCGGTCCAGCGCCTTCATCAGCTGCTCGTCGATCCGGTACGTCGCGAAGACGTCGACCTCGCTCGTCCACTTGGACAGGCGGTCGGTCAGATCCGGGGCGACGTGGTTGACGTACCCGTGGATGGTCTGCCAGGCCTCGTCACCGCTGACGATGACCTTGGAGAAGTCCTCGTTGAAGATGTCGCGGACGACCCGGACGGTCATGTCCGGCTCACCGTAGAGAAGGGCGGGCGCGTTCGAGCCGCCGCCGTTCTTCGCCTTCTTCTGGATGTCCTCCCACTGCGCCTGCAGACGCTCGACGTCACGGCGCAGCTCGTCCTCGCTCGCGCCCTCGGCGGCGGTGCGCACGATGACGCCCGCGTCCTCGGGGACGATCTTCTTGAGGATGGTCTTCAGACGCGCGCGCTCGGTGTCCGGGAGCTTGCGGCTGATGCCGGTCATCGAGCCCTCGGGGACATACACGAGGTAGCGGCCCGGCAGGGAGACCTGGCTGGTGAGGCGGGCGCCCTTGTGGCCGATCGGGTCCTTCGTCACCTGGACGAGGACCGACTGGCCGGACTTGAGGGCGGTCTCGATGCGGCGCGGCCCGTTGGCCATGCCGAGCGCCTCGAAGTTGACCTCACCGGCGTACAGGACGGCGTTGCGGCCCTTGCCGATGTCGACGAAGGCGGCCTCCATGGAAGGCAGGACGTTCTGGACCTTGCCCAGGTAGACGTTGCCGACGTACGAGGTGGCCTGCTCCTTGTTGACGTAGTGCTCGACAAGCACGTTGTCCTCGAGGACGCCGATCTGGGTGCGCTCGCCGTTCTGGCGGACGACCATCACGCGCTCGACGGCCTCACGGCGGGCCAGGAACTCGGCCTCGGTGATGATCGGGACGCGGCGGCGGCCCTGCTCGCGGCCCTCGCGGCGGCGCTGCTTCTTCGCCTCCAGGCGGGTCGAGCCCTTGATGGACTGGACCTCGTCGGCACCCGTACCGGGTTCGGCCTTCTCGCGGGCCGGACGCGGCTCGCGGACCTTGACGACCGTACGGACGCCGTCCTCCTCGCCCGCCTCGGCCTCGGCGCCGTCACCACTGCGGCGACGGCGGCGGCGGCGGCGGCGCGAGCTGCTGGTGCCGGCGGCGGACGGGGTGCCGGCCTCGTACTCGTCCTCCTCGGCCTCTTCCTCGGCCTCCTCGTCCTCGGCGCGCACCTCCTCCGCGTCCTCGGACTCCTCGCCCTCGTCCGTCTCGGCGAGCTCACCGCGGCGACGGCGACGGCCACCACGACGGCGACGGCGGGACGGACGGTCCTCGTACTCGTCGGCCTCCTCGGCCTCCGCCTCGGGCTCCTCGGCCTCGACCTCGGGCTCCTCCGCCACGGTGGCGGGCACGGGCTCGACGGCGACGGGCTCGACGGCCTCACCGCGCCGGCGGCGACGGCGGCGGCCGGCGGGCTCGGGACGCTCCACGACCTCGACCGCCTCGGGGGCCTCGGCCTCCGCGGTCTCGACCGTCTCCTCCTCGTCCAGCTCCGCGGCCTCGGCGGCGGCCATGGCGGCCGCCGTCTCCGGGGTCTGGAACATCGGCTCGGTGAAGACCGGGGCCTGGAAGACGGCGACGGCGGGGCGCGCGGCACGGCGGCCGCGGGGCTCCTCCTCCGCCTTGGGGGCGGTGACCGGCTCGGAGGTGAACTGCGGCGAGGTGGCGCGGCGGCGGGTACGGCCGCGGGTGGCGGCCTTCTCGGCGGCGGCGACCTCGGGCTCGGCCTCTTCGGCGGTGATCTGCGAAACGGTCTCCTGCGGCAGGCTCTCGCCGCCCGACGGGGCGACCGGCTCGGGCGAGGTGGCCTTACGGGTGGCACGACGGCGGGTCCGCGCGGGCGCCGGCTCCTCGGCCGGGGCGGCCTCGACGGCCGGAGCGACCTCGACGGCCTCGGCGGCCGGGGCCTCGACGGGCTGGGCGACCGGCTCAGGGGACGTGGCCTTGCGGGTGGCACGGCGGCGGGTACGGGGCGCCGGAGCGGCCTCCTCCGCGGGAGCCTCCTCCACGGCCTCGGCGGCCGGGGCCTCGGCGGCCGGAGCCTCGACGGGCTGGGCGACCGGCTCAGGCGAGGTGGCCTTACGGGTGGCACGACGGCGGGTCCGCGCGGGCGCCGGCTCCTCGGCCGGAGCGGCCTCGACGGCCGGAGCGACCTCGGCGACCTCGGCGGCCGGGGCCTCGACGGTCTCGGCGACCGGCTCAGGGGACGTGGCCTTGCGGGTGGCACGGCGGCGGGTACGGGGCGCCGGAGCGGCGGCCTCCGCCTCGACGGCCGGGGCGGCCTCGGCCACCGGCGTCTCCACGACGACCTCGGCGGCGGCCTCGGTGGTCTGCGCCGTCACCGGCGGACCGGCCGGTCGGGACGCTGCGCGGCGCCTGCGGCGCGGCGGCAGCTTGTCACCGGGTGCGTTGGTGTTCTCGGTGTTTTCTTCGTGCTGCTCGAGCATGCGGGCGGTTCTCCCGTCACGCCCCCGGGCGCCGCACCTTGTTCCGGTCCGGCGGGACGATCGCGCGTTGCGCGATGCCGCCGTCCGGGGCGCGGGCGCCGCACGGGAGCTGATGTATGGCTCGCCGGTTCCCTACGCGTTGTACGTACGGCCTGGCGAAAGTCTCCTGGTCAGTGCGCTGCCCGACCCAGGTGGCTCCCGAGTACCAGGGCGGCGCTACGACGACCGCTCCCTACGCGGTACCGGTACCCGGCGCCGTCGCTGAGGCGGTCGCGGCGGCCGTGGGTGAAGCGGCCGTGACTGCCTCGCGGTCGGGCGCGAGCGGGTCGGTCACCGTGCCGGACTCCTCGTCGAAGAGCCCCTGCGCCAGCCTGGTCACCGCTGCGGGGACCGGCGGCGCCAGGTCGGCCACAGCTCGGAGACCGGACAGGACGTCGTCGGGTCGTACGGCAGGTGTCACGTGCCGAACAACCAGCCGCAGTATCGCACAGGCATTGTCCAGCGGCCTATCGACCTGGGGATGTCCAGGGGGGTCGGCCTGTGGACGGTCGGCGACGAGGTCGGCGACGGCGGAGCGGGCGTCGAAGGTGCGGATGCCGTTCTTGGTCTTGCGCTGTACTTCCACGGTCTCGGCCGCGAGGAAGGCCTCGACGGCCTTCTCCGCGTCCTCGAAGGGCACGCCGTCGAGCCGCAGCTCCCACACGGAGGCGGTGAGCCGGTCGGCGAGTCCCGAGGTCCGGGCCTCGACGGCGTCGGTGATGTCGAGACCGGCGGGGAGCGACTCGTCGAGCAGCACCCGCAGAGTCTCCGGATCCCGCGCCTCGGTGAGGGCGATCTCCAGGTACTCGGCCTCGGAGCCCGTACCCGTCGGGGCGGCGTTGGCGTACGACACCTTGGGGTGCGGGGTGAAGCCGGCCGAGTACGCCATGGGCACCTCGGCTCGGCGCAGCGCGCGCTCGAACGCGCGCTGGAAGTCACGGTGGCTGGTGAACCGGAGGCGGCCGCGCTTGGTGTAGCGCAGTCGGATGCGCTGCACCGCCGGTGCGGGCGGCGGGCCTTCGGGCTGTCGCTTGCCCAGTGGTTCTTCTCCTCGGTGCGGGGCGGGCGCGGTGGCGCGCCGCCCTCGAAATACGGGTGGCCCCTGGGGGTCCCGACCGGCTCACCCCCGCTTTCGCAGGGAGATCTCGGGTGCGGGCGCCGCGCCGGAGGCGCTTGTTGTACTACCCAGAGTACGCGTAGAGGCCACCACCGGTTCCCCAGGCTCGGTCACCCGGGCTCCGCCGACCAGCGCGTGCCAGGCGTCCCGCCGGGCCTGGCGCACGGTCTCGCGGGCCGAGGAGAGGGCGGCGCGAGCGACACGCCCGGCCTCGGCGGCGGCCCTGCGCGCCGGAGCCCAGAGGCTGTCGCGTACCCAGTGCCCGACCGGGCGGGCGACGGATGTGTAGAACCAGGCGACGGGGCGTCCGACCAGGTTCCGGGCGAGCCACTTGACCGCGCGGCCGACGGCCCGGGAGATGTAGCCGGCGATCCGCCAGCAGACCCGGAGGGCGTCGACGACCTCACGGCCGACCGGTGCGAGCACCCGTCGCCAGAGCCACGCGACCGGGATCGCGATGCCGTACCGGGCCACGGGCACGACCACGTACCGCCACAGGGCCACCCACGGCCAGACGAACACGGCCCTGGCCAGCCACCCGAGTGCGCGGCCGAGCCCGGTGAAGAGCCAGGTCAGAGCGTGTCCGAGGGGGGTGAGGACCCGGGCGTGGAGCCAGCCGGCGGGGAGCGCGAACCCGTAGCGGACCAGCGGCACCACGCCGTACCGCCACAGGCCGGTGAGGAGCCAACCGAGGCCTCGGCCCGTCCTCGTGCACAGCCAAGCGAGCCCGTGGCCCAACGGGGTGAGGACCGAGCGGTACAGCCACGCGGCCGGGATCACGAGGCCGTACCGGACGACCGGCACGAGCACGTACCGCCACAGGGCCACCCACGGCCGGACGAACACGGCCCTGGCCAGCCAGGTGGCGCCGAGGAGGACGCCTCGGAACAGAGAAGCGAGGACGTGCCGGCCGAGCCAGCCGAGCGGGACGGCCACCAGGTACCGGAACAGCCAGGCGGCCGGGGTCACGACCAGGGTCTCCACCACCCGGCGCAGCGCCCTTCCCGCCGGGCGCAGGAGCGTCCGGTCGACGGCCCGGGCGGCGACCACGAGGACGTCCCAGACCATCCGAACGGGTACGACGATCACCAGCACCACGATCCGGACGGGGATCCTGATGAACGCCGTGAGGCAGCCCTCGGGCTCGGGGCGGGGCGGGGGCTTCTCCATGCTCATGCCGGGAATGACGCGACGGCCCGGTGGAGGGTTTCCCCTCGCACCGGGCCGTCGTCGAAGTGTGACCTGAACGGCCTACTTGACGACCGTCAGGGGCAGCAGCTTCTTGCCCGTCGGGCCGACCTGGATCTCGGTCTGCATCGCCGGGCAGACGCCGCAGTCGAAGCACGGCGTCCAGCGGCAGTCCTCGACCTCGGTCTCGTCGAGCGCGTCCTGCCAGTCCTCCCAGAGCCAGTCCTTGTCGAGACCGGAGTCCAGGTGGTCCCAGGGCAGGACCTCCTCGTACGTGCGCTCGCGCGTCGTGTACCAGTCGACGTCGACGCCCATCTCCGGAAGCGTCTTCTCCGCGCACTGCATCCACCGGTCGTACGAGAAGTACTCGCGCCAGCCGTCGAAGCGGCCGCCGTCCTCGTAGACCGCCCGGATGACCGCGCCGACACGGCGGTCGCCGCGGGAGAGCAGGCCCTCGACGATGCCGGGCTTGCCGTCGTGGTAGCGGAAGCCGATCGAGCGGCCGTACTTCTTGTCGCCGCGGATCTTGTCCCGGAGCTTCCCCAGGCGGGCGTCGGTCTCCTCGGCGGAGAGCTGCGGCGCCCACTGGAACGGGGTGTGCGGCTTGGGGACGAAGCCGCCGATCGACACCGTGCAGCGGATGTCGTTCTGGCCGGAGACCTTGCGGCCCTCGGCGATGACCTTGACCGCCATGTCACCGATCTGCAGGACGTCCTCGTCCGTCTCGGTCGGCAGGCCGCACATGAAGTACAGCTTCACCTGGCGCCAGCCGTTGCCGTACGCCGTGGAGACGGTCCGGATGAGGTCCTCCTCCGAGACCATCTTGTTGATGACCTTGCGCATGCGCTCCGAGCCGCCCTCGGGGGCGAAGGTGAGGCCGGAGCGACGGCCGTTCCTGGTCAGCTCGTTGGCGAGGTCCACGTTGAAGGCGTCGACGCGGGTCGAGGGGAGGGACAGACCGATCTTGTCCTCCTCGTACCGGTCGGCGAGCCCCTTCGCGATGTCACCGATCTCGGTGTGGTCGGCGGACGACAGCGAGAGGAGGCCGACCTCCTCGAAGCCGGTCGCCTTGAGACCCTTCTCGACCATCTCGCCGATGCCGGTGATGCTTCGCTCCCGCACGGGGCGCGTGATCATGCCGGCCTGGCAGAAACGGCAGCCGCGGGTGCAGCCGCGGAAGATCTCGACGGACATCCGCTCGTGGACGGTCTCGGCGAGCGGCACGAGGGGCTGCTTGGGGTAGGGCCACTCGTCGAGGTCCATGACGGTGTGCTTGGACACCCGCCACGGCACGCCGGAACGGTTGGGCACGACACGGGCGATACGGCCGTCGGGCAGGTACTCGACGTCGTAGAAGCCGGGGATGTAGACCGAGCCGGTCCTGGCGAGTCGGAGGAGGACCTCCTCGCGGCCACCGGGGCGGCCCTCGGCCTTCCAGGCCCGGATGATCTCGGTCATGTCGAGCACGGCCTGCTCGCCGTCGCCGATGATCGCCGCGTCGATGAAGTCCGCGATCGGCTCGGGGTTGAAGGCGGCGTGGCCGCCGGCGAGCACGATCGGGTGGTCGACGGTCCGGTCCTTCGACTCCAGCGGGATGCCCGCCAGGTCGAGCGCGGTGAGCATGTTGGTGTAGCCGAGCTCGGTGGAGAAGCTCAGGCCGAAGACGTCGAACGCGCCGACGGGGCGGTGGCTGTCCACGGTGAACTGCGGGACGCCGTGCTCGCGCATCAGCTCTTCGAGGTCCGGCCAGACGCTGTAGGTGCGCTCGGCGAGGACGCCCTCACGCTCGTTCAGCACCTCGTAGAGGATCATGACGCCCTGGTTGGGCAGGCCGACCTCGTACGCGTCCGGGTACATGAGCGCCCAGCGCACGTCGGCGGACTCCCACGGCTTGACCGTGGAGTTCAGCTCTCCACCGACGTACTGAATCGGCTTCTGCACGTGCGGGAGCAGAGCTTCGAGCTGCGGGAAGACAGACTCGGCAGCAGACATCTCGAACCTTCGTGAGCTGGCAGGGGGCGACTCTCAAGCGTACCCGGAACTCAGCGGGCGACCGCCGCCCTCGCTTCCGGGGCCGAGGCCCGCTCCCAGGCCTCGGGGAACTCGCGTTCCCGGGCCGCCCCGAGCGCTTCCTCCCGGCCGTGCAGAAGTCCCCAGGTGAAGGCGGACTCCCCCGCCGCGTGGGCCTGGATCGCGAGGGTCCGCAGGGTCTCGCGGGCGACGACGCTGTCCTGGTGGTCGCCGAGGACCGACTGGACGGCCTTGAGGCGTTTGGCGAAGCGCTTGGCGGGCTTGCCGAGGGTCGGAACGGCGGCCTCGGCGGCGTAGCGGGCGCGCTTGGCGGCCTTGCGGGCCTCGTGCATGGCGAGGTCGCGCTCGGGTCCCGGAGCGAGGGAGAGGGCGCGGTCGACGCGGCCGGCGAGCCGGTCGTAGTCCTTGAGGACCGCCTTGGCGAGGACGGCCGGCGCGTGCTTGTGGGCGGCCTTGCGCAGCGGCGGGTCGGTGAGCAGCGCGTCGAGGGTCTTCAGGAGGGCCAGGTGGCGGTCGGATTCGAGGGCGGCGAGGGCCGTGCTGCGGGCGGCGGCGCTCCGCGAGGCGTCCCAGACGCGCAGCCGGGCGCGGACGGGGCCGAGGAGCAGGGTCTCGGGGACCTCGTCGATCCGGCCGCTCAGGCGTGCGGCGAGGACCTCCTGGTCCCGGGCGGCTCCGAGCTCTCCGGCGAGCCATTTCAGCTCCTCGCCGATGGGGTCGGTGACGGTCCGGTCGAGGACCTTCCGGTACGTCTTGAAGGCGCTGCGCAGCCTTCGGGTGGCGACCCGCATCTTGTGGACGGCGTCGGGCAGGTCGCGTCGGACGGCGGGGTCGAACAGGACGATCGCCTCGATCTGCTGGCGTACGTGGGCGAGGACGCGGGCGCCCGCGGTGTTCTCGTCGACCGGCTCCGGCCGCGCGGGTCCGGTCTCCTTCAACGTCTTCGGCGTCGTCTCCTCCAGCGCTCTGGCCAGCTTCGAGGGGGAGGAGGAGGGCCGTACGCCCGCCTTCTTCAGCCGCTTCTCGACCGCGTCGAGGATGCCGGGGTCGGCGCCGTCCGCCAGTTCGACCTCGATCTCCTTCCAGGAGGCCGTACGCTCCCCGTCCTCGTCCAGCCGCTCCGCGAGGACGGTGTCCACCGACAGTTCGGCCAGCAGGGTGCCCTCGTCGTCCACCAGATGGCGCACGTCCCGGGAGGAGAGGAGCCGGACGACGGGGACGACCTCCTCGTCCAGGGTCCGGGAACGCAGGAGCCCCGCCAGTGACGCCGGGAGGGTGTCGGCCAGCGGGGCCCTGATCTCGTCGCGGATGCCGGCCGCGACCGGGAACTTGAGGTGCCAGCCGGCGTCCTCGCCGCCGGTGCGGCGGCGCAGGGTGAGGGCGTCGGCGGCCAGGCGCAGATCGGCGGTGTCGTAGTAGACGGCGTCCAGTTCGGCGACGCCCCGGTCGAGGACGGCCGAGACTCCGGCGGCCCGGGTGAGGTCCGGGAGTTCCGTCTCGTCGGTGGCTTCGTACTTCCGCTCGATCTCGCGCTTCGTCTCCGCCATCATTCGAATCTAGTTGCCCCAAAGGCGCCGGTCCATGCGGATGTGCCGCCGTGTCGCTACGCCGTCATCGGCCGCTGCACCTTGATCGACTGGAGCAGTCCGATCGCCACCCACACGGCGAACATCGACGAACCGCCGTAGGACACGAACGGCAGCGGAAGGCCGGCCACCGGCATGATGCCGAGCGCCATGCCGATGTTCTCGAAGGACTGGAAGGCGAACCAGGCGATGATGCCGGCCGCGACGATCGTGCCGTAGAGCTCCGTGGTCTCGCGGGCGATCCGGCAGGCCCGCCACAGGATCACGCCGAGCAGCGCGAGGATCAGTCCGCCGCCGAGGAAGCCGAGTTCCTCGCCCGCGACGCTGAAGATGAAGTCGGTCTGCTGTTCGGGCACGAACTGGCCGCTGGTCTGGTGGCCGTTGAACAGCCCCGCGCCGTACAGGCCGCCGGAGCCGATCGCGATGCGCGCCTGGTTGGTGTTGTAGCCGACGCCCGCCGGGTCGAGCTCGGGGTTGGCGAACGCGGCGAAGCGGTTGATCTGGTACTCGTCGAGTACGCCGAGCGCGGCGACGAGGACGGCTCCCGTGACGCCCGCGGCGATGAGGCCGAGGACCCAGCGGTTGGAGGCGCCGGAGGCGAGGAGCACGCCGAGCACGATCACCGCCATGACCATCACCGAGCCGAGGTCCGGCATCAGCATGACGATGCCCATGGGCAGCGCGGCGAGGACGAGGGCCTTGGCGACGGTGCCGTGGTCGGGATGGATCTGGTCGCCGGCGTCGACCTTGGCGGCCAGCAGCACCGCCATGATCAGGATGATCGTGATCTTGACGAACTCGCTGGGCTGGAGGGAGAAGCCGCCGCCGAGGACGATCCACGCGTGGGCGCCGTTGATGGTCGCGCCGAGCGGGGTGAGGACGGCCAGGATCAGCAGGAGCGAGATGCCGTACAGGACGGGCACCGCACCGCGCAGGGTGCGGTGGCCGAGCCAGACGGTGCCGATCATCAGGGCGAGGCCGATGCCGGTGTTCAGGAGATGGCGGAGGAGGAAGTAGTACGGGTCGCCCTGGTTGAGCTCGGTACGGCCACGGGTGGCGGACCAGACGAGCAGGGCGCCGAGGAAGGACAGGGCGAGGCTGGAGAGCAGGATCGGCCAGTCGAGCCGGCGCACCACCGAGTCGCGGGCGGTGAGTTTCGCGAGCGTGCCGCGTTCGGGGGTGTACCGGGAGACGGAGAAGCCGTGGGGTGCGGTCATGGTCGGTTCAGTCCCTCCGGGCGGGCGGCGGGCCCGCGAGCGGCGGCTGGCTGTCGCCCTTCTTGGCCGGGTCGACCTTCTGCGACTCGGGGTCGTACGGCTTGATCTCCGGCGCGTCGATGGAGCCGTCGGGCTGGATCTTCGGCAGCGTCGTCTGCGGCTTGGGCAGCAGGGCGCGCTTGAGGTCCTGGTTGCCCTCGTCGTCGAGCCCGTAGAGGGCGTCGTAGATGTTGCGCACGGCGGGGCCGGAGGCGCCGGAGCCGGTGCCACCCTGGGAGATCGTCATGACGATCGTGAAGTCGTCGGTGTAGGTCGCGAACCAGGAGGTGGTCTGCTTGCCGTAGACCTGGGCGGTGCCGGTCTTGGCCCGCATCGGGATCTTGTCCTGCGGCCAGCCGCCGAACCGCCAGGCCGCGGTGCCACCGGGCTCGACGACGGAGCGCAGGCCCTTGTCGAGGTTGCTGATGGTCTTGGCGTCGACCGGCAGCCTGCCGTGGGCCTTGGGCTTGATCTCCTCGATCTTCTTGCCGTCGGGGCTGATCACGGCCTTGCCGATGGTCGGGTTGTAGAGGGTGCCGCCGTTGCTGATCGCGGCGTAGGCGGTGGCCAGCTGGATGGGGGTGATGAGCACGTCACCCTGGCCGATGGCGAAGTTGATGCTGTCGAAGGCCTTCAGCTGGTTGCCTTCGAGGCAGCTCTCGTAGGCGATCTGCTCGACGTAGGTGCCGCCCTTCTTGCCCTGCTTGCACCAGGCGTCCTTGTTCGCCTCCCAGAAGGACTTCTTCCACTGACGGTCGGGGATGCGGCCCGTGACCTCGTTCGGCACGTCGATGCCGGTCTCGGCACCGAAGCCGAAGTCATGGGCGGTCCGGTAGAACCAGTCGTGGGCGTCCTTCTTCGGCTTGAGGCCGCCGTCGCGCTGCCACTCCTGGTGGCCGAGACGGTAGAAGACGGTGTTGCAGGAGAACTTGAGGGCGTCGCCGAGGGTGATGGGGCCGTGCCCCTTGGACTCGAAGTTGGCGAAGCTCCGGTTGCCCATGCTGTAGGAGCTGCTGCAGTTGTACAGGTCGTCGAAGCCGTAGCCGGCCCGCACGGCGGCGCTCGCCGACACCACCTTGAAGACGGAGCCGGCGGGGGACTGGCCCTGGATGGCCCGGTTGAGCAGCGGGTAGTTGGAGTCCTTGCCGGTGAGCTGGGCGTAGTCCTTGGCGGAGATGCCGCCGACCCAGGCGTTGGGGTCGTAGTCGGGCTGGGAGGCCATCGCGACGACGCGGCCGGTCTTGGCCTCCATCACGACGACGGCGCCCGCGTCGGCCTCGTACTTACGGCCGGTGATGTTGTCGGTCTCCTGCCGGACGGTTTCCATCGCCTTGTGGAGCTCGTACTCGGCGACGGCCTGGACCCGGGCGTCGATGCTGGTGACGACGTTGGAGCCGGGCACGCCGGCGTCCGACTGGGTCTGGCCCATGACCCGGCCGAGCTTGTCGACCTCGTACGACGTGACACCCGCCTTGCCGCGCAACTGCTTGTCGAAGGTGCGCTCCAGGCCCGAGCGGCCGACCTGGTCGGAGCGCAGATGCGGCGAGTCGGTGTCCTTGGCCTTCTGGATCTCCTCGTCGGTGACCGGCGAGAGGTAGCCGAGCACCTGCGCGGTGCGGGCCTTGCCCGGTGCGGGGTAGCGGCGTACGGCGGTGGGTTCGGCGGTGATGCCGGGGAAGTCCTCGGAACTCTCCCGGATCGTCAGCGCCTGCTGCGTGGTGGCCTCGTCGGTGATCGGGATCGGCTGGTAGGGCGATCCGTTCCAGCAGGGCTGCGGGGTCTGGGAGTCGCAGAGCCGGACCTTGTCCATGACGTCCTTGGGCTTCATGCCCAGGACGCCGGCGAGGCGGGTGAGGACGTCCTTGCCGTCGTCCTTCATCTTCATCAGGGCGGTCCGGGACGCGGAGACCACGAGGCGGGTCTCGTTGTCGGCGAGGGGGACGCCCCGGGCGTCGAGGATGGACCCGCGGACGGCGGGCTGGACGACCCGCTGCACGTGGTTGCTCTTCGCCTCGTCGGTGTACTCCTTGCCGTTGCGGATCTGGAGGTACCAGAGGCGTCCGCCGAGGGTGAGCAGGAGCGAGAAGACGAGGACCTGGATGATGACGAGCCGGATCTGGACCCTGGGAGTCCGTCCGGTCTCCGGGATGTTGCTCATACTGCCGGTGCCCCCTCGGTCACAGTCGCTTGACTCCCTTGATACGTCCGGCGCGTGAGGCTCTGGTGCGGGCGGCCTTGACGAGCAGGCCGCCGCGCTGGGTGCCGATCCGCAGGCCGGTGCCGGAGGCGAGCCAGCCGGTGGCGACGTCGGTGCCTCCGCCGGTGTCGGCGAGCGGGTCGTTCTCCGCGCGCCGGGCCAGGGCCATGATCAGCGGCACGGTGAAGGGCGCGAGGAGCAGGTCGTAGACGGCCGCGGTGAACAGCAGGAAACCGAGGCCGACATGGCGGGCGGCGGTGTCTCCGACGAGGGCGCCGACTCCCGCGTACAGCAGGGTGGTGCCGATCGCGGCGGCGACGACCACGGCCATCGGGCCGCTGGCGGACTTGAGCCGGCCGTTCTCGGGCCGGGCGAGCCCGGCGAGGTAGCCGATGACGCAGAGCACCAGCGCGTAGCGGCCGGCGGCGTGGTCGGCGGGTGGGGCGAGGTCGGCGAGGAGGCCGGCTCCGAAGCCGATGAGCGAGCCGCTGACGGGGCCGTACACGAGGGCGAGGCCGAGGACGGTCAGCAGGACGAGGTCGGGTACGGCTCCGGGGAGCTGGAGGCGGGCGAGGACGGAGACCTGGATGACGAGGGCGACCACGACGAGGGTGACCGAGAGGAGGATCCGGTTGAACTTCATGTCTCAGTCCCCCTGCTACTCGTTCTCGGGCTTCTGCGCCTGCCCCGGCTGCTGCTGAGCGGGCTGTCGCTGTCCGGGCTGCTGAGCGGGCTGCTCTCCCGGCTGCTGCTGTCCCGGCTGCTGCTGTCCGGGCTGTTGCTGTCCGGTCTGCTGCTGTCCGTCCGGTGGGGGCGGCGGGGTGACGGTGACCGTGACGGTCGGCGCGGGCTTCGGCCTGGGCGGCAGGACCATGTCGCGGGGGTCCGTGCGCGGGGGCTGGACGACGACGCCGACGATGTCGAGCTTGGTGAAGCCGACGTACGGCCGGACGTAGACGTTCCGGGTGAGGCCGCCGCTCGACGGGTCGACACGGACGATCTCGCCGACCGGCACGCCGGGCACGAAGGGCTTGGCCGCGTGCGAGCCGAAGGTGACGAGCCGGTCGCCGGCCTTCACCTTCGCCTTGCCGTTGAGGAGCTGGACGAGGAGCGGGCCGTTGCCCTGGCCGGTGGCGAAGCCGAGTTCGTCCGTCTTCTCCATACGGGTGCCGACGGTGAAGTCGGGGTCGTTGGCGAGGAGGACGGTCGCGGTGGAGGGCCCGACGGTGGTGACGCGCCCGACCAGACCGGAGCCGTTCAGCACGGTCATGTCGCGACTGATGCCGTCGTTGGCGCCGGCGTCGATGGTGACCGTCCAGGAGAAGCCCTGGGCCGCTCCTATGGCGATGACCTCGGCGGCCTTGATGCCGTACTGCCCGGCGCCGGCCGTCTTGAGCATGGTGTCCAGCTCGCGCAGGCGGCTGCGGTTGCGGTCGTCGCTGCCCAGCTTGGCCTTGAGGGCGGCGTTCTCGCGTTCCAGGGCGGCGATCCGGGTGTGTCGCTCGCCGGAGTCGCGTACCGCTCCTATGGCGTTGCCGATCGGGTCGACGGCCGCCGCGACGCCGTTCTCCACCGGCCCGAAGACCGCGGCGGCGGCCTGCCGGGCGCCGTCGACCGGTGACTCCTGGCCACCGCGGATGTCCACCGTGATCAGTGCGAACGCGATGGCGATCAGCAGCACCAGGAGCAGCCGGCTCTCTCGTGTGTCCCTCACGTGCGGCGGCCGTGCCTTTCCTCTGGTTTCGATTGTTCTGTGCCGTTGTCGGTGCTGTGCTGTGCGGATGTGGCCCTCCCCCGGGCCCAGGGGCCCGGGGGACGGGACAACGTCCTACCGGCGGGGCTGGGCGTCCAGCACCTGCTGGAGCGCCTCGAACTCCTCCACGCACTTGCCGGATCCGAGCGCCACCGAGTCCAGCGGGTCCTCGGCGATGTGGATCGGCATCCCGGTCTCGCGGCGCAGCCGCTCGTCCAGGCCGCGCAGCAGGGCACCGCCACCCGTGAGAACGATGCCACGGTCCATGACGTCACCGGAGAGCTCGGGCGGGCACTTGTCGAGCGTCGTCTTCACGGCGTCGACGATCGCGTTGACCGGCTCCTCGATGGCCTTGCGGACCTCGGCGGCGGAGATGACCACGGTCTTGGGCAGACCGGAGACGAGGTCACGGCCGCGGATCTCGGTGTGCTCGTCCTTGTCGAGGTCGTACGCCGAGCCGATAGTGATCTTGATCTGCTCGGCGGTGCGCTCACCGAGGAGGAGCGAGTACTCCTTCTTGATGTGCTGGATGATCGCGTTGTCCAGCTCGTCGCCGGCGACCCGGATCGACTGTGCCGTGACGATTCCGCCGAGCGAGATCACGGCGACCTCGGTGGTGCCGCCACCGATGTCGACGACCATGTTGCCGGTCGCCTCGTGGACCGGGAGGCCCGCACCGATGGCCGCGGCCATGGGCTCCTCGATGATGTGCACCTGACGGGCGCCGGCCTGCGTGGAGGCCTCGATGACGGCACGGCGCTCGACCCCGGTGATGCCGGAGGGCACACAGACGACGACCCGGGGTCGAGCCAGGTAACGGCGCTTGTGAATCTTGAGGATGAAGTAGCGGAGCATACGCTCGGTGATCTCGAAGTCGGCGATCACGCCGTCCTTCAGGGGCCGGACGGCGACGATGTTGCCGGGTGTCCGGCCGATCATCTTCTTCGCCTCGGAACCGACCGCGAGGATGCCACCGGTGTTGGTGTTGATCGCGACGACGGACGGCTCGTTAAGAACGATCCCTCGACCCCTGACGTACACCAGCGTGTTGGCGGTCCCGAGGTCGACAGCCATGTCACGGCCGATGAACGACATTGAGTTCCCCTTGTTTCCCATGAGGATGCGTCGGGCCTTCCCAATTGGAGCTTGACGGCTTCTCAGGTAGGCGAGGTGGTGGTGTGGCGGGTGCTGCGGCGTGGAGATTTCATCGTAGTGCCGCCCGTACGGATACCGCGCGGTGGTCCACCTCTGTATAGGTGACGGTAGGACGCTGCGATGCGTTCCCGGCCCAGCCGTTCATATGCCCGGGGGCGACCGAAATTCCATCGGTCGCCCCAGGTTGTTGCGGTGGATGGCTGACACCCGGTCAGCCCAGTGTCACGCCAGACCGGGGAAGAAAATCTTCAGTTCCCGAATGGCGGACTCCTCGGAGTCCGAGGCGTGGATGAGGTTTTCCCGGACGATCGTGCCGAAGTCACCACGAATGGATCCGGGGGCGGCGGCGATCGGGTCGGTCGGGCCCGCGAGGGTCCGCAGGCCCTCGATGACCCGCTCGCCCTCGACGACCAGGGCGACGACCGGGCCGGACTGCATGAAGCCCATCAGCGGCTCGTAGAAGGGCTTGCCCTTGTGCTCGCCGTAGTGCTGCTCCAGCGTCTCCTGGCTCAGCTCGCGCAGTTCGAGCGCGGAGATGGTCCAGCCGGCCTTGCGCTCGATACGACCGATGATCTCGCCGATCAGGCCACGGCGGACGGCGTCGGGCTTGAGCAGGACGAGCGTGCGCTGGCTCACGGTGGAGACTCCTTACGAATGCGGTGTGCGGGACTCAGAGGCTACAGGGCCCTCACGGCCGCCGATTACGCAGCGTCAAGCCGTACGGAGGCCCTGGGCGGTCGGGGGTGTCCGGGGGCCCTGGCTGCCTTGGCGGGGCGGGCCGGGCGGGGCGGGGCGGGCGGCCCGGGCGGGGCCGCGCCCGTTACGGCGCCTCCGCCTGCGCCCGGCTCTCCGCCTGCGCGGCCCAGCGGGCCTTCGCCTCGTCGATGAGCCGCCCGTAGTGGACCGAGGCCCACCACAGTGCCGTGAAGAGCGCGCCCAGGAAGAACATCATCGGCACCACGAAGCCGCTCACGATCAGAGCGATCTGCAGGACCCAGCCGAGCTGGATGCCGCCCGGGCGTGTCAGCATCCCGCAGAGCAGCACGGACAGCAGCATCGCGATGCCGCAGACCGTCCAGACCATGGTGGTCGACAGGGTGTCGTCCTTCATGGCGACGAGACCGGCGAAACCGATCACGAAGAACTCGCCGATGAGGGTGGAGGCACAGAGGGTACGCATCGGGTTCAGTGCCTTCCGAGCAGCAGCCGGGCATCCCCGACCGTGAAGATCGAACCGGTCACCAGCACACCCGCGCCCGCGTACTCGTCCTCTTCCTCCGCGAGCGTGATCGCCGTCTCGATGGCGTCGTCCAGGCGCGGCTCGACGACCACCCGGTCCTCGCCGAAGACCTCCACGGCGATCGCCGCGAGCGCGTCCACGTCCGTGGCGCGCGGGCTGGAGTTCGCCGTGACGACGACCTCCGCGAAGAGCGGCTCGAAGGCTTCGAGGAGGCCCCTGGCGTCCTTGTCGGAGCTGGTGCTCACCACGCCGATCAGCCGGGAGAAGCCGAAGGCCTCGCTGATGCCGTCCGCCGTCGCCCGCGCGCCCGCCGGATTGTGCGCCGCGTCCAGGATCACCGTCGGGGAGCTGCGGACGACCTCCAGCCGGCCCGGCGAGGACACCGAGGCGAACGCGGTGCGGACCGTGTCGAGGTCCAGGGTGCGGGCGTGCTCGGCGCCGATCCCGAAGAAGGCCTCGACCGCCGCGAGCGCGACCAGCGCGTTGTGCGCCTGGTGGGCGCCGTACAGCGGCAGGAAAACGCTGTCGTACTCGCCGCCGAGCCCGCGCAGGGTCAGCAGCTGGCCGCCGACCGCGATCTCGCGGGTGACGATGCCGAACTCCATGCCCTCGCGGGCCACCGTCGCGTCGACCTCGACGGCCTTCTTCAGCAGGACCTGCGCCGCGTCCACCGGCTGCTGGGCCAGGATCACGGTCGCACCCTGCTTGATGACGCCGCCCTTCTCGCCCGCGATCGCGCCGGGCGTCTCGCCGAGCCGGTCGGTGTGGTCGAGGTCGATCGGGGTGACGACGGCGACCGAGCCGTCGATGACGTTGGTCGCGTCCCAGGTGCCGCCCATGCCCACCTCGACGACGGCCACGTCCACCGGCGCGTCCGCGAAGGCCGCGTACGCCATGGCGGTCATGACCTCGAAGAAGGAGAGCCGGAACTCCTCACGGGCGTCGACCAGCTCGATGTACGGCTTGATGTCCTGGTACGTCTCGATGAACCGCTCGGCGGAGATCGGGGCGCCGTCCAGGCTGATCCGCTCGGTGATCGTCTGCACGTGCGGCGAGGTGTACCGCCCGGTGCGCAGCTCGAACGCCGAGAGCAGCGCCTCGATCATCCGGGCCGTGGAGGTCTTGCCGTTCGTGCCCGTGATGTGGATCGAGGGGTACGCGCGCTGCGGCTCGCCGAGGACGTCCATGAGGGCGGCGATCCGCCGGACCGACGGCTCCAGCTTGGTCTCGCCCCAGCGGGTCGCCAGCTCGGTCTCGACCTCGCGCAGCGCCTTGTCCACCTCCGGGTCGGAGGGCCGGGCGGGCACGGGGTCGCCCTGGGGCGGGCCGGCCTGCGCACGCAGCGTGCGGCTGCCGGCCTCGATCACCGCCAGGTCGGGGTCACGGTCGGTCTCGGCATCGACGATGGCGTCGAACTGGTCGAACTCGTCGCGGGGCTCACTCACGGACCCAGTCTACGGAGGGGCACCGACAGGACAGCGGACCCACCCCTTTCGGGACTTTCGTCCCACCCTCCCGGCGAAGGCAAGGGCGGAGGTGAGGACCGAGACGGAGACGGTCCGCCGGTCGACGGGCCGGTCACCGGGCCGGCGGCCACCGGCTGCGGGCCAGGGATGTCACGCGCCCCGGTGATGCCACGCGCCCCGGGCAAACGCGAGGGGCCCGGAACCGACCGGTTCCGGGCCCCTCGTCAGCGCTTACGCCTGCGGCAGGCGGTCCAGCTGTGCCTGGATGCGGGCGATGTCCTCGTCCGCCTTGGCGAGCCGCGTACGGATCTTGTCGACCACGTTGTCCGGCGCCTTCGCCAGGAACGCCTCGTTGCCGAGCTTCCCGTTCGCCTGCGCCTTCTCCTTTTCGGCGGCCGCGAGGTCCTTGGCGAGCCGCTTGCGCTCCGCCGCCACGTCGATCGTGCCGGACAGGTCGAGCGCGACCGTGGCTCCCGCGACCGGCAGGGAGGCGGTGGCGGAGAAGCCCTCGCCCTCCGGCTGCAGACGCAGCAGCTGGCGGATGGCGGCCTCGTGCGGAGCGAGCTCGGTGCCGGTCAGGTCCAGCCGGGCCGGGACCTTCTGGCCGGGCTGCAGGCCCTGGTCGGATCGGAACCGGCGAACCTCGGTGACGACCTGCTGCACAAGCTCGATCTCACGCTCGGCGGCCTCGTCGCGGAAGCCGGAGTCGACCGGCCAGTCGGCGATGACGACCGACTCCTTGCCGGTGAGCGTGGTCCAGAGCGTCTCGGTGACGAACGGAACGACCGGGTGGAGCAGTCGCAGCGTCACGTCCAGGACCTCGCCGAGGACCCGGCCGGAGACCTTGGCCTGCTCGCCGCCCGCGAAGAACGTGGTCTTCGACAGCTCGACGAACCAGTCGAAGACCTCGTCCCACGCGAAGTGGTAGAGGGAGTCCGACAGCTTCGAGAACTGGTAGTCGTCGTAGAACGCGTCGACCTCGGCGACCGTCTTGTTGAGACGGGAGAGGATCCACCGGTCCGTGGCCGTCATCTGCGACGGGTCCGGGAGCGGGCCCTCGACCGTCGCGCCGTTCATCAGTGCGAAGCGGGTCGCGTTCCAGATCTTGTTGGCGAAGTTCCGGGACGCCTGGACCCAGTCCTCGCCGATCGGGACGTCGACACCGGGGTTCGCGCCACGGGCCAGGGTGAAGCGGACGGCGTCGGAGCCGTAGGTGTCCATCCAGTCCAGCGGGTTGACCGCGTTGCCGAAGGACTTCGACATCTTCTTGCCGAACTGGTCGCGGACCATGCCGTGCAGGGCGATGGTGTGGAACGGCGGGGTGCCGTCCATCGCGTACAGACCGAACATCATCATCCGGGCGACCCAGAAGAAGAGGATGTCGTAGCCGGTGACCAGGACGGAGTTCGGGTAGAACTTCGCGAGGCTGTCCGTCTGCTCGGGCCAGCCGAGCGTGGAGAACGGCCACAGACCGGACGAGAACCAGGTGTCCAGGACGTCCGTGTCCTGATGCCAGCCCTCGCCCGTCGGCGGCTGCTCGTCGGGGCCGACGCAGACGATCTCACCGTTCGGGCCGTACCAGACCGGGATGCGGTGGCCCCACCACAGCTGGCGCGAGATGCACCAGTCGTGCAGGTTGTCGACCCAGTCGAAGTACCGCTTCTCCATCTCCTGCGGGTGGATCTTGACCCGGCCGTCGCGGACCGCGTCGCCCGCGGCCTTCGCGAGCGGGCCGACCTTGACCCACCACTGCATCGACAGGCGCGGCTCGATGGTCGTCTTGCAGCGCGAGCAGTGGCCGACGGAGTGGACGTACGGACGCTTCTCGGCGACGATCCGGCCCTCGGCGCGCAGGGCGGCGACGATGGCGGAGCGGGCCTCCAGACGGTCCAGGCCCTGGAAGGGGCCGTGGGCGGTGATGACCGCACGCTCGTCCATGATCGCGAGGTTGGTCAGGTTGTGACGCTGACCGATCTCGAAGTCGTTGGGGTCGTGGGCGGGCGTCACCTTGACGGCGCCGGTACCGAACTCGGGGTCGACGTGCTCGTCGGCGACGACCGGGATACGGCGGCCGGTGAGCGGCAGCTCGATCTCGGTGCCGACCAGGTGCTTGTACCGCTCGTCGTCCGGGTGGACGGCGACCGCGGTGTCACCGAGCATCGTCTCGGCGCGGGTGGTGGCGACGACGATCTCCGTGTCCCCGGAGCCGTACCGGATGGAGACGAGCTCGCCGTCGTCGTCCTGGTACTCCACCTCGATGTCCGAGATGGCCGTCAGACAGCGCGGGCACCAGTTGATGATGCGCTCGGCGCGGTAGATCAGCTCGTCGTCGTAGAGCTTCTTGAAGAGGGTCTTGACGGCCTGGGACAGGCCTTCGTCCATGGTGAAGCGCTCGCGGGACCAGTCGACACCGTCGCCGAGGCGCTTCATCTGGCCGGAGATCTGACCACCGGACTCGGCCTTCCACTGCCAGACGCGCTCGACGAACGCCTCACGGCCCAGGTCGTGGCGGGACTTGCCCTCCTTGGCGAGCTCGCGCTCGACGACGTTCTGGGTGGCGATACCGGCGTGGTCCATGCCCGGCTGCCACAGCGTCTCGTAACCCTGCATCCGCTTGCGGCGGGTGAGGGCGTCGATCAGCGTGTGCTCGAAGGCGTGGCCCAGGTGGAGCGACCCGGTGACGTTCGGCGGCGGGATGACGATGGTGTACGGCGGCTTGTCGCTGTTCTCGTCGGCCTCGAAGTAACCGCGCTCTACCCAGCGCTCGTACAGCTTCCCCTCTACTTCGGCCGGCGCGTACTGGGTCGGCAGTTCGGGGTTGGCTGCTGGCTGCTGCTGAGTGTTCTCGGTCACGGGGCCAGTTTAGGGGTGCGGCGGGGTGGTCCTGAACTCGATTGTTCCGTAACGGTGTGGCCCCCGCCGCCCCGGCCAGGCGGCCGTTCCGACAGGATGTTCGCTACGCATAAACATCCTGTGAGGGGAACCTGTCCATGAGCTACAACCAGCCGGGCCCGTACGGCGGTCAGCCCCAGCAGCCCGGGCCGTACGGTCAGCCGGGCCAGCCTGGTCCCTACGGCCAGCAGCCGGGCCCCTACGGCCAGCCGCCGCAGGCGCCCCAGCCCGGTTACGGCTACCCGCAGCAGGCGCCCCAGGGTGTGCCGCCCCAGCAGCCGCCGTACGGCTACCCGCAGCAGCAGCCCGGTCCGTACGGACAGCCTCCGCAGCAGCCCCCGTACGGCCAGGCTCCGGGCCCGGGCGGCTACATGCCGCATCCGCCGGCCGCTCCGAAGAAGAAGACCGGCCTGATCATCGGCGGTGCCGTGGTGGCGCTCGCGCTGATCGCCGGTGGCGCCTGGTACTTCACGGCCGGCGGTGGCGCGGGCTCCTCGATCGCCGACGACGGCCCGCACAAGCTGACGACGCCGGAGACGGTGCTCACCGAGTACAAGAAGAAGCCGGGCAGCGAGGGCTCGGGCGAGAAGGACTCCCTCAAGGACGCCCAGCAGAAGGGCGTGAAGAACGCCACGAACGTCAGTGCCGGCTACGAGGTGAAGAACGAGGCCAACCCGCTCGGCACCAAGATCATCTCCTTCAGCGGTCTCTACGGCGAGGTCGCCGACCCCGAGCAGGTGGTCGACGACGTCTTCGCCAGCATCAAGGCGGAGGCCGACAAGGACAAGGGCAAGCCCAACGAGCCGACGCTGGTCGGCAGCCCGCAGGCGTACGAGCCCGCGGAGCTCGACGGCGCCGTCCTCAAGTGCCAGCAGGCCAAGTCGGAGGCGGATGCCGGCACTTCCACACCGGCGTTCACCATGACGTTCTGCGTGTGGGCCGACCACAGCACGGTGGGCTTCGTGACGCCGATGGACATGGCGTCCATGGCCACAGGCAAGGCCGGCTCCCCGGAGGAAGCCGCCGCCCTCACCGCCAAGCTCCGCAAGGAGGTCCGCGTCAAGGCCTGACGCGGACCACACGAAGGGGCGCCCCGCCAAGCGACTTGGCGGGGCGCCCCTTCGTCCGCGGCCTGCTCAGGCCGACTTCTCGTGCCGCCCGTCGTTCTTCACGATCCGCGGCACCAGCGTCGGGTTCACGTTGTTGCGCACCACGTCCGCCGTGATGACCACGCGGGCCACGTCCTTGCGGGACGGGACCTCGTACATCACCGACATCAGGACCTCTTCCATGATGGCCCGCAGACCACGCGCGCCCGTGCCGCGCAGGATCGCCTGGTCGGCGATGGCCTCCAGAGCGGGGCGGTCGAAGTCCAGCTCCACACCGTCGAGTTCGAAGAGGCGCTGGTACTGCTTGACCAGTGCGTTGCGCGGCTCGACGAGGATCTTCAGCAGGGCCTCGCGGTCGAGGTTGTGGACCGAGGTGATGACCGGCAGACGGCCGATGAACTCCGGGATCATCCCGAACTTCACCAGGTCCTCCGGCATGACCTCCTGGAACTGGTCGCTCGCCTCGATCTCGCGCTTGGAGCGGATCGTCGCCCCGAAGCCGATGCCCTTGGCGCCCGCCCGCGACTCGATGATCTTCTCCAGGCCGGCGAACGCGCCGCCCACGATGAAGAGCACGTTCGTCGTGTCGATCTGGATGAACTCCTGGTGCGGGTGCTTCCGGCCGCCCTGCGGCGGTACGGAGGCGGTCGTGCCCTCCAGGATCTTCAACAGGGCCTGCTGCACGCCCTCGCCGGAGACATCGCGGGTGATCGACGGGTTTTCGCTCTTACGGGCGACCTTGTCGATCTCGTCGATGTAGATGATCCCGGTCTCGGCCTTCTTGACGTCGTAGTCGGCCGCCTGGATCAGCTTGAGCAGGATGTTCTCGACGTCCTCGCCGACATAGCCCGCCTCCGTCAGCGCCGTCGCGTCCGCGATGGCGAACGGGACGTTGAGCATCCGGGCCAGGGTCTGGGCGAGCAGCGTCTTGCCGGACCCGGTGGGGCCCAGCAGAAGGATGTTGGACTTCGCCAGCTCGATGGCGTCGTCCCGCCCCGCGCCGCCGCCGTTCTCGCCGGCCTGGACGCGCTTGTAGTGGTTGTACACCGCGACCGAGAGGGCCTTCTTCGCGGGCTCCTGCCCGACGACGTACCCCTCGAGGAACTCGTAGATCTCGCGGGGCTTGGGGAGCTCCTCCCACCGCACCTCGCTCGTCTCGGCGAGTTCTTCCTCGATGATCTCGTTGCAGAGGTCGATGCACTCATCGCAGATGTACACACCGGGTCCTGCGATGAGCTTCTTCACCTGCTTCTGGCTCTTTCCGCAGAACGAGCACTTGAGCAGGTCGCCGCCATCACCGATGCGTGCCACGAGGTGCTTCCCCTTCGCCTGGGAGCGCTTGGTTCAGCGACTCCTGGTGCCTCATATTCGACGGTACCTTGCCGGGCCCCCCGTTCGGGCCCCCCTTGGCACGGTTCACATGAACGGGAATCCGCCATCGTCCCCCACCATGCTCCCCGTGCCAGGGAAGGTCGAGCGTCAGGCTGCCGCGGCGGCCGTGCTCTTGCGGGTCGAGACGATCTGGTCGACGAGACCGTACGCCAGGGCGTCCTCGGCGGTCAGGATCTTGTCGCGCTCGATGTCGTCGCGGATCTTCTCGATCGGCGTCGAGGAGTGCTTGGCCAGCATCTCTTCCAGCTGGGTGCGCATCCGCAGGATCTCGTTGGCCGCGATCTCCAGGTCGGAGAGCTGCTCACGGCCGGTGCCGCCGGAAGGCTGGTGGATCAGCACACGGGCGTTGGGCAGGGCCATCCGCTTGCCGGGCGTACCGGCGGCGAGCAGCACGGCCGCGGCGGAGGCCGCCTGGCCCATGCAGACCGTCTGGATGTCCGGCTTCACGAACTGCATCGTGTCGTAGATGGCGGTCAGCGCGGTGAAGGAGCCACCGGGGCTGTTGATGTAGATGGAGATGTCGCGGTCCGGGTCCATCGACTCCAGGCACAGCAGCTGGGCCATGACGTCGTTGGCGGAGGCGTCGTCGATCTGCACACCGAGGAAGATCACGCGCTCCTCGAAGAGCTTGGCGTACGGGTCGTACTCGCGCACGCCCTGCGAGGTGCGCTCGACGAAGCGCGGGACGACGTACCGGTTGTCCACCTGGGGGCCGGTGTAGAGGCCGCTCGCGGAGAAGTTCGGGGTCATTGGGGTGTTCACCATCCTGGTGGCGTTCAGCGGGCTTGGATCGGTGCGGTGGGGCCGCGGGCGCTCAGGCGCCCGTGCCGCCGCCGCCCGGAACGCCCGAAGCGGCAGAGATGATCTCGTCGATGAGGCCGTACTCCTTGGCCTCCTCCGCCGTGAACCAGCGGTCGCGGTCGCCGTCGCGGATGATCGCCTCGACGGTCTGGCCCGAGTGCAGCGCGGTGATCTCGGCCATGCGCCTCTTCGTACGAAGGAGGTACTCGGCCTGGATCTTGATGTCCGAGGCCGTACCGCCGATGCCGGCGGAGCCCTGGTGCATCAGGATGTCGGTGTTCGGCAGCGCGAAGCGCTTGCCGGTGGCGCCACCGGTGAGCAGGAACTGGCCCATCGAGGCCGCCATGCCCATGCCGATGGTGACGACGTCGTTGGGGATGTACTGCATGGTGTCGTAGATGGCCATGCCGGCCGTCACCGAGCCACCGGGGCTGTTGATGTAGAGGTAGATGTCCTTGTCCGGGTCGGCGGCAAGGAGCAGCATCTGCGCGGTGATCTTGTTGGCGATCTCGTCGTCGACCTGCTGGCCGAGGAAGATAATGCGCTCGCCGAGCAGCCGGTTGTAGACATGGTCGCCGAGGCCGCCACCGATGGACGGCTCACCCGCGGCGTAAGGCATCAGATTCGTCACGTATCCACCTGCTCGTCTCTGACGGCTCCGGCCGTCTCAGCGTCTCTCGTACTGGGGACGGGGTACGACCCTGCCCTCGTATTCATGGACCCTAACGCGCAGGTAGGACAACGCCATCCCGCTTCCCGAACTGTTCGCTGGGAGCGCAAGGTAGTTGAGGGCGTGGCCGTGGGCTCCGCGCATACGTTCCGCATACGGTCACGGGCCCGGGCGCACCGCAGTGCGTCCGGGCCCGTGGACCGGTTCAGCGCGAGGCTCAGGCCTCGTTCTTCTCCTCGGCGGCCTCGGCGTCGCCGGTGGCGGCCTCGACCGTCTCGGCGGCGGCCTCGGCCTCGTCCTCGTCGTCCTCGAGGTCGACGGTCTCACCGTTGGTGTCGACGACCTTGGCGGCCTCGACGACGACCGCGAGGGCCTTGCCGCGGGCGACCTCGCCGACGAGCATCGGCACCTGGCCACCCTCGACGACGGCCTGGGCGAACTGGTCGGGGCTCATGCCGGAGGAGGCGGCGCGGCGCATGAGGTGCTCGGTGAGCTCCTCCTGGCTGACGTTGAGCTTCTCCTTGTTGACGAGCTCATCGAGGATGAACTGCGTCTTGATGCCCTTCTCGGCCTGCTCCTTGGTCTCCGCCAGGAACTCTTCCTCGGTCTTGCCCTGGATCTCCAGGTACTTCTCGAGGGTCAGGCCCATCTGGCCGAGCTGGTGGTGCTCCAGGTTGTGCTTGCGGGTGTTGATCTCGTCCTCGAGGAGCTTCTCGGGGATCGGGACCTCCGCCAGCTTCAGCAGCTCGTCGAGGACGCGCTCCTGGGCCTGGGTGGCCTGGTCGAACTGCTTCATGTTCTCGAGGCGCTTGCGGCTGTCGGCCTTCAGCTCGTCGAGGGTGTCGAACTCCGACGCGAGCTGCGCGAAGTCGTCGTCCAGCTCGGGGAGCTCACGGGCCGCGACGGCGGTGACCTTGACGGTGACCTCGGCGTCCTTGCCCTCGGCGGAGCCGCCCTTCAGCTGCGAGGTGAAGGTGGCCTCGCCGCCGGCCTCCAGGCCGGTGACGGCCTCGTCGATGCCGTCGAGGAGCTCGCCGGAACCGATGGTGTACGAGACGCCCTCGGCGACACCGTCGGGCAGGACCTCGCCGTCGACCTTGGCCTCGAGGTCGATGGTGACGACGTCACCCTCGGCGGCGGCGCGCTCGACCGTGTTGGTGGAGGCGAAGCGCTCGCGCAGCTGCTCCACGGACTTGTCGACGTCCTCGTCGGTGACCTCGACCGCGTCGACGGTGACCTCGATGCCGGAGTAGTCCGGGATCTCGATCGTCGGGCGGATGTCGACCTCGGCGGTGAAGGCCAGCAGCTCGCCGTCCTTCAGCTCGGTGATGTCGACCTCGGGCTGACCCAGCGGGTTGACCTCGGCCTCGTTGACGGCCTCGGTGTAGAACTTCGGGAGCGCGTCGTTGACGGCCTCCTCCAGCACCGCACCACGGCCGAACCGCTGGTCGATCACACGAGCCGGGATCTTGCCCTTACGGAAGCCCTTGACCGTGACCTGCTGGTTGATCTTCTTGTACGCCGCGTCGAGGCTGTCCTTGAGCTCCTCGAAGGGCACCTCGACAGTGAGCCGAACCCGAGTCGGGTTCAGGGTCTCCACGGCGCTCTTCACGGTTCGGTCTCCTTGGTGGCTGATTCTTGGATTCTGCCGACGCCGCTTGGTGACGGTTCCGGCCGATCGGCCCGGTCAGAGAGACACACGGGCACGCAGCTTGCATAGTAACCGCAAGCGGGACGCGGCCAACAACGTGATCTTGGTTGCGTCCGTCGACGCTGGCTGGTCGGGGTGGCGGGATTTGAACCCACGGCCTTCCGCTCCCAAAGCGGACGCGCTACCAAGCTGCGCCACACCCCGTCGGTGCGACACGTAGGGTACATGCACGGAGACAGTGCGACGCCCCCTGTTCACAGGGGCGTGCGGGGACCGCCCTGGACCCGCTACGATGCTGTCCGTGCCGCGGCCCACGTGACCTGCGGCGCGACCTGTGCGGGCGTAGCTCAATGGTAGAGCCCTAGTCTTCCAAACTAGCTACGCGGGTTCGATTCCCGTCGCCCGCTCCATATGGCTCCGGCCCGGTCCCTTCCGAGGGACCGGGCCGGAGTTTTTTCCGGTGCACGCTGAAGCGCACCGGGGCGCGTTCGCGGGCCTCCGTCGGTCTCGGCGGGGGCCCGGCGTCGGCTCAGAACTTGATGGAGCTGACGGTCTGCGTTATCGAGTCGAGGAAGCGCTGGATGTCGTCGGCCATGCCCGTGGAGGCAAGGAAGAAGCCGAAGAGCACCGCGACGACGGCCGGGCCGGCCTTGAGGTTTCCGCCGCGGATCAGCACTACCAGGATGATTGCCAACAGCAACACCACAGACAGCGAAATGGCCACAACTGATCACACCCTCGGTCGGTCCCGCCTTGCCCGCCAGGGAGCGCACGTCGCACTGCACCCCCCGCTGCATCCATCGTGCCATCAACCCCCCTGCCCACGCTGGGTTGTGACGAACCGTCGTGCTCAAGATCACGCGCGACGGCGGGAGTACGGCTTGAGACCGCGTGCGGCCGCGTGGCCTCCGGTGGCCTCAGCGGCGGCTGATCAGCAGCAGCGCACGGTCGTCGTTGACGTCCTTGGCGCACGCTTCGATCAGGTGCCAGGCCGCGCCCTCGAAGCCCGAGGCGACATAGCGGTCGGCCTCCCCGGTCAGCCGGTCGATGCCCTCGGCGATGTCCCGTTCCGCGGACTCCACCAGGCCGTCGGTGAAGAGCATCAGAACGTCGCCGGGCTGCAGCGATCCCTTGACCGGGTGGAACTCCGCACCGTCGTAGACGCCGAGGAGCGGGCCTTCGCCGGCCTTCTCCTCCCAGCGCCCGCTGCCCGCGTGGAGCTGGAGCGCGGGAAGGTGGCCGGCGGAGAGGAGTTCGTAGTCCCCCGACTCCAGGTCGAGGACGAGGTGGATCGAGGTGGCGAAGCCCTCGTCCCAGTCCTGGCGGAGGAGATAGCCGTTGGCGGCTGGCAGGAAGCCGTGCGGCGGCAGCGAGCCGAGCAGCCCGCCGAAGGCCCCGGAGAGCAGCAGGGCGCGGGAGCCCGCGTCCATGCCCTTGCCGGACACGTCCGTGAGCAGGACCTCCAGCGTCCGGCCGCCGTTGGTGCGGGCCGCGACGACGAAGTCACCGGAGAAGGACTGGCCGCCGGCCGGGCGCAGCGCCATCTCGTGGTGCCAGCCCTGGGGAAGGCGGGGCAGGGCGCTCTGGACCCGGATGCGTTCGCGCAGGTCGAAGAGCATGGTTCCGCCGCGCCGCCAGGGCACGCCGACCCGGGCCCGGAACTGGGCGATGAGGAGTCCGAAGAGTCCGCAGGCGGCGACCACCAGGACCGTTCCCGGTGTGACGCGGGCCGGGCCCTGTGTGTAGGGGCCGAGGACGACCGACTCGACGATGAGGGCGCCGGCGGCCGTCGCGTACAGGCCGAGGAGGCTCGCGGGGCGCAGCAGCAGGCCGCCGGCCACGATGGGCAGGACGAGCGCGGCGGGCGAGCACCAGACGGGATTGGTGAGTGATCCCCAGGTGATCGCCGGGATGGTGATCATCAGACCGGCGAAGGCGAGCCAGTCGGAGCCCTCGCCGCGGAAGTAGTCGACACCGGATCTGCGCAGCGCGTTGCGGACCCGGTGTGCGCTCTTGCGCATCCGGGCCGTGTACGAGGCGACACCCACGCGATTTCTCATTGGCCTGGACCCTATCCATCCGGTCGGACCTCGTGCAGGGGGACCCCTCAGACATTGCGCGCGAAATCGGTCGCGTCGGCCGGGTCGGCGCTGATATCGATGGCATATGACGATGGAAATTCGGGTGCTCGACCCGGCCGAGTGGGACGACTGGTACGGGACGCTGGAGCTGGCGTTCGGCGGGGTTCCGGAGTCTCCCGAGGAGCGGCAGGCCTGGCAGGAGCTGACCCGGTACGACCGTTCGATCGGTGTCTGGGACGGCGAGCGCTGCGTCGGCACGGCGGGCGCGTTCACCTTCCGGCTGTCCGTACCGGGCGGGGCGATCGTGCCGGCGGCGGGCGTGACGATGGTGAGCGTGGCGGCGACGCACCGGCGGCGCGGGATCCTCACCTCGATGATGCGGCGTCAGCTCGACGACATACGGGCGTGGGGTGAGCCGCTGGCCGTTCTGACGGCCTCGGAGCCGGAGATCTACGGGCGGTTCGGTTACGGCGTCGGCGCCTACGCGACGCGGGCGACGATCGACACGACCCGGGTGCGGCTCTCGGTGCCGGACGGTACGGACGACGTGGTGCTGCGGCAGGTCGACCCGGCGAAGAGCACGGCGGAGCGGGAGGCGGTGTACGCGCGCCGGGTGACGGCCCGTCCGGGCATGCTGGTGCGGGAGCCGGGGTGGGAGCGGGTGCCGCTCCTCGACCCGGAGGGCGAGCGGGGCGGCGCGTCGCCGCGGCAGTGCGTGGTGGCCGAACGGGACGGAGAGGTCGTCGGGTACGCGCTGTTCGCGATCAAGCCGGAGTGGACGCCCGCCGGCGCCGACGGCAGTGTGCTGCTGAAGGACCTGGAGGCGCTGGATCCGGTGGCGGAGGCGGCGCTGTGGCGGTTCCTCTGCTCGATCGACCTCACCTCGTCGGTCCGGATCCACAGCAGGCCGGTGGACGACGGGTGGCAGCACCTGGTGAGCGACATCCGGCGCTGCGCGCCGACCCAGCGGGACTCGCTGCATGTGCGCCTGGTGGACCTGGCGGCGGCGCTGGAGGCGCGGCGCTACCAGGCGCCGGTGGATGTGGTGCTGGAGGTCGCGGACGCGTTCTGCCCCTGGAACGAGGGGCGTTGGCGGCTGACGGGGGACGGTAAGGGCGCGATGTGCGTGCGGACCGCCGACCCGGCCGACCTTTCACTGTCGGTACGGGAGTTGGGGGCGGCGTACCTGGGCGGGACCTCGCTGGTGTCGCTGGCAGCGGCCGGGCGGGTGCGGGAGCTCCGCGGCGCGGCGCTGGTGGAGGCGTCCGTGGCGTTCGGGTCCCCGGTGGCGCCGTGGCTGCCGCACGGGTTCTGAGGCTGGGTCGCGATCAGCGCTGCTGGCAGCCCGGGCACCAGAAGAGGTTGCGGGCGGCGAGGCCGGCGGTGCGGATCTCGCCACCGCAGATGTGGCAGGGCAGGTGGGCCCGGCGGTAGACGTAGACCTCGCCGCCGTGGTCGTCGACGCGCGGCGGGCGGCCCATCGCCTCGGGGGTGTGCTCGGGGCGGACGGTGTCGATGCGGTTGAGGCGGACGCCCTCGCGCAGGAGTTCCACGAGGTCGTCCCAGATCGCGGTCCACTCCCGCGCGGTCAGGTCCTTGCCCGCGCGGTAGGGGTCGATGCCGTGGCGGAAGAGGACCTCGGCGCGGTAGACGTTGCCGACGCCCGCGACGATCTTCTGGTCCATGAGCAGGGCCGCGATCGTCGTACGGGACTTCGAGATCCGGCGCCACGCCTTGGCAGCTCCGTCGGCGTAGTCGCCGTCGCGCAGCGGGTCGGGGCCGAGGCGGTCGTGGATCGCCTGCTTCTCGGCGTCCGTGATGAGGGCGCACGTGGTGGGGCCGCGCAGGTCGACGTACGACTCGGGGTTCGCGAGCCGGAGCCGGACGGTGTCGGTGGGCGGCGGCGCCGGGGCGTCGCCGAAGTTCACCTTGCCGAAGAGGCCCAGGTGGATGTGGACCCACTCCTCGCCGAGGCCGCCGAAGCCGAGGAAGAGGTGCTTGCCGTGGGCCTCGGTGGTCTCCAGGACCGTTCCGTCGAGCAGGGCCGCCGAGTCGGCGAACTTGCCCTGCGGGCTGGAGGCACGCACAGGCCGGCCGCCGAACCGTTCGCGGTGGTCGGCGGCCAGTCGGTGGATCGTGTGCCCCTCGGGCATCAGGCGGTCGGCTCCTGCGGGTGGTGGGCCGGGATCGGGGGGAGCTCGCCGGTCGTCTCGTAGGCCGAGAGCATGTCGATCCGGCGGGTGTGACGCTCGTCACCGGAGTACGGGGTGGAGAGGAAGATCTCGACGAACTTCGTCGCCTCTTCCTGCGTGTGCATCCGGCCGCCGATGGAGACCACGTTGGCGTTGTTGTGCTCGCGGCCGAGGGCGGCGGTCTGCTCGCTCCAGGCGAGGGCGGCGCGGACCCCCTTCACCTTGTTCGCGGCGATCTGCTCGCCGTTGCCGGAGCCGCCGATGACGATGCCCAGGCTGTCCGCGTCCGCGGCCGTCCGCTCGGCGGCACGCAGGCAGAACGGCGGGTAGTCGTCCAGGGCGTCGTAGATGTGGGGACCGCAGTCGACGGGCTCGTGGCCATGGGCCTTCAGCCACTCGACGAGGTGGTTCTTGAGTTCGAAGCCGGCATGGTCGGAGCCGAGGTACACGCGCATGGTTCCGAGTGTGGCACGACCGGAGCGGGGTAGCGGTCAGCGGGGTCGGGACCCTCACCCCTCCCGGTCCAGACCTTCGACGCTCGCACAACGATACGGAATCAGGCCTTCCGATCACCTCGGGTCCCGGTGTTCAATGCTCGGGCTCGTGACCCGAGCGCCCCCCAGACGTAAGGAAGCGTTCATGACCACGCAGCCGACCCTTGCGAAGGAAGGCGGCAACACCGGAACCCCCGGTGATTCCCAGCCCTCCGACGGACTCAAGGCCGGTCTCAAGAACCGCCATCTCTCGATGATCGCCATCGGTGGCGTCATCGGTGCCGGCCTGTTCGTCGGCTCCGGCTCCGGCATCGCCGCGGCCGGTCCCGCCATCCTTCTCTCGTACGCGCTCGTCGGCACGATGGTCGTCTTCGTGATGCGGATGCTCGGCGAGATGGCGGCCGCCCGGCCGTCGTCCGGTTCCTTCTCGTCCTACGCGGACCAGGCCCTGGGCCGCTGGGCCGGTTTCACCATCGGCTGGCTGTACTGGTTCTTCTGGGTCGTCGTGCTCGCCGTCGAGGCGACCGCGGGCGCGGTGATCCTGGAGTCCTGGATCCCGGCCGTGCCGCAGTGGGCCTGGGCGCTCATCGTGATGGTCGTGCTGACCGCGACCAACCTCGCCTCCGTCTCCTCGTACGGAGAGTTCGAGTTCTGGTTCGCCGGCATCAAGGTCGTCGCGATCGCCGCGTTCGTCGTCGTCGGTCTCCTCGCCGTCTTCGGTGTGCTGCCGGGCTCGGACAACCCGGGCGCGGGCTTCGCCCACCTCAGCGACGCCGGGGGCTTCTTCCCGATGGGCGCGGGCGCGATCCTCACCGGTGTGCTGATGGTCGTCTTCTCCTTCATGGGCAGCGAGATCGTCACCCTCGCCGCCGGCGAGTCCGAGGACCCGCAGAAGGCCGTCACCAAGGCCACCAACAGCGTGATCTGGCGGATCGGCGTCTTCTACCTCGGCTCGATCTTCGTCGTCCTGACGCTGCTGCCGTGGAACGACAAGTCGATCGTCGAGAAGGGCTCGTACGTCGCCGCGCTCGACACGATCGGCATCCCGCACGCCGGCCAGATCATGAACGTCATCGTGCTGACGGCCGTCCTGTCCTGTCTGAACTCGGGCCTCTACACCGCCTCCCGCATGGCCTTCTCGCTCGGGCAGCGCGGTGACGCGCCGAAGGCGTTCGCCCGTACCAACAAGCGGGGCGTGCCGACGGCGGCGATCCTCGCCTCCGTGGTCTTCGGCTTCGTCGCGGTGTTCTTCAACTACTGGCGGCCGGACGACGTCTTCGCCTTCCTGCTGAACTCCTCCGGCGCCGTCGCGCTCTTCGTCTGGCTGGTCATCTGTGTGACCCAGCTGCGGATGCGCGGGATCATCCTGCGCGAGACGCCCGAGAAGCTGATCGTGCGGATGTGGCTCTTCCCGTACCTGACCTGGGCGACGATCGCGATGATCGTCTTCGTCCTCGGCTACATGGTCTACGACGGCGGCAGCGCGCGGGAGCAGGTCGTGCTGTCCCTGCTGGTGGCGGCCCTGGTCCTGGTGATCGCGCTGGTCAAGGAGCGGCTCAAGAAGGCCACGCGCCCGTAGTTCCGCCACCCGGCGGGCGATGTCGGACATACGAGGGAGGCTCTCCGTTCCTCTGGGGAACGGAGAGCCTCCTGTCGTCTTTTCACCGCCACCGGCGTCTTCCGCGCCGCACGGCCCGGGCCCGGTCGGCGCGCCGCAGGCGCGATGTCGCTCCGGGGCGGCTCAGCCCTTGCGGCCGACGAGCTTCCAGGCGGTGGGCAGGACGCCCATCGCGAGCGCGGCCTTGAGGGCGTCACCGATCAGGAACGGGGTCAGGCCGGCCGCGACCGCCTGCGGCAGCGACATGCCGGTGGCGAGGGCGAGGTACGGCACGCCCACCGCGTAGATGATCAGGGAGCCGAGCGCCATCGTGCCCGCCGTCCGGAGGACGGAGCGGTCGGCCCCCCGGCGCGCGAGGGCGCCGACGACGGTGGCGGCGAGCAGCATGCCGAGGATGTAGCCGAAGGAGGGCATCGCCCAGCCCGAGGAGGCCTGCGCGAACCAGGGCACGCCCGCCATGCCGACGAGGGCGTACAGCGCGAGGGAGAGGAAGCCGCGACGGGCGCCGAGCGCGGTGCCGACGAGCAGGGCCGCGAAGGTCTGGCCGGAGACCGGGACCGGCGAGCCGGGGACCGGGACGGCGATCTGAGCGGCGATGCCGGTGAGCGCGGCGCCGCCGACGACCAGCGCGATGTCGCGGGCCCGGCTGGCGGGAACGAGGTCGGCGAGAACCGTCCCCGGGCGGAGGGGACGGACGGGTGCGGCGGCGGTGCTCATCGGTACTCCGCAGGGGTGAGAGTGACGGGGACAGCTTGACCGTAGTCGAGGAGTGAACGCTCGATCACCATCAGCCGCCCACAAAGCGGAGGTTGAGCCCTTCGTGGAGTTCGGACAAAGGCCGGTGACCAACCCTCGCGCCACGTGATGCTTGTCACTGGGAACCCCGCCGAGAGGTCCCTTTTGCGTCAGGGGTCGGTCACCGGGGAGACTGTGGGGTCTCCATAAATCCCATTGCGAATCCAGCGAGAGCACGAGCCCTTCCCATGCACGACGCGCCGCCCGCCCCTTCGGCTCCCCTCGCCCCCGAACCGGAGCCGCTGTCCCACGGACTGAAGCAGCGTCACCTGACGATGCTTGGCCTGGGCGGGGTGATCGGCGCCGGACTGTTCGTCGGCTCGGGCGCGGGCATCGCGGTCGCCGGTCCCGGCATCGTCCTGTCGTATCTGATCGCGGGCACGCTCGCGATGCTGATCATGCGGATGCTCGGCGAGATGTCGGCGGCGATGCCGGCCTCCGGCGCCTTCTCGGTCCACGCGGAGCGGGCGCTCGGCCGCTGGGCGGGCTTCTCGGTGGGCTGGCTGTACTGGTTCCTGCTGGTGGTCGTCCTCGCGGTGGAGGCCACGGGCGCGGCCCGGATCGCGCACGGCTGGGTGCCGGGCGTGCCGCAGTGGGGCTGGGTGCTGGTCTTCATGGTCGTGTTCACCGTCGCCAACCTCGCCGCGGTGAAGAACTTCGGCGAGTTCGAGTTCTGGTTCGCCGCCCTGAAGGTCGGCGCGATCGTCCTCTTCCTCGTCCTGGGCGTCCTCGCCGTCGTCGGATGGCTGCCCGACACCGACCCGGTGGGGACGGTGAACCTGACCGGGCAGGGCGGTTTCCTCCCCAACGGCTGGGAGGGCGTGATCTCCGGCGTCCTCGCCGTCGTCTTCGCCTTCGGCGGTCTGGAGGTCGTGACGATCGCGGCGGCCGAGTCGGACGACCCGGCGCGCAACGTGGCACGGGCGGTGCGCAGCGCGGTCTGGCGGATCCTCTTCTTCTACGTCGGTTCGATGCTGGTCATCGTGACTCTGCTGCCGTGGACCTCCATGGAGCCGGGCGAGTCCCCGTACGTCGCTGTGCTGGACGCCATCGGGGTGCCGTCGGCCGGCCAGATCATGAACATCGTGGTCTTCGTGGCGCTGCTCTCGGCCCTCAACGCGAACCTGTACGGCTCCTCGCGGATGGTCTTCTCGCTCGCCGAGCGCGGTGAGGCACCGCGGGGTCTGCTGAAGGTCACGGGCGGCGGGGTGCCGCGCCGGGCCGTGCTCGCGTCGGTGGCGTTCGGCTTCGTGTCGGTGCTGCTCAATCTGAAGTGGCCGGATTCGGTCTTCCTCTACATGCTCAACGCGGTCGGCGCCGTGCTGCTCTTCGTGTGGGGCCTGATCGCGGTCTCGCAGCTGAGGCTGCGCCGCCGGATCGAGCGGGAGGCGCCCGAGACTCTGACGCTGCGGATGTGGGGTTTCCCCTGGCTGACGTGGGCGGCGCTGGCCGCGATGGGTGCGGTGCTGGTCCTGATGCTGACCGACGACGGGGCGCGGCCGCAGGTGCTGTGGTCGGGTGCGGCCACCGGGGCGGTCCTCCTCGTGGCCGGGGTGCGAGAATTGCGCACGAAGCGCAGGTAGTCCTTCACCTTGTGTGAAGCTCGTGCCCGTATAGCGGACATCTGTTCCCTGTAAGCGGTGCCCCCACCCAGACTGTGGCGCGTTCCCCGTATCGGCCAATGAACAGGGCGGCCCCTTGTCCCGGACCACCGCGCCCGCGCCCGTCGACCGCAAGGACGACCCGGCGACCTCCTCGCACGGCCTCTCGCACGGCCTCAAGCAGCGCCATCTCTCGATGATCGCCCTCGGCGGCGTCATCGGCGCCGGACTCTTCGTCGGCTCCGGAGCCGGCATCGCCGCCGCCGGTCCCTCGATCGTGGTCGCCTACGCGATCTCCGGTCTGCTCGTCATGCTGGTGATGCGCATGCTCGGCGAGATGTCGGCGGCGAACCCGGCCTCCGGCTCCTTCTCCGTCCACGCCGAGCGCGCCATCGGCCCCTGGGCCGGCTTCACCGCGGGCTGGGCCTTCTGGTTCCTGCTCTGCGTGGCCGTCGGCCTGGAGGGCATCGGAGCGGCCAAGATCATGACCGGCTGGTTCCCCGGCACCCCGGAGTGGGCCTGGGTGGCCCTCTTCATGCTGGTGTTCTGCGGGACCAACCTGGCGGCGGTGAAGAACTTCGGCGAGTTCGAGTTCTGGTTCGCCGCCCTCAAGGTGGGGGCGATCGTCCTCTTCCTGGGCATCGGCGTGCTCGCCATCGTCGGCGTCCTGCCCGGCACGGACGCCCCCGGCGCCGCGAACCTCACCGGTGACGGCGGGTTCTTCCCGCACGGCTCCGAGGGCCTGATCGTCGGACTCCTCGCCTCCGTCTTCGCGTACGGCGGTCTGGAAACCGTCACCATCGCGGCGGCCGAGTCCGAGCATCCCGTCAAGGGCGTCGCCAAGGCCGTCCGTACGGCGATGTGGCGCATCGCGCTCTTCTACGTCGGCTCGATGGCGGTCATCGTCACGCTCGTCCCGTGGGGCGACAAGGCGGTCGTCGAGAAGGGCCCGTACGTCGCCACTCTGGACCACCTGGGCATCCCCGCCGCTGGTCAGATCATGAACGTGGTCGTGCTGATCGCCCTGCTGTCGGCCATGAACGCCAACATCTACGGCGCCTCTCGGATGGCCACCTCGCTGGTCGCCCGCGGGCAGGGCCCGAAGGTGCTGGGCCGGACCTTCGGCGGCGTGCCGCGTCCGGCGGTGCTGGTCTCCTCGGTCTTCGGCTTCGTGTGCGTGCTGCTCAGCTACTGGCGCCCCGAGGACATCTTCATCTGGCTGCTGAACACCATCGGCGCGATCATCCTCGTCGTCTGGTTCTTCATCGCCGTCTCGCAGCTCCTGCTGCGCCGGCGGACCGAGCGCGAGGCGCCCGAGAAGCTGGTCGTGAAGATGTGGGCGTTCCCGGTGCTGACCTGGGTGGCGCTGGCGGGCATGGCGGCGATCTTCTTCCTGATGGCGCGCGAGGAGGGCACCCGGGTGCAGCTGTACTGGACGGGCGGCCTCACGGTGATGCTCGCCGCGATCGGTTTCCTCCTGCAGAAGCTGCGCGAGCCGGCGTCGCGGGACGCCTGAGCCCCACCGCTCCTCCCCCGCGTACGCGAGAACCCCCGGACCGACAGGGCCGGGGGTTCTCGCGTTTTCTCCGGCGCGAGGCCTCTTCGCGAGGCCTCTTTCCGAGGCCTCTTTGCGACGCGGGACCTAGGCCCAAGGGCTGATCAACTCGGAGGCCTACTGCTGCTAGCCTGCACTTGCATATAGGTTGCAATAAGCACCAGCAGCGAGAGGCTCGGCACATGGCGATCTACACCCTTCCGGAACTGCCGTACGACTACGCGGCGCTGGAGCCGGTGATCAATCCGCAGATCATCGAGCTGCACCACGACAAGCACCACGCCGCCTACGTCAAGGGCGCGAACGACACCCTGGAGCAGCTGGAAGAGGCGCGCGACAAGGAGCAGTGGGGCTCGATCAACGGCCTGGAGAAGAACCTCGCGTTCCACCTCTCCGGCCACATCCTGCACTCCATCTACTGGAACAACATGGACAGCCCGAAGGACGGCGGCGGTGGCGAGCCGCTGGCGGCCGACGGCGTCGGTGAGCTCGCGGACGCGATCACCGAGTCCTTCGGCTCGTTCGCCAGGTTCAAGTCCCAGCTGACCAAGGCCGCCGCGACCACCCAGGGTTCCGGGTGGGGCGTCCTCGCGTACGAGCCGGTCAGCGGCCGGCTGATCGTCGAGCAGGTCTACGACCACCAGGGCAACGTCGGCCAGGGCTCGATCCCGGTCCTGGTCTTCGACGCCTGGGAGCACGCCTTCTACCTGCAGTACAAGAACCAGAAGGTGGACTTCATCGAGGCCATGTGGCAGGTCGTCAACTGGCAGGACGTGAGCAGGCGCTACCAGGCGGCCAAGACGTCGGTCCCGCTGATCTCCCTCTGATCCTCCTCCGGACCTGCCTCCGGATCCGCCTCTGACCGGCACCCACGCGTCCTGCTCGTGATCGTCTTCTCAACCTTCACCTGCGGGCGGAAAGAGGAAGAACCCCCGCGATGACGTGAATCGCGGGGGTTCTTCCGTGCCGGCCCACCGGCCGACGGCGACTGGAACTACTCGAAGCTCGGTGCCGCGGTCCGGGTGCGCTTGATCTCGTAGAAGCCGGGCGTCGACGCCACGAGCAGCGTGCCGTCCCACAGCCGGGCCGCCGCCTCGCCGCGCGGGGTCGGGGTGACCACGGGGCCGAAGAAGGCGATGTGGTCGCCGTCCGAGCCCGGCACGGAGATGACCGGCGTGCCGACGTCCTGGCCGACCTTCTCGATGCCCTCCTTGTGGGAGGCGCGCAGCTCGGTGTCGTACGTGTCCTTCTCGGCGTAGTCGACCAGCTCGGCCGGCAGGCCGACATCCGCGAGGGCGCCCGAGATCGCCTCGCGCGTGGGGCAATCGCCGTTGTTGTGGAAGCGGGTGCCGAGCGCGGTGTAGAGCTTGCCGACCACCTCGTCACCGTGCAGCTGCTGGGCCGCGATCACCACACGGACCGGACCCCAGGCCTTCGTCTCCAGCATGTCGCGGTACTCGGCCGGGAGCTCGTCCAGCTTGTCCTCGTTGAGGACGGCCAGACTCATCACCTTCCAGCGCACATCGACCGGGCGCACCTTCTCCACCTCGAGCATCCAGCGGGAGGTCATCCAGGCCCACGGGCACAGCGGGTCGAACCAGAAGTCGGCGGTGGTCCTGCTCTCGGACATGTCACTCCTCGGGGTACGGATCTCTATGCGCCACAAGAGCAACGCCACCGGTCACCACGGGCATTCCCCGAGTGCCGCGTGTCAGGCCCACATGGGAGGATCGGTGCTGTTTCGAACGAGCCACGAAGGAGTGACCGTGCCCGGTGAGAATCTGTCCCGCGACGAGGCCCGCGAGCGGGCCGAGCTGCTGTCCGTCGACGGGTACGAGGTCGCCCTCGACCTGCGCTCGGCGGTCGGCGAGTCCGGCGATGGGGGTACCCCCGCCGAGGGCGGGGGGACGGTGCGGACCTTCCGCTCGGTGACGACGATCCGCTTCCGGCATACGGGGACGGGTTCGGCGACCTTCGTGGACCTCGTGGCCCCGGCCGTGACCTCGGTGGAGCTGAACGGGCGCGCGCTGGACCCGGCGGCCGTCTTCGACGGCTCGCGGATCGCGCTCGACGGTCTCGCGGACGACAACGTGCTGGTGGTCGACGCGCAGTGCGCCTACAGCCGGACCGGTGAGGGCATGCACCGCTTCGTCGACCCGGAGGACGGCGAGGTCTACCTCTACACGCAGTACGAGCCGGCCGACGCCCGCCGGGTGTACGCGAACTTCGAGCAGCCCGACCTGAAGGCGCCCTACCGCTTCGAGGTGACCGCGCCGGAAGGGTGGACGGTCTGGTCGAACGGGGTGGGCGAGCGGGGCGCCGACGGCGTGTGGCGCTTCGCGGAGACGGCGCCCATCTCGACGTACATCACCTGCGTCGTCGCGGGGCCGTACCACTACGTCACGGACACCTACAAGCGCGGGGACATCGAGATCCCGCTCGGCGCGATGTGCCGCAAGGGGCTCGCGAAGCACTTCGACGCGGACGACGTCTTCCTGATCACGAAGCAGGGCTTCGACTTCTTCCACGACAACTTCGACTACCCGTACCCCTTCGGGAAGTACGACCAGGCCTTCGTCCCCGAGTACAACCTCGGCGCGATGGAGAACCCGGGCATGGTGACCTTCCGCGAGGAGTACATCTACCGGGGCAAGGTCACCCAGGCCGCGTACGAGCGCCGGGCGAACGTCATCCTGCACGAGATGGCGCACATGTGGTTCGGCGACCTGGTCACGATGGTGTGGTGGGACGACCTGTGGCTGAAGGAGTCCTTCGCCGACTTCATGGGCTCGTTCTCGCTCGCGGAGGCGACGCGGTTCACCAACAGCTGGGTGACCTTCGCCAACAACCGCAAGTCCTGGGCGTACCGGGCCGACCAGCTGCCCTCCACCCACCCGATCACGGCCGACATCCGTGATCTGGAGGACGCCAAGCTGAACTTCGACGGCATCACGTACGCCAAGGGTGCCTCGGTGCTCAAGCAGCTGGTGGCGTACGCGGGGAGGGACGCGTTCCTGGAGGGGGCGCGCCGCTACTTCAAGCGCCACGCGTACGGCAACACGCGCCTGGGTGATCTGCTCTCCGTCCTGGAGGAGACCTCCGGCCGCGACATGAAGGCCTGGTCGCGGTCCTGGCTGGAGACCTCCGGGGTCAACACGCTGACGCCGGTGGTGACGTACGACGCGGAGGGCCGGATCACCGAACTGGCCGTCGTCCAGGAAGGCGACGAGCTGCGACCGCACCGGGCGGCCGTCGGGCTCTACCGGCTTTCGGCGGCGGGCGAGCTGGAGCGGTACGCACGAGCCGAGACGGACGTCACCGGGGCGCGGACGGTCGTGGCCGAGCTGGCGGGGTCGGCCAGGCCCGACCTGGTGCTGGTCAACGACGACGACCTGACCTACTGCAAGGTCCGCTTCGACGAGGGCTCGCTGGCGACGCTGCGGGGGCACCTCGGCGACATCACCGACCCGCTGGCCCGCGCCCTGTGCTGGTCGGCGCTGTGGAACCTGACGCGGGACGGCCTGATGCCGGCCCGGGACTTCGTCGCGGTCGCACTGGAGTTCGCGGGCCGCGAGACGGACATCGGTGTACTGCAGATGGTCCATGCCTGGGCGCGGTCGGCGGTCACGCACTACGCGGCGGCCGAGTGGCGTGCGGAGGGCGGCCGGCTGCTCGCCGAGGGCGGGCTGCGCGAGCTGCGGCTGGCGGAGCCGGGCAGCGAACACCAGCTGACCTGGGCGCGGTTCCTCGCCGCCACGGCCTCCTCCGACGCGGACTTCCAGCTCCTGGAGGGACTGCTCGAGGGCACGGCCACGATCGACGGGCTCGAGGTCGACCAGGAGCTGCGCTGGTCGTTCCTGGAGCCGCTGGCCGCGCACGGCCGCGCGGACGAGGCCCGGATCGGCGAGGAGCTGGCCCGCGACGACACCGCGACCGGCAAGCGCCACCAGGTCCGCTGTCTGGCGGCCCGGCCGTCCGCCGCGGTCAAGGCCCAGGCGTGGGCGCAGGTCGTCGAGTCGGACACGCTGTCGAACGCGCTGGTGGAGGCGACGATCGCGGGCTTCGTCCAGCCCTCCCAGCGGGAGTTGATCGCGCCGTACGCGGAGAAGTACTTCGCGGCGATCGAGCGGCTGTGGGCCGAGCGCTCGATCCAGATCGGGATGGACGTCGTCCGCGGGCTGTTCCCGGGGCTGCAGGACGACGAGCGGACGCTGGCGGCGACGGACGCGTGGCTCTCCGCGCACGAGGACGCGGCCCCGGCGCTGCGCCGGCTGGTCCTGGAGTCGCGGGACGACCTGGCGAGGGCGCTGCGCGCGCAGGCGTGCGACGGCCGCGCGGCGTAGCGAGCGGGGCGTAGGGCGGACCTGGAGTCCGGAGGACGGCCCCGGTGGTGAGCGGTGCTCGCCACCGGGGCCGTCCGCGTATTGCGGGCGGTCGGGCGAGGGGGCATGATCGGCACTCGAACGCGCGTACTTTAGGACGAGCTTGTCCCTGAATGTCGACGGCTTTGTAACAGCGGTTAGCGCAGGCTCGGCCCGCGGAAGACCCCCGGCATGAACCACAACACCCCCATCTCCCCCCGCCCCCTCCCCCGTTCCGGCGAGGACCGGCTGCACGAGGCGCTCCACTACGCCCGGCGCCGCGGCACCGTCCCCACCCAGGGGCCCGAGGCGATGATCACCGGGCTGGCCGCGCTCGCCCTGTACCGCTTCTCCTCCGCGCCCCCACTGCTCTCCCTGGACCGGATCGACGTGCTGGTGCCCCGCACCCGCCGGCTGCGCTCCACCGGCTGGGTCCGGGTGGTGCGCGCCCATGACCTGCCGGAGCCGCTGAACGTCGCCGCCGTGCCGGTCGCCCCGGTGGCGCGGGCGCTCGCCGACGCGCTCTGCGGCCTGGAGGACGCGGGGGCGGTACGCCGCCTGCTCACCGAGGCCGTGAGCGCGGGACACTGCGAACCCAGCGCGGTGGTAAGGGAGTTGAACCGGGCCAGGCTGCTGAACCGGCCCCATGTCGTGGACGCGGTCGACGCGCTGCTCGCCGAGGGGCGGTCGATCGCCGAGGAGCGGCTCTACGAGATGGTGCGGGAGTTCGCGCTCCCCGACCCACTGTGGAACGTGGATCTGCGACTGCCCGGCGGCCCGCACCTCGGCGGAGTCGACGCCTACTGGCCGGACCAGGCGGTGGCCGTGGAACTGGACACCCGGGCGCCGAGGCAGGACGACGACGAGCTGTGGTCGGAGTACACCCGTAAGCGCGAGCACCTGGAGCGGCTCGGCATCACGGTCGTCCACATCACCCCGCGCAAGCTGCGCGAGGCGATGGACCAGCAGGCCACCGTGGTCCGTACGGCGCTGATGGCCGCGACGGACCGGCAGCCGGCCGCCTATGTCGTCGTCCTGCCCCGGTGAGGTGCCGCTACTTCTTCGGGGCCGTACCGCAGAACTCGGCCTCGATGACGGTCTGACTGTCGCCGGTCCAGTCGGCGTTGAAGTTCATGGCGAGCGAGTGCTCGCCGTCCCGGGTGACCTGGGCCTGGGACGAGGAACCGTGGATGCCGCCGCCGTGGCCCCAGACCTCCTTGCCGCAGCTGAGCTTCATCTGCATCAGCCCCAGGCCGTAACGCACCTGCACGCCCTCGATGCCGGTGGCGACGGTGTCGGTCAGCTCCCGCTGCTCCGCCTTCGGCAGCAGCCTTCCCTTGAGCAGGGCGCGGTAGAAGGTCTGCAGATCGTTGGAGTCGGAGATCATCTCGCCCGCGGCGTAGGCAAGGGACGGGTTCAGCTCGGTGACATCGTGGATCGTCGGCGCGTTCGGGTCGCGGGACAGCTTCGAGTACGCCCGTGAGCTCGGCTTCGGCACCGTCACGTCCGTACCGGGAACGCTGGTGGCGCGCAGCCTGAGGGGCTTGATGATGCGGCGCTCGACCTCCTTGCCGTACGGGCGGCCGGTGACCTCCTCGATGACCATGCCGGCGAGCACGTAATTGGTGTTGGAGTAGCTCCAGTCGGTGCCGGGGGCGAAGTCCGGCTCGTGGGCCATCGCGACGGCGACGAGCTGCTCGGGGGTCCAGGTGTCGTAGCGGTGTTCCAGGAACGCGGGGCCGAAGACCTTCTCCTGGAATCCGGCGTCGGTGGTGACGTCGTAGACGCCGCTCGTGTGGTTGAGGAGCTGGCGGACGGTGATCTTCCGGCCGTCGTGGCCGTTGCCTCGGACCACGCCGGGCAGCCACTTCTCGACGGAGTCGTCGAGGTCCAGTCGGCCCTCGGCCTGGAGCTGGAGGAGGACGGTGGCGACGAAGGTCTTGGTGATGGAGCCGACCCGGTAACGGTCCTTGCCCCCACGCTCCCCGGCCGTACCGGTCCAGGCCGCCCGGCCGGAGCGGGCCTGTGCGACGGCCCCGGGCACCCCGGCCTCCACCGCTGCGTCGAGGGCCTGCTGGGTGGCGCGGTGGTCCTGCCGCGCGGGCGCCGCGAGGGCGGGGGTCGCGAGGACGGTGGTGGCCAGACCGGTCACGAGGGTGGCGGCCACGACGGTACGGACGGTGCGGGTGGTACGAGCGGTGCGTACGGCTGACATGTGCGGGCTCCCCTGGTGTGCGTACTGCGGTCACGGGAGGGGACACCGGGTCGGACGGGAGGGTTGAGGGCGTCCTCGACGGTTGAGCGGTTTTCAGCCGTTCGCCGGATCGGCGAGGCGGGAGCGCCCGACGGCGGGCCGTTCGCGCCACAGGTCGAGGCCGATGTCCACGAGTTCGACGCGGTCGAGCTCGGGGACGGCGGTGAGGGGGTGCCAGGCGGCGAGGTCGGTGGAGCCGCCGGTCTCGTTGCGCAGGGAGCCTCCGGTGATCCGGGCCTCGTAGATGATCCGCAGGCCCTGGAAGTCGCCGGGGACCGACAGCCGGCGCAGCCAGCCCCTGCGGATGGAGTCGATGCCCAGCAGGGCCGTGGGCTCGCAGGTGTACCCGGTCTCCTCCTCGACCTCCCGGACGACGGTGGCGACCGGCTCCTCGCCGTGGTCCATGCCGCCGCCGGGAAGCGTCCATCGCTTGGCGCCGGCCCTGTCCACCCAGCGGGCGAGCAGTACCCGCTCGTCGCGTACGCACACGGCGTAGGCCGCCACCCTCAACTCCTGTTTCATGTACCGAGGTTATCCCCGAGGCGGGAGGTCAGAGCCAGTACGCGGGATAGGTCCGTCCCGCGGCACGGGCGCCCGCGAGGCCGACGGCGACGAGCAGGACGGAGGCGAGGGCGAGCAGCGCCAGGAAGGTCCAGAACGGCGGGTTCTGGAGGGTGACGATCACGGCGGTCGCGGCGGCCGGTGAGTGCGGGGTGCGTGCGAGCATCATCGCCCCGAGCGCGAGGCCGCCGGCGACGGCGGCGCCCCAGAGGCCCGGCCCGGTGAACAGGAGGACGGCGAATCCGGTGAGGGCGGAGAGCAGTTGGCCGCCGACGACGGAGCGGGGCTGGGAGAGCGGCAGGTCCGGTGCCCCCGCGACCAGCGCCATGCTGGCCGCGAGGGGCGGGATGAGCAGGGGCTGGTCGAGCGCGGTGCCGACGGCGACGAGGGCGAGGAGCGCGGCGACGCTGACGGCGGTGGCGAGGGCGACGGCACGGGGGTGCGGGCGGGCGGGGGCGGTCGTCATGCGGAGTCCTGGGGAAGGGACGGATTGGCCGGGGAGTACTCGGGCCGCGACCAGCGCAGGGGGCTGGCCGAGGGGATCTCGACGGTCCGCTCGACGCGGAAGCGGGTGGTGCGGGCGCCTTCGAGGCCGTACTCGGTGTGGGCGTGGCCGCTGAGCTGGAGCGTCGTGCCCGTGCTCCAGTCCAGGAAGAGGAGTCCGGCGCGGCCGTCGGACTCCAGGTTGCCGAGGGACAGGAACATCGCGTTGCCGGGGTAGTCCCGCCAGCTCAGCTCCGTCGGCGAGTCGACCCGGACGAAGCCGGGGTTGCCGCCCCGATGGCTCGCGTCCGCGCCGTCGGGGGCGACGGTGGCGAGGAAGAAGGTGTCGGCGGCGCGGACGAACCGCTCCTGGTCGGGGGTGAGCGCCGCGCCGCGCCGCGCGACACCGGCCGGAGTGGCGAGGTCGGGTGCGTACAGCTCCCGCTTCTGCAGGTACTTCGGGCAGTTGGAGAAGACCTGTTCCGCGTCGACGGTGAAGCCGCGTGCGCTGGGCCGGGCGATGCCGTTGAGCCTCATCCGGCGTCGGGTGCGCGGGTCGAGGGCGATCGTGCCGACGGGGGCTCCGTCCACCACGGGGATGGTGGTGGCGACGGAGATCGTGTGCGGACCGGTGGCCCGGACGAAGCCGGGGGCGCCGGTCAGGAGGGTGCTCCAGACGTGGCCTTCGGCGTCGGCCGCCCCGAGCACCAGCATGGGCTGGTGCTCGAGGAAGGCGGCGGCGACGGGGCGGATGCCGGGGGTGATGGAGCGGCCGACGTGGGCGGCGAGCTCGCGGACCCCGACCCTTTCCTGGACGGCCAGGGAGCCCTTGTTGTACGCGTTCATGGCGGGGCCTTTCGGGTGCGGGTCCGGGGGGCTGGGGTGCGGGTCCGGGGGGCGGGGTGCGGGCCCTCGGCGCGGTGGGCGCGTTCGTGTGGTTGTGCCCACCCGTTCCTCCCCCAGGGCTTCGCCCTGGGGGGACCCCTGCGGAACGATTGCCTACAAGGGGGTGGCTCCTAGAAGAAGCCGCACGTGGGAGCCGACTCCGACGGGGCCGCCGCGCCCTCCGCGCCCTGCGGGGCGTAGATCTCCAGGCGCGTGCCGTCCGGGTCGTGGAAGAAGATGCCGCCCGAGGCCGCGCCTTCGCGGTGGGCGACCACGCCCTCGTACGCGAAGGAGACGTTCCGCGCCTTGAGCGCGGCCTCGGCCGACCTGACCCGGTCGATCGACTCGGCCTCGAAGGCCAGGTGGTGGAGGCCGGCGCGGGCGGAGTCGTAGGGCTGCTCCGCCTGCTGCCAGAGGGTGAGGACGAGCTGCCCGTCCTGGCCCAGGAAGGCGTACCGCCGCCCTTCCTCCTTGCCCTCGCCGATCACCTGGAAGCCGAGGACGTCGCCGTAGAAGGCGAGCGAGCGTTCCAGGTCCGTGACGTTGAGGCCGATGTGACCGGTGCGCAGCGTGCCGATGGCAGACATGACTGTCCCCTCGAAGTGTGGCCAACCCCCTCCGGGCTAACCGCTTAACTCGACTTTAGGGGTTAGCCGTCGGTCGGTGCAACCCGTTCACGTACTCTTGAGTGGTTAGACCACGGCAAAGGGGCCCCGCGATGACCGTCACCGACCCTCGTCCGCTCCTCGGCGAGCCCGTCTCCCTGGATCTGCTGAACACCCGGTGGATGAAGGACGGCGTCCGTCAGGACCTGCTCACCGACCCGGCCGGGCTGACCGTCTGGCTCGTGGCCAACGGGCTCGACGGCCGCTTCACCGCCGACGCGACGACCCTCCGGCACACCCTCACCGCCCGGGACGCCCTGCTCGCCCTCGCCGACCGCCCCGGCGACCCGAACGCCGTCACCCGCGTCGACGCCGTCCTCGGACACGGCCGCATCCGGGCCACCCTCACCGCCGAGGGACCGGGCGAGGAGCCGGAGTTCGAGGACCCGGCCTGGGGGCCCGGCTGGACCGCCGCCCGCGACTACCTCGATCTGCTGCGCACCGCCCCCGACCGGATCCGGTCCTGCGCCCACGACGCCTGCATCCTGCACTTCTTCGACACCTCGCGGAACGGCACGCGGCGGTGGTGCTCGATGACGACCTGCGGCAACCGCGCCAAGGCCTCGCGGCACTACGCACGTACGAAGGACAACTAACCGGCGCCGCGGGCGAGTCGGCTCGCCCCGTTCGGTCCCGTTTCGTCCTCTGTGGCGCATTGCGCGCGGTGGCGGATGTATGCCACGGCCGTAACCCGCCCCCGACAACCCTCCACAAACCCCTGTCACTTGCGAAAGGCTGAGCGGTCATCCGGTACCGAAATCCGGACCCTCTCTTTTCACAAACAGGGATGTAAATGACCACCCCCGAATCTCAGAGCTCCATACCCGGGCGCTCGACCCCCGGACACAGACGCGCGGCCCGTATCGCCGCCGCCGCCGGACTTGTGACCGCGCTCATCGCGGCCGGTGCTGCTCCGGTCCTGGCCGCCGACGAACCGGCGACCACCACTCCCCCGGTGAAGTCCGCCGACTCCGCCGACAAGCTCGGCGCGACCGACGCCCAGCGTCTGTCCGAGGCCGAGGCCGCCGGCGAGCAGAACGTCACCATCCTCGTCGCCACGGCCCCCGGCGCCACCGAGCAGGTCGCCGGCCAGCTCGACGCCGTCCAGGGCGCGTCCGTCGGCAGGCAGGACGACAAGCTCGGCTACGTCCGCGCCACGATCCCGACGGGCAAGGCGGACGCCGCCATCAAGGCGGCCACCAAGCTCACCTCCGTCCAGTCGATCGACCTCCAGGCGGAGATCAAGCTGGACGACCCGACCCCGGACGCGGGCACCGCGGGCGCCGTCGAGGGCACGACCGTCACCACGACGTACCCGGCCCCGGGCAAGAACACCCCGGCGAAGAACCCGTACAACCCGTCGCACGAGACCGGCGCGGTCGAGTTCGTCCAGGACCACCCCAAGGCCGACGGCCGCGGTGTGACGATCGGCATCCTCGACTCCGGTGTCGACCTCGGCCACCCGGCGCTGCAGAAGACCACCACCGGCGAGCGCAAGATCGTCGACTGGGTCACCGCCACCGACCCGCTGACCGAGGGCGACGCCACCTGGCGCGCCCAGATCACCCCGGTCACGGGCCCGGTCTTCACCGCCGCGACGCAGAGCTGGAAGGCGCCCGACGGCTCCTACCAGTGGAGCCGCTTCGCCGAGTCGATCACCGCGGGCGGTGACCCGGCCGGTGACATCAACCGCGACGGCGACACCACCGACACCTTCGGCATGCTGTACGACGCCGCCGCCGGCACCGTCCGCGTGGACACCGACCAGAACAACGACTTCACGGACAACGCGCCGATGAAGCCGTACAAGGACGGGAACCAGGTCGGCTGGTTCGGTACCGACAACCCGGCCACCGAGGTCGCGGAGAAGACGCCGTTCGTCGTCGAGATCCGCAAGGACGTCGCGATGGACCCCCTGGGCGGCGCCTGGGTGGGCCAGAAGCGGGACTTCGTCAACATCGGCATCGTCGAGTCCTCGCACGGCACGCACGTGGCCGGCATCACCGCCGCCCACAGCCTGTTCGGCGGGAAGATGAACGGCGCCGCCCCCGGCGCGAAGATCGTCTCCTCGCGCGCCTGCACCTGGACCGGCGGCTGCACCAACACCGCCCTGACCGAGGGCATGACGGACCTCGTCGTCAACCGTGGCGTCGACATCGTCAACATGTCGATCGGCGGCCTGCCCGCGCAGAACGACGGCGACAACGTCCGCTCGCGCCTCTACACCCGTCTGATCGACGAGTACGGCGTCCAGCTGGTCATCTCGGCCGGCAACTCCGGTCCGGGCATCAACACGATCGGCGACCCCGGCCTGGCCGACAAGGTGCTCTCGGTCGGCGCGGCGATCTCCAGGTCCACCTGGGCCGCCAACTACGGCTCGGCCGTCGAGAAGTCGTACGCCATGTTCCCCTTCTCCTCGCGCGGCCCGCGTGAGGACGGCGGCTTCACCCCGACCATCACCGGTCCGGGCTCGGCCGTGAACACCATCCCGACCTGGCAGGCGGGCGCGGGTGTGCCGGAGGCCGGCTACGCCCTGCCCGCCGGTTACGGCATGCTCAACGGCACCTCGATGTCCTCCCCGCAGGTCGCGGGCGCGAGCGCGCTGCTGCTCTCCGCCGCGAAGCAGAAGCGCATCGAGCTCTCCCCGCTCACCCTGCGCACCGCGCTCACCTCGACCGCGAACCGGATCCCCGGTGTCGCGGCCCACGAGCAGGGCTCGGGTCTGATCGACATCAACGACGCCTGGGACTCGATCAAGGACGGCGCGACCGCCCACGACTACAAGGTCGAGGCCCCGGTCGACACCGTGATCTTCCCGGCCCCGCACACCGGCACCGGTGTGTACGACCGTGAGGGCGGCCTCAAGGTCGGCCAGAAGAAGGTCTACGACGTCACCGTCACGCGCACGACCGGTCCGAACCGGGCCATCGAGCACGAGCTGGACCTGAAGTACAACGACGGCACCTTCCGGATCCTCGGCGACGACGAGATCGACCTGCCGCTGAACAAGCCGGTCACCGTCAAGGTCCAGGCGCAGCCCCGCTCCGCCGGTGTGCACAGCGTCATCCTGGAGGCCGACGACGAGCGCACCGAGGGCGTCGACAAGCAGATCCTGTCGACCGTCGTCGTCGCGAACGACCTGGTCGCGCCCGGCTACGGCTTCTCCGGCGCCGGCTCGGTGCAGCGCAACAGCCACGCGTCGTACTTCGTGAACGTGCCGGCGGGCGCCAAGACCCTTGAGGTCGCCATCGGCGGTCTCAAGGAGAAGAGCCAGACCCGGTTCATCGCGATCCACCCGTACGGCGTGGCCATCGAGTCCACCGCGTCCAACGTCTGCTACCCGCACTACAACCCGGGCAACGGCTGCCGTGCGGACCTGCGTTCGTACGCCAACCCGACGCCGGGCGTCTGGGAGATCGAGGTCGAGGCGCGCCGCACCTCGCCCGACCTGGACAACCCGTACAAGCTCGACGTCTCGGTGCTCGGCGCCGACTTCGACCCGACCGTGCAGACCGTCGCCGAGGCGAAGGTCGGCACCCCTGCCCCGGTCCAGTGGACGGTCACCAACAAGTTCGCCGCCATCGACGGCAGGCTGAAGGGTGGCTCGCTGGGCTCGGCCAAGGTCGAGACCCCGACGATCAAGCACCACGAGCAGCAGACGAAGACCGTCACCATCGGTGAGGGTGTCGAGCGGCTCGACGTGGCGATCGGCAACACCTCGGACAAGGCCGCCGACCTGGACCTGACGGTCCTGCTCAACGGCAAGCAGGTGGGCCAGGCCGCGGACGGTGACTCGGAGGAGGCCGTCTCGCTGGTCAAGCCGGCCGCCGGCACCTACACCATCGTGATCGACGGCTACTCGGTGCAGGCCGAGGGCGGCACGACCTTCGACTACAAGGACGTGTACTACTCGTCCTCGCTCGGCAGCGTGCGGGTCGACGCGTCGAAGCCGGTGCCGCTGGCCAACGGCGCGAGCGCCCAGGTCGGCGCCGAGGTGCTGGTCGCCGGTGCCGCGCCCGAGGGCCGGCAGTTCTTCGGCGAGGTCCAGCTGCTGAACGCGCGCGGCACGGTCGCGGGCTCCGGCAGTGTCGTGATCGGCAAGGTCACGCCGTGACACACACCACTCGCCGGTGAAATCCGGGTGAGTGGGTAGGAGGGCGGGCGCCGGAACCGGCGCCCGCCCTTCGTCCGTCGTGATCCATGTCGTGATCGATGTCCCGACCCTTGGACAATGGATTGGACAAGGCGCCCCGTGACATACGCATCATGGACCGGCAGCACCCTGCACATACGTACGGAGGAGTCCCCGTGAAGGTCGGAATCGTCGGAGCCACCGGTCAGGTCGGCACAGTCATGCGCAGCATCCTGGCCGAGCGGAACTTCCCCGTGGACGAGCTGCGGCTCTTCGCCTCCGCCCGCTCCGCCGGCACGGTCGTCGACGGTGTCACGGTCGAGGACGCCTCCACCGCCGACTACACCGGCCTGGACATCGTGCTCTTCTCCGCCGGTGGTGCCACCTCCAAGGCGCTCGCCGAGAAGGTCGCCTCCCAGGGTGCCGTCGTGATCGACAACTCCTCCGCCTGGCGTCGCGACCCCGAGGTGCCGCTGGTGGTCTCCGAGGTCAACCCGCACGCGATCAAGGACCGCCCCAAGGGGATCATCGCCAACCCGAACTGCACCACGATGGCCGCGATGCCGGTCCTCAAGCCGCTCCACCAGGAGGCGGGCCTGACCGCGCTCGTCGCCACCACCTACCAGGCCGTGTCCGGCTCCGGCGTGGCGGGCGTCGCCGAGCTGCGTACCCAGGCGTGCGCCGTGGCCGAGAAGGCGGACCAGCTGGCGTTCGACGGCGAGGCCGTCGAGTTCCCCGAGCCGGCCGTCTACAAGCGTCCGATCGCCTTCAACGTGGTCCCGCTGGCCGGCTCGATCGTCGACGACGGCTCCTTCGAGACCGACGAGGAGCAGAAGCTCCGCAACGAGTCCCGCAAGATCCTGGAGATCCCCGGTCTGAAGGTCTCCGGCACCTGCGTCCGGGTCCCGGTCTTCTCCGGCCACTCGCTCCAGGTCAACGCCCGCTTCGACCGTCCGATCAGCGTGGAGCGCGCCTACGAGCTGCTGAAGGACGCCGAGGGCGTCGAGCTCTCCGAGATCCCCACGCCGCTCCAGGCCGCCGGCAAGGACGCGTCCTACGTGGGCCGCATCCGCGTGGACGAGACGGTGGAGAACGGTCTCGCGCTGTTCCTCTCCAATGACAACCTGCGCAAGGGCGCGGCGCTGAACGCGGTGCAGATCGCGGAGCTCGTGGCGGCGGAGCTGAAGGGCTGACGCCCCCACCCGCGCGACGAAGGGGCGGCCACCGTGACGGTGGCCGCCCCTCGGCGTGTCCGGCCGTGGCGCGGTGCTTCCGGTGATCCCGCGGTGGCACAGTGCTTCCCATGACCCAGATACCGAAGGGCGCCCAGCTGCCGGTGCCCGCCCAGGCCCTCCAGGTCGCGGTCGCCTGGCGGACCGGTCCCGGCGTGCCCGACGTGGACGTCTCGGCGCTGCTTCTGGACGCGGGCGGGCGGGTGCGGGGGGACGCGGATCTCGTCTTCTACAACCACCAGGAGCACCCGTCGGGGGCCGTACGGCATCTGGGCAGGTCGGCGCCCGGGGTCCCGGGAGACCCGGCGGCGGACTGGCTGTGGATGGACCTCGGGCGGCTGGAGCCGGGCATCGAGCGGGTGGTGGTCGCCGCCTCCGCCGACGGTGTCCCCTTCGGCCGGGTGCCTGCGCTGGACATCCGGGTCACGGACCTGACCGGCACGGCGGCGGCGTACTTCCCGATCGGGGACGCGACGACGGAGACCGCGTTCGTCTTCGGCGAGTTCTACCGGAGTGACGGCGGCTGGCGGTTCCGGGCGGTGGGGCAGGGGTACGCCTCCGGCCTGGCGGGGCTCGCGACGGACTTCGGCATCGAGGTCGAGGCCGTGCCCGCCCCGATCCCGGGCCCGGGGTACGTCCCGCCCCCACCGCCTCCGGCGCCCGCGCACACCCCGGTCCCGGCGCCCGCCCCCGTCACCGGGTACGGCCCCGGCCCCGCCGCCGACCCCTTCTCCACCACCTTCCGGCCCTCCGTCCACCAGGGCCGCGGCAAGGAGACCGTGCGGTGCGACCCCGCCGTCCCGCCGGGCTGGGCACTTCTGGAGATCGAGTCGTACCACTCGATATCCACCACCATCGAGTCCTGCGACGCCTACGGCCGGGCCGAGGACTTCCTGCTCATGGCGTACGAGGACGACGTCCGGGCCCGCACCGTCGCCGTCGTGCCGCGGGACCGGCCCCTGACGCTGCGGGTCGAGGCGGACACCCCCTGGACGCTGCGGGTGCTGCCGCTGAGCCACGCACGCCGTTTCGACAGCCACATCGAGGGGGTCGCGCACGATCTCGTCGTCTACGACGGGCCGCCGGGAGTCCTCGACTTCATCCACCACGGAGAGTCCAACTTCACCGTCCACCAGCACCGCCCGCCCGCCGAGCCCGCGTACGACGACGAGGACCAGGAGCTGCTCGTCAACGAGATCGGCGAGGTCCGGGTCAGCGCTCCCGTGCCCGGGCCGGGACTGCTGCGGATCAGCGGCGACGGACCGTGGAAATGCGCGGTGCGCCGCTGAGGCACGCCGTGGAAGGATGAGCCAAACGTCACGAAACCGAGGAGTTGACCGGGTGCCTGGCACAAACCTGACCCGTGAAGAGGCGCGGCAGCGGGCGAAGCTGCTGACCGTGGACGCGTACGAGGTCGAACTGGACCTCTCCGGTGCGCAGGAGGGCGGCACCTACCGGTCCGTCACCACCGTCCACTTCGATTCCGCCGAGGCCGGCGCGGAGACCTTCATCGACCTCGTCGCCCCCGCCGTGCACGAGGTCGTGCTCAACGGCCACGCGCTGGACGTGGCGGCGGTCTTCCGGGACTCGCGGATCGCGCTGGCCCATCTGCACCAGGGCCGCAACGAGCTGAAGGTCGTCGCGGACTGCGCGTACACCAACACCGGTGAGGGCCTGCACCGGTTCGTCGACCCGGTCGACGACCAGGCGTACCTCTACACCCAGTTCGAGGTGCCGGACGCCCGCCGCGTCTTCGCCGCCTTCGAGCAGCCGGACCTGAAGGCGACCTTCCAGTTCACCGTGAAGGCGCCGAGCGGCTGGACGGTGATCTCCAACTCGCCGACGCCGGAGCCCAAGGACGACCTGTGGGTCTTCGAGCCGACCCCGCGCATCTCGACGTACATCACCGCGCTGATCGTCGGCCCGTACCACTCGGTGCACTCCTCCTACGAGAAGGACGGGCAGACGGTCCCGCTCGGCATCTACTGCCGTCCGTCGCTGGCCGAGTACCTCGACTCGGACCACATCTTCGACGTCACGCGCCAGGGCTTCGACTGGTTCCAGGAGAAGTTCGCCTACGACTATCCCTTCGCCAAGTACGACCAGCTCTTCGTGCCGGAGTTCAACGCGGGCGCGATGGAGAACGCGGGCGCGGTGACCATCCGCGACCAGTACGTCTTCCGCTCGAAGGTGACGGACGCGGCGTACGAGCGCCGGGCCGAGACGATCCTGCACGAGCTCGCGCACATGTGGTTCGGCGACCTGGTCACCATGGAGTGGTGGAACGACCTGTGGCTGAACGAGTCGTTCGCGACCTTCACCTCGGTCGCCTGCCAGGCGTCCGCGGAGGGCACCCGCTGGCCGAACGCCTGGACGACCTTCGCCAACGCGGAGAAGACCTGGGCCTACCGCCAGGACCAGCTGCCGTCCACGCACCCGATCATGGCCGAGATCAACGATCTCGAGGACGTGCTGGTCAACTTCGACGGCATCACCTACGCCAAGGGCGCCTCGGTGCTCAAGCAGCTGGTCGCGTACGTCGGACAGGACGAGTTCTTCAAGGGCGTACAGGCGTACTTCAAGGCGCACGCCTTCGGCAACACACGTCTGTCGGACCTGCTCGGCGCGCTGGAGGAGACCTCCGGCCGTGACCTCAAGGCCTGGTCGAAGGCGTGGCTGGAGACGGCCGGCATCAACATCCTGCGCCCGGAGATCGAGACGGACGCCTCCGGTGTCATCACCTCGTTCGCGGTCAAGCAGGAGGCGCCCGCGCTGCCCGCCGGTGCCAAGGGCGAGTCGATCCTGCGTCCGCACCGGATCGCGATCGGCTTCTACGACCTGGACGAGGCCGGCAAGCTGGTCCGTACGGACCGGGTGGAGCTGGACGTCACCGCCACCGAGCTGACCTCCGTGCCGCAGCTGGTGGGCAAGGCCCGCCCGGCGGTCGTGCTGCTCAACGACGACGACCTGTCGTACGCCAAGGTCCGGCTCGACGAGGTGTCGCTGAAGAACGTCACCGCGCACCTCGGCGACTTCACCGAGTCGCTGCCGCGCGCGCTGTGCTGGGCCTCCGCCTGGGACATGACCCGCGACGGCGAGCTGGCCACGCGCGACTACCTGGACCTGGTGCTCTCGGGCATCGCCAAGGAGTCCGACATCGGCGTGGTGCAGTCGCTGCAGGGCCAGGTGAAGGCCGCGCTCGACCTGTACGCGGCGCCGGAGTGGCGCGAGGCGGGGCTGACCCGCTGGACGGACGCGACGCTGGCGCACCTGAGGGCGGCCGAGCCGGGCAGCGACCACCAGCTGGCGTGGGCGCGGGCGTTCGCCGCGACGGCGCGGACCCCGCAGCAGCTCGACCTGCTGGCCGCTCTTCTGGAGGGCCGGGAGACGATCGAGGGTCTGGCCGTCGACACCGAGCTGCGCTGGGCGTTCGTGCACCGTCTGGCGGCGACCGGGGTCTACGACGAGCCGGAGATCGCGGCCGAGCTGGCGCGGGACCGGACGGCGGCGGGTGAGCGTCACGCGGCGACGTCGCGGGCCGCGCGTCCGACGGAGGCCGCGAAGGCGGAGGCGTGGGCGTCGGTCGTGGAGTCCGACAAGCTGGCGAACGCCGTGCAGGAGGCGGTCATCGGCGGCTTCGTCCAGACCGACCAGCGTGAGCTGCTCGCCCCGTACACGGCGAAGTACTTCGCCTCGATCAAGGGCATCGCGGAGACCCGCAGCCACGAGATGATCCAGCAGATCGTGGTCGGGCTCTACCCGACGCTCCAGGTCTCCCAGGAGACCCTGGACGCCACGGACGCGTGGATCGAGGCGAACGACCCGGCTCCGGCGCTGCGGCGCATGGTGACCGAGTCCCGCGCGGGCGTGGAGCGCGCCCTGAAGGCGCGGGCCGCGGACGCGGCGGCGGCCGTCTAGCCGGTTCACGGCCAACGACGAAGGGGCGCCCTCCCCCGGGGGGCGCCCCTTCGTCGTGGTGAGGTCCGCCCGGCGGGCGGGCGTCGGTGCGCGGCCGCTCCGCCGGGCGGAAGCTGTGCGTCGGAGGGGTCAGCCGCCGAGCGCCTCGTAGCGGGCGCGCAGGTCGGCCGCGCCCTGTTCCGTCAGCGTGCCGTGCAGCCGCATCCGGGCGACGCCGCCGTCGGGGAAGGCGTCGAGGCGGACATGGGTGACGACGACCTGCTCGGGGAGCTTGAAGCGGTGCAGGGTGTCGGGCTGCAGCTTGGTGCGGGGGATGATCTCGAACCACTCCCCGTCTCCGGAGGGATCGCCGTTGCGGCCCTGGAGGGCGATCCAGCCGGCCGAGTTGCCCTTGAGGTAGGCGGTGTCGATCTCGACGGCGCGTACGGCGCCCTGGGCGGCGAGCCGGAAGCGGACCCAGTCGTTGGTGCCGCGCACCCGGCGGCGGCGGTTCTCCCAGCCGTCGTCCATCTTGCGGGAGGTGCCGGGCAGGATGATCTGGGTCGGCGAGGAGTAGAACTTGTCCGACGCGTCCTCGTACACCCCTCCGTTGAGTACGGAGATCAGGTCGAGGGTGCCGAGCAGCTCCAGCCACTCGGGGTCGGGCACGACCTCGCCGTGGACCCGGAGGCGGGCGATGCCGCCGTCGGGGTGCTGGCAGAGACGGATGTGCGTCCAGCGCCGTTCGCTGCTGATCTCGAAGCCGTTGGCGGCGTGTCCGCGGACGGGGGTGGGCGGGACGAGCTCTTCCCACTTCACGTCGTCGGCGAGGAGCTGCTCGGGGCTGGGCGATCCCTCGACGGCGGCGGCCTGGACGGAGACCCGCTGCGGGTAGTTGCCGCGGAAGTGGGCGGTGTCGACGATGATCCCGCGGATGACGCCGGGGGCGCCGAGGCGGACGATCGCCCAGTCGTGGTCCTCGGAGGCGGGGAAGACGTTCTCGGCGTCGGCGCCGCGGCGGCGGCGGGTCTCCCAGCCATCCATGATCTTGCCCTTGTGGCCGAAGTGCTCCGGGTCGAAGACGGCGCGCTCGCGGACGAGGAGGTTCTCGCGCTCGGCGAAGAACTCGTCGTTGGCGGCGACGACGCCGGCGCCGAGGCGGCGGTCGGCCAGGTCGACCAGCTCGGTGAAGGGGAAGTCACCGGTGCGGTAGTCGGCGTACGGGTCACCCCCGCCGTAGGGGGCGGCGTCGTTGGCGTGCGGGTCCTGGTTCTCGTCGAAGCTGCTCATGCCCTCGACCTTGCCCGCTGCGGAGCCTCGCGGTCCATCGAATGTTTTCGACGTACCTTTTCAGTTCTGCTGAACGGTCTCGCGGGCTGCGGCGGCCTGCCCGAGCGCGGCGAGGACCCGGGCCAGGGCGGGCCCCTCCTCCGCGCCGCGCCGGACCGCCGCGACGATGTGGCGGCGCGGCTGGTCGGCGGCGAGGACCCTCATGACGACGCCGGTGCGGCGCTCGGCGGAGGCCATCCGGGGCACCAGGGCGACGCCCATCCCGGCCTCGACCATGGCGAGGATCGCGGTCCAGCCGGAGGCGCTGTGGGCCTGCTCGGGCACGAAGCCGGCGGCCTCGCAGGCGGCGGTGGTGATCTCGGACCAGGGGCCGGAGCCGCCGAAGATCCAGGGCTCGGCGGAGAGGTCGGCGAGCCGCAGCCCGGGGGCGTCGGCGAGCGGGTGCCCGGCGGGCAGGGCGACGTCGAGCGGGTCGGCAAGGAGGGGGAGGCGGCTGAACTTGGGGTCGCGTACGGAGGGGGCGTGGGCGGCGAGCGAGAGCGCCAGGTCGACCTCTCCGGCGGCGAGCAGTTCGTACGCCTCCGCCGCCTCGGCCTCGCGCACGCGGACGTCGAGCCCGGGGTGCGCGGTGCGCAGCTGCTGCACGGCGGGGACGACGAGGGCGGGTACGGCGGTCGAGAACGCCGCCACCCGCACCTGTCCCGCCTCGCCCCGCAGGTACCCGTCGAGTTCGGCGTCGGCGCGTTCCAGCTGGGCGAAGACCACTTCGGCGTGGCGCAGTACGAGATGGGCGGCGTCGGTCAGCCGGACCCGCCGGCCCTGCGCCTCCAGAAGCTGGACACCGAGCTGTCTGGCGAGGTTGGTGAGTTGCTGGGAGACGGCCGAGGGGGTCATGAGCAGGACCTCCGCGGTCGCGGTGACGGTGCCGCGATCACGGAGGGTACGGAGGATCTGGAGTTTCTTGATGTCCCACTCGGTCATGGGGCGCAACCTACCGGGGCGGTCACTTCCCGCGCGCCGAGGCGAGGGCCACCCCGCTCAGGATGAGGACCATGCAGCCGGCGCCCAGGACGCCCGGCTCCTCGCCGAGCAGGGCGAAGGAGAGGAGGGCCACGCAGACGGGCTGGAGGTAGTAGACGACTCCGGCGCGGGCCGCGCCGATGAGGCCGATGGCCTTGTTCCAGGCGAAGAAGGCGACGGCGGAGGAGAGGACGCCGACGTAGGCCAGGGGGCCGAGGGTGCCGAGGGAGGGCTCGAAGCCGCCCTGGACGGCGAGGCTGATCCCGTACGCGGGCAGCAGCATCAGCGCGCCGAGGACGAAGGTGGTGAAGAGGAAGACGACGCCGCCGAGTTCGGCGGGGCGGCGCTTGAGCAGGGCGCTGTACGAGGCGAAGCTGACGGCCGCCGCCAGCATCCAGAGGTCGCCGGCGGCGAGCGAGGTGGGAAGCGTGCCCTTGCCGACCAGGAGCAGCACCCCGGCGCAGGCGATCAGCATTCCGGTCACGCGCCGGGCGCCCAGTCGGGCGCCGCCGAGGCGGGCGTAGAGGGCCATGAGGACCGGCGAGGCGGCCATGATCATGCCCATGTTGCCGGCGGAGGTGGTGAGTCCGGCCTGGTGGACGAGGGTGTTGTAGAGGGCGACGCCCAGCAGGGAGGCGAGGGCGACGAAGCCGAAGTGGCGGCGGATCAGCCGGCGTTGGCGCCAGGTCTCGCGGGCCGCGAACGGGGCGACGGCGACGATGGCGATGATCCAGCGCCAGAAGGCGTGCTGGACGGGCGGAACGGAGTCGGCGAGGGCGCGGACGGCGACGAAGCTGCCGGACCAGACGACCGTGGCCACGAGCGCGAGGAGAACGCCGAGGCCGGCTCCCCGCGCGAGGTTCTTCGCGGTGGCCGGCTCGTCGGTCGTTCTGGGTTCGGTGCGGACGCGGTCCAGGAGTGCCACGGTGGTCCTTTCGATTGCGGTGGCCCTACCGTCGCACCCCCGAACCCTCAAGGTCCATCGAAAGTTCCTGACCATTCCTTTCAGAAGAAACGAATGATCCTGCCTTCTTGGCGGCGGGTGTCCGCGGACCGCCCAGCTGGCCGACCAGCGTCGCCCCGAACGCGACCGCCATTCCCGCGAGCTGCACGGGCCCCAGCGCCTGACCGAGCGCCACCCAGCCGATGACGGCCGCGGTGATCGGCGACAGCGGTCCGAGGAGCGTCACCGAGGAGGCGCTCAGCCGCTCGATCCCGCGGAACCAGAGGAAGTAGGAGACCGCCGTGTTGCCGAAGGCGAGGTAGGCGTAGCCGAGCAGGTTGGTGGAGTCCAGGGCGGGCGGGGCGCCTTCGATCAGGAAGGCGATCGGCAGGATGATCAGCCCGCCCGCGGTGAGCTGCCAGCCCGTCAGCGCCAGCGCGCCGACCCCCTCGGGCCTCCCCCAGCGCTTGGTGAAGACCGTGCCGGCGGACATCGACAGGGCGGAGAGCAGTCCGGCGGCCACCCCGACCAGGTCCAGCGCCGCCCCCGCCTTCAGGACCACCAGGCTGACGCCGAAGGCTGCCGCGATCGCGGTGAGCAGGGAGCGCACGGTGGGGCGGTCACCGAGGAAGAGGGCGGCCAGGCCGACCACGAAGAGCGGGCCCACGGAGGCGACGACGGCGGCGACGCCGCCGGGAAGGCGGTACGCGGCGAGGAAGAGCAGCGGGAAGAAGGCGCCGATGTTGAGGGCCCCGAGGACCGCCGCCTTCCACCACCAGGCACCCTGCGGGAGCTTGCGGGTGAGGGCGAGGAGCAGGAGCCCGGCGGGCAGCGCGCGCATCAGTCCGGTGAACAGCGGCCGGTCGGGCGGCAGGAACTCGGTCGTGACGAGGTAGGTGGAGCCCCAGGAGATCGGGGCGAGCGCGGTGAGCGCGACGACGGCGGCCTTACGGGACATGACGGTTCCCCCCTCGGGAATGCCGGTGCTCCGGGGCTTCGGGCCCCGAACTGGCTTGGCGGTAATTAACTTAGCACTAAGCTACTTACTTGCAAGTGGCTTTCTTGTCATCGAGTGGAGGGGAAGGGGAGACTGACGCCATGGAGAAGCACACCCCGGGCCCCGGGCCCGCTCACGACGCCGTCGACGCGATCATCGACCAGTGGGCAGCCGTCCGGCCCGATCTGGAGACCCTGCCGATGGCCGTCTTCGGGCGGATCTACCGGCTGGCCGCCGCCATGCGCGGCCGGGTCGAGAAGGCGTACGCGCCATACGGAATGGGGCTCGGGGAGTTCGACGTGCTCGGGACCCTGCGCCGCTCGGGCGAGCCGTACACTCTCTCGCCGCGCGAACTCGCCGCGACCCTGATGATCACCACCGGCGGGATGACGGGCCGGCTCGACAAGCTGGAGAAGGCCGGACTGCTCAGCCGCAGTCCCGACCCGAACGACCGGCGCGGGCTGCGGGTCACCCTCGGCGAGGACGCCCGGGAGCTGGTGGATCAGGCGGTGGGGGCCGGTCTCGCCCAGCAGCGGGCGGCCCTGGAGTCAGCTCTCACCGAGGAGGAGGCGGAGCAGCTGGCCGGGCTGCTGCGCAAGCTGCTCGCGACCACGGCCTGAACGCACGCGAGGGCGCCGCACGGTACGTCGTACCGTGCGGCGCCCTCGTCAGGCCTCGTGAAGAGGAAAGGCTGGGGGTTACGCCCGCTTCTTGGACTTGTCGAGCACCATCACCAGACCGGCGATCACCAGGAACAGCACGATCGGCGCCGCCACGTACAGGCCGAGGGTCTCCACGACACTCAGCTTGGGGGCCGGGTCGTCACCGTCGTCGCGGGTGAGCGCGAGCGCGGGGGACGACATGAGCAGCATCATCAGCGTCGTACCGGCCGCGACAGCACCGGCGCGCAGAGCGTTCTTCTTGTCCACGGTGCAAACGTAGCGAACACCTAAACCGCCCGCGCGTCCGGGGGTGCCGTACGGGACCCGAAGACGCTCAGCAGGCGGTGCAGGCGGGGCGAGGCGGCCAGCTCCTCCAGAGCGAGCGGCTGGCCGTCCGGGCCGGCCAACGGAAGCCGCCAGTTGGGGTACTGGTCCCAGGTGCCCGGCAGGTTCTGCGGCCGCCGGTCCCCGACCGTGTCCGGCAGCCACACCCCCACCATCGTGGCGGGGGTACGCAGCAGGAACCGGTGGACGGCCCGGATCTCGGCCTCCTCCTCGCCCGGACCCTCCGGCAGCAGCCCGAGGCGCTCCAGGCAGCCCAGCCACTCCCGGACCTCGGCCGCGTCCCGGCCGCGCTCCCGCTCCAGATCGCCGGTGAGCAGCCCGAGCCGGTGGCGCAGGGCGACATGGTCCCCGCTCAGCCGGGCCGCCGTGGAGGGCAGGTCGTGGGTGGTGGCGGTGGCCACGCAGTCGGTGCGCCACTCCTCCGGGGAGAGCGGGCGGCCGTCACCGGCCCAGTCCCGCTCGAACCAGAGCACCGAGGTGCCCAGCACCCCGCACCGGGCCAACCGCTCCCGCACGCCCGGCTCGACGGTGCCGAGATCCTCACCGATGACGACGGCGCCCGCGCGGTGGGCCTCCAGGACGAGGACGGCGAGCATGGCCTCGGAGTCGTAGCGGACATACGTCCCCTCGGTGGGCTCGCGCCCCTCGGGCACCCACCAGAGCCGGAACAGGCCCATCACATGGTCGATCCGCAGCGCGCCCGCGTGGCGCAGCAGCTCCTTGAGGAGCCCGCGGTACGGCGCGTAGCCCGAGGCGGCGAGCGTGTCGGGGCGCCACGGCGGCAGGCCCCAGTCCTGTCCGCGGGCGTTGAAGGCGTCGGGTGGGGCGCCGACCGACATGCCCGCGGCGAAGGCGTCTTGCTGGGCCCAGGCGTCGGAGCCGTCCGGGTGGACGCCGACCGCGAGGTCGTGGACGATCCCCACGGCCATCCCGGCGGCCCGCGCGGCCTCGCCGGCCGCGGCGAGCTGCCGGTCCGTCAGCCAGGCGAGCCGGCAGTGGAAGTCGACACGGGCGGCCAGTTCGTCGTCGGCGCGGACGGCCTGCGCCGCTGAGCGGGGGTCGCGCAGCTCCTCGGGCCAGGACCGCCAGTGGTGCCCGTGGCGCTCGGCGAGGGCGCAGTAGGTGGCGTGGTCCTCCAGGGCCCGGCCGCGCCGCGCGAGGAAGTCGCGGTACTCGGCGCGCCTGCCGGGGCCGAGTTCCACGGTCCGTACCAGCTCCAGGGCGCGCCGCTTGACCTCCCACACCGCGTCCCGGTCGATCAGCGCACCCTTGCGCAGCACCCGTTCACGGAGCTCGGTGGCGTCGGCGAGGACGGATTCCAGCTCGTCGCGGTACTCGGGGGCCAGGAACCCGTACTCGGGGATGTCCTCGATCCGCAGATGGACGGGGTCGGGGAAGCGCCGTGAGGACGGGCGGTACGGGGACGGGTCGGTGGGCGCCCCGGGCACGGCCGCGTGCAGCGGATTGACCTGGACGAACCCCGCGCCGTGCGTCCGGCCCGCCCAGGCGGCGAGTTCGCGCAGGTCGCCCAGGTCGCCCATGCCCCAGGAGCGGGCGGAGAGCACGGAGTAGAGCTGGACGAGCAGGCCGAACGCCCGCTCCCGGGGCCGGGGCACGCGCGCGGGGGCGACGATGAGCGTGCTCCGGCCGGCTCTGCCGTCGGGCGCGAGCGCGTCGAGCTCGTGGACGCCGAGCGGCAGCCCCTCCCAGTCGGCGCTCTCCAGCACCTCACCGGACTCGGTCGTGACGCGCAGCCGGGTGCCGGGCGGCAGCCCCTCGGCCGGGCCCGGCGGGTGCACCGGGCCGTCCTGCCACCGCACCAGGGTGGGCGGAAGAAGGCGCTCCCGCTCGCCTCGCAGCACCGCTTCGAGCGAGGCGGCGACCGCCTCCGGCGTGGACGCGTCGACGCCCAGGACGCCGAGCACGGCCACGACCGTGGCGTCGGGAACCTGGACGATGACGCCCTCGGAGGGCGCGTACTCCGTGGCGACGCCATGGAGGGCGGCGAGGCGGGCCAGGGTCACTTCACACTCCGAGGGCTCCGGGGCCGGGAGGACGCGGCCCGAGGGGGAGTCAGACTCCGGGGGACTCGGTACCGCCCGCGGTGCCGAGGGCGGTGGGTTCGCTGGTCAGGGGGGCCGCGTCGGTCAGGGGCGGCTCGCTGGTGAGGGGCGCGGCGTCGGCGAGCGGGGGTTCGCTGGTCAGCGGTCCCGGGATCAGGACCGGTATGCGTTTGGAGTGGTGGGGGGCGGTCGTGGGGTGGTGGGGGGTGGTCACGGACATGGGGGCTCCCGTTTGTCTCGAAAGGTGGGACGAGGGGACAACGAGTGAGCCCTACCCAGCGCACCCCGTTTTACCGGCCGAAGTTGGCGCAGGGGTGCCACCTCGCCGAAAGGCCGCCGGGCAAAGCAGACACATCGACCAGCTGCATTGACACCTCCGGCGGGCGGGTGGTGGGCTCGTAACCCCCTCGTGACAAAGGAGTCCCCCCGTGCACCTCGGGCGCAGGAAGCGGACCGCGTCGGCCGTGGCCGCCGCGGTGATCGGTGGCCTCCTCGGCGGGGTCGTCCCGGGCGTCGCCCAGGCCGCACCGGTCTCTCCGGTGACCACCCCGGACGAGCAGCGGGCCGTGCCCTCCGTGTGGCCGCGCCCGCAGGTCCTCACCGCGGCCGGCTCCCCGGTGCCGCTCGGCGACGAGGTGACACTCCTCACGGACTCCGACGCCGATCCGTACGCCGTCGCCGCACTGCGCGAGGTGCTGCGGGCGGCGGGGGTACGGACGGTCCACACGTCCCTGCCGGGTGCCGGCACCGTCGTGCGTGCGGCCGGGCCGGGCGGCTCGGGTGCCTCCGGCACGCAGGAGGCCCTGCGGGCGCTGCGTGTGCCGGAGCGGGGCGATCTGCCGCGCGGCGGCTACCGGCTGGCGACCGGCCGGTTCGAGGGCCGGGACACGGTGGCCCTGGACGGGGTCGGCGAGGACGGTCTCTTCCACGCCGTCCAGACGCTGCGTCAGCTCACCGGCGTCGGAGACCGGGTGCCCGGTGTCCGGGTCCGCGACTGGCCCGGCACCGCCGTGCGCGGCCTGACCGAGGGGTTCTACGGCCACCCCTGGAGCCAGGACCAGCGCCTGGCCCAGCTCGACTTCATGGGCCGCACCAAGCAGAACCGGTACCTCTACGCGCCCGGTGACGACCCGTACCGCCAGACGCAGTGGCGCGACCCCTACCCGGCCGACCAGCGCGCCGGGTTCCGCGCGCTCGCCGAACGGGCGCGCGCGAACCATGTGACGCTGGCCTGGGCCGTGGCGCCCGCCCAGTCGATGTGCCTGGCGTCGGACGACGACGTGACGGCGCTCACCCGCAAGATCGACGCGATGTGGGCGCTGGGGGTGCGCTCCTTCCAGCTCCAGTTCCAGGACGTCAGCTACACCGAGTGGCACTGCTCGAAGGACGCGGACACCTTCGGCCGGGGGCCCGAGGCCGCGGCCACCGCCCACGCGCGCGTGGCGAGCGCGGTCGCCCGGCACCTGGCCGAGCGGCACCCGGACGCGGAACCGCTGACCCTGATGCCGACGGAGTACTACCAGGACGGCGCGACGGAGTACCGCACGGCGCTCGCGGCACGGCTCGACGAGCGGGTGCAGGTGGCCTGGACGGGGGTCGGCGTCGTCCCCCGCACGATCACCGGACGCGAACTGGCCGGCGCCCGCGACGCGCTGCGCCGCCCGCTGGTCACCCTGGACAACTACCCGGTCAACGACTACGCCGAGGACCGGCTCTTCCTCGGCCCCTCCACGGGCCGCGAGCCGGCGGTGGCGGCCGGTTCGGCCGCGTTCCTCGCCAACGCCATGGAGCAGGCCGCGGTCTCCCGCATCCCGCTGTTCACCTCGGCGGACTACGCCTGGAACCCGAAGGGGTACCGGCCGCAGGAGTCCTGGCGGGCCGCCGTCGACGAGCTGGCGGGGCCGGACCCCGCGGCGCGCGAGGCGCTGCGGGCGCTGGCCGGCAATGACGCCTCCTCGATCCTCGACCCGGCGGGCGAGTCGGCCTATCTGAAGCCGCTGACGACCGCGTTCTGGAACAGCCGCACGGCGTCGGACCGGGCGGCGCGGGAGAGGGCGGCGCGCGAGCTGCGGGCCGCGTTCACCGTGATGCGGGAGGCGCCCCGGCGGTTGGCGGCGACGGCGGACGGCACCCTGGACGACGAGGTGCGGCCCTGGCTGGAGCAGCTGTCGCGGTACGGCCTCGCGGGTGAGACGGCGGTCGACATGCTGCTCGCCCAGGCACGCGGCGACGGCACGACGGCCTGGCAGGCGCAGCTGCGTCTTGAGACGCAGCGCGAGGCGCTGAGGGCGAGCGAGGTGACGGTCGGCAAGGGCGTCCTCGATGCCTTCCTCACGCGCGCGGTGGCCGAGTCGGCGGCCTGGACCGGCGCCGACCGGGCCCGTGACCGACGGCAGGCGGTGGACCGGGCGGAGGGCGCGTACACGCTTCGGCTGGAGCGTTCGCGTCCGGTGGAGACGGTGACCGTGATGACGGAGCCGGGCTCGGGCGACGGTGCGCGCGTGGAGGCGTACGTCCCGGGAGAGGGGTGGCGTGACCTCGGCCCGCTGTCGGCCTCCGGCTGGACGCAGACGGACGTGAAGGGGCTGCGCGCGGACGCCGTCCGCGTCGTGGGGAACGGTTCGGCTCCCGAGGTGCGGTCCCTGGTGCCGTGGTTCGCGGACGAGCCGCGCGCCGAGCTGGAGCTGGCCCGGGGCGAGACGGACGCCGAGATCGGCGGGCCGGTGCGGCGGGTGGACGTCCGGCTGACGGGCCGGCGCGCCGGCGAGGTGCGCGGGCCGCTGACGGCGCGGGCTCCGAAGGGCATCACCGTGACGCTGCCGAAGGAGGCCCTGGTGCCCCGCGGCACGCGGACGACGGTGCCGCTGGAGATCTCGGTCGCGCCGGACGTACCGGCCGGCTCCTACCAGGTGCCGGTCTCCTTCGCGGGCGAGGAGCGGGTCCTGACGGTCCGCGCCTTCCCGCGCACGGCGGGTCCGGACCTGGCGCGCTCGGCGACGGCCTCCTCGTCGGGCGACGAGACCGCCGACTTCCCGGCCTCCTCGGCCGTGGACGGCGACCCCACCACCCGCTGGTCCTCACCGGCCGAGGACGGCGCCTGGTGGCAGCTGGAGCTTCCGCGACCGGCCCGGATAGGGCAGGTGGTCCTCCACTGGCAGGACGCGTACGCCTCCCGCTACCGCATCCAGGTCTCCGCCGACGGCCGTACCTGGCGCACCGCGGCGACCGTCGCCGACGGCCGCGGCGGCCGCGAGTCGGTCCGCATGGACGCGGCGGACACCCGCTTCCTCCGGGTGCAGGGCGACACGCGGGCGACGGAGTACGGGTACTCGCTCTGGTCGGTGGAGACGTACGCCGTCGCCCCGCCGCTCAAGCCCGAGAAGCCCGAGAAGCCCCAGAGACACGAGGAGCCCCAGAAGCACGAGGAGCCCGAAGAGTCCGGGCGGCCGAAGGGGTAGGGGCGCCTCCAGGAGACGCCCCCGTACGACGAAGGCCCGGATCAGCTCGCCTTCACGGCCCCCGTGGGGGCCGTGGAGACGGCGTCGATCCGGGCCATCACATCGTCCGCGCCGTACGGCTGCAGGTACGGCAGCCAGCGCGGGTCCCGATGACCGGTGCCGATGATCCGCCAGGCCAGGCCACTGGGCGGCGCGGGTTGGTGACGCAGCCGCCAGCCCAGTTCCCGCAGGTGCCGGTCGGCCTTGACGTGGTTGCAGCGGCGGCAGGCCGCCACGACGTTCTCCCAGGCGTGCGTACCCCCGCGGCTGCGCGGAATGACGTGGTCGACGCTGGTTGCGACGCCACCGCAGTACATGCAGCGTCCGCCGTCGCGGGCGAAGAGCGCTCTGCGGGTCAGAGGAACGGGCCCCCGGTAGGGGACCCGTACGAACCGCTTCAGCCGGACCACGCTGGGCGCGGCGATGACGCGGGTCTCACTGTGCAGGAAGGCGCCGGACTCCTCGAGGCAGAGGGCCTTGTTCTCGAGGACGAGGACGAGCGCGCGGCGGAGCGGTACGACGCCGAGGGGCTCGTACGACGCGTTGAGGACCAGGACATGCGGCACGGATGCCTCCTAATACGCCGGCGGCGCGTGGCTCGCGCCGGGACGAACTGCTCTCAGTCTCTCCTCATGCCAGGTCGAAGCGCCACCACGTACCGGTAACGGGCTCGAAGTGTTCTCGACCACACGGAAACCGTCTCCTGGTACTTCCCCGGGTGAAGTCGGTCTCTCCCTCGAACAGGACAACGGGAGTACATCCGATGCCCCGTTAGTGTGGATGGTCCGCGTACGCCACGCCCGGAGGTTTCCCACGTGTCCTGGTCCGCCTTGCCGACCGCCGACGATCCGCAGCCCGTCCCCGTCACCCTGGACGAGGCCGCGGAGAAGGCGACGAACGCCGCGGGCTGGGTGGAGGAGAACTGGTCCACCTGGCTGAACACCGGTCTGCGCATCCTCCTCATCCTGGTCGTCGCGCTGCTGCTGCGGATGGCGATCCGGCGCGCGCTGACGAAGCTGATAGAGCGGATGAACCGCTCCGCGCAGGCGGTGGAGGGCACGGCGCTGGGCGGTCTGCTGGTCAACGCCGAACGGCGGCGCCAGCGCTCCGAGGCTATCGGTTCGGTGCTGCGTTCGGTCGCGTCCTTCGTGATCCTGGGCACGGCCGGGCTGATGATCCTGGGCGCCTTCAAGATCGACCTGGCGCCGCTGCTCGCCTCGGCCGGTGTCGCGGGTGTGGCGATCGGCTTCGGCGCCCGGAATCTGGTCACCGACTTCCTCTCCGGCGTGTTCATGATCCTGGAGGACCAGTACGGCGTCGGCGACTCGGTCGACGCCGGGGTGGCCTCGGGCGAGGTCATCGAGGTCGGTCTGCGGGTGACGAAGCTGCGGGGCGACAACGGTGAGATCTGGTACGTCCGCAACGGCGAGATCAAGCGGATCGGCAACCTCAGCCAGGGCTGGGCGACGGCGGCGGTGGACGTCACGGTCCGGCCGACCGAGGACCTGGACCGGATCAACGAGATCATCACCGGGGTCTCGGAGGAGATCTCCAAGGTCGAGCCCTGGAACGAGCGCCTGTGGGGCCCGGTGGAGATCCTCGGTCTGAACGAGGTCCTGCTGGACTCCATGACGATCCGGGTCTCGGCCAAGACGATGCCGGGCAAGAGCCTGGGCGTCGAGCGGGAGCTGCGCTGGCGGATCAAGCGCGCCCTGGACGTGGCGGGCATCCGCATCGTCGGCGGCGTTCCGGCCCAGCCGGAGGAGTCCGCGGCGGACCCGACGGCCGGCATGGCGGCCCCCTCGGCCTTCGCCTCGGCGACCTCCCCGCAGTCGACGGCCGCGACCCCGATCCCGGCGTCGCAGCCGAACCTCTCGAAGTAGGGCTCCGTTCGTCCCCGACGCCCCCGCAGGTAACACTTTGGTTGCCTCCGGGGGCGTCCCGCGTCTTCGGGTATTGACGCCCCGGCGACGGCCGTCCTACGGTCCTCCCAACCGAATAGGAAACTTTCCTAACAGTGCAGCGGTCTCCCCACCGCACTGGAGGACGAAGGGCAGGTGCGTCTCTCATGGCCGGTACGACCCCGGGGACCCCCGGCACACCGCGCGTGCTGCGGGCCATGAACGACCGTGCCGCCCTCGACCTGCTGCTGGAGCACGGGACGCTCTCCCGCACCCGGATCGGCAAGCTCACCGGCCTGTCCAAGCCCACCGCCTCCCAGCTGCTCGCACGGCTCGAAGCGGCCGGACTCGTCGTCGCCACCGGGACCACCGCGGGACGGCCCGGCCCCAGCGCACAGCTGTACGCGGTCAACGCCCGGGCCGCCTTCGCCGCCGGGCTCGACGTGAACCCGCACCGCATCCGGGCCGCCGTCGCCGACATCACCGGCGAGGTCGTCGGCGAGTTCGAGCTCCCGACCCCGGGGCGCGCCGCGCAAGGCGTCGTACGGCAGGTCACCACCGCCCTCGACGGCGCCGTCAAGGACGCCGGCATCACCCCGGCCGACGTGCACCGGCTCGTCATCGGCACCCCCGGCGCCTTCGACCCCGCCACCGGGCGGCTCCGGTACGCCTCCCACCTGCCCGGCTGGCACTCCCCCACGCTCCTGCAGGAGCTGGCGGCGGTGCTCCCGATGCCGTTCGAGTACGAGAACGACGTCAACCTCGTCGCCGTCGCCGAGCAGCGTCTGGGCGCGGCCCGCGACCATGAGGACTTCGTGCTGCTGTGGAACGAGGAGGGCCTCGGCGCCGCCCTCGTCCTCGGCGGCCGGCTCCACCGCGGCTTCACCGGCGGCGCCGGCGAGGTCGGCTTCCTGCCCGTCCCCGGCACCCCGCTCGTGCGGCAGGTCACCAAGGCCAACTCCGGCGGCTTCCAGGAGCTCGCCGGCGTCCAGTCGGTGCCCCGGATCGCCCGGGCTCTCGGGATCGAGACCGCCGAGCAGCCCTACGTACCCACCGCCTCCGGACTGCTCGCGCACGCCGCCGCGCACCACGGCGAGGACCCGCGGTACGCGGCGCTCCTCGACCAGTACGCCGAGCGCCTGGCGACCGGTCTCGCCTCCCTCGTCGCCGTACTCGACCCCGAGCTCGTCGTCCTGTCCGGCGATGTGATCGTCGCCGGCGGGGAACCGCTGCGTGAGCGCGTCCAGTCCGAGCTGGCCGAACTCGCCGCCTCCCGGCCCCGGCTCGTCCTCGGGGCCGTCGCCGAGCACCCCGTGCTGCGCGGGGCCCTCGAAAGCGCCCTCGTCACCACCCGCGACGAAGTCTTCGACACCTCCAGGCACTCCATGTAACCCGCCGCCCCAGCAGCCCCCTTCACCCGTACTCCGTCCTCCGTACTCCGTCACAGGGAGACTCCGTCATGCCCGTACGTCCGCGCAGAGCCGCCGTCGCGCTCGCCGCCACCGCCTCGATAGCCCTCCTCGGCTCCGCCTGTACGGGCGCTCCGGCCGGCGGCGCGAGCGACGACCCGAACGCGAAGACCACGATCACGTTCTGGCACGGCTGGTCGGCGCCCGCCGAGGTCAAGGCGATCCAGGACAACGTCGCCCGCTTCGAGAAGTCCCACCCGAACATCAAGGTCAAGGTCGTCGGCGACATCAACGACGACAAGCTCGGCCAGGCGCTGCGCGCGGGCGGGTCCAACGGCCCGGACGTGGTCTCCTCGTTCACCACCTCCAACGTCGGCAAGTTCTGCTCCTCGGGCGCCCTCGCGGACCTCAAGCCCTTCATCGACAAGGACAAGCTGGACCTCGACAAGATCTTCCCGAAGGTCCTCCAGGAGTACACCCAGTTCGAGGGCAGACGCTGCGCCCTGCCGCTGCTCTCGGACGCGTACGGCCTCTACTACAACAAGGACGCCTTCGAGAAGGCCGGCATCAAGGAGGCGCCGAAGACCTGGTCCGAGTTCACCCAGGTCGCCAAGAAGCTCACCACGCCCAAGGGGGACTCCTACGAGCAGCTCGGCTTCATGCCGAACTACCTCGGCTACGAGACCGTCGTGGAGCACTACATGTCGCAGTGGGACCACACGTACTTCGACGAGAACGGCAAGTCGAACGTCGCCAAGGACCCGGCGTTCGCCGAGATGATGACGTACCAGAAGTCGCTCGTGGACGCCCTGGGCGGCTTCCGGAAACTCGACAAGTACCGCACCACCTTCGGTGACGAGTGGGGCGCCAAGCATCCCTTCCACACCGGCCAGGTCGCCATGCAGCTGGACGGCGAGTGGCGGCTGAACTTCGTCAAGAACGCCAAGGTCGGCTTCGAGGTCGGCGTCGCGCCGCTGCCGGTCGCCGACGACGAGATCGCCGAGTACGGCAAGGGCTACCTCTCCGGCACGATCATGGGCATCGCGCCGCAGAGCAAGAAGCAGAACGCGGCCTGGGAACTGATCAAGTACATGACCACGGACACCGACGCCGTGGTGAACTTCGCCAACGACATCGGCAACGTCCCCTCCACCCTGGAGGCGCTGAAGTCCCCGAACCTGAAGTTCGACGACCGTTTCAAGGTCTTCCTGGACATCGCCCAGCACGCCGAGTCCACCACCATGGCCGGCGCGGTGAACGGCCCCGCCTACCAGGAGACCCTCTCCAGGCTCGCCCAGCAGTACGAGAAGGGCCAGGTCACCGACCTGAAGAAGGGCCTCGCCGACACCGCGGCCCAGATCGACCGCGACATCGCCGCGGCGAAGTGACGGCCGGGACAACGCACCCATGAGCACGGACACCCTGCCCGCCAAGGAGGCGGCCGCCGTCCCGGCCGCCTCCCCGCGGGGGACACACACGCTGAAGTCCAAGCGCCGGCGGAACGCGCTGCGCGCCCTGGCCTTCATGTCGCCCTGGCTGATCGGCTTCGGCGTCTTCTTCGCCTATCCGCTGATCTCCACGCTGTACTTCTCGTTCATGCGGTACGACGGCCTCAACCCGCCGACCTGGCGGGGTGTGGAGAACTGGTCGTACGTCTTCTCCGACCTGCCGAAGTTCTGGCCGGCGATGCAGAACACCCTCTGGCTGGCCGTCGTCATGGTGGCCTGCCGCGTGGTCTTCGGCCTCGGCGTCGGCATGCTCATCACCAAGATCAAGACGGGTGCCGGAGTCTTCCGCACCCTCTTCTACCTGCCGTACCTGGCCCCGCCGGTGGCCGCCACGCTGGCCTTCGTCTTCCTCCTCAACCCGGGCACCGGGCCGGTGAACTCGCTCCTGGAGGCGGTGGGCATCCCCGCCCCCTCGTGGTTCAACGACGCCGACTGGGCCAAGCCGGCGCTGACCGTCCTGGCCGTGTGGGGCGTCGGGGACCTCATGGTCATCTTCATGGCCGCGCTCCTCGACGTACCGAAGGAGCAGTACGAGGCGGCCGAGCTGGACGGCGCGTCCCCGTGGCAGCGGTTCCGCTACATCACCCTGCCGAACATCGCGCCGATCGTGCTCTTCGCGGTCGTCACCGGGATCATCGGCGCGATGCAGTACTACACCCAGCCGATCGTGGCCTCCAAGGTCGCCTCGGGGGTGATGGGCGGCTCCGGTGTGACCTTCCAGCCCGGCTACCCGGACGACTCCACGCTCACCCTGCCGCAGCTCGTCTACAGCCTCGGCTTCAGCCAGTTCAACTACGGCGCGGCGTGCGTGGTGGCGCTCGTACTCTTCGCCCTCTCCATGGCCTTCACCGCGCTCCTCATGCGCCGGCGCGGCGGCCTGATCGGCTCGGGTGACTGATCCATGACGACCACAACCCTCCCCGACCGCCCCGCGACGGTGAGCCCCGCCGAGAAGCGGGCCCGCCGCACGGCGCTGCTGCACTGGATCGCCGTCCACTCGCTCGGCATCGCCGCGGCCCTGTTCTTCGTCCTCCCGTTCGTCTTCGTCTTCCTGACCTCCCTGATGAGCGACCAGCAGGCGCTGACCCGGGACCTGACGCCGAACACCTGGCACTGGGAGAACTACGCCACGGTCCTCGACACCCCCGGCTTCCTCACCTGGTGGAGGAACTCGCTGCTCTACGCGGGTCTGGGCACCGCGCTCGTGGTGGTGTCCTCGATCCCGGTGGCGTACGCCCTCGCCAAGTTCCGCTTCCGCGGCAAGCATCTGTCGCTGCTGCTCGTCATCTCGATGATGATGCTGCCGCCGCAGGTCGTCATCATCCCGATGTACCTGTTCTGGGCGAAGCAGCTGGACCTCTCCGGCACCCTGTGGCCGCTGATCGTCCCGATGGCGTTCGGCGACGCCTTCGCGATCTTCCTGCTGCGCCAGTTCCTGCTGACCATCCCCAACGAGTACATCGAGGCCGCGAGGATCGACGGCTGCGGGGAGCTGCGCACCCTCGTCAAGATCGTGCTCCCGATGGCGAAGCCCGGCATCGCCGCCGTGGCCCTTTTCCAGTTCTTCTACTGCTGGAACGACTACTTCGGGCCGCAGATCTACGCCTCCGAGAACCCCGGTGCCTGGACCCTGAGTTACGGCCTGGAGTCCTTCAAGGGCGCGCACCACACCGACTGGAATCTGACCATGGCCGCGACCGTCCTGGTCATGGCCCCTGTGATCGTCGTGTTCTTCTTCGCCCAGAAGGCGTTCGTCGAGGGAGTCACACTGACCGGAGTGAAGGGCTGATACGCCACATGAAGCTCGCTGTCGTGGGGGGCGGCTCCACCTACACCCCCGAACTGATCGACGGATTCGCGCGGTTGCGCGACACCCTGCCCATCACCGAACTCGTCCTCGTCGACCCGGCGCCCGACCGCCTGGAACTGGTCGGCGGGCTCGCCCGGCGCATCTTCGCCAAGCAGGGCCACGCGGGAACGATCGTCACCACCTCGGACGTCGACGCGGGCGTCGACGGCGCCGACGCCGTCCTGCTGCAGCTGCGGGTCGGCGGTCAGGCCGCACGCGAGCAGGACGAGACCTGGCCGCTGGAGTGCGGCTGCGTCGGGCAGGAGACGACCGGTGCCGGCGGCCTCGCCAAGGCGCTGCGGACCGTTCCGGTGGTCCTGGACATCGCCGAGCGGGTCCGGCGCACCAACCCGGACGCCTGGATCATCGACTTCACCAACCCGGTCGGCATCGTGACGCGCGCGCTGCTCCAGGCCGGCCACAAGGCCGTCGGCCTGTGCAACGTGGCCATCGGCTTCCAGCGGAAGTTCGCCGGGCTGCTCGGCGTGGCACCGGCCGACATCCACCTCGACCACGTCGGGCTCAACCACCTGACCTGGGAGACGGCCGTCCGCCTCGGCGGTCCCGAGGGCGAGAACGTGCTGCCCCGGCTGCTCGCCGAGCACGGTGACGCCATCGCCGGCGACCTGCGCATGGAGCGGCAGATCGTGGACCGGCTCGGCGTCGTCCCCTCGTACTACCTGCGCTACTTCTACGCGCACGACGAGGTCGTACGGGAGCTCGGCACCAAGCCCTCGCGCGCCGCCGAGGTCGCCGCCATGGAGAAGGAACTCCTGGAGATGTACGGGGACCCGGCGCTCGACGAGAAGCCCGCCCTGCTCGGCAAGCGGGGCGGCGCCTTCTACTCGGAGGCCGCCGTGGACCTGGCCGCGTCGCTGCTGGGATCCGGGGGATCCCCGTACCAGGTGGTGAACACGTACAACAACGGCACGCTGCCCTTCCTGGCGGACGACGCCGTCATCGAGGTGCAGGCCGCGGTGGGGGCCGGCGGTGCCACGCCGCTGGCCGTGGCGCCGGTCGACCCGCTGTACGCCGGACTGATCGCGAACGTGACGGCCTACGAGGACCTGGCCCTGGAGGCGGCGCTGCGCGGCGGCCGGGACCGGGTGTTCAAGGCGCTGCTCGCCCACCCGCTGGTCGGGCAGTACGCGTACGCCGAGGGGCTCACCGACCGGCTGATCGCGCACAACCGGGAGCACCTCGCGTGGGCCTGAACGGAAGGAGCCCGAACGAAGTCCTGCTGGCGATCGACGCCGGCAACAGCAAGACCGACGTCGCGGTCGTCGGCGTGGACGGCAGCGTCCTCGGCGCGGCGCGGGGCGGCGGGTTCCAGCCGCCGGTGGTCGGGGTCGAGGCGGCGCTCGACGGTCTCGCGGAGACCGTGGGGCGGGCGGCATCGGAAGCGGGGCTTCCGTTGGCGTTCGCCCATGTCTCCGCCTGCCTCGCCAACGCGGATCTCCCGGTGGAGGAGGCGGCGTTGACCTCCGCCCTGAAGGCGAGGGGCTGGAGCCCGTCGGTGCAGGTGTACAACGACACCTTCGCCATCCTGCGCGCCGGTCTCGACGAGCCGCGCGGCGTGGCCGTGGTGTGCGGGGCCGGGATCAACTGCGTCGGCATGCTGCCGGACGGGCGGACCGCCCGCTTCCCCGCCATCGGGAAGATCTCCGGCGACTGGGGCGGCGGCAGCGGACTCGCCGAGGAGGCCCTGTGGTTCGCGGCCCGCGCCGAGGACGGGCGGGGCGAGCCGACCGCGCTGGCGCGCACGCTGCCGGCGCACTTCGGTCTGGAGACGATGTACGCGCTGATCGAGGCGCTGCATCTGGGCCTGGTCCCCTTCGAGCGGCGGCACGAGCTGACGCCCGTGCTGTTCCGTACGAGCGCGGAGGGCGACGCCGTCGCCCGTTCGCTGGTGCACCGGCTCGCCGAGGAGGTCGTCGCCCTGTCCGCGGTGGCGCTCGGGCGGCTCGGGCTGCTCGACGAGGAGGCGCCGGTGATGCTCGGCGGCAGCGTGCTCGCCGCGCGCCATCCCCAACTGGACGATCACATCGCGCGGTTGCTGGCCGTGAAGGCGCCGAAGGCAGTGGTCGGCGTGGTCACCTCGCCACCGGTCCTCGGCGCGGCGCTGCTCGCCCTCGACGAGGTGGCGGCGGGGCCGGAGGCGGCGGCGCGGCTGCGGGAGCACTACGCCTGAGCCGACACCCGCACGCTCGCCGTTCAGGGGCGCCCCCTCACGAGGGGGCGCCCCTGAACGTCCCCGTGTTCCCGCCATCACCCGTTCGTGGTGGAACCGATTCCGGCCGGGCGGCGTATGGATAGTAGGGGGTTCGCCTGCGGGGACGGCGAGGGCATGGGGCACGATAGGTACAAGATCGAGTCAATCCTGGTGTGCGGGTGGGGCCCCTGAGGCCATACTGCTGGCCGGACAGTCGTCTTCCGGACCACCGGCAGGACGGGCCGGGTCATCGACCGAGGGGGAGGTCACGTGACATACCCGCCGAATGCGCCCGCGTCGGCGCAGGGCACCGCGCCCACGCGTCCGGGCGTCGGCGTGCCGCCGCAGCCGTCGATGGCGCCCGCACAGCCGTCGGTCGCGCCCGCCGCCGCACCGTCCGACGGGGGCGGCAC
>NZ_JAGGOS010000158.1 GCF_018614205.1 Streptomyces sp. ISL-36 | reverse complement strand
ACAACCTCCCGGGGCAATACAGCTAGGCCCACCAAGGCCGCTGCTCGGGGGTCCACAGCGCCAAGTGCTGCCCGCCACTCGTGGAAATCCCACTTGTCCATGCCCGTCCCTGACTCGCTCTGTCAGCGACATCCTGCCAGCCCGACACCCATCGGAGACATCGGGAGGTTCAGAAACCAGCACTCATCTTGTCTTTCAACCTCACTCAGGTGTCAGGCGGGGTGGTGCCATCTCCCGGGACGGGGTGACTTGGCCAGTCCACGACCAGGGTTCCTGGGGAGGATCCCACGTCACTTCGACGTCGCTGTCGTGAAAGTTCCGGGTGAGTCCCACCACCATGGCGGCCGCGGCGGTCCGCGCCTCGTGAGGGTCGGCGTTGATCGGCACGTCTGCGAGACGGCCGCAGAGCATTCCGCCTTCCACGGTAAGAACGCTGTGGCGCCAGCCTTTCGGCGTCGCCAGCAGGACGATGCCCTTCGGCATGCCGAATGAAGGGCGCTTCCTCTTCTCCCTCTTTCTCACCATGGATCCATCCAACATCGTGGACTTCTTGGCGGTGCAGCTGGGTGGAGAGCCAGGTGCTGCAGCGGGGTCTGATGCCGAGGTAATGGTGGGCCGGACGCTTGTATGCCTCGCCGGTCGCAAGGATCCGGCCAACGTCGTGACGGGGTGCCGGGTTGGGGTTCTTCGAGCCCGGTGACCGGCCAGGACCCGGCTGGGACGGTTTCGGTGCACCGGCTGGAGAATCGGTCTTCGCCCGGAGGTTTGAACCCCGCCGGATTCGGGCGGCGTCAGCTTGTTCGGCGGTGCTGACTTCTCCCAGAAGCGCCGGAGGGCGACGGCGAGTGGAAGGGCGAGCCGGAGCTGGGTGTGGGCGGCAATCACAGCCATGTCCAGCGGTCGGCTACCTTTGAACTGCGAAGCCGGGGCTTGGTCCAGCCGCGGGTCTGCTTGAACAGGCGAAACGTATGCTCCAGATCGAAGCGACGCAGGAACGATTTCCGCCAACGGTCCACGTCCTTGCCGATAGCACCGGTCCTCGACCATCAGAGCGAAACCGGCTTGTTCACTCCGCCGCTGGGCAACTCCTCCACGACGCGGGCGGATGACGGTGCCCTCGATGATGGGCAGCGGCCCGTCGTGATCGAGCCAAGCCGCCCGGCGGGTCAGCCGCAGGTGCAGCCAGTCCATGCATGCGCGACCACCTTCGCGTAGGGGCGAGTGTCCGTAGTCGTCATCGCCTGCTCCGTGCCCCACGTGCCGGAATGACCGAAGACGAACTCGCTTCCGCGCTTCTGCGGCCGGCCTCCCATGGGTCGTAGACCTGCGGCGGTGTCCGCGGTCGCATCACGCGATCCGAGCGCAGGCGGCCAAGGGCCGGCACCGGCAGCTCGCCCAGCAGACGGGCGGTGCGAGGTGCGTCATAGCCCGCGTCGAAGACCACCAAGAGCTCGGGATCACCTCCTTCCACTGGCCGGCGACAACGACCCGTTCGATGGCTTCGCGGATCTGGACGGTGGTCACTGCGGCGGACATCCGCGCCGGGGCTCCAGCCGCACCGCGTCCAACGCCGGCGTCCATGCGGTCCCGCCCGTTTCCAGAGGGACCACAACCGAATTCGGCCAGCCCGACCATCTGCTCACAGGGGAGCGGTGCCTGCCCGCCGGACGGGCACGCACCGCTCCCCCTCAGGCCGGCCGGGTCAATCGGCCGCCGTGAAGTAGGCGGCCGGGTCAAGGGAGTTGAGCGCGATCCAGCGCTGCGCCGTCGCCTCGGCGGGCGCCTGGCCGCCGCCCGTCGAAGCGCGGAAGAAGCCCTGCACGCCAAGAGCGATGCGGGGATCGTCGTCGATGCGCCGCGCCATGTCGTAGTAGACGGACAGCTCATGGACGCACCGCAGGGTGGCGGTCGGGCAGGAGCAGTCGACGCTGTCGAGGGCCGGCGCGGGCGGATGGCCCGCGTCGGCGATCGCGCGGTACAGGTCGTCGGTGAGCAGGGGCTGGATGCCGCTCAGCTGACGGGAGATCTCGGCCGTCGCCCCCGGGGACATCGGCGCGACCTCGATCGTGACCACCGAGGTGCCGCGACCTCGGTGCACGACGGCACGCACGGTCCGGTCGTCGAACGTGATCTGGACCTTCCCGTCGCGTGCCGTGCGGCGTGCGCTCGGCAGCTGGGGATCAGGACGGGTCTGGCGCAACGACTCGGCGAATCGGACCCAGTCCTTGCCCCACTTCGTGTAACCGTAGTCGTGGTCGGCCATGGTCAGTTGACTCGCTTCCGGCGCAGGACCTCGATGAGACGGTCGTCGTCCAGTCGGGTCAGCTCGGCGACGCTGGACGTGTCGGCGATGTCCGACAGCGCGGACTTGCGGTTGTGCATGGCCGCGATGTGCTCCTCGACAGTGGTGCCGGTGGTCAGGGTGGTGACGGTGACCGTGCGGGTCTGACCGATCCGGTGTACCCGGTCGGACGCCTGGGCCTCCACGGCCGGGTTCCACCACCGGTCGAAGTGGATGACGTCGGCCGCGCGCGTGAGCGTGAGCCCGGTGCCCCCTGCTTTCAGACTGAGGACGAGCACCTTCGGACCGTCGTCGGACTGGAACCGGCGGACGATGTCGGCCCGCTGCTCCTGGTTCAGGCCACCGTGGAAGAACGGCGTACTCACCCCGAACTGTTCGGCGAAGTGCCGGACCAGCAGCTCACCGGTCTGCCGGTACTGGGTGAAGACGAGGGTCGGAGAGTCGTTCTCCAAGTTGTTGGCCACGATGTCGGCGCACAGGTCGAGCTTGCCCGACCTGCCCGACAGCTCACCGAGGTCGTCCGTGATCAGGCCCGGATGGTTGCAGACCTGCTTGAGCGACGTCAGGACCGCGAGCACCTTGGTCTGCCGCTGGGCGCCGCGGCCAAAGCCGTCGTCGATGACCTGGTCCAGCAGCCGGTCGTACAGCTGCTCCTGCTCCTCGCTGAGGTCGCAGATGAGATCGGCGTGGATCTTGGGTGGGAGTGACCCTGCGACCTGGGACTTCTTCCGCATCAGCACGACCGGCTCGATGGCCCCGCGCAACCGGGCGGAAGCGGCCGGGGAGCCGTCCGCGATCGGCCGCACGAAGCGACGGCGGAACTGCGTCCGGTTCGCGAACAGGTGCGGTGCGACCAGATTGAGCAGGGCCCACAGCTCGTCGAGGTGATTCTCGACGGGCGTTCCGGTCAGGGCGATCCGCGCGTCGGCCGCGATGCTGCGCACGGCCTTCGACACCTGCGTACGGGGGTTCTTCAGGACCTGCGCCTCGTCGAAGACCGCGGTGCTCCACTGGATCCCCGCCAGGGCCGGGCTGTGCATGCGCAGCGTGGGGTAGCCGGTGAGCACCACCGTGCCGCTGTCCACCTCGGGCAGCGGCCCGCCGCGCCAGATCGTGGTCCGCAGTCCAGGTGCGAACCGCGCGATCTCGTGCGCCCAGTTCCCCACCAACGACGTGGGGCAGACCACCAGTTGCGGCGCCTTCTCGGCGCGTCCGGCGACACAACCGATGGTCTGCAGGGTTTTGCCGAGTCCCATCTCGTCGGCCAGCACCGCGCCGCCGTGCGTCTCTATGGTCTCGCGCAGCCAGCTCACCCCGCGCACCTGGTAAGGCCGCAGCTTGGCGGTGAGCGCCGTGCGCATCTCGGCCCCCACCGAGGTGGTGCGGCGGAAGACGCCGCCCGCGTACTCTGCCGTCGTCACGGCGACACCTGTGGCGTCGGGGACCGCATGCGCGGCGATCGGCAGAGCCGACTCGCCGCCCGCGATCCACGACCGCCAAGCCTTCACCGACCGGCCGGGCGAATCGAGGGGCACGGCCACGAGCCGGTCCGGCTCGATCAGCACGCAGTCGACGTCGGACACCTTGAGCCTGCCGAGGTCCGACGTCGGCACGACCAGGGGAACGGTCTCGACGTCGCCGACCGGCGGGGCCGCCCCCACGGTGCCGTCGGCCCAGGTCCACAGGGCGAATATGTGCCGGTCGGGCAGGTAAGTGGCCTGACTGTCCGACCGCGCCTCGGGGAGTTTCTGCCTGGTTCCCATGGCGTCAGCGGGTGCCCACGTCGTCGCCCTCGCGGACGGGCCGGGCATCGGCCCCGGCCCGGGGGGCCGCCTCGTCCGTGGTCGGGCCGTCTTCCTGCGCAGGCTCCGGCTCGCCCCCGGCAGCCGCGGGCTTGCGGACCGCGCGCAGGGCCAGCAGTAGTACGGCCGCGCCTAAGAGCGCGATGAGCATGATCCAGATTGCACCGACGTGCATGGCGTGGACGAACGCGTCATCGGCGGCGTACCCGAGCGCGGGCAGGTGGGACGTGGTGGCGACGTGCCGGGCCTGTTCGGCGGAGACCCGCGCCTGGTCCCGCACCGGTCCGGGGACGCCGTGCAGCGAGGGTTCGATCGCGCGCCGGTACACGATCGACATGATCGTGCCGCCGACGGCGATCCCGATCACGCTGCCGGTCTGGCGCACGGTGTTGGTGACGGCCGATCCGGCGCCGGCGCGTTCCAACGGCAGGGTGCTGATCAGCGCCGCGGTCACCGGGCCGATCGCCATGCCGATGGACAGGCCCTGGACCAGCAGCAGGACCTCGATCCAGACGAGGGGAGTGCTCAGCCCGAAGAGCCCGTACGCGCCCATGGTCAGCGCCGCGACGGTGAAGGCCGGCACGGCGACGAGCCGCAGCGACCAGCGATGCACCAGGCGCGCGCCCACGGGTGCCCCCAGGATCGCGCCGAGCGCGGTCGGGAGGCTGGCTAGGCCCGCCTCGATCGGCGAGTAGCCGCGGGCGCCCTGCAGGTAGAACGCGTTGTAGAAGGTGACGGCGGAAATGGCGAACAGAAGCAGTCCGAGGGCTACGTTGCCGCCACCGAAGGCGCGCTGGGCGAGAAGCCGGGGGTCGAAGCTCGGCATCTTGCTGCGCAGTTCGACGCGGACGAAGACGGCCAGCAGGATCAGTCCGACGACGATCGGCGCCCAGACGTCCGTACGGCCCCAGGCCGCTACCTGCCCCGTGCGGATCAGTCCGTAGGCGAGCGCCGCGAGGCCGCTGATCGACAGCAGCATTCCGGCCGGGTCCAGCGGTCGCACGACGGGGCTGCGGAAGTTCGGGACCAGCAGAACGATGCCGATCAGCGCGAGGACCACGACCGGGACGTTGACCAGGAAGACCGAGCCCCACCAGAAGTGGTCGAGCAGCACGCCGGCGAGCACCGGGCCCACGGCCATGCCGACGCCGGCGGAGGTCGAGGAGATGGCGATCGCGGTCGACCGCGCCGGGCCGGTGAATGTCCACATGAGGATGGCCAGGTTGCCGGGCAGGATCAGCGCGCTGCCGACGCCCATCGCGGCCCGGGCGGCGATCAGCTGCCCCGCGTCGCCCGCGAACGCCGCCCACACCGAGGACGCGGCGAAGCCCACCAGACCTGTTGCGAGCACGGTCCGGTGACCGAAGCGGTCGCCCAGCGCGCCCGCGGTGAACATCAAGGTGGCGAAGGCCAGCGTGTACGAGCCGGTGGCCCACTGCAGCTCGGCCGGGCTGGCGTTCAGCCCACGGACCGGGTCCGCGAGGGTCTCCAGGGTGGTACTCAGGACGGTGTTGTCCAGCCAGATCAGCAGTGAACACGCCATGAGAACGGCAAGAATCAACTGCTGCCTGGACTTCGGCAACGTGGATGTAGTCATGAATACCTTCGGATGCGGTCTGGAAAACCTGACGAGCGGACCGTAAGCAACCATCAGGCGGGTGTCAATTCCCTGGCGACCGATAACAGTCGGCGATTTTCCGGCGTACCCGAGGGCATGCCGCCCAGTGTTCTGTCAATTCTTGAAGATGTGACCGGGCCGGGCGATTTAGCACGCTCCCGGGGGCATGCCGCCAAGTGCTCTGTCAATTCCTGAACCTGATGTTTGACCTCGCGGGAAATCCGTGCCCCACCTCGCGTTCTACCTCTGTCCCGCCCCGCGCTCCGTTCCGGGCACGAAGGCGGGACACGGGGCGGGCGCCCCTGCCGGTGCGTCTACCCCCGGAGCCGTCCTGGTGGGCGTCCTGGGGCCATCGGGAGCGGCAGAGTACCCAGACGGCTACCCCGTGCGGGCGGCCCGTTCGGCCTGCCGATTCAGTGGGCCGAACATCCGTCCCCGCATATCTTCCGAATGGGAGGATCGGAATTCACCCGGGTCAGCGGAACGGAGGTCGGCGGGGTTTCCATGGAGAGGCAGGGGACGACCCTACAGGGCGGGCAAATGATGGAGCGAAAGCGACAGTTACATCTCGGACATTCTCTCGGTATGCTCATTGGATTCGGACCGTCCGGTTCTTCGCTGGCGCGGTCAGGTAATATCAGGTGCCGAACTGAACCGTTCCGTCCTCGAGATATTCCATACGCTGAACCGTGCAACAGGCCCGCTGGCCGAGGGGTTGGCCACGCTGGCCGATCCGCGGTGCCGGCGCGGAAGCACTGAGGGGGATGCAGGACGTATGGGTGAGGGCGCAGAATCTGATCTCCGGCAGCCGGCTTCTACGGGCCGACTCCATCGTGCAGGTCACGTGGGGTCGCAGGTCGTCCTCGTGCCTCACCGTCGTCGCCACCGGCGGCGAGGAAGTTCACCACCAGGCGCGAACCTTAGGGATGGGGTGCCCGGCCGCTTACCGAGAAGGACGGCACCGCGCCGGCTGACGGACCGGTGTCCGCCGTGGCCGCTGCAGCGGCTCGTCCGGGAAATCGGCCGGGAGGGCGCGGCGCTGTTCTTTCTCGCGGGCGATGTGCTGCGTACGCGCGGCGGGGTCGTTGGCGGCGAGCACCACGCGCTGGAGTTTTGCCTGCGCTTGCGACGGTTCATCCGACTGCGGGGGGGCAGTGCCCTCGCCAACGCGCGGCACGTCGGACACGATGACGTCCAGGCGCTGAGGTTGGCACCCGTAACGTATTCAAGGACTTCGGCATTGCTTAAGCGGCTCTCGACGCGCTCGGAGAGGTCCGTTCAAGTACTCCCCCAGCTCCAGCGGTAGCCCGAACTCGACCGTGACGGTGGTGGTGGGTCGCTCGGGCGGCAGCCGGTCCACTGTGAGGTCGAAGGTGTCGGACGGGTTCGGGCGTTTGGAGATGGACCCCCGGCAGCTCTTGACCCTGGTGATCATTCTCGCGAAAAATCGGCCCTCTTCATAGGCCCGACGCCACCCTGAGGGAATCATGCCGAGACTTCGCACCGTGATACTCGTGCTCGCCACACTGCTGGGCCTGAGCGTGTGGACCGCACCCGCCGGATCGGCCGCCGTGACGGGTACGGCGACGTACAAGGTCTGGCACTGGAACATCGCCGGTCACGCGCTGAACTTCGGAGCCACCGACAACGGCCTCGTCGACGCGATCCTCGGATCGTTGAGCTACCGAGACCCCGACTTCATCTCCCTCAACGAGATCTGTCCCGACCAGTACCGGGCCATCCTCAAGGGTCTTCAGGACGCCAACTGGCCGCAGAGCCCGTCCAACTTCGCCCGCTTCGAACCCATGCCGGACGTGGACGCCGACCTGTGCAAGAGCGACAACGGCGGTCCCGACACGGACCCGTACGGCGTTGCCGTGTTCAGCAAGTTCGCCCCGAGCGGCACCGACCGGATCACGCTCCCCTCCGACGGGGACAAGGCCCGGAAGCTGCTCTGCGTCCCCATCACCTCGCAGCCCGGTGGCTTGCGCTTCTGCACCACGCACATCACTTTCAAGAACGCGTACAAGCAGGCCCAGCTCGACACGGTACGTACGAAGATGGAGCAGTTCACGGCGGCGGGCGGCACCGTGATCACCGCCGGCGACTTCAACGTCCAGCCCCATGACCCGTTGCTCGACAACTGGTACGCGCAGTCCGCCACCTCCTCGAACAACGCGAACAACTCCGGAATCTTCCGCGAGTTCGACGACCTCGATCCGCTCTGCCCCGGCTGGGGCGAGCAGACCACCGAAGGCACTCTGGCCGGCCTGTGCGGTCAACCCGCCAAGGTGGACCACGTGTTCGCCGCGGAGAGCCGCCTCGTCTCCTACGACGCGGACACCCACCCCATCGCCCGGAACCGATGCCTGAACCGCAGCCACACCGAGTACATCGCCTGCTCCGACCACCGCATCGTCACAGCTACGGTGACCGTCACCGCTCCGTAGCCGCCCATCGACGGCGTGAGCCCGCCTGACCGCCGAAAACCGCCGGCCCGCCGACGAACGCCCCCGCACCCGGCCTCCCCCACAACCCGGCCCAGGCCAACCACCTCCACCGCACACGCAGGACCCGGCTCGACCAGAGTCGGACGTGCCCCGGCGTACGGTCCGCGGTCAGGGCGTCGGAGGCTGGTGGGTGCGGCGGAAGTCGCCGGGGGTGGCGCCGATGTGGCGGGTGAAGAACTTGCCGAAGTTGGTGGGCTCCGAGAAGCCGAGGCGGCGGGCGATGACGGCGACGGGTTCGTCGGTGTGGGCGAGCAGCCGCTGGGCCTGAAGGGCGACGCGGGCGTCGATGACGTGTTTGACGGGTTGTCCGGTGGCGGCCAGGCAGGCGCGGGTGAGGGTCTTGACGGTGTAGCCGAGCCGGAAGGCGTAGTCCTCGGCGCGGCGGGTGGTGGCGTAGGAGCGTTCGAGGTCGGCGCGGAAGCGGGCGTAGATCTCGCCGCCGGCGTGCAGGTCAGCGTGTGCGCCCCGCCGCGGCAGCCGGTCGATGTGCAGCAGCAGGGTGGCGAGCTCGAGCTGGAGGATGTCCGCAGAGACCGTGCCAGGCGGCCGGGTGAACTCGGCACGCAGCTGGCTCAGCAGCGTGGAGACGGTGGCGTAGTCGCGGCCTGTGCCGAGCTGCCGGCACACGGGGCCGTACCACTCGTCGAGGAGGCGGGCGGTACTCGCGAGGTGGGCCGGGAAGGCGGGGGTGAACAGCAGGAGCGTGCTGTTCATCGCGCGGGGGCTGCCGAAGCGCTGGACCTGGTCGGGGCGGATCCACAGCAGCGTGCCGGGACGGCACGGGTGGGTGACGAAGTCGACGGTGTGCTCCCCGCTGCCCTCGGTGATCAGGGCGACGGTGTGGAAGCCGACGCGGTGGACACGCTGCAGGGTGCCGTCACGCATGCGGCCGTGCAGGGCCGCCAGGTCGGTGACCTCGCAGCCGGAGACCGGGGCGGTCGGAGGGTTGAAGCCGAATCCTGGGATCGGACCGTCACCCGAGCGAGTGCTGTCGGCGACTTCCCGCATCGGCACAGCCACCTCGCTCATGTCCGCTTTCGACCAGGACAGGTCTTCAGCGTATCTCGCCTGCCGGCTCCCCCGGAGTGAGAGTGGAAGGGCACGGGACGGCCTGACAGATGCCGTTCGCCGAGGTTGGGAAGTGGTCACCATGCAAGGCACGGTTACGGTCGTCGAGAAGGGCGCGGTCCGCGTCCACAGCTACATGGCCCCCGACGACAGTCTGAATGTCACCACCCAGTTGATCGAGACGCCGGCCCGGGTCATCGCGGTCGACGCCCAGTACGCGCTGGCCTACGCCGACGAGGTCGTGGCCTACGCCCAAGGTCTGGGCAAGCCGGTCGACCGGCTGATCGTCACCCACGCGCACCCCGACCACTTCCACGGCGCCGCCCGCTTCGGCGCGCCCGTCCACGCGCTGTCGGCCGTACGGGACCAGATCGTCGCGCAGGGCGACGGCCAGGACCCGACAGGTACGGTCATCCCGGTCGCCGACGTCACCCCGACCGTCGAGATCACCCCGGGCACGGAGGTCATCGACGGCGTGCCGTTCGTCTTCGAGGCCGTCTCGGGCGGGGAAGCGGCGGACGAGCTGGTGATCAAGCTGCCCGAGCAGGGGGTGCTGATCGCGCAGGATCTCGTCTACCACGACACCCACCTGTTCCTGGGCAACAACGACATCGACGGCTGGCAGAAGGCCGCCGACACCCTGGCCGCCGACACGTCGTACGACACGATCCTGGCCGGACACGGCCTGCCCGCCGGCCCGGAGGTGTACGCCGCACTGCGCCGCTACCTCGCCGACGCGCGTGAGCTGCTCGGCGACGACGGCGAGGCGTACAAGAAGGCGGTCGTGGAGCGCTACCCCTCCTACGGCGGCCCCTTCCTGATCGACATCGGCAACCAGTACCTCTTCGGCGCGCAGAACGCCTAAGCCTCGTAGCGCAATGAGCAACAGGCATGGGCGTGATCGCGGTCTTCGGAGCCGCCGGGAAGACCGGCTCCCGGCCTCGTCGCCGAGGCCACCAGCTGCGGTCACGAGGCCACCGCCGTCCGGTGACGCCACCCCACCGCCTCAGATGACGGGTAGTACGCCGCCGGAGCCTGGAGCCTGAGCCAGAGGAGACGACAGACGAGGCGACCCATCACGAGGGAGGGCCATGCCGCACGGTCGGCGGGGGCCGCGCCACTGCTGCGTGGGGAGCCCGGGTAGCGGGGATGCGCTCGACCGGGATCGTGAGGGCGTCGCCTGCGAGGGTTGTGTCGGTCCCTGACGGGTCAAAGGCCGCAGCCGGGTCCATGGCCAGGGCTGCCTCACGAGTTCGTGCCCGGAGGGGTGGGATGCCGGGGTTCCCGGTGGCTGGGTTCACATCTGGTGTGCTGGGAACGGGTCCAAAGTCTGCTGATCGGACAGCAGGGGCGGCCGTCGCCCAGCGCACCTTGTGGGCACTTCGCGGGCGACGGGCCGGGCGTCCGGTCGACGCCGTACGGCCCAGATGCCGCGTCCGGGTGGGACGCGGGCGGGAAGCGGAAGAAAGAGGGAGCCTGGAATAACCAGGAAAAGGGGAGGACCAGCAACAAAAGGGAAGGCCGTCCGCAGTCCCGGAGACCCCTACCTCTGCTTCGCTACGTCCCCGGCCTGCTGAGCGATTTCCTCCAGCACGGCCTTCGGGTCGGCGGACGGCGCGACGGCCTTGCCGATGTTCCGCTTGATGGTGTTGCTGACCTGCAGCCAGGACGGTTCGTTGACCGGGTAGAGCTGGGCGCCGCGCAGGGCGGTCAGGAACTGCTCGCCGCTGGGGTCCGCCGCCGCGTCCTTGGAGGCCTGGGTCGCGGACACCGTCGAGGGCAACAGGTGGTAGCGCCCGGCGAACTCGCTGAGGTTCTTGTCCTCGTAGACGAAGTCCAGGAAGGAACCCACCAGTTCGCGATTGCCGTCGTGCTTGAAGGCCATCATCCAGTCGGCGACGCCTGCCGACGGCGGGGCCTCCCCGTCGCTCAGCGTATCCGACACCGGCATGCTCAGGGTGCCGACCTTCATGCCCTTCGCCCTCGCCTCGTGGAGGAGCGAGGGGTAGCCGTTGACCATGCCGACGTCGCCGCGCAGGAAGGCGGCGAAGGCGTCCTGCCGGTTGAGTTCGGCCGGCGGGATCGGGCCGGTCAGGCCGGGTGCGACCAGGTTGTCCTTGATCCAGCGGAACGTCTGCGTGTTCCGCTCGGACGCGATGCTGTAGCGGCCGCTGTTGTCGGTGTACCCTCCGCCGTTGCTCAGTTCCCAGATCAGGGCTTCGGCGTGCGCCTCCTCGGGACCGAGCGGCAGGGCGTACGGGTAGAGCACGCCCTCCTCCTTCAGCGCCTTGGCCGCACCCTTCAGGTCCGCCCACGTTTTCGGCGGCTTCGCTCCGGCCTCGTCGAACAGCTCCTCGTTGTAGAAGAGCAGCCGGCTACTGGCCACGAAGGGCAGGCCGTAGAGAGTGTTGCCGATCGAACCCGCCTCCGCGAGCGGCGGCAGGAAGTTCGCCTCCGCCTTGATCGACAGCAGCTCACTGGCGGCGTAGAGGCGGCCCTGCGCGGCGAAGTCGGAGTACGCGCCCATCAGGGCCACGTCCGGGGCATTGCCCTCCTTGACCATGCGGGTGACCTCGCGGTCGACGTCGGCCCACGGGTAGAGCGTCACCTCGACCTTCTTGCCGGGGTGGGCGGCGGCGAAGGCGGCGGCCAGCTTGTCCCAGTACGCCTGGGAACTGGTCGCCGGGCTGTTGCCGTACTCGGCGGCCACCAGGCGCAGCGTCGTCCCGTCGCTGCTCCCGGAAGAGCCGCAGGCGGTGACGAGGGAGCCCAGTAGCCCGAGTGCCGCCACGGAGGCGGTGGCGCCGAAGAGTCTTGGTCGCACGAATCTTTCCTCTTGATCTTTTTGGACAGTGCGTCCGGAATTCTCTCCTGGCTCGGGACGTATTGCGCCCCCTGCTCAACAGTTGTGGCCATTGCTCCAACTGCGCCGGTTGCGACTGGTGTTTTCCGATATGCCGACGCCGATTTCCGACGCGCAGAGAACCCTCCACGGTGTCCAACACGACTCCTTCACGGAGCATTGACGAAGGGATGGCCAAAGGGGCGCTTTCTCCCACCACCCGGCACCGGGGCTGGCACCAGTGGACGAAGTTCAGCGGGCCGCCGCGCCGGAACGTAATGCTGGCCGGCTCACGTCGAACTCGCCCGAGAACAACCGGTAACAACCGGTAGGAAGAACTACGCCATGCCGTACGGGTAGGTCGCGAACAGCTCCGCCGTGAGCGCCCACAGACCGCCACCCGGGGGTGGTGTCACCGGGTCCGGAGACATCGACGGACCGCCGATGAGGGCGTAAGCACCAACTTCACGCGAGCCGGAAGAGCTCTCCGTAACGTGGATGCGGCAATTCGGTGCCAAGCTCCGCGAGCTGTTCGCGTAACTCCAGGCCAGGTAGCACGGAAATGGCAGCTGGCCGACCGAGGCCTGCGTGACACACGTCGGCGGTCGGTCGCACCTTGGCCGCGGTCTCCTTGACCTTCAGGGCACACGGTCCTCTCCCCGCCCCCGCTGGGATGGTCCTTCGGCGTTCACGGGAGCGCGCGGCTGAGGCCGTCGCCGGGCTCGGTGAGGGTGCGCGCCCGGCCCGGCCTCAGCGGGCCGGGGCCAAGGCCCGTCGCATGGCGGGGGGCATGGCCGGCAGGGCCCGCCACCGTACCGGCACGTTTCTCATCAGCAGTACGGAGTCCAGCTCCGCGCTTCCCGGCGGAAAGCGGTCCGGGTCGTCGAAGAAGCTGGAGCTCGCCGAGGTGACCCTGCCCGCCTCCACGCGCCAGGCGTCCGTGTGCAGTTGCATCCCGTCGAGCTGCGGCCCCGAGCGGGTCGCCGAGTAGCCCTTGCCGCCGTCACGGAAGAAGGCCGAGGCCTCGTCGAGGTCGGCGAAGAGTTCGCTGTCGGCCAGGCCGTGGGTGATCTCGGCAGTGACGTCCACGCGTGTGGACCCGTCGCGGGTCGCGAAGGCGACCCGTACGGTGTCCTCGCTCTCCCGCACCTCGAAGTCCGCATGCCCGTGCTCCCCGGGGAACACCCGGCCACCGGCCCAGCGGTTGACACGGGAGGCGGTGTCCCGGCGCGGGATGTAGACGCCGGTCTCGACCCCGTCGGGGCCGTCCCACTCCACGGCGACGCGGTGGGCCGCGTTCTCGCTGCGCAGCCCGAACACGGCGGGCGCCCAGGAGGGCCGCACCGAGCCGAGGCGCAGCAGACATATCCCGGCGACGGCGTGTCCCCGAACGAGCTGCGGGCGCAGCCCGGCCGGGAGATGGCGGGCGGCCACCTCGGGATCCACGCGGTAGTTGACGAGGAGCCGCCGCTCGATGACGCTCGACAGCTGGGGCGGTCTCATGAAGCGGCTCCCTTGTCACGCCACGTGGTGCGGCGCAGGACGATCTGTTCGGGACAGACGGCACTCAGGAAGCGGCCCACGCTCGTGGCGAGCCGGTCCTCGACGAGGGAGTACAGGATCCGGTTGCCGTCCCGTCGTTCGGTGACGAGACCCGCGCCCTTGAGTACTCCCAGATGCCGGGAGATGGAGGGAGCGCTGATCGAGAACCGGCGGGCGATCTCCCCGGCGGCCAGCTCCCCATCTCGCAGATCCGTGAGGATCTGGCGGCGCGTGGGGTCGGCCAGCGCGCGGAAGACTCCCGCGTCGTCGGCTTCGGCCGCCTGCCTGGACGGCGGGCCGAGGTCGTGGTGCTCGGTGTGGTCGCTCACAGGCAATATTTAGCACATGAGCTAAATAGCTAACAATGGAAGGGCGAGACATCGCCGGTCGCCACCGCTACGGACGCCGCGGGTTCTCCTCGCCGTGTTCGTCGCCTTCGGCGTCTGTCACCAGACGCTGGGATCGAACGGCAGACTGCAGTCGACTGGACACGCCAACAACTGGCGGCTCGAAGCGGCACGGCCGCCCAGGGGCCCGACGCAGCTTCGTGAGACCGCGGTCCTCACGAACACGGCCCCTGAGCCTCGCCACCACCGATGCTTCTGTGTACGTGAGCGGTTTCTGCGGAGCGTGCCGCCACGCGGACGAGGTGGGTGACGGCGGCGCCACGCCCCGCGCTGCGATGACCGGGACCGGGAACTCCACGATGCCCCATGCTCGAAGAGCACCCTCGACACACGGCAGTTGACCGGTGATCGCGCAGCGAGCCGTTTGACCTTGACACAGTGACAAGGCCTTCACTGCTTGCCAAGGAGGTGGTCCCGATGACCATGACGAGACAGGGCACGGATGTGAGGCGAGCGCTCCAGGGCCTGGAGGACGGCCGTTCGTCCGTACGACTACGGACGGCTCTGGCGGTCGGCACGACGCCAGACCCGCGCTTCGTCGACAAGCTCATCGAACGATGCGCGATCGAGCCCGAGTTCTTCGTCCGCGACACACTGACCTGGGCCCTCACCCGCCACCCCGTCTCCATGACGCTCCCCCAACTGCTCCGCGAAGTCCGCTCGGGGCGCCCGCAGGCACGGAGCCAGGCGCTGCACACGCTGTCCAAGATCGGGGACCGGCAGGCATGGCCAGCGATCACACGGGCGCTCCTGTCCGACGCCGACGACGAAGTGGCGCGGAGCGCCTGGCGGGCCGCGGTCGCGCTCGTGCCGGAAGGTGAAAAGTCCGGGCTGGCCACGGTGTTGGCGACGCAGCTCGGGCGCGGTGAGCGGGAGACGCAGCTGAGTCTCAGCCGGGCGCTGGTGGCGCTGGGCGAAGACGTTCTACCGGCTCTGCGTGCTGCGACGATGGCCCCTGACCGGCGCGTGCGCGTGCACGCGCTCGCCACGGAACAGCTGCTGCGTGACCCAGGCGCCGGATTCGAGTTCGCGATCGAGGAGGCGAAGCGCATCGTGGCCCTCGGCGGGACCGGCCAGAAGGGACGGTAGGAAGTGTTGATCGGTGAGGTGGCGCGACGGTCCGGGGTCAGTGCCCGCATGCTCAGGCATTATGAGTCGCTCGGCCTGGTGCGGCCCTCCGGCCGTACGGGCTCCGGCTATCGGGAGTACTCCGGCGAGGACATCCGGCGGATCTTCCATATCGAGAGCCTTCGGTCGCTGGGACTGTCGCTGCGTGAGATCGGGCGCGCTCTCGACGATCCCGGCTTCACGCCCTCGGCACTCGTCGACGACCTCATCCGTCAGACGCGCGAACGCATCGCGGCCGAAACCGAGCTGCTCACGCGGCTCCGCCGGATCCATGCCGCAGGCCCCGCCGGCTGGGAGGGCGTCCTCCAGGCCGTTGCGCTCCTCCAGGCACTGGGGTCGAAGAGCGCCGACACGCGCCAGCGCGCGGCCCTTTCCTCGGCCGACGAGGTTCCGTTGCCGGTGGAGGCACTGGTCGAGGCGGTACTGAGCGAGACGGAGCCGAACGTCGCCGGGGCTCTTCGATGGGCGCTGGCGCGATCGGGCGACGGCGGCACGGCACTGCTGGCGGAAGGCCTCGGCTCGCCGGTGGCCGCGGTGCGGGAGCGTGCCGTTCAGTCCCTCGCAGAGATGCCCGGTGGTGAGGCTACCGCGCAGCTGCGGGATGCCCTGGCGAACCCCGACGTCGTGGTCCGCGGGTATGCGGCTTTGGCGCTCGGGACAGGTGGTGTGGCCGATGCGGTCCCGACGCTCATCGACATGATCGTGGAGGGAAGAAGCGACAGCGAGGCAGCCGACGCACTGAGCGTGCTGGCGAGCGACACCTCGACGGCGGATCAGATCGCGACCATGCTCGTCGACCGCCTCGCTCACGACACCACTGAAGCGCCTGCACGCGGACGGCTGACCCAGGCGCTGGCGGGCATCCCGGCGACGAGGTCGACACGCACCCTCGTAGAGCTGTCGCATGACGTGGACCGTGCCGTTGCGCTGACTGCGGCATACGTTCTTCGGCTACGCGACGCGCGATGACGGATTTCTCCTGGGGTGCCGCGTACGCGGCCCGCCGGGCGGAGGAGGGGCCGGGACTCACCGCCTCCACCGGAGTGGCGCGGCGGACCGCCCGGCCCGGTGACCGCAGCACTCCCCCGACGTCGCTGCGGTCCCCGAACGGCATCGGCACCAAGGCTGTCTCCACGAGAACGGGTTCTGCCTGGCCCAAGCGGGTTGCCGTGGGCCGGTCGATCCGGTGTGTCTGCGGCTGTCGCGCCGGCTTCCGATTACGTTCGCGAGGGCTAACCTCCCGGTTTCACTTCGTGG
>NZ_JAGGOS010000157.1 GCF_018614205.1 Streptomyces sp. ISL-36 | reverse complement strand
CGGCCGGCCCGGCCGGCCCGGAAACCTCGGCGGCGGGGGGCGCGACGGCATCCACCGCGGCCAGCAGGCCTTCCGCTGCGGGCTTCAGTCCCACCGTGACCGGGGCACCGGGCAGGCCCAGCAGCGCGTCCGCCGCGGACCGCACACACGCCGCGGCCACCTCCGCCGGCCGTACGAACCCCGCCTCCCCCTGCGCCGTCAGGGCGTCCGCGAGGACGTCGTCGACCTCGGGCAGCACGCTCGCGCCGGCCGGCGCCACCTCGTCGCTCATCCCCGCACCGTAGACCCGCCGGCCACCACCGGCGGACCGGCTATGGCGAATCCGCCATAGCCACCCGCCCGACCTGCCGCTCCTCCCCACGTGCCGGCCGCCGACACCGCCCTGCCCGCCTCGGCGCGCACCGAGGCGAGGCGGTCGTACGACACGGCCGGCTGCTGCTCGTCACCACGGCCGGGTCCCGGTGGGCACCCGGCGTACGGCCTCGCCCGGGGCGCAGCACATGGCGGGCGTCGCCGTACGGCCGCACGCTCTCGCATGGGCGCGTGCGTGAAAGTGTGTGAATTTGTGAAAGCCCCTCAGGCGGCGCCCAGTGCCCTGGTGGTCAGGTTGGTGCGCAGCCGCGGCAAGGGCGGACGGGGAGCAGCGCTTCGATCGGGAAGAGGCCGGCCGTTGGCCGGCGGGGGCGTGCCCCCTGTCGGGGGCCGCGTGCGGGGTAAGGCCGGGTCCCTTTCGGGACCCTGGTCGACTCGGGTGCGGGACCGGGGCTGTTGGCCCCGGAGCGGGTGGGCCCCCGGCACCGTCCTCCCGGTGCGGGGGCCCATGTGTGTTTCCGGTGTCGGCTGTGGTTTCGGCCGGTCGGGGGTCAGGTGCGCCGGCGCGGCATGCGCGTCCGGTGCACGAGCGGAATGCCGAGGCGGGCGGCCACGGTTTTTTCCAGGGCGGAGACGACGTGGCCGGGGGTGGCGTCACGCAGCGGGATCACCCAGTACTCGACCCACTCGTCCCGCTTCGACGTGCTGCCGTTGATGTGCTGGCCGAGCCTGGTCGCGGCGGCCCCCCGGTTCAGGGCCCGGGTGGGGGCGGTCTTCCCGCAGTAGCAGGCGTTGCCGTTGCGGTTGACCGCGATGTAGATGGCCTTGTCCTCGTACCCGGAGTCCTCGCCGATGGGGATCGGCTCGGGCTGCGGTTCGACGAGCCACTGGCCCGCGAGCCGGGCGAGCATGGCGTACCGCTCGTCGGTGATGACGACGACGCCGGCCCAGGTGGTGTCGGTCATCAGCGCGGCTCGCCCTCGGCGATGCGGGCGAGGTCGTTGCCCATGAAGCTGAGCTGCTTGAAGGACGGCTCCACGACGGTCCAGGAGAGTTCGGTGGTGGTGCCGTTCATCTTGCGCAGGGCGATCAGGTCGTCGAGGTCGGCGCCGGCCGCGGTGAGGGACATCTGGAAGGCCGTGAGGGCCTTGTCCTCCAGTTCGGTGGCGGTGGGATCGTTCTGGTAGCCCTCGGGGGCGAACCCGTGGTTGGCGGCGAGGCGCAGGTGGGCGTTGAAGTCGCTGCCCTTCCAGCCGTCCTGCTCGACGAGGTGGCCGTCGGCCCACCACCGCGGGCGCAGGTTGGCCCGGATCCGCTTGATCGCGTCGGCGAGCACCTGCCGGCCCTCCTTCGTGTCGAGGACGGTCTTGATGACCGTGCCGACGCCGGCGCGCATGACCTTGATGTTGCCCACGATCTGCTCGGCGGAGCCGCCTGGCGCGAGGAGGTAGCCGCTGGTGACGAGGGTGACCATGGCGATCACGCCGAGGAGCAGCCGGGCGGGGACGTCGCCGTTGTCGGCGCGCTCCAGGAGGTCGTCCACGGCCTGGTCGTTGTCGATGTTCTCGACGGACCACTCGTGGTCGGCGAGGGCCTGCCACAGGCAGCCGGTTTCCAGCGCGGTGCGCACAGGCGCCAGCTTCTCCTTGGGGAGGCTGGAGTAGGAGCGCAGGCCGAGTTCGACGATCGGGCCGCTGCGGTGGGTGACCTGGAGGCGGCGCTTGTCGAGCTTCGCGGCCATGACCGCGTTCAGCCGGGGCTCCTTGCGGGTGAGCTGCTGGACGACGTACGTGAACCGCAGGTCGCGGAAGGCGGAGTTGAGTCCGAGGGACTTCATGGCGTCGGTGACGTCGGCGCGGCCGAGGAGGACGTCCCGCACGGCCTGGGCGTTGTCGCCGAGCTCGCCGGCATCGAACAGGGCGGTGACGATCTCCTCGGCGGTGACGCTGTTCTTCGAGGACGGATCGAACGACTTCACCCCGACGTTCATGCGCATCAGCAGCGAGCGGACCGCAACGGGGAAGCGTCCCATGCCCATGGTCGGGTTGTCGTCGGTGTAGCCGACGATGACCTGCACCGGGACGGTCATCGCGTTGAGGAGCCTGGCGGCCTGGTCGCGCTTGGCACAGGCGGCCCTGCTCGTGCCGGTGGCGGCGTTGATGTCGCGGTGGGCGTTCTTGACGATCTCCCGGACGAGATCCCGCCGCTCGGCGAGGGGAAGCCGCATGAGGTGGGACGGAAGCAGACTGTCGGGATCCTTGGCGTTGGTGGGGCGGATCGAGCTGGACGGGACCTTGATGTCGGCGGTGCAGGACGCCCAGCGGCTGTTGCCGTCGACGAGGCTCAGGTCGTCGTCGGGGTGGCGTCCGGGGTTGAGGAAGGTGACAGGGACGGCCGTCAGGGGCCGCTCCACGATGCGCCGGCCGACTTCCTGCGGGTTGTTCTTCCTCACGCCCTTGGACGCCCGGTCGATGGCGGCGAGGAGGTCGTCCATGGCGTCGGCGTAGACGAGGGTGGCGTCGGTGTCGTGCGCGGTGGGCATGGACAGGACCCGCTGGTGGTCGCTGGTGTCCGGATCGGCCGCGTAGTGGGCCTCGTCGAGGAGCCGGTCGTTCTCGATCGCGGGGGACAGCAGCAGCGTGTACGCGCGGTAGGTGATGACGCTCAGCCAGCCGGTCTCGACGCGGTGGCGCTCCAGGCGGGCGCCTTCGAGGAGTCCGGGCTCGACCGCTCCGAACGCGATCCGGCGGACGGCGGCGGGGGAGATCTGGACGCCGGCGCTCTCGAGGAACTTGATCGCCTTGGTGGTCTTACTGACCGGCTCGACGCGGTGCTCGAACGGCGTCGAGCGGTCGCCGGAGCGGATGTCGATGACCTCGATGCCGTCGATGTCGTCGTGCTCGTCAGGGATGTCGATGGTGCTCACAGGGCCTCAATCGAATGGGCCGGCGCGAGGCGGGCTCGCGGCCGGTGACCGGCGTACGCGAGCAGAGCGCCATCGGAGCGCAACGCACCCGTGCCCGCCTGGTGAGGACCGCGGTCCGTCGCTGGGCTGACCCGGCGTCGCTTCGGTGACCCGCAGGCGGATCCGGGTACCCGCCCCGTGACGTGCGGGCGGCGTACTCAGGTCTTGCCGGTGGATACCGCGGTGTCCACCGGCTGCACAACAGGCCGCCCTCGGCGGCGACGATGACAAAAGGGTACGCCCATCCGAGCGGGCGCAGTACGCGAGTTGACGGTCTTTCCGATCCGACCGGCTGCGACCTGCACGATCTTGCCCGACGGCCCGTCAGGGGCTGGGTGGGGGTCGCCTACCGTACGGCCGGCGGGTCACCTCGACGTCCGCTCCGCCGGGGCGCCGCGGACGACACCGTCGTACGGCCTCGCCACGGCGCGGTACGGCGCACGGCGGGTGGACGAGCAGCAGAACCGGACCCGTTCCACGACGTACGGAGACCCGCGCTTTCCCCCGGCTCCGGGAGCACGTCCGCCGTACGGCGGACGAATCCCCGGGCCGGGACGCCGAGTGCGCTGGTCGCTCCCTCGGACCCGGTCGGCGCCGTACGACGCTCGCGCCGCTGGCGGCGTCCGCTCGAAGGCCTCCAACCCGCTCCGGCCGATCACCCATACGCAGATTTCGACCAGAACTGCAGGTCAACCACCGTACAAGGAAGGTCAGTTGACCCCTCGCGGGCGGTCCGGGGCGCGGCCGGGCGGAGAGCGGCGCGTCGAACGCCGGGCCGGCCGTTGGCCGGCGTGAGGCGTGCCCCCTGTCGGGGGCCGTGTGGGGGTGGGGGCCGGGTCCCTGCCGGGACCCTGGTCGGTGAGGTGCGGGACCGGGGCCGTCGGCCCCGGTGCGGGAGGAGGGGATGGTGCCGGTCGGCGCGTCGGGGCGGTCGGTCGTGGCGCTCACGGCACTGACAACAGGCCCTGACCAGGAGGGTTTTGGCACGGACGTCTCATTGTCAGACCCTGCCGGTAGCGTCGTTGGTGTCCACGGGCCCGCGCATACGGGAGAGCCCTGGAAACACGGTCCTTGCTTGGCGGCTGGCCGTGCCCCAGGAGCTCCCGGTGTCCGGGTCCCCCGGCCCCCTCGTACAGGCAGCAGGAGAAACCCTTGACCGACGTCTGTGAAGCTACAGCACGGCACCGACAATCGCTCCGACCAGCACAAACGGGGTGCGGAGCGGGTGGTGAGAAGGCGGCGGGGCGCGGTGTCCGCGCCGTGGTCCGGGTGGAGAAGCCCGCCGTCCGATGACCGAGTTCACCATCACGCCCGGCCTGCTGCTCGTCCTCATGGTGACCGTGGCCGCGGCCGTCGCCGTCTACCTCGACACCAAGAGGCGCAGCAGCGAGATCCCGCCCCGCGGGGACCTGTACATGGCGATCACGGCGGGTGCCGCCGTCGCGGCGGTCCTTGTGGGGCTCGGCCTGGCGTCCCAGCCGCCGGCCGCGCAGAGCCCGGTCGTCGCTCCGGCGCCGTCCTGCCCGTCCCCGCCCAGCAGTTGCTGAACCGCCTCGGGGCGGGATGCGTCCGGGGTCCGGTCGGTCATAACGCCGACCGGCCCCCGGGAGCGGCCGGGAAGCCCCGCATACCCGGAGAGGTGCCGGCGGACGGCGCAGCCCCTCGTGTCCCGCCTCCATGCCGGCCAGACGGGATACGCCGGCGGCGATGTCGACACGTTCGTGCGCGGCGCAGCCGGCCAACAACGCTCACTCACCGGACCGGCAGCGGGCGGGGAGGAGCACAGCACCGGTTCGCGGGCGGGCGGTGACCAGCAGAACACCCCTCGTACCGGCACCCCGGCCGGGCGCCGGTGCGGTGGCGGGCATGCGCGTCGGTCCGGCACCGAGGGCGGTGCCGGACCGACGTGTCGGCGGGCGCGGGTCCAACGCGCCTGCCAGAGTCCTCAAAACGGGTTCGGGCTTGCGACCAGGAGCCGTCAGGAGGGCACCGGCGGACTCGCCGCCGGTGCCGTGCTGTCCACCACCGTCTTGGTGGAGGGGCCCAGACCGCAAATCGGCTGGAACAAACAGTGGGCCGCCTCGGAGGCGGCGCCCCGGCAATTCGCCGCCGACGTACCGGTGTTCCCGCCCCGGCCGGGCCGCTGATTCGGTTGCGGGGCGGGGAACACCAGCGAGGCCAGAACTTCTCATAACGACCATAAGGGGCGCGGTGCGGGGCGGGGCGACCGCCGTGCGTGGAAGGCTTGTGCCGCGCAGCCCGATCACCGGCAGGGTCCAACTGCCCCTGGGCCGCGCACCCTTGCGACCAGTACCCCGGGCCCCGGCACTCTGCCGGCGGCCCCCGTCAGGACGGAGTCCTGCGCACCATGAGCGACACCTTCGCCTCCCGCCCAGCCACACCGGCCGCGCCCTGCTCCTGCACCCACACCGCCCCGCGGCGGCGGAGAGCGCCGAACCGGCCCCGGCGGCGGGGCGGTTCGGCCCCACGCACGCGCTGATCCTGCTGCTGTGCGTCCTCGCGCTGGGCAGCGGCCTGTTCCTCGCCGACACCCCGCTGGAGAGCGTCTTCACACTGCTGGGCGGCCTGGGCGCGATCGGCGCGGCCACCCTGGCCGCGGCCGGCGGCGGCCGCCGTCTGCTCGCCGTCCTCGCCGAGG
>NZ_JAGGOS010000156.1:5194-5705 GCF_018614205.1 Streptomyces sp. ISL-36 | reverse complement strand
CCGAAGGACCCGTGCGCCTCGCCGTCGGCGCGGCCGGGGTCCTCGGCCTGGCCGTCGCGCTCGCCGTCGCCGTACGGCGCGGCCCCCTGCGCGCCGCCGGCCGCACCGTCCCCGCCGCCCACGTCTGGACCCTCTGGCTCCTCGCGTACGCGGTCGGCGGGGACGGCCTTCTCGCCGAGACGATGACCGGCGGGCCCGACGAGACCTGGGACATCACCCCGCTGCCCCTCCTCGGCCTGGCCCTCGCCGTCGCCCCCGCCGCCTGGTGCGCCCACCTCTTCGCCTCCGGCGCCCGCCGCAGGCTCGCCGCCAGCCGGGGCCTCGACGACTTCGCCGCCGGCACCCGGCCGCTGCTCCTCGCGACCGTGACGCTCCACCTGGCCGCCCTCGCCGGCCTGCTGAGCCTGACCGGCTTCGCCTCCGGCGCCCTCGCGCTCGGCGGCCTGCTCCTGCTCGCCCGGCTCCTGAGCGTCCACGGATGCGCCGAAACCGCCGCCGACGGCCTCGCCGC
>NZ_JAGGOS010000156.1:0-5149 GCF_018614205.1 Streptomyces sp. ISL-36 | reverse complement strand
GCCGACGGCCTCGCCGCCGCCTGTGCGATCGAGGCCCTCGCTCTCGCGGCCGTCCTGGCCGCCCGGCTCCCCGGCTGCGACGTCCTCGCCGTACCGGTCCACGCCCTCGTCGACAGCTGGGGCACCGGCGCCGTACCCACCCTCGCCTGCGGCGCCGCGGCCCTCGGCCTGCTGGCCCACGCCACCGCCGCCCTCTCCCGGGCCTCGGCCCACGCCAACCCCTAGGGGGCGCCTTGCCGATCTTCCCGGGCTCACATGCCCCGGCGCCGTGCCTCCGACCGCGGTCCGTCCCCTCACCCCTGACGGGCCTGGGGCAGACCCCTTGGCCAGACCACGCCCGCCGGCCGGCGGCAGCCGCTGACGTCACGGCGGCCCGACCGGCAGGCCGGCCCCCTCGACCCCGGCACACCCGCGGAGCCGACGCCGCGGGCGCGCCCACCGCGCAGAACCCATTCCAAGGAGACGAAAGAGACATGACCTCCCTACCTTCAGCAACGGCCGGTCGGCGAGAAGGGGCCGCACGATGAGGGTGCTGCTGCTCGGAGCCAACGGATTCATCGGCCGCTTCGTCGCCGACCGGCTGCTCGCCGACCCGGCGGTGCACCTCACCGCCCTCGGGCGCGGCGACGACGCCGACGTACGGTTCGACCTCGCCGGCGGAAGCCCAGGCGCGCTCACCCGGTTCCTGGACGCCGTCCATCCCGGAGTCGTCGTCAACTGCGCCGGCGCCACACGCGGCGGCGCCCGCGACCTGACCCGGCACAACACCGTCGCCGTCGCGACCGTCTGCGAGGCCCTGCGGCGCAGCGGCTGCGGCGCCCGCCTGGTCCAGGTCGGCTGCGCGTCCGAGTACGGGCCCTCCCAGCCCGGCTCCTCCACCGCCGAGGACGCCGTGCCCCGCCCCGGCGGCCCCTACGGAGTCTCCAAGCTCGCCGCGACCGAGCTCGTCCTCGGCTCCGGACTCGACGCGGTGGTGCTCAGGGTGTTCTCCCCGGTAGGCCCCGGCACGCCGGCCGGCTCCCCGCTCGGCCGCCTCGCCGAGGCCATGCGCCGCGCCATGCAGGCCGGCGACGGCGAGCTCAAGCTCAGCGGCCTCGGTGTGCAGCGCGACTTCGTGGACGTACGGGACGTGGCCCGCGCCGTCCACGCGGCCTCGCTCTCCGCCGCCCAGGGCGTCGTCAACATCGGCACCGGGCGAGCCGTCAGGCTCCGCGACGCCGCCGCCGTCCTCGCCAGGGTCGCCGGATACACCGGGACCCTGCACGAGCTCGACGGCCCGCCCCACCGGCCCGTCATCGGCGCCCCGCGCTCCGAGACCATCGCCGACCAGCTGGCCGCCGCCCCCTACCCGTACCCCGACGGCTGCGGCGGCTGGCAGCAGGCGGATGTCCGCACCGCCCGCGACCGGCTCGGCTGGCGGCCCCGGATCAACCTCGAAGAGTCCCTCGCCGACATCTGGATGGAGGCGGCATGTCGCATCTGACCACCGCGGGAACCAGCACCGGCGCGATGCAGCGGCTGGGGTTCGGCGTCCCCGGCTACGCCCACCCGCTGCTCGCCCCCGTCGAATGGGCCGAGCTGACCCGCCCCGGCACCCCCCTGCACTGGGCGGTCCTCAACGTCGCCGAGGGCCCCGGCTCCCGCCCCGACCCGCACTGCCTGGAAGCGGCCGGCAAGCTCCGGAACGCGGGCGTCACGGTCCTCGGGCACCTCGACCTCCGCCACGGCTCCCGCGCCTTCGGCGAGATGGTCTCGGACGCCCACCGCTTCCTCGACTGGTACAAGGTCGACGGCTTCTATCTGGACCGCTGTCCCACGGACCGGGCGGACCTGCCCGAGGTGCGGCGCGTCGCGGCCACCCTCGAGGCGGTGCTCGACGGCGAGGCCCACCTCGTGCTCGGCCATGGCACCCACCCGTATCCGGGGTACGCGGAGACGGCCGACCAGCTGGTCACCTTCTCCGGCCCCTGGACGGACTACCGCTGGTCACAGGTGGCCGAGTGGACCGCGGCGTACCCGCCGGAGAAGTTCGTGCACCTCGTCCACGGGGTGCCGCGCAGCCATCTCGACGAGGCGATGCGGGTCGCCCGCTGGCAGGGCGCGGGAACGATCTTCTTCACGGACCGCGGGGACCGGACCGGACAGAACAGCCCATTCCAAACACTGCCCGGCTACTGGGACGAAATCGTCTCGCGCATTGGACCGGGTGTCTCGGAATGAGAAGGGCCGTGGCAGTGTTACGGAGAGAACAACCGTACTGACATACCGACCAACGGAGCCCCCGTGTCGCTGCCACCCCTGGTCGAGCCGGCTGCCGAGCTCACCGTAGACGAGGTCCGCAGGTACTCCCGCCACCTGATCATCCCGGATGTCGGGATGGACGGGCAGAAGCGGCTGAAGAACGCCAAGGTGCTGTGTGTGGGCGCCGGCGGCCTCGGCTCGCCGGCCCTGATGTACCTGGCCGCGGCCGGTGTGGGCACGCTCGGCATCGTGGAGTTCGACGAGGTCGACGAGTCGAACCTGCAGCGCCAGATCATCCACAGCCAGGCCGACATCGGCCGTTCCAAGGCGGAGTCCGCCAAGGACTCGGTCCTCGGCATCAACCCGTACGTGAACGTGATCCTCCACGAAGAGCGGCTCGAGGCCGACAACGTGATGGACATCTTCAGCCAGTACGACCTGATCGTCGACGGCACGGACAACTTCGCCACGCGCTACCTCGTCAACGACGCGTGCGTGCTGCTGAACAAGCCGTACGTCTGGGGCTCGATCTACCGCTTCGACGGTCAGGCCTCCGTCTTCTGGTCCGAGTACGGCCCCTGCTACCGCTGCCTCTACCCGGAGCCCCCGCCGCCGGGCATGGTGCCCTCCTGCGCCGAGGGCGGCGTCCTGGGCGTGCTCTGCGCGTCCATCGGCTCCATCCAGGTCACCGAGGCGATCAAGGTCCTCGCCGGCGTCGGCGACCCGCTGGTCGGCCGGCTGATGATCTACGACGCCCTGGAGATGCAGTACCGCCAGGTGAAGGTCCGCAAGGACCCGAACTGCGCGGTCTGCGGCGAGAACCCGACCGTCACCGAGCTCATCGACTACGAGGCCTTCTGCGGCGTCGTGTCCGAGGAGGCCCAGGAGGCGGCGCTCGGCTCGACGATCACTCCCAAGCAGCTCAAGGAGTGGATCGACGAGGGCGAGAACATCGACATCATCGACGTCCGCGAGGTCAACGAGTACGAGATCGTCTCGATCCCCGGCGCTCGCCTGATCCCGAAGAACGAGTTCCTGATGGGCACCGCCCTCCAGGACCTCCCGCAGGACAAGCGGATCGTCCTGCACTGCAAGACGGGTGTCCGCAGTGCGGAAGTCCTCGCGGTGCTCAAGGCCGCGGGCTTCGCGGACGCGGTGCACGTCGGCGGCGGCGTGATCGGCTGGGTCCACCAGATCGAGCCCGAGAAGCCGGTCTACTAGACCGTCCGGACGCGCATGTGAGCGTAGGTGAGAAGGGCCCGGACCTGGCGACAGGTCCGGGCCCTTCCGCCTGCCGCTACGAGCAGGTCTTCCCGTACGCCGGGACCTTGCCGTCCAGCAGATAGCTGTCGATCGTCCCCGTCACGCAGGCCCCCGTGCCGTACGCGCCGTGCCCCTCGCCCTTGTTGGTGACCAGCACGCCGACGCCCTCGCCGAGCTCCTCGGCCATCTTCTCGGCGCCCTCGTACGGGGTCGCCGGGTCACCGGTCGTACCGACGACCAGGATCGGGCCCGCGCCGGGGGCGCTCGCGTCCGGATCGGCCCGCTCGCCCTTCACCGGCCAGTCGGCACACCAGCCGGCCGTGTCCCAGGCCAGGAACGCGCCGAAGACCGGGGACAGCCCGCGGAACTCGGGCAGCAGCGCCTTCGCCTGCGCGAGCGTCGGCCGCTCGCTGGAATCGGCGCAGGAGATCGCCCGCTGGGAGTGGGACTGGGTGCCGTAGTGCCCGTTCTCGTCCCGGTCGTTGTACGAATCGGCGAGGCGCAGCAGCTCCGTGCCGTCGCCGCTCTCGGCCCGTGCCAGCGCCGAGGTCAGGACGGGCCAGCTGCTCTGCGAGTACAGGGTGACCGCGATGCCGGTGAGCGCCAGGCCGTCCGTCAGCCGGCGGTCGCCGACGGGCAGCGGCTCCCGGTCCAGCCCCTCCAGCAGCCGGACGATCCTGGCCGTGCCGGCCTTCGGGTCCTCGGCCGTGCTCTTCAGGTAGTTGTCCAGCGCCCGCTGGAAGCCGATCGTCTGGTTGCGCGCGTGGCCCGCGGTGCCGGCCGTCGGGTCGACGACCGCGTCGAGGACGGTCCGGCCGACGTTCCGGGGGAAGAGATGGGCGTAGGCGGCGCCGAGCTGCGTCCCGTAGGAGATCCCGAAGTAGTTCAGCTTCGCGTCACCGAGGACGTGCCGGACCAGATCCAGGTCCCGGGCGGTGTTGTCGGTCGTCGTGTGCGGGATGATCCTGCCGGAGCGGCGGGCGCAGCCGGCGCCGAAGGCGGCGCCGTCCCGGAAGAACGAGGCCTCCTCGGCCGCCGTGTCGGGTGTGAGGTCCGTCCGCTCGGCGGCGGCCTGTTCCCTGTCGTCCCGGCACACCACACCGGCGCTCCGGCCCACGCCGCGCGGGTCGAAGCCGACCAGGTCGTAGCGCTGGTTCAGCACGTCGTACTGCCGGGCGGTGCGGGGGAGGATGTCGACACCCGAGCCGCCGGGGCCGCCGAAGTTGAAGAGCAGCGAGCCGATCCGCTCGCCCTTGTCCCGGGCCTCCTTGCGGATGAGCGCGATCGGGATCGTCTCCCCGGAGGGCCGGGAGTGGTCGAGCGGAACCTTCACGTTCGCGCAGCGCCAGGCGGAGCCGGGCTCCTCGCCGCCCTCGGGGGCCTCGCAGGGCTGCCACTCGGGTCGCTGGGAGGTGAGTGAGGCGGGCAGTCCCGCCGGAGCGGCGGGACCGGCCGCACCGGCCGCACCGGCCGCACCGGCCGAGCCGGCCGGAGTCTCGGCGTCGTCGGTGCTCGTACAGCCGGTGAGCAGGAGACCGGTGACCGCGAGAGCGGCCACGGGTATGCGCAGGGACAAGCGCGGTATGGACATGGGACCCCCGTGATCCGGACCGGAAAACCGCCATCCTAGGTGTATTGCCCTGTG
>NZ_JAGGOS010000155.1 GCF_018614205.1 Streptomyces sp. ISL-36 | reverse complement strand
AGTGAAACCGGGAGGCTAGCGCTGTTCGTCGGAGTGGTCCTCCGATGCCCCCGGCGCCGCCTCGTCGCCCGGGTCGGCGGTGACGCTCTGCGCCTGGACTCGGCGGCCGACGACGGCCGCGGCGGCGAGGGCGCTGGCGATGAAGGCGGTGGCGACGACCCAGGGCCGGTCGAGCACATGGCCCGAGGCGTGGTCGAGGGAGTAGCGGCCGGCGCCGGCGACGCCGATGGCGGCCGCCGTGAAGCCGAGGAAGGCCGGGTACTCGTACCCCCCGGCCTGGGCGAAGAATCCGGCCGGCGCGTGGACCGAGACCGCACCGGCCATGGCGCCGGCCGCGGCGGCTCCGGCGGCCGGGGTGGCCAGGCCCAGGGCCAGCAGGACACCGCCGCCCGCCTCGCCGAGGCCGGCGGCGATCGCGCTCTCGCGGGGCGGCGAGAAGCCCATGGCCTCCATCGCGTGGGTGGTGCCTTCCAGACCGCCTCCCCCGAACCACCCGAAGAGCTTCTGGCTGCCGTGCGCGGCGAGGACGGCGCCGGTGCCGACCCGGAGGACGAGAAGCCCGAGGTCGCGTCGGTTGAGCGTGGTCATGAGAGGTCTCCCGGTGCGTGCGGCACGTCGGTGTGCGGGGCGGGCCGGCGTACCGGAGGGGTCGGAGTACGCAGGCGTACGCCTTCCACTGTCGCCGCTTGAGGGGCCGGACTCTCAGCGTTACTGCTCCACATGGGTCACGTTTGTGTTCCTGGGGATCGTGAGGGCACTGGCGGGCGTGGTGCTGATCGTGTCGCCGCTCGAATCGGCCGCGGTGCTCAACGTGTTCGGCGGTGTCCGGCTGCTCGTCGTGGGCGCGGTCGAGATCGTCACCGCGCTCCAGGTGCGCTCGCGGGCGAAGGACCTGCCCCGGGGCGCCTGAACGGGAACGCCGGTCCGCGCGGGCACCCGTCGGGGGGCCTGTGGGGACCCTGACCGCCCGGCCGGGGCCCCCCCCGTGCGCTACATTTTGCCGGTCCTTGACCGCGATCATTCACGATCACTTCTCTTCGGAGCCGGCATCCCATGAGCGACATCGTCAACGGCCTCGGCCGAGCCACCGCCTACGGCGCACTCGGTGTGGTGCTGCTGATCCTCGGCATCGTCCTGGTGGACGCTCTGACGCCGGGGAAGCTCGGCCGGCAGATCTGGGAGGAGCGCAACCGCAACGCCGCTATCCTGCTCAGCTCCGCCCTGCTCGGCATCGGCGGAATCGTCTTCACGTCGATCTGGACGACCTACGACGACTTCGGCAAGGGCCTTGTGTCCACGGCGGCGTTCGGGCTGCTCGGCCTGGTGATGATGGCCGTGGCCTTCCTGGTGCTGGACCTGGTCACGCCCGGCAAGCTGGGCGCCACCCTCGTCGACCCCGAGCCGCACCCGGCGGTCTGGGTGACCGCCTCGTGCAACATCGCCGTCTCCGCGATCCTCTCCGCGTCCATCGCCTGAGCCGCCCCCTCCCTCTCTTTCCCCCTTCCCCCCTCCCTCGTTCAGCGCCTCCTCGGCTCCACCTCCAGGAACCGCCTGCGGCGCGGGCCCCGGTACAGGAGCGCCTCCCAGCCGAGCCCTTCCAGAAGGGGGACGCAGGCGCCGAGCGCGGACTCCTCCTCCTGGGCGGCGCCGCTGCCGGCCGGTCCCAGCCACTCGACGACGGCGGTGCCCGGCCGTTCGCCCGCCGTGACCCGGTAGCCCGTCGCCACCCGGACGCCGGAGGCGTCCACCGCCGAGGGAGCCGTCTTCGCCGCCTCCAGGGCGAGGGCGACCGCTCGGACCGGCTGTCGGAGCTCCCACTCCGCGGGTGTCTCGCGCGGGTCCCCACCGGGCCCGTTGGTCAGCCGCCGGATCTGCAGCAGCCCTTCGAACGCCGCCCGTACCTCCCTGGAGCGCTGCTCGGCCTCGCCTTCGGGCAGCGGCGGCCCGTCCCCCGTGGCCGCCTCGAACGTCCCGCCGGTCACACCAGCCGCCGGACCTCGCCGCGGACCCGGTAGAAGCCGCCCGACGCCGGGTGCAGCGCATCGACCACGTACCGCGCGCCGGGCTCCCTGATGGCCCGGGGGAACTGCACGTTCCAGGACGGCTCGTAGCCCTCCGACAGCACATGGACCCGGGTCCGGCCGCCTTCCTGGACGCACTTCACGATCACCGAGCCGACCGGGGCGGAGCTCACGGCGGCCACGGCGGACACCGTCGTCGCCGGCTGGTACGTCGGCAGCGCGGCCGCCAGTTTGACGTCCCTGGCGACCGGGACCGTGCCCCGCTGAGCGGCGGTGATCGCGGCCTCGCTCGCGTCGATGCAGACCAGGGAGCCGTCGGAGGTCACCAGATAGAGCCGCTCGTCCCGGTACTGCATGGAGAGCGCCGAACCCGCGCCGGTGCCCAGCTTCCACAGGCGTGTGCCGTCCTCGGCGAAGCAGTACACCGAGGAGGCGGCGTCGGCGGCGAAGACGAAGCGGCCACCGGGGGAGGTCGCGCAGGAGTACACCGTGCTGTCGCAGGCGTAGACCGCCTCGACACGGCCGTCCTTCTTGGCGAGGCGCTGGACCTTCTTGCGCGCGGTGCCCGCGTAGACGGCCGTGTCCTCCTGCCAGCCGAAGAGCACCGCTCCGTCGCTGTCGGTGTGCCAGAGTTCGCCGCCGCCGTCCGGGGCGTACGCCCTCACGCCCCGGGTGTCGCCGTGGTAAACGGCGTCGCCGTCGGCGCGGACCATCCAGGCGTGTTCACCCCGGCCACCGCGGGACCACTGGTGTTCGTCCTCGTGGTCGATGACGGTCAGCCGGCCGGACCGGTCGGCCACGTTCAGGACGCCCTCGTGGATGTCCAGCCAGAAGATGTCGACGTCGGCGGCGATGTCGTAGGCGGCGAAGGGCAGCTTCGAGGACAGGTCGTACACCCGGCCGTCGTCGCAGCCCGCGTAGATCCAGAAGTCGTCGGCGACCAGGCACTTCACCCCGTCGGGGAGGGAGAAGCGGGCCTGGACCTCACCGGTGTGGCTCAGGGTGTACACATCGCCGGCCTGGTTGCCGACCCAGCAGCGGTCGTCGTCGACATGGATGCCGAAGGCGGCGGAGCCGGTCCGGAACCGCCACAGGACCGGCGCCACCGCACGGGCCGTGGACGGCGCCGAGGTGACCGCACGGCGGGTGACGGAGCGGGCCGCCCGCTGCCCCTGGACCGCCGGGGCATACCCCTTGCGGACCTTCTCCCCTATCTTCTTCGCCGCCGCGGCGCGCGCCTTCTCCGCCGTGGCGAAGGTCGAGGTCTGCGTCTGCCCGGCCGCACCGATCCGCCCGTAACGGACCGACACCACCAGGCCGTCGACCGTCACTTCGTAGAACTTGTGCGCGCCGCCGCCGTCCTGCGACAGCTCCAGATAGGTCTTCGTCGTCATGTCGAGAACGGTAGGGCCGACCACTGACAACGCCCTCGGGCCTGTCCGACCTAGCGCTGGGCGCGGCCGCTCGTCACCGCGTAGTACTGGAGGTCCTGCCTGTCGACCGGCCGGCGCACCGGGTACCGGCTCGTGACCGTGGTGGTGGTCTCGCCATTCCGCACCACGGTCGCCGAGCTGTGCCCGGTGCGGAGCGGCAGCAGTTGCGCGTGCACACCGGACGGTGCCCGATGGCTCCCCTCCGTGCCGCCGGTCGTCGTGCGTACACTCGCCGGGGCCGTGAGGAAGCTGAGTACCTCCACCGTGTCCCGAGGGGTGGCCGTGCCCGCACGGGGCTCTATCACCTGGGGTTGCCGCATCGCCCGCGGTGTGTCGTCGACGAACTGGACCCGGGAGGTCAGATAGAGCGTGTCGCGAAGGATCCTGGGCCAGTCGCCGGTCTTGAACCGGGTCAGGTAGTAGGAGGAGAGGTCCAGGTAGGCGTAGCCGTTGTGCAGCGAGGGCGCGAAGTGCGTGCCCTCGGAGTAGTCGTTCCAGGTGGTGAGCTGGACCCAGTCGGCACCGGAGCCGATGGCGGTTTCCCAGCTCGCCCGCAGGGTCTCCGTGTTGCCGGCCTCGTCGTAGATGCCTTGGTTGGGTCTTGCGTCCTGGACGGAGACGGGCTGCATCCAGATGGTGCCGAGCTGGTGGGCGCGGCCTGCGTCGGCCTTGGCGCCGTCCTGCCGGTTGGCGCTGCGGGCACCCCACTCGGAGAGTCCGTGGCTGATCGCCGCGTACCTCTCCCGCTCCGGAGTGAAGTCGAGGAAGAGGGGGACCAGCGCGGTGCGGATGCCGTGCCGGGTCTCCAGCTCCCGCATCATCCGCTGCCACCAGGCAGGCTCCTTCTCCTCGGCCTTGAACGGGGAGACGACGAGCCGGCCGTCGGGCAGCCGGTGGGCCGAGGGGTGGCGGGCCAGTTGCGCGAGCGAATCGGCCAGGGCGGCCGGGGTGGTGGTCAGTGAGGTCATGTCGGGCATGAGCTGGATCCGGAAGCCCGGGTCCTCCTCGTGGGCGGCGCGCATCAGCAGCTCGGCGCGGTCCCGGTTGCGTCCGGAGAGGGAGAGCAGGTCGACGGTGAAGCCGTCGAGCCCGGCGTCACGTGCGGTGCGGATCTCCTGGCGCAGATGGGCCAGTTCCCAGTTCCCGCTCTCCGGCGCGGTGGGCAGCGGCCGGTCGCGCAGCAGGCCGCCGTAGGCGCTGTGCTTGCCGTTCTCGCCGCCCGGGGCGAGGTAGTTGCGCTGGTAGTAGTCCCGATCGGCGGGCTGGTTGTCCAGGGAGAGCGGGTAGGGCGTGAAGTAGTGGGCGAAGACCAGCTTGGGTGAGCGTCGCAGTTCGGCGGTGGGCGGCAGGTCGAAGGGCAGAGCGGTGCTGTACGCCTCGGGCGGCACCGTGGCCGGCTGGGCGGGAGCGGCACCGCGCAGAGCGTCGGCGGTGCCGATGCCGGCCCAGGCGCCGAGAAGCAGCACGCCCAGCGCGATTCCCGGGACCAGTCGGCGGCGCCCCGGCGCCCGGTGGGGCCGTGGGGTGCGCCGTGGCCGTCGGGACGGGTGGGACGGTGGTGCGGGGATGTCCGCCATGGGCGTCCTTCCGGCCGGTCGTGGCTGTGCCGAGGGCCTGCGCGGTCACGCAATCCGCGGTCTGCGGTCTGCGGTCTGCCGTCTGTCAGCAGTACAACCGATCGAAGCCGGTGGGACAACAACCGTCCGGAGCGTGGCGAACGGGCCGCGCGCGCCCCGGAGGTGCCGCTTCCGACGCGGTCCGTACGGGTGACCGGCGACGGAGACAGCCGCCGTGTCGTTCCACATCGTGGGTGCGGAGCCGATCTCGGCCCGGATCCGGCCCCGACACGGGCTCGACCCGGCCTCGATCTCCACCTCCGGGGGAGCGTTGTGCTTTGCGCCACAGTGGCGGCCCGGCCGCCGCTGACGCCACCTCCGCTCGGGACCTCGCGCCGTCCCGTCCGCCCATGGCCCCACGTGCGTCGACTCGTCCTCGGCGGACCTGCCGTGCGACCGGGCTGTGCCCACGCGGGCCGCGATGTCACGAGATGAACGCGCCATCACCTTCTGGAGTCCTTCGCCTGAACAGCAGCGGAGGTGCGCGTGTTTGTCGTACTGTTCCGCGTTGCGACGCTTGTTCATCGATGAGGGGATCGATGGACTGGGTGGCGAACATCGACACGTGCCTGGGGGGTACATGTGGCATGTCCGTACAACTGAGACCACGTCCGCAGGAGCAAGACCGGGTTCATCGCCGGCCTCTCCTCATCCGCGCACCAAGGCCCGCTGGTACGCGGGCTTCGCACTGTCGGTCGACATCCTCGGAGTGGCGCTTCCCGCGGCGCTGATCCTGCACGCCGAGCACCAGCCGTACGCCGACACCGGCGCAATCGTCGCCGCCCTGTCCTGGGCCGGCGTCCGGGCGCTGCGCCGTCGGTACGCGCGCCGCGCACTGGGGGAGTCGCGGGGGAGCCTGCCCGTCCTGCACGACTGGCTGATCCTGCTCGGCGTGCTCGCCGTGTTCCGTGCGGCCGCCGACCTGCACCACCCTCCCCTGCTCTGCCTCGCCGCGCTTGTGCCGGCGCCCGTACTGACGCTGATCTGCACGAAGTTGACGTGGCATCATCTGGTGACCGCCCGCCGGGAGGCCCAGGTGGTCACCCGTGTCCTGGTCCTGGGGGAACCCGCGGCGGCCGGTGACGTCGCCGAGCATCTCGCCGGGCGCACCGAGCACCCGTACGTGGTGGTCGGCGTCGTCGCGATCGGCGAGGGGCCGGTCCGTACCGGAGCGCCGGTGGCCGCCCGGCTCGGTGCCTCGATGCCGAAGGCCGCGGACGGGGACACCGCCCCCGTGCTCCGGGCCGCCCGCGAACTGGAGGCGGATGTCGTCCTGGTCGCGGCCGGGGCCCGGATGGCCGGTGAGCGGCTGCGTCGACTCTCCTGGGGACTGCACGACGCCGGGACCGAACTCGCCCTGGCGCCGGGCCTGGTGGAGTTCGCCGTGAAGCGTCTGGAGACCACCTCGGCCGCCGGCATGGCGCTGCTCCGGGTGGCGCCGCCGGTGCGCGACGGGGTGCAGCAGGTGCTCAAGTCCGTGATGGACCGTGGGGGTGCGGCGCTCGGCCTGGTCGCTCTCGCGCCGCTCTTCCTGGTGATCGGTGTGGCGGTACGACTGACCTCGCCGGGGCCGGTGTTCTACCGGCAGGTGCGGATCGGGCAGGGCCGGGTCCCGTTCGTGATGTGGAAGTTCCGCACGATGTTCCTGGACGCGGATGCGCGCAAGGCGGAGTTGTCCGAGGCCAATGAGCACGACGGGCTGATGTTCAAGATGCGGCGCGATCCGCGGGTGACCGGAGTGGGGCGCGTGCTGCGCCGTACTTCGCTCGACGAACTCCCGCAGCTGATCAATGTGTTGCGGGGTTCGATGTCCTTGGTCGGGCCGCGTCCGCCGCTCCCCGAGGAGGTGGCGCGGTACGGGGACGTGGAGCTGCGCCGGCTCTCCGTGCGGCCCGGGATGACCGGGCTGTGGCAGATCAGCGGCCGGTCGGACCTGTCGTGGGACGAGACGGTGGAGCTCGATCTGCACTATGTCGACAACTGGTCGTTCACCAGCGACGTCGACGTCATGGCCCGTACGTTCCGCGCCGTCGTCGACGGTCGCGGAGCGTACTGACGGGCCGCCCTATGACGTCAACCCTGTTCCCGCCACCAGGCGTAGGTCGAGGCGATGCCGTCCCGGAGCGGGACGGCGGGCTTCCAGCCGAGGCCGGTGAGCCGGGAGACGTCGAGAAGCTTGCGCGGGGTGCCGTCGGGCTTGCTGGTGTCCCAGGCGATCCGGCCCTGATAGGTCGTCACATTCGCGACTGTCTCGGCCAGTTCACGGATGCTGAGGTCCTCGCCGCAGCCGATGTTGACCGGTTCGTCGCCGTCGTAGCTCCGCAGCAGCACGGCGCAGGCGCCGGCCAGGTCGTCGACGTGCAGGAATTCCCTGCGCGGGGTGCCCGATCCCCAGAGGGTGATCTCCTCGCGCCCTTCCTCGCGGGCCTCGTGGAAGCGGCGGATCAGCGCGGGAAGGACGTGCGAGGACTCCAGGTCGAAGTTGTCGCCGGGGCCGTAGAGATTGGTCGGCATCGCGGAGATGTAGGCCGCGCCGTACTGCTTCCGGTACGACTGGACCTGCACGATGCCGGCGATCTTGGCGAGGGCGTAGGCCTCGTTGGTCGGTTCGAGCGGGCCGGTCAGGAGGGCGTCCTCGGAGATGGGCTGGGGGGCGAGCCGGGGGTAGATGCAGGACGAGCCGAGGAAGAGCAGGCGTCGGACGCCGGCCGCGTGCGCGCCGGCGACGACACTGAGCTGGATCTGGAGGTTCTCCTCCAGGAACTGCACGGGGTAGGTGCTGTTCGCCATGATCCCGCCGACCTTCGCGGCGGCCAGCACCACGGCGTCGGGGCGGGTCTCGGTGAGGAACGCGGCGGTCCGTGCCGCGTCGCGCAGATCGAGCTCGGCGCGGGTCCGGGTGATCACCTCGTGCCCGTCCGCGGTCAGCCGGCGGGCGATCGCGGAGCCGACGAGGCCACGGTGTCCCGCGACGAATATCCGGGCGCGCGCGGGCAGGTACGACGGTGTTCCTGCCGGGTCGAGCACCTGCCTGTCCGCCGAATCGGCTGTCGGTTCGGGCGTCGGATCCGTCGTCGCTTCAGTCATGGCCCGGATCATGCCAGGCCCTCGGGGAGCAGAACACATCAGATCCGGATTTCTTTCCCGGATCGTGTCAGAACAGCAGGTTACGGATTATCCGCGAGTGACGGACCGGCTGGGGGCCGGTCCGATGGGGAGGGGCACCACGTATGAGCAAGACCGCACTCATCACCGGCGTCACCGGGCAGGACGGCTCGTATCTGGCCGAACTGCTGATGTCCAAGGGCTACACGGTCCATGGTCTCGTCCGCCGCTCGTCCAGCTTCAACACCGAGCGGATCGACCACATCTATCAGGATCCGCAGCAGGCCGACCGGTCGTTCGTGCTGCACCACGCGGACCTCTCGGACGGGGTGGCGCTGGTGAACCTGCTCCGGGACATACGCCCCGACGAGGTCTACAACCTCGGCGCCCAGTCCCATGTCCGGGTCTCCTTCGACGCTCCGCTGTACACCGGCGATGTGACGGGCCTCGGCGCGCTGCGGCTCCTGGAGGCGATCAGGGCGAGCGGCATCGACACCCGGATCTACCAGGCGTCCTCCTCCGAGATGTTCGGCGCGACACCGCCTCCGCAGAACGAGCGGACCCCGTTCCACCCGCGCAGCCCGTACGGCGCCGCCAAGGTCTTCGCGTACTGGACCACGGTCAACTACCGTGAGGCGTACGGCATGTTCGCCGTCAACGGGGTCCTGTTCAACCACGAGTCCCCGCGCCGGGGCGAGACCTTCGTGACCCGCAAGGTGACCCGGGCGGTGGCCCGCATCAAGGCCGGGCTGCAGGACCGGCTGTACATGGGCAACCTCGACGCCGTACGTGACTGGGGGTACGCCCCCGAGTACGTCGACGCCATGTGGCGGATGCTCCAGCAGGACGAACCGACCGACTACGTCGTGGCGACCGGAGTCCCCGCGACCGTACGGCAGTTCCTGGAGACGGCCTTCGCCCACGCGGGGCTCGACTGGTCGCGGTATGTGCGCTACGACCCCAAGTACGAGCGTCCCAGCGAGGTCGACGCGCTGATCGGTGATGCGAGCAAGGCGCGCGATCTTCTTGGCTGGAAGCCTTCCGTCCAGGTGGAGGAGCTGGCGCGGATCATGGTCGAGGCCGATGTCCGGCTCGTCGAGGACCAGTTGGCGGGTGCCACCGTGCGCATCGACCGCTGACCGGCGCTTCTCCGGGCCCGGCCGCCCCGGGAGAACCGCGGGGGGCGGCCCGCCGCCGACCCGGCCCCCTGCGGAGCAGGTACCGGAATGGTCAAGTGAGCTTTTCCTACGGGCATTTCGTCGTACAGTGCGCATCCATCACATGGCAGTTGCACCACTTCACGCCACAATTTACTGGGCTATCACGCCTGGGGGGAACATGCGTAGATCCTGGGGGCTCACGGCTGCCCTCGCCCTGACCGTCGCGGCCGGAGCCGGAGGCTCTCTGGCCCCGACGGCCGCGGCCCTGACGCCGCCGGTGGCCTTCACCGCGGACGATCTGCCGACCTGGCAGACCAACGGCATCGTCTGGGCACTGGCCGAGGCGAACGACACCGTCTTCGTGGGCGGCACCTTCTCGGAGATCCGGCCGCCCGAGGGCGGCACCGGCACTCCGAGGAGCGCCGTCAACTTCACCGCGCTGAACGCGGCCACGGGTGCACCCACCGACTGCACCCTCTCCTTCACCGTCGGCAGCGGCACCGCGACCGTCCGGACGCTGGTGGTCTCGCCGGACAAGAAGACGCTGTACGCGGGGGGTTACTTCGGCGCCGTCAATGGCACGCCGGTCTCCAGCCTCGCCGCCATCGACATCGCCACCTGTGCGCCGAAGCCGGCCGTCACCCCGAGCTTCCCCGCCACCGTGCGGGCGCTCGCCGTCACCGACACCACGATCTACGCGGCCGGCGACTTCGGCACCGTCGAGGGCCAGACCCGCCAGCGGTTCGCCGCGATCACCACCGCGGGCGCCCTGCTGCCGTTCACGGCCCACGCGGACGAGCCAGGCCGGGCCATCGAGGTGACACCGGACGGACAACACGTCCTGCTCGGCGGTGACTTCTTCACGGTCAACGGGGCCGACTCGCACGCCCTGGCCGTGGTGAACGCCACGACCGGTGCCGTGACCAAGGCGTACCCCAACGGCTGGATCCCGCAGAACTCCGTCGTGAAGGACATCGAGACGGATGCCACCGGCTTCTACACCGGCAACGAGGGCACGGGCGGCGGTGTCTTCGACGGCCGCATCGCCCTGAACCTCTCCGACTTCGGGCAGCGCTGGCGCGACACCTGCCTGGGCGCGACCCAGGCGGTCCGCTCCTACCAGGGCGTCCTCTACAGCGCCTCGCACGCCCACGATTGCTCCAGCGTCGGCGAGTTCCCCGACGGGCGCCGCTACCACCTGCTCGCCCAGCCGACCACGTCCACCGGCAAGCTCGGCTGGTTCCCCGACACCAACGACGGCCTGGGCGAGGGCATCGGACCGCGCGCCTTCACCATCTCCGGCACCGGAACCACCAAGTACCTGTGGGTGGGCGGCGAGTTCACCACCACGAACGGCTCCCCCGCACAGGGTCTGACCCGTTTCGCCTCCGGCCCCGACACCGGCGCGCCGACCGTGCCCGTGGCGAGCGCCGCGGCCGTCACCCCGAACGCGGTGCAGATCCGCTGGCGTTCCAGCCTCGACCTGGACGACTCGACGCTGACCTACAAGGTCTACCGCAACGGCGGGGCGACACCGATCGCGACCGTCCAGGGCGACTCGCTGCACTGGTCGCGCCCCCAGGTCTCCGTCAAGGACACGAACGTCACCCCCGGCCAGACCTACACCTACCGGGTGACGGCCGGTGACGCGGCCGGCAACACCAGCGGCCTGTCGGCCACCTCGACCGTGACGGTGCCGACCTCGCCGGAGCCGTACGCCTCCCAGGTGATCGCCGACGGCGCCGGCCTGTACTGGCGCTTCGACGAGTCGACCACGCCGTACGCAGCGGACTCCTCGAACGGCGACAACAGCGGGCTGTACATCAACGCCCCCGCACTGCGCCAGACCCCCGGCGCCGTCAGCGGCGCGTCCACGGCCGTCGCGCTCAACGGCACCGACGAGCAGATCCACAGCGACCGCCGGCAGAACGTGACCGGCGCCTTCACCGTCGAGACCTGGTTCAGAACCACGACGATCCGTGGGGGCAAGCTGATCGGTTTCGGCAGCAACACCACCCGCAACAGCGGCAACTACGACAAGCACCTGTACATGACCAACACCGGCAACGTGGTGTTCGGCGTGTACTCCGGCTCCGCCCGCACCCTGACCTCCCCCGGCTCCTACAACAACGGTGCTTGGCACCACGCGGTGGGCACCCAGGGCCCGAACGGCATGAGGCTGTACGTCGACGGCAAGCTGGTCGGCACCAACGGCGTCACCACCAACCAGCAGTACCCGGGCTACTGGCACGTCGGTGCGGACAACCTCTCCGGCTGGCCGCTGCGCCCGACGAGCACCTTCTTCGCCGGCCAACTCGACGAGGCCGCCGTCTACCCGTCGGCTCTCACGGCGGCGCAGGTCGCCAAGCACCACAGCCTGGCCTCCGCGCCGGCCGACTCGGTCACCACGGTCACCGCGGCGGAGGACACCTACGCCAACGCGGGGGCGCCCGGTACCAATTACGGCACGTCCAGCTCGCTGGCCGTGCGCGGTACCTCGGCGTACGAGTCGTACCTGCGGTTCACGCTGCCCTCGGCGCCGGCCGGCACCGTCCTCAAGAGCGCCCGGCTCGCGGTGAAGACCACCACGATGACGGGCGCGGGCTCGGTGGACAGCCAGTCCGTCGTCCCGGTCACCGAACCCTGGACCGAGGACGGGCTGACGTACAACAACCGTCCGGCGGTCGGCGCCCCGATCGGGACGCTGACCGGCGCCACCGACGGTTCGGCGATCTACTCGGCCGCGCTGGACACTTCGGCGATCTCGGCGAAGCTCGGCAGCTCCTACAGTCTCGCGCTGACCAGCACCGGGACGGACCCGCTGTGGCTCTGGTCCTCCGAGGCGACGGCCGCGGAGGGCACTCCGCAGCTGGTGCTGACCTTCGGCGCCCCGTGATCGGTGTGCTGAATCCTTGATGACAGGGTGCGGGACCCGGCAGGCCGGGCCCCGCACCCGCCGTACCACGGGAGTCCTTCCATGCGTCGTCCCCCGCACCGGTCCCCGGCCACGGCGGTGGCCGTGCTCGCCGCGCTGCTCACCCTCTCCGCCTGCTCGTCGCAAGCCGACGGCGCCGGCACCGGGAACCGGCCGAAAACCGCGGGGCCCACGCGGTCCGCGGCCGTTCCGGACCGCCAGGCCGAGCCGCCCCCGACCGGTCCCACCCCCTCGCCTTCCAAGGGCCCCGTCGTCCCCGACTCCGAACTCAGGCCGGTCACCGGCTCGTTCACCCCGGAGCAGAAGACCTATCTCAGCGGGCGGGTGCCGCGGAACATGGACCCGGCCGCCGTGCTCCAGACCGGCCAGGAGTCCTGCCAGCGGATCGAGCGGACCGCGAAGCGGGACAGGGACGCGGCCGTCGGCGCCCTCATCGCCGGGGACGTCCCGGACGCCGAGGCCGCCGTGAACCATCTCTGCCCCGCGCAGAAGCCGCTGCTGGTGACCGCCGGGACCGGCTTCCCCGACGGGTCGGTCAAGCAGCCGAGGCCCGGCACCTACCGGGCGCTGACCAGCGACCCGGCGTGCGTCTGGCAGGCGCTGGGCAGCGACGGGAAGGTGCTCGCCGCGGGGCCCGCGACCGGCGCCCGGGGTCCGGTGAAGGCCGCCGTCCCGGCGGGGACGGCGGAGTTCGTCTCCACGGCGTGTTACGCCTGGCTGCCCGCCTGACCCCGCCGGGCGCCCTGGTACACACCGAGCAGGGTGTCGAGGACCGCCTCCATCGAGAACGCCTCCGTGGCCAGCTTGCGGGCCGCCGCGGAGGCGCTGTCGTTCGCGGCGGGGTCCAGGAGCGCGGACACGGCCGGGGCGATGCCCGCGGCGTCCGTGACCACCCGTCCCGCCCCGGCCTCCTCGATGTCGTGGGCGAGCCCGTTGGAGGTCGTGACGACGGCCGGGGTACCGACCGACAGCGCCTCCAGTACGGACATGGGGAACGGCTCGTCGACCGACGGCAGCACGTACACGTGCGCCCGGCGCAGCTCCTGAAGCATCCGCTCGGACGGCAGCGGCCCGGGCAGGCTCACCCGGTCGCCGACGCCGAGTGCGGCGACGAGCGCGTCCACGGCGGCCCGCTCGCCCTCGTCGGGTCCGGCGAGCACGAAGGACGCCTCGGGGTGGTGGCGCAGGATCTCCGGGACGGCCGCGACGAAGTCCGTGGGCCGTTTACGGGACTGCAGGCGGGCCGCGTACAGGACACGGGGCGGGCCGGCGGGCGTGGGCCTCGGCTCCTGCGCGGGGACGCCGTTGACCAGCCGTACGGCGGTCGTGAGCGGTGTACCCAGGACCGCGTCCAGATCCCTGCGCTCCCGCCCCGTCAGATGGAGCACGGCGGAGGCGCCCCGCAGGACACGGCGCACGGCGACGGCGTCCAGGAGCCGGGCGAGCGCCTTGTCGCTCGGGTCGACCATGCCGTGGGTCTGGAGCACGAGCGGCCGCCCGGCGCGCAGCGCGGCGAGCGCGAGGGGCAGGGTCACCAGGTCGCGGGCGAGGTGGACATGGACGATGTCGGCGTCCCTGACCAGGGCCCCGGCCCGGGCGAGCAGCGTGGGCGAGGTGATGCCGCTGAAGCCGAGGGGCAGGATCGAGCGTGCCTGGTAGAGGCGGGCGGGTACGCCCTCCACCTGTGTCGGCAGGAGGCCGCCGAAGCCGTCGCCGAGGGCCACCAGGCGGGCCCGGTGGCCCCGGTCGGCCAGTCCGCGGCAGAGGTTGAGCGCCACCCTGACAGGTCCGCCGAAGGCGTGGGTGGGGCTGTGCAGGGTCACCGCGTGCAGGACGCGCAGGCCGCTCACGCGGGCACCGGGACCGGTCGGCGGCCGTCGGCCGTGTGCAGGGTGAGTTCGGGCAGGTCCTTGTGGAGGGTGGTGCCGGCGGCGACGACCGCGTGGCGGCCGACGGTCACCCCGGCGAGGACGGTGGCGCGGGCCGCGATCCAGGCTCCGTCCTCGACGGTGATCGGGGCGTTGCGGTAGCGGAAGTCGGCGGCCCGGTGGTCGTGGCTGCCGGCGCACAGTAACGCCTCCTGGGAGACGCAGACATGGGCGCCGAGGGTGATGGGCTCCAGGTTGAGCAGCCAGGCTCCCTCGCCGATCCAGGTGTGGTCGCCCACGGTCAGCTTCCACGGCCACAGGATCCTGACCCGGTGCCGTACGAGCACGCCGTCGCCTATGGTCGCGCCGAAGGCCCGCAGCAGTGCGACCCGCAGCCGGGCCGGGCAGAACCAGGCCATGAAGACCGTGTTCATCACCGCGAACCAGAGGGCCTGCACGAGCTTTCCGCGGCCCTTGTCGTAGCCGGCCAGCGTGAAGGCCGGAAGATTCCGCATGAGTTCCCCCCCCATCGGCGCCTCCCCAGGCGCCGAGACGTTCAGACTAACGGTTGACGCGAGGCCACAGGGGGGCGTCGGTAGACTGCCGCGAAGTGACGTTCCGGGGGCGGGGCGCGAGGCCTCTCGGGGCCTGGACCGGGCGCCGGGACTCCAGGGATTCCAGGGGGCGGGATGACGACCGATGTACGCGGTCCGGCCACGCGGCCGCGGCCGGATCCGCGCCCGGGTCCCCCCGCTCCCCCGCCCCTGCTGCTCGCGCCGCCGGTCTCGCCGCGCACCCTGCTCTCGCGCGCCCTGTCGATCCCGCTGGTCCTCGGGTTCACGGTGTTCCTGCCGCTGCTGGTGGCGATCCAGCCGGGTGCGGGGGTGCACGACGCGGCGTACTACCTCCAGATCGCGCTGACCATGTACGCCGGGGCCCGGCTCTCGGCGATGATCCTCACCAGCCGCCGCAAGCTGCTCCAGGGGTCGTTCTGGCTCTTCGTCTACATGGCGATGGGGGTGGCGCCGCTGGCCCAGGCCGTGCTGGGGCGTGTGCCGACTCCGGTGGTGGGGCCCCGCTCCGATCTGACGACGGCGGTGGCGCTGGTCCTCGTCGGCTGCGCCGCGTTCGACCTCGGTTCGCTGCTGGCGCGGGGCCGGCCGGGCGGTTCGCGGCGGGCCGAGGAGCGCCCGGCGCTGGTCCACCGGCGCAGGCTCCATCTGCTGGTCCTGCTCGCCTTCGCGTGCAGCGGTCTGTTCGTCGTCAAACTGGGTGGGCCCGCGGTCTTCTTCTCCAGCCGCCAGGAGATCATCGCCGGGATCGAGGAGGCCGGCGTCTCGCAGGCCGACTCGCAGGCCGGGCAGGCCTTCCTGCGCGGCTTCGGCACGGTGCCCGCGCTCTTCGCGCTCCTCGTGTACTGCCGCTGGCTGGTCACCTCGCGGCGCGCCCGGCGGCGCCCTCTGGTGATCGCGGTCTTCCTGTCCCTCGTGCTGCTCAACTGCGTGGTGAACAACCCGATCTCGAACCCGCGGTACTGGTTCCTCACGGTGATGTTCTCGCTGCTGTTCACCGTCTTCCCGGTGAGCGCCGCGATGTACCGGTCGGCGCTGAGTCTGGGGGTCGTGATGGCGCTGGTCGTCTTCCCGTTCTCGGACCGCTTCCGGTACGACGAGAAGAACTACCGCCCGGTCGAGACGACGTCGGTCCTGGAGCCGCTGGCGCTCAAGGACTACGACCAGGTCGGCATGTTCGCCAACACCATCACGCTGGTGAACTCGGGCAGCCGCCATCGCTACGGCCGTCAGCTGGCCGGGTCCGTGCTCTTCGCGGTGCCCCGTTCGGTGTGGCCGGGCAAGCCGCGCGACACGGGGGTGATGGTCGGCCAGTGGATGGGGACGGTGAACACCAATCTGTCCTCGCCGGTCTGGGCCGAGCTGTGGATCGACTTCGGTGCGGTGGGCATGGCCGCGGGGATGACGGGGATGGGCTATGCCGCGGCGCGCGTGGACGGGAGGTTCGCCCGGCGGGGGACCCGCAGGGCGCCGCCGGGCAGTCTGATCTCGCTGGTGGTGCCGCTGGTGGCGGGCTACTCCTTCATCCTGCTGCGCGGCCCGCTGCTGCAGGCCTCGGGCCGTGTGGCGATCGCGCTGATCTGCGTCGCGCTGGTCACCACCTGGCGTCAGGACAAGCGCGCCGCGCTGCGCTGACGCCCGTCGTCCTGGTCGGCGGCGGGTTCGGTACGGGTGCGGGCCACGCGCGTCCAGGCCGCGACGGCCTTGAGTGCGGAACCGGCCGCGAGGCCCCAGGCCGCGCCGACGGCGCCGGCGAGGAGGTAGCCGCCGAGCATCAGGACGACCGCGAGGAGCGAGAAGACCACCTGTACGGAGAGGGTGGCGCGGGGGCTGAGGACCCGCAGGGTGACCAGGGCGCAGGTGCCCAGCGCCATCACGGCGTACTGGCTTGCGGTGGCGGGCAGCAAGCCGGCGGCGGAGTGCCAGGTGGCGCCGAGGAGTTGGCGGCCCACGCGCTCCGGGAGGGCGAAGAGCACGGCGCCCCAGGCGAGTGCCAGGAGGGCGAGGACGGCGCCGAGTGCGGCGGCGGCCCGTACGGTCGCGCGGCGGGAGCCGGACCGGCCGAGAAGCGGCGGGGCGAAGGCGTTGACCGAGGTGAGCAGGACGTTGAGCGGCCCGAAGAGGGTGGAGGCCCCGCGCAGCGCGCCGACGGCGAGGGGGCTGGCGAAGAGGCCCAGCCCGAGGACGGCGAGCTGGCTGGAGGCGCTGCCGACGGCGTACTCGACGACGAAGCGCCGGCCGAGGTGGTCCTTGCGCAGATGGCGGCGTGGCTCGCCGGGCCGGTTCTTCACGAGCGGCCGCAGGAGCGTGAGCCCGAGCAGCACGGCCGGCAGCGCGGACAGGCCCCAGACGAGGACGAGACGGGCCGGTGAGGTGTCGTACGGCTGGAGCAGGAGGGCGGGTACGACGCAGGCGAGCCGGAGTGTGTCGGCGGCCAGGGCCCGGTGCGGCTGCCGCAGTGCGGAGAAGCTGTAGCGCAGGCCGTCCTGGACCAGGACGACGGGCAGGACGGCGCCGAGGGCGAGGAAGGCGGGACCGGTGTCGCCGCCGAGGACGGCTCCCGCCGCGAGCAGCGGGAGCGCGGCGAGTGCCGAGGCGGCGGCGGTGAACGCGACGGCGGAGCGGGCGGCCCCCGCGACCCGGTCGTCCTCGCCCTTCTCCAGGACGACGGCCTGCCCGACGAAGGCCATGTTGAGGCCGAGCAGCACGGTGAAGGTCATGTACACCAGGGAGAAGGCGGCGAAGCCGTCCGCGCTGGACGCCCTCGCCGCGATCACCAGGACGGCGATGTTGGTGAGGCTGGACGCCGCCTGGTCGAGGACCGAGGCGGCGACGGTGACGGCACGTCTCACCGATCGCCCGCGCGGATGTCACCGGTGCGGAGGTCCTGGGCGCGCAGCGAGCGCAGGGCGACGGTGTCGGAGCCGTCGCCGAGGATGATCTGCTCCGGCTCCGCGACGAACTCCTCGGGGTCGGTGGGCCGCAGTGGCCGGCGGCCGCGCCCGCCGGTTCCTCGGCGGCTCGCGGGCTGCTTGGCTCCGCGGCGCCTGCCGGGGGTGTGCACGACGGCGCCCAGGACCGTTCCGCCGGCGCCCGCGATGAGTTCTCGGATGCGCTGGAGGTCGGCGCGGTGGACGCCGCGCGGGTCGCAGACGATGAGGACGCCGTCGACCCGGTCGACGAGGGCGAGGGCGTCCGCGTAGTTGAGGACCGGCGGGGCGAGGACGACGACGGTGGAGTTGGGCGAGTCGGCCTCGGCGATCAGCCGGGAGACCCGGGGTGCGGTCAGGGCGCGCGCCACGTTCCGTACCCGCTCGCCCGGCACGAGGCCGAAGGAGCCGGATTCGCCCGCGTCGACGGTGAGCCGGCGCCGGGTGGGCCAGCCGCCCTCGTCCTGCTCGGCCGGGCTGCTCCACCGGGGGGCGGCGGCCGCGTGGGCGCGCAGGCGGCCGGCGAGCGTGGGGTCCCGCAGGTCGGCCTCGATGAGCAGGACGTCCTTCCCGGTCTCGGCGAAGGAGGCGGCGAGGTGGGAGGCGACGGCGACCGCGGCGTCGTCGTCGGAGCCGCGCGGAGCGACGACGAGGAGCCTTCGGCGGTCGGCGAACCGCTGGTCGTAGGCGAGCCGGAAGGCGACGGAGCGGTACTCCTCGGCGATCCGGGCGTCCGTGTGGTCGTCCGCGAGCAGTACGTCGGTGGCCCCGCGGGGCAGGGTGCCGAGGACGGGGGCGCGCACGGCGCGGGCGACGTCACCGGCGGAGCGCGGCGCGGGGTCGAAGACGAGCCGGACCCAGGCGGCGAGCAGGCCGAGTGCCACGCCGACGAGGGCGCCGAGGCCGAGGCTCATGGGCAGCCCGGGGCCGTCGGAGTAGCCGGGGGGGCTCGCGGTGCGGATGACGGTTCCCGGTGACATGTCGAGCGACTTGAGCTGGCTGATCCGGGCGTCGAGCTCGTTGATCCGGTTGAGCAGGTTGGTCTTGACGCCGTACTCGGCGTCGCGGGCCGCCCCGTCGGGCATCCGGTCGAGTTCCTTGGTCTTCTGGTCGTGCTTCTTGGCGACCTCGTCGAGCTGCTTCTGCTGGCCCTCCAGCATGGTGGCCCGCAGGTCGCTCCACTGCTTTCTGCGCAGGTCGAGGTAGGCCTGGGTGACGGCGTTGGCCCGGTCGGCGGCGGCCTGGGGGGTGTCGGCGGTGTAGGTGAACTGGAGGACCTGGCTCTGGGGCGGGTTGGTGACCTGCAGGTCCTTCTGGAGCTTGCCGACGGTGCCCGTCCAGCCGAGCTTTTTGGCGGCCTCCGCGGCGACGCTGCTGCTGAGCGCGGTCTGCCGTTCGGAGCCCATGTTGAGGGTCTTGTCCTGCGACACGCTCGGGTTGAAGGGGTCGTTGACGGGGGCGCGGAGCACGACCTGGCTGGTGGCGACGTAGGTGTCGGCGTTGGACACCCCGAACCAGACGCCGCCGAGGAGGCCGATCCCGATTCCGGCGCCGATGATCGAGCGGTAGCGCAGGAGTTGGCGGAACTGGTCGCGCAGCAGCTCCGGTTCGTCGTCCTCCACCGCGTTGACATGCGTGTGCGTCACGTGCCCGGACCCCCCAGAGCCTCGTCGATCAGTGCGTCGATCCGGGCGAGTCCGGCCGCCCGGGTCAGATGGGCCTCGACGTGGCGGGGCCCCTGGGCGCCGAGCGCGTCGGCGGCCGCCGGATCGTCGCCGAGTCTACGGACCTCGGCGAGCAGGGCTTCGGGGTTCTCCGGCGGAACGAGGACGCCGGCCCCCGAGCGCTCCACTTCGAGGGCCGTGCCGCCCTGGGCGGCGACGGAGGCGACGACGGGCCGTCCGGCCGCGAAGTACGAGGTCAGTTTGGACGGCACGCTCATGTCGAGGACCGAGGCGCGCTGGGTGACGGCGAGGACGTCGGCCGCGGCGAGCACGTCGGGGAACTCCTCGTCGCCGACGGGCTTCATGAAGTCCAGGTTGTCGATCCCCGCGCCGAGCTCTTCGAGGTGGGCGCGCTGGTTGCCGTCGCCGAGGAGCACGATGCGGATCTTCGGGTCGCGGCGGGCCGCCTCGACGAGCACGTCGAGGCCCTGCTTGAGGCCCATGTTGCCGGAGTGCAGGACGACGGTCTCGCCCTCGCCCCAGCCGAGCCGAGCCCGGGTCTCGGCCCGGGGTGCCGAAGGGCTCGGCACGTGTGACCAGTTGGGTACGAGACGTATCCGGGCGGGGTCGACGCCCAGGGCGGCGACCTTGTCGACGAAGGTCTCGTGGATGACGCCGACGAGCGTGGCACGGCCCAAGGCGTAGGACTCGGCCCGTGCGGCGAGTGCCGCGGCCCGGTCGCCGCCGCGGATGCCGCTCTGCGCGGCCGCCGCGCCCATCAGGTCCTGGACGACGGGCACGTACGGGACGCGCCAACGGGCCGCGAGCCGGGCGCCGATGATGCCGCCGGCGAGGCTGGGCATCTGGGCGAGGACGGCGTGGGGCCGGGCCATGGCGGGCGGGGCGAGCAGCCCGTGGGCGAGTACGCTCGCCTCGAACGCGGCGCGTCTCAGGGCGGTTTGGCGGGGTGGGACGGTGTGGCGCCTGCGGTGCACCACGACTCCTGCGCGCTCCTCGGTACGGCGCCAGACTCCCGCGTATGCGGGGTCGAGGGACCAGGACGGGTAGTGCGGCATGCCGGCGAGAACATGGGTCTCGTGACCGCGACGCGCCCAGTGTTCGGCGATCTGGGTGGCGTACGGGCCGATTCCGGCGTGCTCCGGCGCGTAGTTGGTGGACACCATCAACAGGCGCCGCCGTATGACCGGCGTACCGTCGCCGCTTCCCCCGTCCGCCGCCACTTCCCCCACGCGAGCGCCCCTCTCCCCCGGACGTGAACCCGTCTTCACCCTAGTCGTTCACCCACTCCGAACGGAATGTGCACGCTATCGTCGGAACTCCTTCGCGCTGGGGAGCGCGAAAGCACCTGGGGGGTTTCACACATGACCGCAGGAAGGCCGTACCGTGTCGGCTATGCGCCGGGGGCCTACGACCTCTTTCACATAGGACACCTCAACATCCTTCGCCACGCCCGCAACCAGTGCGACTACCTGGTGGCGGGCGTGGTCTCGGACGAGATGGCCGAGCTCGCCAAGGGCCGCCGCCCGGTGATTCCGCTGGTCGAGCGCCTGGAGATCGTGCGCAACGTGAAGTACGTCGACGCGGCGTTCGTGGAGACGGTTCCGGACAAGCTGGAGACCTGGCAGCAGGTCCGGTTCGACGTGCTGTTCAAGGGGGACGACTGGCGGGGCACGCCCAAGGGCGACAGGCTGGAGCGGGACTTCGCGGGCGTGGGGGTGGACATCGTCTACTTCCCGTACACGGTGCACACGTCCAGCACGCAGCTCCGGCGCGTGCTGGACATCCTGACGCAGGACGCCGAGCCGACGGCCGGCGTGGCCGGGGTCAGCGACGGACTTCGCTGAGTTCGCGGAACCACTTGGCGAGGAACGCGACGAGGAACAGGACGGCTGCGGCGCCGAGCACCGTGTACGCCCAGCGGAAGACCGTTCCGCCGCCGAACAGCAGGAAGACCACGCAGAAGACGCCGTGATCGACCGGGAGCAGGGCCACCGCGCGCAGGGTGGAGGGCGTGGGGGCCTGCGCTCCGGGGGTCGGCCGGGGCTTGAGCTTCTCGGTCAGCAGTCCGCCGAAAAAGGTGACGACGGCGGCGAGTTGGAAGCCGAGGGGGACAAGCAGCCAGGCGTGGTCGGTGGTGCCGAAGTGTGCGGGGTGCCGGTAGAAGGCGATCAGCACGGCGAGGTGCAGGGCGGTGATCTTCGCGCAGTCCACGACATGGTCGAGCCACTCCCCCGCCGGGCTGCCGCCGCCCCGCAGCCGGGCGAGCTGCCCGTCGGCGGAGTCGAAGGCGAAGCCGACGGCGAGGCCCAGCCAGATCAGCAGACCGAGCGTCCAGGAGGGTGCGCCGAGGGCCGTTCCACCGACGGCGGTGAAGCTGAAGGCGACGCTGATGAACGTGACTTGATTGGGAGTCAGACGGACTGCGTACGCGCCGGCGGCGAGGTACCGGCCCACCGGGCGGTTGACGAAGCGCGAGTAGAGCGAGACCCCCTTCGCGGACTTCTGTGCGGATCTCAGCTCGTTCAGCGCGGTCCCGATCGTTCCCACGAACCCCCCCGGGTCATGATGCGTACGCCGTGCGGTCGTACGCCCGTACGTGACGCCGGACATCATCGCAGCACCCGGGGCCCTGCGGGGGGGTTGTCGCCCACCGGGCCCGGCGCCGCGCGGGCGCCGGGGCGGCAGGTCTTTCCGTGGCGGCTCCCCCTCATTTCGGTCGACGCGTGCTCCGGCCGGGGAGGTCCGAGAGCCCCTAGCTCGCCTTCGCCGGGGCGGGGGCCTCGCGGTTCTCCTTGACGGTGATCCGGCCCTTGCGGATGGTCGCCACACGCGGGGCGCGCCGGGCGATGGCGCTGTCGTGGGTGACCATGACGAAAGTCAGCCCGTGTTCCTTCCAGAGCCCTTCGAGCAGTTCCACGATCTCGTCGCGCATCGACTCGTCGAGGTTGCCGGTCGGTTCGTCGGCGAGCAGCACCTTCGGTCGTTTCACCAGGGCCCGAGCGATGGCGACGCGCTGCTGCTGACCGCCGGAGAGTTCGGACGGGAGATGCCCGAGCCGCTCGCCGAGGCCGACCGACTCCAGCGCCTCGGCCGCCCGGCGGCGCCGCTCGGCCGCCTTGACGACGAGGGGGACGAGCGCCGTCTCCACGTTCTCCTGGGCGGTGAGGGTCGGGATCAGGTTGAAGCTCTGGAAGACGAAGCCGATGTTCTGGCTGCGTACGGTCGTCAGCCTGCTCTCCGACAGTTTCGCCAGGTCGATGCCGTCGAGAATGACGCTGCCCCGGGTGGGCCGGTCGAGTCCGCCGAGCATCTGCAGCAAGGTGGACTTGCCGCCGCCGGTGGGTCCTTGGATGACGAGCCGGTCGCCCTCGCTGATCGTGAGGTCGATGCCGGCGAGCGCGTCGATTCTCTCCTGGCCCCTGCGGTACTGCTTGGTGACGCCGGTGAGTTCGTACATGGGTGCAACTCCTGCGGTACGTAGAGAGGGTTCGGGCTACTCGACGCGGCGCAGCGCGTCCGCCGGGCGCAGCCGCGCTGCGCGCCAGGCGCCGAAGCCGCCCGCGACGAGCCCACCGCCGAGGGCGAGGAGCACCGCGAGGCCGACGGTGGTGAGGCTCACGGGGGCGGTCAGGGCGATGTCGAGGGTGCTGCCGCCCGCGCCGCCGGGGCCGCTCGTGGTCGACATCGGGCCGCCGAAGACCCGGCCCCCGCCTCCGCCGCCGATCCCTCGCGTCAGTGCGCCGGAGCCGAGTTCAGCGGTGAGCGTCGGGCTGATGGCGGTGACGAGGTAGGCGCCGGCCAGTCCTACGGCGATACCGAGCGTGCCGCCGATCAGGCCGTTGACGAGTGCTTCGCCCATGACCTGCCGGGTCACCCGGCCGCTCTTCCAGCCGAGCGCCTTGAGGGTGCCGAACTCCCGCACCCGGCGGCTGACCGCGGAGGAGGTGAGGAGCCCGGCGACCAGGACCGCGGCGACGAGAACGGCGTACGACAGCCACTTGCCCACGCTGGTGGCGAGATCGGCGGCCGTGTCGAGCGAGCCGGAGACGGTCTCGGCGAGATCGGCGGAGGTGGTGACGGTGGTGCCGGCGACGTTCTTCCGGATCGCGCTCTTGACGGCCTCGATCCGCGTCGAGTCGGTCGCCTGGACGTAGACGGTGGTGATCTTGTCCTTGGAGTCGGACAGGGTCTGCGCCTGCTGGAGCGGGAGGTAGACCTGGGCGGCGGCCTGACCGCTGTCGGCGGTGGCGATTCCGATGATCTCGAACGCCACACCCTTGACGGTGAGGGTCTTGCCGACGTCGAGGCCCTCCTGCTGGGCATAGGCGCTGTCGACGACCACGACCTCGGCGTCGGTCTCGGAGGTCGTGAAGGTCCGGCCCTTGGTGACGGTGGAGGTGGTGAGGGGGCCGAGGTCGGGGGCGGTGACGTCGGTGCCGTAGAGGGTGAAGGAGTTGACGTCGAAGGCGGCGCCACCGCCTTCGACGGTTCCCCCGCCGCCTGAGCCGCCGGACCCGCCCGACCCGCCCGACCCGCCGGACCCGCCGTCCGGGCCGCCTGGCTGGGCCGGGCGCACCTGCTTGAACTCACCCCGCTCGAACTCTCCGTCGATCTTCAGGTTGGTGAGGCTGAGACCTCCGACGGCCTGCGCGACGCCGTCCTGCTTCGCGACGGTGGCGACGGTGGAGGCCGGGAGAGTCTGGAACCCCTGGACCATCAGCCGGTCGCTGCTCTGCTCCTCACCGTCCTCCTTGGCGTCGAACTGGAACCTCGGCCGCTGCGCCTGCTCGCCCGCCTTGGGTTCCTCACGTGCCTTGGTGACCGTCAGGTCGGTGCCTAGCCCGTAGAGGGATTCCAGG
>NZ_JAGGOS010000154.1 GCF_018614205.1 Streptomyces sp. ISL-36 | reverse complement strand
TCCGGCCGGTCCCGGCGGTGGCGGCGGCGGCTTCGCCGGTCGTCCCGGTGGTCCCGGTGGCGGCGGCGGTCGTCCGGGTGGTCCCGGTGGCGGTGGCGGCGGCTTCGGCGGTCGTCCCGGTGGCTTCGGTGGCCGTCCCGGCGGTCCGGGTGGCCGTGGTGGCACGCAGGGCGCCTTCGGTCGTCCCGGCGGTCCCGCGCGTCGTGGTCGCAAGTCGAAGCGGCAGAGGCGCCAGGAGTACGAGGCCATGCAGGCCCCGTCGGTCGGCGGCGTGATGCTGCCTCGCGGCAACGGCGAGACCATTCGCCTGTCGCGCGGTGCGTCCCTCACCGACTTCGCCGAGAAGATCGGCGCCAACCCGGCGTCGCTCGTCGCGGTGATGATGAACCTCGGCGAGATGGTCACGGCGACGCAGTCGGTCTCCGACGACACGCTGCAGATGCTCGGCGACGAGATGAACTACACCGTTCAGATCGTCAGCCCCGAGGAGGAGGACCGCGAGCTGCTCGAGTCCTTCGACATCGAGTTCGGCGAGGACGAGGGCGGCGAAGAGGCCCTGGTCTCCCGTCCGCCGGTCGTCACCGTCATGGGTCACGTCGACCACGGTAAGACCCGACTGCTCGACGCGATCCGCAAGACGAACGTCGTCGCGGGCGAGGCCGGTGGCATCACCCAGCACATCGGTGCCTACCAGGTGGGTACCGAGGTCAACGGCGAAGAGCGTCGCATCACCTTCATCGACACCCCGGGTCACGAGGCGTTCACCGCCATGCGTGCCCGTGGTGCGAAGTCGACCGACATCGCGATCCTCGTGGTCGCGGCCAACGACGGCGTCATGCCGCAGACGATCGAGGCGCTGAACCACGCCAAGGCCGCCGGCGTCCCGATCGTCGTCGCGGTCAACAAGATCGACGTCGAGGGTGCGGACCCGACCAAGGTCCGTGGTCAGCTGACCGAGTTCGGTCTGGTGGCCGAGGAGTACGGCGGCGACACCATGTTCGTCGACATCTCCGCCAAGCAGGGTCTGCACATCGACTCCCTGCTGGAGGCCGTGGTCCTCACCGCGGACGCCTCGCTCGACCTGCGGGCCAACCCGAACCAGGACGCGCAGGGTATTGCGATCGAGTCCCACCTCGACCGCGGTCGCGGTGCCGTCTCGACCGTCCTGGTCCAGCGCGGAACGCTGCGCATCGGCGACACCGTGGTGGTCGGCGACGCGTACGGCCGCGTCCGGGCGATGCTCGACGACAAGGGCAACAACGTCGAGGAGGCGACCCCGTCGACTCCCGTCCTGGTGCTCGGTCTCACCAACGTTCCGGGTGCCGGCGACAACCTCCTGGTGGTCGACGAGGACCGTACGGCCCGTCAGATCGCCGAGAAGCGCGCTGCGCGTGAGCGCAACGCCGCCTTCGCCAAGCGCGTCCGCCGGGTGTCCCTCGAGGACCTCGACAAGGTGCTCAAGGCCGGTCTGGTCCAGGAACTCAACCTCATCATCAAGGGCGACGCGTCCGGTGCGGTCGAGGCCCTCGAGGCCTCGCTGCTCCAGCTCGACGTCGGTGAAGAGGTCGACATCCGGGTCCTGCACCGTGGTGTGGGTGCGGTCACCGAGTCCGACATCGACCTGGCGATGGGCTCCGACGCCATCGTCATCGGCTACAACGTCCGTGCGGCCGGCCGTGCCGCGCAGATGGCGGAGCGCGAGGGCGTCGACGTCCGGTACTACTCGGTGATCTACCAGGCCATCGAGGAGATCGAGGCGGCGCTCAAGGGCCTCCTCAAGCCGGAGTACGAAGAGGTCGAGCTCGGTACGGCGGAGATCCGCGAGGTCTTCCGCTCGTCCAAGCTGGGCAACATCGCCGGTGTCCTCATCCGCTCGGGCGAGGTCAAGCGCAACACCAAGGCGCGCCTCATCCGCGACGGCAAGGTCATCGCGGAGAACCTCAACATCGAGGGTCTGCGCCGCTTCAAGGACGACGTCACCGAGATCCGCGAAGGCTTCGAGGGCGGTATCAACCTCGGAAACTTCAACGACATCAAGATCGACGACGTCATCGCGACGTACGAGATGCGCGAGAAGCCGCGCGCCTGATCGCGTCCGATCGCAGAGTTGAGCAGGGGCCGATCGGCGGAAGTTATTTCCGTCGATCGGCCCCGGCCGTTGCGTGTACGGTTCTTGTGTCCCTGCCAAGTCGTTGGCGGGGCCACTGAACCCGAACCGGCGGGACATCCGGACATACATGTATGTGGGGACACTGTCCTTCGATCTGCTCCTCGGCGACGTTCGTTCGTTGAAGGAGAAACGCTCCGTGGTACGGCCGATCGTCGCCGAGCTCCAGCGCAAGTTCGCGGTGAGCGTGGCGGAGGTCGGCGGCCAGAACCTCCACCGGCGGGCCGAGATCGGCGTCGCGATGGTCTCGGGGGACACGGGGCACCTCACCGACGTACTGGACCGGTGCGAGCGCTTGATCGCCGCCCGGCCCGAGGTGGAGCTGTTGTCGGTACGACGCAGGCTCCACACTGATGAAGACTGATTGAGCAAGGCAAAGAAGGAGAAGGACCAGTGGCCGACAACGCGCGGGCGAAGAAGCTGGCGGACCTCATCCGGGAGGTGGTCGCCGAGAAGCTGCAGCGCGGCATCAAGGACCCGCGCCTGGGTACGCACGTGACCATCACGGACACCCGCGTCACCGGTGACCTGCGGGAGGCCACGGTCTTCTACACGGTCTACGGCGACGACGAGGACCGGGCCAGCGCGGCCGCCGGACTGCAGAGCGCCAAGGGCATCCTGCGCTCGGCCGTCGGCGCCGCGGCCGGGACGAAGTTCACCCCGACGCTGACCTTCGTCGCGGACGCCCTCCCGGAGACCGCCAAGACGATCGAGGACCTCCTCGACAAGGCGCGGGCCTCGGACGCCCAGGTGCGACAGGCGTCCTCGGGTGCCACGTACGCCGGCGACGCCGACCCGTACCGCAAGCCTGATGACGAGGACGAAGAGGGCACCACCACCGAATGAGCCAGCAGCCCACCAAGACTCCCCCGGCTACCGCCGGGAGGGGCCCCCACGACGGGCTTGTCATCGTCGACAAGCCGTCGGGCTTCACTTCGCACGACGTCGTGGCCAAGATGCGCGGCATCGCCCGGACCCGCCGGGTCGGCCACGCCGGCACGCTCGACCCCATGGCCACCGGTGTCCTCGTCCTCGGTGTCGAGCGGGCGACCAAGCTTCTCGGTCACCTCGCGCTCACCGAGAAGGAGTACCTCGGCACCATCCGGCTCGGCCAGACGACGATCACCGACGACGCCGAGGGCGAGATCACGGCCTCCGTCGACGCCTCCAAGGTGACCCGGGAGGCCATCGACGCGGGCGTGGCGGAGCTGACCGGCGCCATCATGCAGGTGCCGTCGAAGGTCTCCGCCATCAAGATCGACGGCAAGCGCTCGTACGCGCGGGTGCGCGGCGGGGAGGAGTTCGAGATCCCGGCCCGTCCGGTGACGGTCTCGTCCTTCCGCGTGTACGACGTGCGGGACGCGGTCGCCGAGGACGGTACGCCGGTCATGGACCTCGTCGTCTCCGTCGTCTGCTCCTCCGGTACGTACATCCGAGCGCTCGCCCGGGACCTGGGCGCCGGCCTCGGCGTGGGCGGACACCTGACCGCGCTGCGCCGCACCCGGGTCGGCCCGTACAAGCTGGACTCGGCCAGGACCCTGGACCAGCTCCAGGAGGAGCTCACGGTCATGCCGGTCGCCGACGCGGCCGCGGCGGCGTTCCCTCGCTGGGACGTCGACGAGAAGCGGGCCAAGCTGCTCCTCAACGGCGTCCGCCTGGAGATGCCGTCGTATCCGGCCGGGCCCGTGGCCGTCTTCGGACCGGAGGGCCGTCTGCTGGCCCTCGTGGAAGACCAGAAGGGCAAGGCCAGGAGCCTGGCCGTCTTCGGCTGAGCCGCTCCGTCCTCTCCCGCTCCCCGTTCCGGTCATCGTGAGCGGGCACGCGCGCGTGCCCGCTCCACGACCCCCCTCCGGGACTTTCTCCCCACCGCGTTCCGCATATTCACCCCTTCGGGCAGGCGCTCGGAGTGAACCGGGGAGCGCCCGGGGGCGCGTTCGCCCGGTGTGGTTCTCGGGGTGATCACCGTCGACCTACCGTCGACACCATGGGACGCGGGGACCTGGCGACGCTGGTACGGATCTGGGATCCGGCGGGCCGGCCGCGCGGCACGGGGTTCGTCGCCGACGACCGGGGGACGGTCGTCACCAGCCACGAGGCCGTCGACGGGCTCGCGCGGCTCGTCCTGCGCGCCCCCGACCCGCACGGCCCCGGCGAACGCACATGCCACGTGGAGGCGGGCGCCGTCACCGCCCTGCCCGAGTCGGGCCTCGCACTCGTACGGACCCAGGGGCTCGGGACGCGTCCGCTGCCGATCACGGCCCGGACGGAGATCGAGCCGGGGACGTACGTCCGGATCGCCGCGCACGGCTGGCGGGAGGCACGGGTCCTGGGCCCCGCCTCCGTCACGTATCTCGCCACCGACCGTTTCCACCCGATCGGCCACGCCCTGGAGCTGGCCATCGGCACCGAGGGCGCCGAGGCCCTGCGGCTCGGCGGGCAGGCCGCCGGCGGGCCCGTCGTCGACCCCGCCACCGGAGCCGTGATCGCCGTCCTCGGCACCGCGCTGCGCGGCGAGCGCCACGCCGCCGGATACGCGGTGCCCCTCACGTCCGTCGGCGCGCTGGACGCCCTGCTCCGACGCAACGCCGCCACGGTTCCCTGCTACGGGCAGGACCTCAACCTCGCGGGCGTCCTGGAGCTCACCGCCACCTCCACCGGATCGGTCGGCGCCCCACGGGCGTGGACCGATCCCGTCGAACGGGCCGGGCTCGCCGGGGAGTTCTCCGCGTTCGCCGCCTCACAGGCCAGGGTCCTCGCGCTCGTCGGCGCCCCCGGCACCGGCCGCACCACCGCGCTTGCCGCCCACTGCGCCCGCCGTGCCGGTGGCCCAGCACCCGCCCCCACGGTCTGGTTGCGCGGGGCCGACCTGCGGGCCGCCGACGCCTCGGTTGCCGACGCCGTGGGCCGCGCCCTCGACCAGGCCGGCCGGATCGTCGCCACCTCCGGAACCCTCGGCGACGTCACCACCGCCACCGCCGAGCGGTCCGCGGCCCTCGCCCGCGCGGCCGGCCGCCCACTGCTCGTGATCCTCGACGGCCCGGAGGAGATGACTCCGCAGCTCGCCCACCGACTCGCCGCATGGACCGAGGGAACCGAGCACTGGCTCGGAACCCATGGGGTCCGCCTGATGCTCGGCTGCCGCCCGGAGTACTGGGAGCAAGCGAGCGGCCTCTACAGCCGGTCCGTCCTGCACCGACCGGCCCCACCGGCCAGGCCCTGCCCGACCACCGGACCGAGCGCGGGGACCCGGGCCGGTGAGGCCGGGGCCTTGTCGCCCCGCGGCGCCGTGTTGCTCGGGGACCTCTCGGAGGACGAGGCGCGGGTGGTGCGCGAGCGGTACGGGCTCGCCGCCACCGATCTGGCCGCTGCCGACGCCCGGCATCCGCTCGCGCTGCGGCTGCTGGCCGAGGTACGGGCGGCGCTGCCCGGGCACGTGCCCGGCCGTCCTCGCCGCGAGGAGATCTTCGGCGCGTACGTGGACCTGATGTGTCTGCGGATCGCGGTACGGATCGCCGCCGGTTCCCGCCCCCTCGTCCGGGGCACCGCCGTGCGCCGCCTCGCCGCGCGGGTCGCGGGGCGGGTCCACGAGGCCGCCCGCCGGTGCCTGGGCCCCGGGCAGGGCGAACTGGACCGCGAGTCCTTCGAGGAGATCTTCCCCTGGCGGAGCGGCTGGGCCTCCGCCGTCCTGACCGAGGGCCTCGTCGTCCCCGCCGGCTCCGGCTACCGTTTCGGCCACGAGGAGCTCGCGGACTGGATCCAGGGCGCCCACCTGGACGTGGACGGCGCCTTGTCCGCCCTGGTCCACCGCCTCCACGAGACCGCCCCGCCCCGGCCGGCCCGGCTCCCCTCCGACCCGGATGCACCCCGGGCTACACCGGCGGCGGGGACCGGATCTGCTGCGTGGGTCTCGGGCTCGGGCGAGGGGCCGCTGTCCGGTGAGCCCGGCGCGGCGGGAGGTCCCTGGGCCGGTGGGTTCGGCTCGGCGGGAGGGCCGCCGTCCGGTGAGCCCGACGCGGCGGGAGGGGCGCTGTCCGGTGGGTTCGGCTCGGTAGGAGGGCCCTGGGCCGGTGGGCCCTGCTCGGGCGAGGGGCCGCCGGCCGGTGGGTTCGGCTCGGCGGGAGGGGCTCGGCCCGGTGAGCTCGGCTCGGCCGATGAGCCGCTGTCCGGCGGGAACGGCTCCGCAGCGGCGCACTCGTCCGGTGGGTACGGCTCCGCAGCGGCGCCCTCGTCCGGTGACAGCTCCGCCGAGGTGTCCGTCGGCGGCGGCGCGCTGGGCTCGGCAGTGGTGTCGCCGGGCGGTCCGCGGGGTGCCTTCGGCGGGTGGTCGGCGGGCGCGCGTGTCCCAGCGCCGCGTAGCCCGGGCTACGGGGCGGTGGCGTCGACGGTGGGGTCCGGACCCGCCGTGGAGGCGCCGCGCACGCTGCCCGTACCGCGCCACCGCATCGGCCCCGTCCTTCAGGCCCTGCTCCTGATGGACCGGGAGCAGGGGCCCGCCGCCCTCGCGCCGCGCCTGCGAGGCCTGGTCGAAGCGCTCACCCGCCTCGCGGACGCCGGCCTGGACGCCACGGACGGCGCCTGGTGGGGCGGCCGCCTCCTTGCCGAGTCTCTTCTGCGCGTCGACGACCCACGGGCCCACCTCGCGGTCCTGCGCCACCTCGCCGACCGCCTCGCCGCCGCCGAACACGGCGGCCCGGCCCCCCGCCCCCGTACCGGAGCCCCCGCCTTCGCTCCCTTCGGCCCCGCGTTCTGGGAGGCCCTGCGGATCGGGGAGGACGAGCGGATGGACCTGCTGCGGCGGGTCGTTCCCGCCGACGCCGCGCCGGGGACGGACCCGGCGACGCCCCGCTACCTCGACGCCGTCGCCGCCCGGCTCGTCGCCGAGCCCCGTGGCGTACAGCCGCTGCTGTGCCGCTGGTTCGGCGACGCGCGGCCGCTGGCCGCCGCGCCCCACGCGACCGTCGCCACCGCCGCGCAGGCGCTGCTGCACACCCACCGGCACCTGGCCGTCGACGACCTGTGCGAAGCGCTCGTCGCCACCGCCCATCCGCTCGCCGACGGGCTGCTCGGCGCGCTCGCCGAGGACGAGCCGTCCGCCGTGTGCCGGGCCGTCGACCGCTGGGCGCACGACGACGGCCGGCCCGAGCGCCGGGCCGCGGCGGCCATCTACGGAAGGCTGGTCGCGGGGCGCGTCACCACCGGCGCCGACCGCGCCCTCCTGCGCTATGCGGCCCTCGCCCTGCTGGCCCGGCCCGACGACGCCGCCCTGCACGGCCCCGCCCTCGGCCTCCTCGTACGCGACCCGCACACCCGCTCCCGGCACCTGCCACCCCCCTGACCGACCCCCCCCTTCCCGCGACAGCGCTTGCCGCCGCCCC
>NZ_JAGGOS010000153.1 GCF_018614205.1 Streptomyces sp. ISL-36 | reverse complement strand
CCGCGAGCGCCTGCGCCGCGCCGCCACGACCGAGCCGGGCCGGCTGCAGATCCTCGGCGCCGTCCTGGCCCTGCTGGTCGTCGCGTTCGGCGCCGTCACCGCCTTCGAGGTCGCCGACCGGGCCTCCGCCGCCGACGACGTGGTGACCCGCAGTCAGCCGCTGAGCGCGGACGCCGCCGCCATCTACCGCTCGCTCGCCGACGCCGACACCGCCGCCGCCAGCGCCTTCCTGGCCGGCGCGCAGGAGCCTGCCGACGTCCAGAAGCGGTACGCCGACGACATCGGCACCGCGTCCCGGCTCCTGGTCAAGGCCGCGGCCGGCACGGAGGGTTCGGCCGAGTCGAGCCGCGAGATCACCACCCTCAACGAGCAGCTCCCCCGCTACACCGGACTGATCGAGCGGGCCCGGGCCGCCAACCGGCAGGGACTGCCGCTCGGCGGTGCCTACCTGCGGTACGCGAACCGGACGATGACCACCGAGCTCCTGCCGGCCGCCGAGCGGCTGTACGAGGCGGAGACCGCCCGGCTGCACGAGGACGACGAGGACGCCCGCGACTGGCCGTTCCTCTCCCTCGCCGCCGGGATCCTCGCCCTGACCGTCCTCATCTGGGCGCAGCGCCGCACCTACGCCCGGACGAACCGGGTGTTCAACCAGGGCCTGGTCGCCGCCACGGCCGCCTCCGTGGTCGTCCTGCTCTGGCTGCTGGCCGCGCACGGCGTCGCGCGCGCCGGGCTGAACGACGCCCGCGCGCACGGCCAGGACTCGCTCCAGGTGCTCACCACGGCGCGGATCAGCTCCCTCAAGGCACGGGCCAACGAGAACCTGACCCTCGTCGCGCGCGGCGCGGTCCTCACCGACGACGGAAAGAACGACAAGTACGAGACGGACTACGCGAGCAGCATGACGGCGCTGACCGGCGCGCTCGCCCAGGCCCGGGAGCTGGCCGACGACGACGCCGGGCGCGACCCGCTGGCCGCGGCGGCGGACCGGACCGCACAGTGGCAGGAGCGCCACAAGGGCGCCCGCGGCAAGGACGACGCGGGCGACTTCGAGGGCGCGCTGCAGCTGGTGATCGGGTCGAAGAACTCCACCGGCCAGTCCTTCGACCAGGTCGACGCCGCCCTGAAGCGGGCCCTGGACCACGAGCAGTCCGAGTTCACCCGCGCCGCCGAAGCGGGCCGTGGGGCACTGACCGCGCTGCCGCTGGGCGCGGCCGCGCTCGGAGTGCTGGGCGCGGCGGGCGCCGTCCTGGGCATCAACCGCAGGTTGTCGGAGTACCGGTGAGAGGGGGCGGGATGCGGAACGGCGTCGACGGCGCGAGGATGCGCGGCCCGGCCGGGCTCGGCGGACGCCTCCTCGGCAGCCGTCCGCTGGGACGGCTGCGCGGCTGGGGCGGGGTCGCGGCGATGGCCGTGGCCTGCGGACTGACCGCCTCGCTGACCCTGCTGCCGCTCGCCCACGGCGGCCGGGGCGACGGGGGCGCGACGGAGGTGACCGGCCCCGGCGTCGGCATTGGTGTGCACGTCAGGGCGGACAGCTGCGAGGACCCGGAGGCCTCGCTCAGGCCCTCCGGTGCCGACGGGCCCTCGATCGACGCGATCAAGGCGCGCGGCAAGCTCGTGGTGGGCGTCGACCAGTCCAGCTACCGCTGGGGCTACCGCGACCCGGGCACCCGCACGCTGGAGGGCTTCGACATCGATCTGGCCCGGGCCCTCGCAGAGGACATCCTCGGCGACCGAGACCTGATCGTCTTCCGGACCATCCCCACCAACCAGCGGATCGCGGCCCTGGAGAGCGGCAAGGTCGACCTCGTCGTACGGACGATGACGATCAACTGCAAGCGGATCCAGCAGGTCGCCTTCTCCACCGCCTACTTCCAGGCCGGCCAGCAGGTCCTGGCGCCCAAGGTCTCCACGATCACCGGGTACGACTCCTCCCTGAGCGGGAAGCGGGTCTGCACGGCCGAGGGCTCCACGGCCTACGAGGCCCTGGAGAACAACTCCTTCGGCGCCGTCTTCAAGGACGAGGGCGACGGCACCAAGGACGACAAGGACCTGCTCACCGTCCCCAACCAGCTGGACTGCCTGGCCCGGCTCCAGCTGGGCGAGGTCGACGCCGTCGTCACGGACAACGCGCTGGCGGCCGGCCAGGCCGCCCAGGACCCGGCGGTCGAGCTGAAGGGCGAGCCGTTCACCACCGAGTACTACGGTGTCGCGGCCAAGCTCGGCAACGACGACCTGGTCCGCCGGGTCAACCAGGTCCTCGTCCAGTACCGGCAGGGACCCTGGCAGGCGGCGTACACGAAGTGGCTCAAGGCGGACCTGCCCGGGATATCCGGGCCGCCCGCACCGAAGTACAAGTAGAGCGAGAGGTGATCGATGGGCGTCACGGGACCCCCCGGGCCGGTGATGGACCGGGACGAGGTGGACCGTGCGCTGGCGCGGCTCGGCGCGGAGCACAAGGCGATCGAGGACTCGCTCCTCGCACTCCAGGACCACGCCGGCCGCAGGCTGCTCGAAGGGGCCGAGCTGACCGGGACGACCCGGGAGCGCTGGCTGGTCACGGAGTCCGTGATCACGCGGCTCTGGACCTACTTCGACGCGTACACCGACGCCCTGAACGAAGCCCGTGAGCTGCGCTCCCGCCGCCGCTGGCCGGGCCGGGACGAGCTGGTGGAGCTGACCGACCGGCTGCGCGGCGAGAGCGTGCACGTCGCGGGCGGGCCACAGCAGCCCCCGTCCCCGTCCCTCACCGGCCCGGCACGGCTCGCCGAGAGCTTCAGCCTGGAGCGCCTGGTCCACCGGATGAACGAGCTGTACGCGTCCTCCCTCGACGTGGTCGTGACCGCCGACGCCGTCTGGTCCGCGCTGCCCGCCCGGATAGATCTCCTCGCCGCCGAGCTGGGACGGACGCGCTCGCTCGCGCACTCGGTCGGCGTACGGCCCGGGGAGCACCCGGCCGGCGACGAACTGGAGACGATCACGGCCGAGCTGACCGCGCTGCGCACCCAGGTCGTCTCCGACCCGCTGGCCTTCTGGCAGCCCGCCACGGGCAGTTCGGCGCCGGGCGGCGGACGGCCCGACACCACGCGGTACGACCGGGCGGCCCGGGCCCTTGAGGACATCCGGCGGGAGATCGAGGCGGTCCTCGCGGTCCGGCAGGACTCCGAGGAGCGGCTGCTGCGGCTGCGGGACGTGCTCTCCCGGGCCGACCGGACGCTCGCCGAGGCACGGGTGGCGCGCGGCGAGGTCCTCGCCAAGATCGCCGCCTCCGAGGTGCCGGCCGTCAGCGGTCCGCCGACGGCCCTCCAGGAGCGGCTCGCGGCGGCCGCCGAGCACCGCAGGCACGCCCGGTGGCACCGGCTCTCCCCGCTCCTGGAGTCCCTGGAGCGGGAGGCGGAGGACGAACTGCTGCGGGCCCGCGAGTCCTTGACCGCCGTGACCGCGCCGCTGGCGGTCCGCGCCGAGCTGCGCGGCCGGCTCGACGCGTACAAGGCGAAGGTGGCGCGGCTCGGTGCGGCGGAGGACCCGGTGCTGATCGAGCGGTACGACGCGGCGCGCCGGATGCTGTGGAGCGCGCCGTGCGACCTGAGGGTCGCCGAACAGGCGGTGCTGCGCTACCAGCAGGCCGCGGCGGAGGTTCTGTCCGGCCCCAGAGATGCCAGGGGGAGTCAGTGGTGAGCGGGGAGGCCGTGGTGAGCACCTGTCAGCGTCCGTCGTGCGAGGGATCGTACGAGGACATGGGCGGCGGCGAGCTGTACTGCGACACCTGCGGGCTCGCCCCGGTGGTCGCGCCCGGCGGCCTGCTGCAGTCCACGCCGACCGGGATGGCCGTGCCCGGCAAGGGCGGTTCGGGGTCCAGCTCCTCCCGGGCCGGCTCGCACGCCTCGGCCCGGTCCAGCTCGCGCTCGTCGCGCTCCTCGACGTCGCGCCGTTCGGTCTCCGGACGCCTCTCGCGTTCGCTGTCGGGCGGCAGCACCGGCCGTTCGGTCTCGGTGCGCAGCTCCGGCTCCTCGACCGCGCAGTCCGGGCGGAACCGGCTCGGCGCGGGTCTGGTGACGATGCCCGAGGTGCCGCGCCCCGACCCGCGTGGCGCGGTGATGGAGAACCCCGAGGTTCCCGAGCGGAAGCGATTCTGCTCGCGCTCCGACTGCGGGGCGCCGGTGGGCCGTTCCCGGGGCGACCGGCCTGGCCGTACGGAGGGCTTCTGCACCAAGTGCGGACACCCGTACTCCTTCGTGCCGAAGCTGCGCGGCGGTGACATCGTGCACGGCCAGTACGAGGTCGCCGGCTGTCTCGCGCACGGCGGTCTCGGCTGGGTCTACCTCGCCGTCGACCGGGCGGTCTCCGACCGGTGGGTGGTCCTCAAGGGCCTGCTCGACACCGGCGACCAGGACGCGATGGCCGCGGCGATCTCCGAGCGCCGCTTCCTCGCCGAGATCGAGCACTCCAACATCGTCCGGATCTACAACTTCGTCGAGCACCTCGACCAGCGCACGGGCTCCCTGGACGGGTACATCGTCATGGAGTACGTCGGCGGCAAGTCGCTCAAGGAGATCGCCAACGACCGCCGCACGGTGGACGGCCGGCGCGATCCCCTGCCCGTGGAGCAGGCGTGCGCGTACGGGATCGAGGCGCTGGAGGCGCTCGGGCACCTGCACAGCAGGAACCTGCTGTACTGCGACTTCAAGGTCGACAACGCCATCCAGACCGAGGACCAGCTCAAGCTGATCGACATGGGCGCGGTCCGGCGGATGGACGACGACGAGTCCGCGATCTACGGGACGGTCGGCTACCAGGCGCCGGAGGTGGCCGAGGTCGGCCCGTCGGTGGCGAGCGACCTCTACACGGTGGCGCGCACCCTGGCCGTGCTGACGTTCGACTTCCAGGGCTACACCAACGTCTTCGTCGACTCGCTGCCCGACCCGGAGCACATCGAGGTCTTCCGGACGTACGAGTCGTTCTACCGCCTCCTGGTCCGGGCGACGGACCCGGACCCGGCCCGCCGGTTCGCCTCCGCACAGGAGATGGCGGACCAGCTGACCGGAGTCCTGCGCGAGGTCGTCGCCCTCCAGTCGGGCCGCCCGCGCCCGGCGCTCTCGACCTTGTTCGGCACGGAAGTACGGGTCACGGACACCGAGTTGTTCGCGGAACAGACGGAGGACGTCTCCACGCTCGGCGCACGCCGGCCGGGCGGCCGGAAGCGGGGCGCGACCGCACAGGTCGCGAACGCGCCGGTCGGGAACGGGCAAGTCGGGAACGAGCAAGTCGGTGCCCTGCCCGCGACCGGTGCGTTCCTCAGACCGCTCGACGGACGGGCCGCCTCGCTCGCGCTGCCCGTGCCGCGGGTGGACCCGGGCGACCCCAACGCCGGTTTCCTCGCCGGTCTGATGGCCTCCGCGCCCGCCGAGCTGATCAGCGCCCTGCACACCGCGCCCGCACCCTCCGTGGAGCTGCGGCTGCGCGAGCTGCGGGCCCGGCTGGAGATGGGCGACCTGGGCGCCGCCGGACGTGCGCTCGCCACGCTGGAGGAGCAGTACCCGGACGACTGGCGGGTGGTCTGGTACCGGGGCGTCACCTCCCTGGTCACCGGTGACCGCGAGAACGCGGCGCTCTCCTTCGACGCGGTCTACGACGCCTTCCCGGGCGAGCCCGCGCCGAAGCTGGCGCTCGGCGTCTGCGCAGAGGTGCTCGGACAGCTGGACAACGCCGCGGAGTACTACCGCCTGGTGTGGGCGACCGACCCGAGCTACGTCAGCGCCGCGTTCGGGCTCGCCCGGGTGCGGCTCGCGGCCGGCGACCGCACGGGAGCCGTACGCACCCTGGAGTCCGTACCGGAGGCCTCCATCCACTACACCGCGGCCAGGGTCGCCGCCGTACGGGCGCGGCTGAGGCGGCGCCCGGCGCACGACCCGCTCGGCGAGGACCTGACGGCGGCCGCGGCCCAGGTCTCCGCGCTCCAGGGCTTCGGTCTGGACGCGGTGCGCCGGGAGCAGTTGTCGACGGAGGTCCTCGGCACGGCGCTGGACTGGGTACTCTCCGGAAGTCCCGGAGCGGGGCCCGGCGGCACGCTGCTGCTCGGCAGTGAACTGGACGAGCGCGGACTGCGCTTCGGCCTCGAACGCTCGTACCGGGTGCTCGCCCGGCTCGCTCAGCGGGGCGAGGAGAGGATCGAACTGGTGGAGCGGGCCAACCGTTTCCGCCCCCGGACGTGGGTGTGAGTATGTCCCAGATGCCCCAGCACGATCTCGCCGCCTGCCCGGGCTGCGCGGAGCCGCTGGAGTCGGGTGACCGGTTCTGCGGGGCGTGCGGATACGACCTGTCGGCCGTACCGGCGACGGCGCCGGAGCCCGACCGCCCGACCGTGGTGATCGGTACGCCGGTGAGCTGGCCGGAGCCCCCGGCCCGCGACCCCGGCTCGCTCACCACCTCGACCCAGCACCCCGGCGACCTCCCGGGCATGGACTCGGGGGGCCATGACCTTCCGGCGACGCCCCCGCACGGCACCCCGGGGTCCCCGCCGCAGCCGCCCGAGACCCCCCTGCACGAGGCACCGGCCTCCCCCGGGCCGCAGGCACCGGCGGCCCCGCCCGCCCGGGACCTGCCGACGATCCCGGTCCGCACGGACGGGCCGCACGCGGCGGCGACCTCCGGGGACGGCCTCGCGGCCCTCGCCGCGGGCACCGTCCCGGCACCGACGCCCGCCCCGACCCCCGCGCCCACGTCCACGTCCACGTCCGACGGGGACTTCGCGCTGGCCGCACCCGACCCCCGGGCCGCCGCCGCGCAACCCCCCTCTCCGCAGCCGACCGTGCCTCGGCCTACCACCCCGCCCGCCGGGACGAAGCTGTGCGTCGCCTGCCGGGCCGGGCACGTGGACCCCGACGGCTACTGCGAGAACTGCGGGCACGCGCAGCCGCGCGAGCGCGACCACATGGAGCGGGAACTGCCCTCCGTCGCCGCCGTCAGCGACCGCGGCCTGCGCCACCACCGCAACGAGGACGCCTTCGCCGTCTCCGCCACCGCGCTGCCCGACGGCTCCCCGGCCACCCTGGCGATCGTCTGCGACGGCGTCTCCTCGGCGACCCGACCCGACGAGGCCTCCGCGGCCGCCGCCCACGCGGCCGACCAGGCGCTGCTCGCCGCCCTCCCCCGGGGCACGCACCCGCAGCAGGCCATGCACGAGGCGATCGTCGCGGCGGCCGAGGCGGTCAACGCGCTGGCCGAGGAGCCCGGCCAGGACGCCATGGAGCACGATCCGCACCGCCACCAGAACGCCCCCGCCTGCACCATCGTCGGCGCGATCGTCGCCGACGGCCTGCTGATCGTCGGCTGGGTCGGTGACAGTCGGGCGTACTGGGTGCCGGACGACCGCACCTGCCCGCCCGCCCGCCTCACCCAGGACGACTCCTGGGCGGCCCAGATGGTCGCCGCGGGTCTGATGAACGAGGCGGAGGCGTACGCGGACGAGCGCGCCCACGCCATCACCGGCTGGCTGGGAGCCGACGCGTACGAACTGGAGCCGCACACCTCCGCGTTCAAGCCCGACCGGCCCGGACTGGTCGTGGTCTGCACCGACGGGCTCTGGAACTACGCGGAGTCGGCCACGGACATGGCCCGGGTCGTCCCGGCGGACGCCACGGGGCGTCTGCTGCACGGCGCCCAGGTACTGGTGGGCCACGCCCTCGACGGCGGGGGCCACGACAACGTAACGGTGGCGCTGCTGCCGTTCACCCTCTCGCCGCAAGGGGCAGGATCGGCCTGAGCGGTCGTCGGCCCCCCTGTCCCGTACACGCTGTCGTTGTCGAGGAGCCGAATCAGATGGCGAACTTCTCCAAGTCGAACGAGCCGCAGTTCTCGGTGGATGTGTATCAGAACGAATTCCTGCCGGAGGGCGGCCGGGAGGTCAGCGCCATCGTCACGGTCACCTCGACCGGCGGCGGCACCAGCGGCGGCGCGCTCATGGGGCACGCGGCCGGCACCGACGCCGCCGTGGTGATCATGGTCGACTGCTCCGGTTCGATGGAGTACCCGCCGACCAAGATGCGCGGCGCGCGGGACGCGACGGCCGCCGCCATCGACGCCCTGCGCGACGGCACCTCCTTCGCCGTGGTCGCCGGCACGCACGTGGCCAAGGAGGTCTATCCGGGCAACGGCCGCCTCGCCGTCGCCGACGGGCCGAACCGCGCCCAGGCCAAGGACGCGCTGCGCCGGCTGAACGCGGGCGGCGGCACGGCCATCGGCACCTGGCTGCGCCTCGCGGACCGGCTCCTCGCCTCGGCGGACGTGTCCATCCGGCACGGCATCCTGCTCACCGACGGCCGCAACGAGCACGAGTCGCCGGAGGACCTGCGGGCCGCGCTGGACGCCTGCGCGGGCCGGTTCACCTGTGACGCGCGCGGTGTCGGTACGGACTGGGAGGTCAAGGAGGTCACCGGCATCGCCTCCGCGCTGCTCGGCACGGCCGACATCGTGGCCGATCCGACGAACCTGGCCGCGGACTTCACCTCGATGATGGAGAACACCATGGGCAAGGAGGTGGCCGATGTCGCGCTGCGCCTGTGGACGCCGGTGGGGGTGGAGATCGGGTTCGTGAAGCAGGTGGCGCCGACGGTCGAGGAGCTGACCGGGCGCCGCACCGAGGCCGGCCCGCGGGCCGGGGACTACCCGACCGGTTCGTGGGGCGACGAGTCGCGCGACTACCACGTCTGCGTCCGGGTTCCGCAGGCCGCTGTCGGGCAGGAGATGCTCGCCGCCCGGGTCTCGCTGATCGTCCCGGACCCGGGCGGAGGCGCTCCGAAGACGCTGGGCCAGGGCCTGGTACGGGCGGTGTGGACGGACGACATGGTGATGTCCACGTCGATCAATCCGCAGGTCGCCCACTACACCGGCCAGGCCGAATTGGCCCAGGTCATCCAGCAGGGACTGGACGCCCGCAAGGCCGGTGACCACGACGGGGCGACCGCCAAACTGGGGCGCGCGGTGCAGCTGGCGGCCGCTTCCGGCAACCAGGACACTGCGAAACTGCTTTCGAAGGTGGTGGACGTCGTCGACGCGGCGACAGGTACTGTGCGTTTGAAGGCGAAGGTCGCGGAAGCGGACGAGATGACTCTCGAGACCCGCTCCACCAAGACCGTTCGCGTCAAGAAGTAGCCCGGCCAGGGGGCCGGAGGACGAGAGGGGGAAGCACCGACATGCCGACCTGCCCGAACGGACACCAGTCGGTCTCCGACGACTGGTGCGAGGTCTGCGGCCATCGCATGGCCGGGGCGGGTGCGCCGGCGGGTGCCGTACCGCCGCCTCCCCCGCCGCCGCCTCCCGCGTACGGATATCCGGGCCCCGCCGGACCCGGTCCCGCCCCCGGCGGCTACGACCCGAACGCGACCGCCCAGGCGGAGCTCTGCCCGCAGTGCCGCACCCCGCGCGAGGCCATGGCCCCGTTCTGCGAGGAGTGCCGCTGGAACTTCCAGACCAACACGGCGACCTCGTACACGCCGGTGGCCCCGCCCTCCGCACAGCAGAGCCCGCCGCCCGGGCTGAACCTGCCGCCGGGCTTCCAGTCGCCGCCGCGCCCGCAGCAGCAGCCGCAGCAGCAGCAGCAGCCGGATCCGTACGAGTACCAGAGCTCGCGGCCCTCGCAGATGAACCGGCCCGCGGAGCCGCTCTCCGCCGACCCCACGCACCACCAGGCGCCGCCGCAGCGTCCGCCGATGCAGCAGGGACCGCCGCCGCAGGCGCCCCAGCAGCCGCAAGCGCCGCAGGGACCTCAGGCGCCGCAGCACGGGCAGGGATTCCAGCAGGGGCCGCCGCCTCCGCCTCCGTCGTTCTTCCAGGGCCCCTCCCAGGCACCGCCGCAGCAGCAGCAGCCGCAGGCGCCGGCCCGCGCGGACGACGACTGGATGCTGCCGCCGCCCTCGCAGCCCCAGCGTCCGCAGCCGCCGCAGCAGCAGCCCCCGTCCCAGCCGCAGCCGCCGCACCACCAGCAGCCTCCGCAGCAGCAGCACGCACCCCAGCAGCCGCAGCAGCAGCCTCCCCAGCAGCAGTACCAGCCGCCGCAGCCGCCCAGGAACTGGTCGGCCTTCATCGGTCCGGACCGCGACTACTTCATGGCGATGATGCAGCGCAGCGGTCCGGAAGCGACGGGCCTGAACCTGCCCGCGTACTCACCCGAGCAGCACCTGCCGCTCCAGGGCAACCAGATCAGCATCGGCCGCCGCCGGCACTCCACCGGCGAGTCGCCCGACATCGATCTGTCCGTGCCGCCGGAGGACCCGGGCGTCTCGCACCAGCACGCCGTGCTGGTGCAGCAGCCGGACGGCTCGTGGGCGGTGGTGGACCAGAACTCCACCAACGGCACCACTATCAACGGCGCCGAGGAGCCGATCCAGCCCTATGTCCCCGTCCCGCTGCAGGACGGCGACCGGGTGCACGTCGGCGCCTGGACGACGATCACGATCCGCCGCGGCTGACCGGGAGCCGGGTCACCGGACGCGGTTCGCCGGGACTCGGAGCACCGGACCGGGTTCACCGGCGCCGGTTCGCCGGTTCGCCCGTCGCCGGTTCGCCGGACCACGGTCACCCGCTCGGCAGTGGCCAGGCGTACGGCCCCTCGGGGTCGTCCAGCCAGGCCCACTGCCGCCCCTCGCTCACCGTCACCCCGAAGCGCTCCCGCTCCGGCCGCCCCTCGCGCTGCCAGAGCGAGAGCGCTTCGCGCGCGTCCAGGCTCTCCTCGGCGAGCGTGAACAGGAACCGGAACCGGTCGTCCTCGTACGCCTGCCGGGGCAGCCCCATCGGCCGGGGGCGCGGGAAGCGGGCGTTCCCTCCGCGCAGGGCGACGAAGTACGCGGACGTGGCCAGGAACCGCCCCTCCGCGTGGGCGCCGTCGCGCACCCGCAGCAGCACGAGCCCCGTGGAGAGCGGCGTCAGGACGAGGGCGTCGGGGCGGCACTGGGTGAGCCAGGCGTACGGGATCGACGGCAGGGTGCAGGTGGCGACGATCCGGTCGAAGGGCGCGCGCTCGGGGCAGCCGCGGGCGCCGTCGCCCGTGATCACGGTGGGCTTGTACCCGGCGGCGGCGAGATGGACGCGGGCGGACTCGGTGATCTCCTCGTCCAGGTCGACGGTGGTGACGTGGCCCGCACCGAGCCGGTGGCTGAGCAGGGCGGCGTTGTAGCCGGTGCCGGCGCCGATCTCCAGGACGTCGTGCCCGTCCCGTACGTCCAGCGCCTCCAGCATCTCGGCCATCAGGGAGGGCTGGCTGGAGGAGGAGACCAGCTCCCCGTCCCGTACCCGGGTGGCCAGCGGCTCGTCCCGGTAGGCCCCGCGCAGCCAGCGGGCGCGGCGGGCGGGGTCGGGGTGACCGCACCAGAGCCGCTCGTAGCCGCCGATCCCGGAGACGTAGTAGAAGGGGACGAACAGATGGCGGGGCACATCGGAGAAGGCCGCGTGCCAGGCGGGGTCACGCAGCGCCCCGTACGCCTCGATCTCCCGCACGAGGTCCCGTCGCGCCCGCGCGCCGTCCTCGGCGAAGACATCCACCTGTGCGCCCATGCCTCCACTCTCCTGCGCGCCGGCCGAGGAGGCGAGCATCCCGGCCGGTGCCGCCACGGGTGCTGTCGCCGGTGCGTCCGGCGGTGGTCCTAGTCCTCCCGTCCTCGGCCGGGGCATCTGAGACGATGGAACGGTGAACGAGATCCCGCGCGGCACGCTTCAGGAGCAGACCTTCTACGAGCAGGTGGGTGGCGAGGAGACCTTCCGGCGCCTCGTCCGCCGCTTCTACCAGGGAGTCGCGGAGGACCCCCTGCTGCGCCCGATGTACCCCGAGGAGGACCTCGGCCCGGCGGAGGAGCGTCTCGTGCTCTTCCTCATCCAGTACTGGGGCGGTCCCCGCACCTACAGCGACCACCGCGGCCACCCCCGCCTGCGCATGCGCCACGCGCCGTTCGCCGTCGACAAGGCCGCCCACGACGCCTGGCTGCGCCACATGCGGGCCGCGGTGGACGAGCTCGGCCTCGCTCCCGAGCACGAGCGTCAGCTCTGGAACTACCTGACGTACGCGGCGGCTTCGATGGTGAACACAGCGGAGTAACGCATTCCGGAGCCCTGCACCCGGATAACGGTCACGATCCAGTCAAGGTCCCCGTGCAAGCGGTTTCCAGGGCCTGTGCCCTCTGAAAGCATCCGATGAACGTTCGACGTGCGTGCGGTGCGCTCGGCGCGTTCGGTGGGCCCTGCGGTTCCGGCGGGCCCGGGGTGTTCAGGGGGATGGGTGACGGGGTTCGTACTTCTGCGCGTCAGGGCACACCGGTTGCTGCTCGCCGCGGCGCTCCTCGCCGTCCTGCTGACGACGTCCGTGCTCGCCACCCTCGCCGCCTTCTCCGGTTCCATCGGTGACGCGGCGCTTCAGGGCACCCTGCGGGGCCGTGCCGCGCCCGCCGCCGCGCTGGTGATCGCCGGGCAGGTGCCGGCGGCGCGGCGGGAGAGCGCCGACGCCGCCGCCCGGGAGGGTGCGCTGAAGGCCTTCGACGGGCTGCCGGTGAGCGTACGGAAGCTGGAGCGCTCTGGGCCGTACGCGCTGCCGCGGAGTCTTCAGGAGCCTGCCGCGCGCCTCGGGGAGCCCGACCTCACCCAGATCGCCGCGCTCGACCGCTCCCGTCTCGCGCTCGTCGCCGGGGCGTGGCCCACCGCGGCCGGGGCCTCCACCGGCGCCGCAGCCGAGACCGCAGCCAGGGCCGAGGCCAGGGTGGGGGCCAGGATCGGGGCCGCGCAGGCCGTCGAGGTCGCCGTGCCCGAAGAGGCGGCCAAGCGGCTCCGGGTCGGGCCGGGGACCGTCCTCGATCTCGCCGACCGGATCAGCGGGAAGCCGCTGAAAGCCCGGATCACCGGGGTCTACCGGCCCGCCGACCTCACCGACCTGTACTGGCAGCTGGACCCGGCCGGCGGCCGCGGGGTGAAGACCGTCGTGTTCACGACGTACGGTCCGCTCCTCGCCGATCCGGCCGTCCTCGGCTCCGGCCGGATCACCGCGGGCGAGACGTCCTGGCTGGCCACCGCCGACTTCACCGGCGTCACCACCGGCCGGATGGACGCGCTGCACGCCTCGGCGACCGAGGTGCCGAAGGCGCTCGCCGCCGACACCACCCGTTTCGGCGCCACCATGAGCGTGCACACCTCGCTGCCGACGGTCCTGGAACAGACCGAGCGGGCCCTGCTCGTCTCCCGGTCCACCCTGATGATCGTCGCCGTGCAGCTGGTGCTGCTCGCCGCGTACGCCCTGCTGCTCGTGGCCCGGCTGCTCAGCTCGGAGCGGTCCGGGGAGACCGAACTGCTGCGGGCCCGCGGCGGTTCCCGACGCCGGATCGCCTCCCTCGCCGCCGTCGAGGCGCTGCTGCTCGCGCTGCCCGCGGCCGTGATCGCGCCGCTGCTCGCCGGCCCGCTGACCCGGCTGCTCGCCGACCGGTCCTCGCTCGACTCGCTCGGCGTACGGCTGGACCGCATCCCGCTCGGCCAGGTGTGGCTGGTCGCCGTCCTCGTCGCCGTGTGCTGCGCGGCCGCGGTCGTGGCCCCCGCGCTCGGCACGCGTGACGGGGCTGCCGTCTCGCTGCGGAAGGGACGGACGGCCGCCCTGCCCGCGCCGGTACGGGCCGGTGCCGACGTCGGCCTCCTCGTCCTCGCCGCCGTCG
>NZ_JAGGOS010000152.1 GCF_018614205.1 Streptomyces sp. ISL-36 | reverse complement strand
CCGAATTAACCAACAGCGTCCGCGTGGTGCGTGCCGGGCCCTTTCATCGTTCGCGGGTGGTCAGCTCTTCTTGATCTCCCAGAAGCGGAAGACGGTCGAGGCGTCCAGGGTCCACTCCAGGCCGGTGATGTTGTCGCGGGAGACCGCGTACTGCTTGCCCTGCCACAGCGGGAGGATCGGCAGTTCTTCGGCGACCAGGTCCTGGAGCCTGCCGAAGTCCTGGTCGGTGTCGGTGCGGTTGGCGGCGGCCGAGGTCCTGGGGATGAGGCTGCCGGTGATGGTGGTGTTCTCGTAGTTGTTGCCGAGGACGTTGCCCTCGCCGAAGAAGGGGGCGGTGAAGTTGTCGGCGTCGGGGTAGTCGGGCACCCAGCCCTTGACGTACACGCCGTACTTGCCGGCTTCGATGTCCTTCTCGTACTGCTCGAACTCGACCGACTGCACGGTGGCCTTGAACAGGCCGCTGGCGTTGAGCTGTTCGGCGATGGCCTTGAGCTCCTGGTCGGTGGCGGGGCCGTAGCGGCTGGGGGTGGACCAGAGGGTGAGCTTCACCTTGTCGGTGATGCCGGCCTCGCGGAGCGCCTTCTTGGCCTTCGCCGCGTCGGGGCGGTCGCCGTAGGTGTCGAAGAAGGCGGTGTTGTGGCCGGCGATGCCCGCCGGGACGATCGAGTACAGCGGGGTCGCCGTCGACTGGTAGACGTTCTGGACGAGCGCGTCGCGGTCGACGAGGTAGGCGATGGCCTTGCGGACGCCGAGCTTGCCGACGACGGGGTCGTCGACGTTGAAGACCAGGTGCTGGACTTCGGCGCTGCTGCCCTGGACGACCTCGAAGCCCTCTTCGCCCGCGGCGGCGGAGGCTTCGAGGGAGGCGACCTCGTCGGCGGCGAGACCGCGGTAGGCGACGTCGATGTCGTTGTCGGCGAGTGCCTGGGACAGGGCGGCGCGGTCACCGCGGTAGAGCTTGAGGGTGACGCCGGTGTTCTTGGGCTCGGCGGTGCCCTGGTAGCCGGAGTTGACGGAGAAGACGGCCTCGGTGTCGCTGATGGACTCCAGCTTGTACGGGCCGGAGCCGACCGCCTTGCCGTCGGTGCGCAGTGCGTCCGCGGGGTACTCGCGGTGGTCGACGATGGAGCCGGCGCCGGAGGCTATCTTGCTGGGGAAGGTGGCGTCGGGGGCCTTGAGACGGAAGACGACGGTCAGGTCGTCCGGGGTCTCGATGGAGTCGATGGTGGCGAGCAGCGGCGCCGGGCCGGACGGGTCGTCGATCTTCAGGGCGCGGTCGAAGGAGAACTTGACGTCCTTCGAGGTCAGCGGGTTGCTGTTGGAGAACTTCAGGCCTTCGCGCAGGGTGCAGCGGTAGACCTTGCTGCCTCCCTGGAAGTCGCACTTCTCGGCGGCCTCCGGCTCGGGTTCCGTGGTGCCCTTGGGGAAGCTGAGCAGGGACTGGAAGACGTTGTTGAACAGCAGCCAGGAGCCGGGGTCGTATCCGGCCGCCGGGTCGGTGGCGAGGACTTCGTCGGACATGCCGACGCGGACGTTGTCCCCGGAGCTCGCGGAGCCCTCGCCCTGCTCCGCGCCGCAGCCACTGAGCAGGGCGGCGGACAGCCCCGCGGCGAGGGGAGCCGTCAGCCACTTGTTGTGCTTCACAGAACGTGCCTCTTGATCTCTTGCCAGGCCGGCCGCACGCCCTGCGCGGCCGGTTGTAACCGAGCTGGTTGAGGGGTCAGGCGGTGCCGCGGCCGAGTTCCCACAGGAGCAGGTCCGAGGAGGTGTTGAGCGCCCATTCGACGCCGGTGACGTCGTCACGTGCGGCGACGTACTGCTTGCCCTGCCAGAGCGGCAGGACGGGCACGTCGGTGGCGACGATCTTCTGGATCTGCCCGAAGGCGGGGCTCGCGGCGGTGCGGTCGGCCGAGCGGCGCGACTGCGGGATCAACTGGTCCCGGACGGAGGTGTTGACGTACGGGGTGTTGAGGAAGTTGTCCGCGTCGAGGAAGGGGGCGATGTAGTTGTCCGGGTCCGGGAAGTCGGGGAACCAGCCCAGGCCGTAGACGGGGTAGTCGCCGCGCTTCTGCGCGGGGCGGAACTTGGACCACTCGGTGCCCTGGACGGTGACGTCGAAGAGGCCGGTGGCGTTGAGCTGCTCGCGCAGCGCCTCGAACTCCTTCTTGGTGTCGGAGCCGTAGTGGTCGGTGGTGTAGTGCAGGGTCAGCTTCACCGGCGTCGTGATGTCGGCCTTGCGCAGGATGGAGCGCGCCTTGGCGGTGCTGGGCTCTCCGTAGGTGTCGAAGAAGGCGGTGGAGTGGCCGGTGACGCTGGAGGGGATCAGCGAGTAGAGCGGCTGGGCGGTCTGACCGTAGACCTCGTTGACGAGCGCGCCGCGGTCGACGACGGCGGCCATGGCCTGCCGGACGGCCTTGTCCTCGACGGAGGAGTCGGCGGTGTTGAAGGCGAGGTAGCGGATCTCCAGGCCGGGGACCTCGGTGAGCTCGATGCCCTCCTTGGGCTTCTCGGTGAGCTCCGTGATCTGGTCGAGCGACATGGAGCGGGTCATCATGTCGATCTGGCGGTCTTCGAGCGCCTTGTTCATGGTCTCGGCGTCGGCGAAGGAGCGCAGCTCGACCTTGTCGTTGCGCAGGGTGACGTCGCCCTTGTACTTCTCGTTCTTCGTGAAGACGACCTTGAGAATGCGCTCGCCGTCGCGCTCGGCCTTCATGGTGTACGGGCCGGATCCGTCGACGTCGAAGCCGTCGCGGAGCTTGTCGGCGCTGTACTTGCTCTTGCTGAGGATGCCGGCGACCGGGGTCGCGAGCTTGTACGGGAAGGTCGCGTCGGGCGTCTTGAGGTGGAAGACGATCTCGTGCTCGCTCTTGGTCTCGACGGCGTCGATGTTGGCGAGGAGGGCGGCGGTTCCGTTGTCGGACTTGATGGCCAGCACGCGCTCCACGGAGAACTTGACGTCCTCGGCGGTGACGGGTGTGCCGTCGGCGAAGGTGAGCCCTTCGCGGAGCTTGCAGCGGTAGCTCTCGCTGGCCCGGTCGCTGAAGGCGCAGCTCTCCGCTGCGTCCGGCACGGGCTCGCCGCCGCCGCGCGGGACGTGCATCAAGGTCTGCACGGTCTGCCGCAGGATGTTCCAGGCGCCGGTGTCGTAGGCGAAAGCCGGGTCGAGGGGCGCGGGTGCCTCGCTGGTGGCGAGGAACTGGTCCGTGGTGCCGACGACGATGGCTCTGGTCTCGTCCGATCCGCCACAGGCGACGAGCAGGGGGGCGAGCAGACCGGCCACGGCCGGCAGCACCAGAGGCTTGCGGTTCATCCTGGACGTTCTCCTCATCCGGCACTGGGATACAGCGGGTACGGAACTCCGCCGCTGCCGCCCGGTCGGGGCGGAGGATCGGGCCGGGATGGTGTGCGATCGGTCCTGTGTTCGCGGCGACTTGGGTGGGGCGCCGGGGCACTCGGAAGGTGCGGCGAAGTACTCGCGAAAGATTAGTGGGCGACGCCGTATTGCCGGACCGCGGGCGGCTGTACGGGTAATCGGAAAGTGATCATGAATGCGGGGGGCCCGATAGTCATGCGCAGGTACGTTTCGTACGCGATGAGGCGAATCGGGACACACGGGCAGGGCACAACCACCGCGATCCGGACACCTGGCGCAGGGCCGCCCCCCGCCGACCGGCACGCTGCGTGACCAAGGTCACGTGGCGGGCTTTCGGCGGGGGCGGATTCATTTCACGGTCGCGGTCACGGACAATGCGCGGTCGTGTGCCCTGCGTCTCCGTCACGGCGTTTTCGGGAAATGCGGTGACGGAGAAAGCTCAGGGAAACCTCAAAGGGTCACGGCCCGGAGATCAGCGTCCGCAGGAAGGGGACGTCCACGTCCTCCAGGGAGCGGACCACGACGCGGCCCGGGGAGGGCGCGATGGGCGCGACCGAGGGGACGGCGACCACCCGGCAGCCGGCCGCCTCGGCGGCCGCCACGCCCGTCGCGGTGTCCTCGATGACGGCACACAGGGCGGGGTCGGCGCCGACCCCGTCGGCAGCGGTCAGGTAGGGCTCGGGGTGCGGCTTCGTGCGGACGACCTCGTCGCCGGCGACGGTGAGGGTGAAGCGGTCGCGGCCCAGGGAGGCCAGGACCCGGTCGATGATGCGCCGGTGCGAGGCGGAGACCAGGGCGGTGGGGATGTTGTGGTGGGCCAGCTCGGCGAGCAGCCGCTCGGCGCCCGGCATCAGCGGGACGCCCTGGTCGATGCGCTGCTCGAACTTCTCGTTGAGCAGCACCGTGAGCTCGGCGAGGGTGATGTCGGCGCCGGTGGCCTCGATGAGGTAGCCCGCGCTGCGGGTCATGGGGCCGCCCACGACGATGTCGCGCCAGGACTCGTCCAGCCGGTGTCCGAGGTCGGCGAAGACGTCCACTTCGGCGTCCCACCAGAAGCCCTCGGTGTCGACGAGGGTGCCGTCCATGTCGAGGAAGACCGCCTGCAGGGCGGAGCTTCCGCTGGTACGGAACAAGGACGCGGGGACCGTACTGGTCATCCGGCACACCTCCATGGAGGGACGAGAAGGCCGGTCTCCCTCCCCGGTACGGGGAGGGAGACCGGCCTGCACTGGGCCGACAAGTGTACGTCCCGATCACGAGGGACGCGGGGATTTACTCCCTGGCGTGCGCCGGACGGGCCCGGCGCACGCTGAAACCGTGCGCCGAACGGGTTCAGCGGGCGTTGAAGTACTTCGCCTCGGGGTGGTGGATGACGATCGCGTCGGTGGACTGCTCCGGGTGGAGCTGGAACTCCTCGGAGAGGTGGACGCCGATCCGCTCGGGCTGGAGCAGGTCGGCGATCTTCGCCCGGTCCTCCAGGTCGGGGCAGGCCCCGTAACCCAGGGAGAAGCGCGCGCCCCGGTACTTCAGCGCGAACATGTCCTCGACGTCGGCGGGGTCCTCGCCCGCGAAGCCGAGCTCGGCGCGGACGCGGGCGTGCCAGTACTCGGCGAGCGCCTCGGCCAGCTGCACGGACAGTCCGTGCAGCTCGAGGTAGTCGCGGTAGGAGTCCGACTCGAAGAGCTTGGCGGTGGCCTCGCCGATCCGGGAGCCGACGGTGACGACCTGCAGGCCGACGACGTCGGTCTCGCCGGACTCCTCCGGGCGGAAGAAGTCGGCCAGGCACAGGCGCCTGCCGCGGCGCTGGCGCGGGAAGGTGAAGCGGGTCCGCTCGTTGCCGGCCTCGTCGAGGATGATCAGGTCGTCGCCCTTGGAGACACAGGGGAAGTAGCCGTGGACGACGGCCGCCTCCAGCAGGTTCTCGGTGTGCAGGCGCTCCAGCCAGCCGCGCAGGTGCGGGCGGCCCTCGCTCTCCACCAGCTCCTCGTACGAGGGTCCGTCGCCGGTCCGGTTCTGCTTGAGGCCCCACTGGCCCTTGAAGAGGGCGCCCTCGTCGAGCCAGCTCGCGTACTCCTTGAGCTGGATGCCCTTGACGACCCGGGTTCCCCAGAACGGCGGGGTGGGCACGGGGTTGTCGGTGGCGACGTCGGAACGGCCGCCGGGCTCGGGCTCGTCGGCCTCGACCGTCGTGGCGCGCGGGGCGACCCGGCGCTGCTTGAGCTCGGGCAGCGCCGCGCCGGGCACGCCGCGCTTGACGGCGATGAGGGCGTCCATGAGCCGCAGGCCCTCGAACGCGTCCCGGGCGTAGCGCACTTCGCCCTGGTAGATCTCGTGGAGGTCCTGTTCGACGTAGGCGCGGGTCAGGGCGGCGCCGCCCAGGATGACCGGGAAGTCGGCGGCGAGGCCGCGCTGGTTCAGCTCCTCCAGGTTCTCCTTCATGATCACCGTGGACTTGACCAGCAGTCCGGACATGCCGATCACATCGGCCCGGTGCTCCTCGGCCGCTTCCAGGATCGCGGAGACGGGCTGCTTGATCCCGATGTTGACGACGTTGTAGCCGTTGTTGGAGAGGATGATGTCGACGAGATTCTTGCCGATGTCGTGGACGTCGCCCCGGACGGTGGCGAGGACGATGGTGCCCTTGCCGTCGGCGTCCGTCTTCTCCATGTGGGGTTCCAGGTACGCCACGGCCGTCTTCATGACCTCGGCGGACTGGAGCACGAACGGCAGCTGCATCTGGCCGGAGCCGAAGAGCTCTCCGACGACCTTCATGCCGTCGAGGAGCGTCTCGTTGACGATGTCGAGGGCGGGGCGGGTCGTGAGGGCCTCGTCGAGGTCGGTCTCCAGGCCGTTCTTCTCGCCGTCGATGATGCGGCGCTTGAGGCGCTCCTCCAGCGGCAGGGCGAGGAGTTCCTCGGTCTTGCCGGCCTTCATCGACTTGGTGTTGACGCCCTCGAAGAGCGCCATCAGCTTCTGCAGCGGGTCGTAGCCCTCGGAGCGCCGGTCGTAGATCAGGTCGAGGGCGGTGGTGACCTGCTCCTCATCGAAGCGGGCGATGGGCAGGATCTTGCTCGCGTGGACGATCGCCGAGTCGAGACCGGCCTTCACGCACTCGTCGAGGAAGACGGAGTTGAGCAGGATGCGCGCGGCCGGGTTGAGGCCGAAGGAGATGTTGGACAGACCCAGGGTCGTCTGGACGTCCGGGTGGCGGCGCTTGAGCTCGCGGATGGCCTCGATGGTGGCGATGCCGTCCTTGCGGGACTCCTCCTGCCCGGTGCAGATGGTGAAGGTGAGGGTGTCGATGAGGATGTCCGACTCGTGGATGCCCCAGTTGCCGGTCAGGTCGTCGATGAGCCGCTCGGCGATGGCGACCTTGTGCTCGACGGTGCGGGCCTGGCCCTCCTCGTCGATGGTGAGCGCGATCAGCGCGGCGCCGTGCTCCTGGGCCAGACGGGTGACCTTGGCGAAGCGGGAGTCGGGTCCGTCGCCGTCCTCGTAGTTGACGGAGTTGATGACGGCGCGGCCGCCGAGCTTCTCCAGGCCGGCCCTGATGACGTCGACCTCGGTGGAGTCGAGGACGATCGGCAGGGTGGAGGCGGTGGCGAAGCGGCCGGCGAGCTCCTCCATGTCGGCGACGCCGTCGCGGCCCACGTAGTCGACGCAGAGGTCGAGCATGTGCGCGCCCTCGCGGATCTGGTCGCGGGCCATCTCGACGCAGTCGTCCCAGCGGCCTTCGAGCATGGCCTCGCGGAACTTCTTGGAGCCGTTGGCGTTGGTCCGCTCGCCGATCGCCATGTAGGCGGTGTCCTGGCGGAAGGGGACCGTCTGGTAGAGGGAGGCGGCGCCGGGCTCGGGCCGCGGGTCGCGGACGGTCGGGGTGAGGTCGCGGACGCGCTCGACGACCTGGCGCAGGTGCTCGGGGGTCGTACCGCAGCAGCCACCGACCAGGGAGAGCCCGTACTCCCGGACGAAGGTCTCCTGGGCGTCGGCGAGCTCCGCCGGGGTCAGCGGGTAGTGCGCGCCGTTCTTGCCGAGGACGGGCAGTCCGGCGTTGGGCATGCAGGAGAGCGGGATACGGGAGTGGCGGGCGAGGTAGCGCAGGTGCTCGCTCATCTCGGCGGGGCCGGTGGCGCAGTTCAGGCCGATCATGTCGATGCCGAGCGGCTCGAGCGCGGTGAGCGCGGCGCCGATCTCGGAGCCCAGCAACATGGTGCCGGTGGTCTCGACGGTGACGGAGCAGATCAGCGGTACGTCGGCGCCGAGGGCGTCCAGGGCGCGGCGGGCGCCGATGACGGACGCCTTGGTCTGCAGCAGGTCCTGGGTGGTCTCCACGAGCAGCGCGTCGGCGCCGCCGGCGAGCATGCCCTCGGCGTTCTGCTGGTAGGCGTCGCGCAGGGTGGTGTACGGGGCGTGGCCGAGGGTCGGCAGCTTGGTGCCGGGGCCCATGGAGCCGAGGACCCAGCGCTGCTGTCCGGTGGAGGCGGTGAACTCGTCGGCGACCTCGCGGGCGATCCGGGCGCCGGCCTCGGAGAGCTCGTACACGCGCTCGGCGATGTCGTACTCCCCCAGCGCCGCGAAGTTCGCGCCGAAGGTGTTGGTCTCCACGCAGTCCACGCCGGCGGCGAAGTACTCCTGGTGCACCGAGCGGACGATGTCCGGCCTGGTCACGTTCAGGATCTCGTTGCAGCCTTCGAGGTTCTCGAAGTCCTCGAGTGTGGGGTCCTGCGCCTGGAGCATGGTGCCCATGGCTCCGTCGGCCACCACCACTCGGGTCGCGAGGGCCTCGCGGAGGGTTGCGGCGCGGTTCCGGCTGTCGGCGGAAGGGGTTGGCGACGAGGCCATGGATGAGCTCCCTGGGATGCGACGGCTGTCGGCTTTGCACCTTCGGAGGAGGGTGCACGGGGCCAGCGTAACCGCGGACTCGCCGGGGTGGACATGGCGTCCCACGGGCCGGACGGCATTCTGTGTGCGGAGACTCCCGGTCACGCCCGTTCTTGAACGACACTGTCCAGGTAACGAGTGGTCGACATCGACCGATAGTGTTCAGCATTGTCGAACAGCATGATCCACGGGATCCTGTCCGTAGGATCCACCGGAACCACCGGGGTCAGGGAGAGGGAGAAGGGCCGGGCGATGGCGAAGAACATCCAGTCGCTTGAACGGGCGGCGGCGATGCTGCGACTGCTCGCCGGCGGCGAGCGCCGGCTCGGCCTGTCCGACATCGCCTCCTCACTGGGCCTGGCCAAGGGGACGGCGCACGGCATCCTGCGCACGCTGCAGGCCGAGGGCTTCGTGGAGCAGGACGCCCCCTCGGGCCGCTACCAGCTGGGCGCGGAGCTGCTGCGGCTGGGCAACAGCTATCTGGACGTCCACGAGCTGCGGGCGCGGGCGCTGGTCTGGACGGACGACCTGGCGCGGTCCAGCGGGGAGAGCGTCCACCTGGGCGTGCTGCACCAGCAGGGCGTGCTGATCGTGCACCACGTCTTCCGCCCGGACGACAGCCGCCAGGTCCTGGAGGTGGGGGCCATGCAGCCGCTGCACTCCACGGCCCTGGGCAAGGTGATCTCCGCCTACGACCCGGTGGCGCACAGCGAGGTCCTTGAGGTCCCCCGGGAGGGCTTCACGCCCCGTACGGTGACCGACCTGGCGGAGTTCGAGTCGCTGCTCGACATGACCCGCGCGCGGGGCTGGGCGGCGGACGTGGAGGAGACCTGGGAGGGCGTGGCCTCGGTGGCCGCGCCGATCCACGACCGGCGCCGGATGCCGGTGGGCGCGGTGGCGATCACGGGCGCCGTGGAGCGGGTCTGCGACGAAGGGGAGCTGCGCTCGGAGCTGATCGCGGCGGTACGGGACTGCGCCCGCGCCGTCTCCCGGGACCTGGGTGCCGGCCGCTTCTGACATTCGAACGGCAGCACTCGACGACCCGTCGGTAACGATCGCGTTATCGGCGGGTTTTTCGCTTCCGCAGCCCTTGACGTGCTGTTAACCGGAGGGCAAAACTTCCGTTCATCGGTCGGCATTGTCGAACACCTACCGGCAATACACGCTAGAGTGTGGCAATGCCACGGGCCGGAACCGCCCTCATCAGAGGGCGCGGACCACCGGAGGGACCCGGGGTTCGCCTTCCCCTGGACGAAGGACAAAGGAGTCGCGGGTGTCCAGCTCCGACATCTTCATCGGCGAGACCATCGGTACCGCCGTACTCATTCTGCTCGGCGGCGGTGTCTGCGCCGCCGTCACGCTCAAGGCCTCCAAGGCCCGCAACGCGGGCTGGCTCGCGATCACCTTCGGGTGGGGCTTCGCGGTCATGACCGCCGTCTACATGACGGCTTCCCTCTCGGGCGCCCATCTGAACCCCGCCGTCACGGTCGGCATCGCGATCAAGGACGGGGACTGGAGCAACGTCCCGGTCTACATCGCAGGCCAGGTGCTCGGCGCGATGATCGGTGCGGCGCTGGTCTGGGTGGCCTACTACGGCCAGTTCCAGGCGCATCTCACCGACCAGGAGATCATCTCCACGCCGCACGAGGAGGGCATGGTCGATCAGAAGGCCGCCCCCAAGGCCGGACCGGTGCTCGGCATCTTCTCCACCGGTCCCGAGGTCCGCAACGTCTGGCAGAACCTCGCCACCGAGATCATCGGCACGGTCGTGCTGGTCCTCGCGGTGCTGACGCAGGGCCTCAACGACAGCGGCAAGGGTCTCGGCGTCATCGGCGCCCTCATCACGGCCTTCGTCGTGGTCTCCATCGGCCTCTCGCTCGGCGGCCCGACCGGCTACGCCATCAACCCGGCCCGCGACCTCGGTCCGCGCATCGTGCACGCCCTGCTTCCGCTGCCGAACAAGGGCGGCTCCGACTGGAGCTACGCCTGGATCCCGGTCGCCGGTCCGCTGATCGGTGGAGCCCTCGCGGCGGGTATCTACAACATCGCGTTCGCCTGAGCCGTACAGCAGTAGTCGTAGCCGTACACCTGAGACCTCCTGGGAGCACCCCGTGACCGACGCACACACCAGCGGCCCGTTCATCGCCGCCATCGACCAGGGCACGACCTCGTCCCGCTGCATCGTCTTCGACAAGGACGGCCGGATCGTCTCGGTCGACCAGAAGGAGCACGAGCAGATCTTCCCGAAGCCGGGCTGGGTGGAGCACGACGCCGCCGAGATCTGGACCAACGTCCAGGAAGTCGTCGCCGGCGCCATCGAGAAGGGCGGCATCTCCGCCGCCGACGTCAAGGCCATCGGCATCACCAACCAGCGCGAGACCACCCTCCTGTGGGACAAGAACACCGGTGAGCCCGTCCACAACGCCCTCGTCTGGCAGGACACCCGCACCGACTCGCTCTGCAAGGAGCTCGGCCGCAACGTCGGGCAGGACCGCTTCCGCCGCGAGACCGGCCTGCCGCTGGCGAGCTACTTCTCCGGCCCGAAGGTCCGCTGGCTCCTGGACAACGTCGAGGGCCTGCGCGAGCGCGCCGAGCGCGGCGACATCCTCTTCGGCACCATGGACTCCTGGGTCATCTGGAACCTGACCGGCGGCGTCGACGGCGGCCACCACGTCACGGACGTGACCAACGCGTCGCGCACCATGCTGATGAACCTGCACACCATGGAGTGGGACGACAAGATCCTCCAGTCCATGGAGATCCCGCCGGCCGTGCTGCCGGAGATCCGCTCCTCCGCCGAGGTCTACGGCCACGTCAGGGGCGGCGTCCTGGACGGCATCCCGGTCGCCTCCGCGCTCGGCGACCAGCAGGCCGCCCTGTTCGGCCAGACCTGCTTCGCCGAGGGCGAGGCCAAGTCCACGTACGGCACCGGCACCTTCATGCTGATGAACACCGGTGACAAGATCATCAACTCCTACAGCGGGCTGCTGACCACGGTCGGCTACCAGATCGGCGAGCAGAAGCCGGTCTACGCGCTGGAGGGCTCGATCGCCGTCACCGGTTCGCTGGTGCAGTGGATGCGCGACCAGATGGGCCTGATCAAGTCCGCCGCCGAGATCGAGACCCTCGCGTCCTCGGTCGAGGACAACGGCGGCGCCTACTTCGTGCCGGCCTTCTCCGGTCTGTTCGCCCCGTACTGGCGCTCCGACGCCCGCGGTGTGATCGCCGGCCTCACCCGGTACGTCACCAAGGCCCACATCGCCCGCGCCGTCCTCGAGGCCACCGCCTGGCAGACCCGCGAGATCACCGACGCCATGACGAAGGACTCCGGCGTCGAGCTGACCGCGCTCAAGGTCGACGGCGGCATGACCTCCAACAACCTGCTGATGCAGACGCTCTCGGACTTCCTGGACGCACCGGTCGTGCGTCCGATGGTCGCCGAGACCACCTGCCTCGGCGCCGCCTACGCCGCCGGCCTGGCCGTCGGCTTCTGGCCGGACACCGACGCCCTGCGCGCCAACTGGCGCCGGGCCGCCGAGTGGACCCCCCGCATGGACGCCGACAAGCGCGACAGCGAGTACAAGAGCTGGCTGAAGGCCGTCGAACGCTCCATGGGCTGGCTCGAAGAAGAGAACTGACGAGGAGTTAGCGACATGACCACCCTGCAGAGCGTCCCCGCCCTGGGGACGCACCCGGCGGCCGGTTCCCTGCCGAGCCGCGCCGAGACCCGGGAACAGCTTTCCAAGGCGACGTACGACCTCCTGGTGATCGGCGGCGGCATCCTGGGCATCTCCACCGCCTGGCACGCCGCGCAGTCCGGTCTGCGGGTGGCCCTGGTGGACGCCGGCGACTTCGCCGGCGCCACCTCCTCCGCCTCCTCCAAGCTCCTCCACGGCGGTCTGCGCTACCTGCAGACCGGCGCGGTGAAGCTGGTCGCGGAGAACCACTTCGAGCGGCGTGCGGTCTCCCGTCAGGTGGCACCGCACCTCGCCAACCCCCTCACCTTCTACCTGCCGGTCTACAAGGGCGGCCCGCACGGCGCGGCCAAGCTCGGCGCGGGCGTCTTCGCCTACAGCGCGCTCTCCGCGTTCGGTGACGGCGTCGGACACCTGCTGAGCCCCGCCAAGGCCGCGCAGGACGTGCCGGAACTGCGCACCGACAACCTGAAGGCCGTGGCCGTCTACGGCGACGACCAGATGAACGACGCCCGGATGGCGCTGATGACGGTCCGCGCCGCGGTCGACGCCGGCGCCACCGTCCTCAACCACGCCGAGGTCACCGGCCTGCGCTTCACCCGGGGCCGGGTCACGGGCGCGGAGCTCAAGGACCGCACCAGCGGCGACGAGTTCGGCGTCACCGCCCGTCTCGTGCTCAACGCGACCGGGCCGTGGGTCGACCACCTGCGCAAGATGGAGGACCCGAACGCGGCTCCCTCCATCCGCCTCTCCAAGGGCGCGCACCTGGTCCTGAAGCGGACCTCCCCGTGGAAGGCCGCGCTGGCGACCCCGATAGACAAGTACCGGATCACCTTCGCCCTCCCCTGGGAGGACATGCTGCTGCTCGGCACGACGGACGAGGAGTACGAGGGTGACCCCGGCCAGGTCGAGGTCACCGAGAAGGACACCGCCCAGATCCTGGACGAGGCCGCCTTCTCCATCCGCGACCAGCAGCTCTCGCGCGATCTGATCACGTACTCCTTCGCAGGGCTGCGGGTGCTGCCGGGCGGTCCCGGCGACACCTCCAAGGCCAAGCGCGAGACGGTCGTCACCGAGGGCCGCGGCGGCATGCTGTCCGTGGCCGGCGGCAAGTGGACGACCTTCCGCCACATCGGCCGTACGGTGATGAGGAAGCTGGAGTCCCTGCCGGGCCACCCGCTGGGCGAGGACTACGAGTCGGTCTCGACGCTGCCGAAGCGGCTGCCGCTGCCCGGCATCGCCAACCCCAACGCGGTCGCGCACCGGCTGCTCGTGGACGGTCCCGCGCCCGGTCCGCGGATGGCCGCCGACACCGCCAAGCACCTGGCGACGCACTACGGTTCGCTCGCCTTCGACATCGCGCGGATGGCGAACGAGAACCCGGAGCTCGCCGAGCGCGTCCACCCGGACGCCCCGGAGATCTGGGCGCAGGTCGCCTACGCCCGTGACCACGAGTGGGCCGAGACGGCGGACGACGTGCTGCGCCGCCGTACGACGCTCACGATCCGCGGTCTGGCGACGGACGAGGTCCGCGACAAGGTCGAGAAGCTGTTGCGGCGCTGACCTCGTAGCGGCCTTGGACGTGACCTTGTAAGGGGCGGTCTCTCGGGAGGCCGCCCCTCACCCGTGCCCTGAGGCGCCTCGCGCGTGACCCGGGGCGCTGGGCGTGACCCTCGCAGGCCCGTGTGCCGACCGGAATTCCTGGGTAGTCGATCAAGGCCGCGCAGGCTCCCGGTGGTGCACGAGGGCTGCGGACGGACCGCCGGAAAGCCGTAAGGTTGGTCCGTACGACAGGAACTTCGGAAGGAGGCGCTGGGTGATCGAGCTCGAGGGGGTACCCGAGCTGATCGACCCGGTCATGGTGGCGGCGTTCGAGGGCTGGAACGACGCCGGCGACGCCGCCTCCACCGCGGTCGCCCATCTGGACCGGGAATGGAAGGGTGAGGTGTTCGCGGCGCTCGACGCCGAGGACTACTACGACTTCCAGGTCAACCGGCCCACGGTGTGGCTGGACGGCGGCGTCCGGAAGATCACCTGGCCGACGACCAGGCTCTCCGTGGTCCGGGTCGGCGGCGAGAAGCCGCGCGACCTGGTCCTGGTGCGCGGGATCGAGCCGTCGATGCGCTGGCGCTCGTTCTGCAACGAGATCCTGGGCTTCGCCCATGAGCTGGGCGTGGAGATGGTGGTGATCCTGGGCGCGCTGCTCGGGGACACCCCGCACACCCGGCCGGTCCCGGTCAGCGGGGTCACCTCCGACCCGGACCTGGCGCGCACCATGGATCTGGAGGAGACCCGCTACGAGGGCCCGACGGGGATCGTCGGCATCCTGCAGGAGGCGTGCACGCACGCGGGCGTGCCGGCGGTCAGCCTGTGGGCCGCGGTGCCGCACTACGTGTCGCAGCCGCCCAACCCCAAGGCCACGCTGGCGCTACTGAACCGGCTCGAGGACCTCATCGGTCTGCGCATCCCGCTGGGCGAGCTGCCCGAGGACGCGCGGGCGTGGCAGCTGGGCGTGGACCAACTCGCCTCCGAGGACAGCGAAGTGGCGGAGTACGTCCAGACGCTGGAGGAGGCCCGGGACACGGCGGAGCTGCCGGAGGCCTCGGGTGAGGCGATCGCCCGCGAGTTCGAGCGCTATCTGCGGCGTCGGGAGCCCGGACAGGGCCCCGGCCCGGGGCCGGGTCTCGCGACGGAGGGCGGCGACACCTCGTATCTGCGGGACACCTCCAGCGGGCGGACCCGGCCGCCGAAGCCGGAGCAGCCGGGCCCGGAGGCGACACCCGAGATCGGCCCCGAGCAGGGCCGTTCCGAGCCGGGCCGTTCCGAGCCGGAGCCGCCCCGGGAGGGCGAGGGCACCGACGGTGACGCCGAGGAGTAGCCCGTAGGGCAGAGGATGTGCGGAAGGGGGCCGCGCCGATCACGGCGCGGCCCCTTCCGTGTGCTCACCGCTGCTCGGTGCTCACACCTGCTCGACCGAGACCACGTCGTACGCGGTGTCCGGCTGCGGCTCCACGTCGAAACGGGCGTTGGGAAGGTAGATCCTGTCGCCCCACGCGGCGGCGGTGGTCGGGATGCGGAACCGCTCCGGGTCGGTGATCCGGGCGACGGCCGTGCCACGCGTGCCCGAGGGGTTCAGCCGGACCACGTCGATCTGGTTGAGCGCCTGCTGGACGACGTAGAGATTCCGGCCGAGCAGCAGCAGCCCGTCTCCGCGGGGGATCTTCAGGCCGCCGAGGTCGACCCTGCGGGCGGCCCCGGTGGCCGGGTCGATCCTCGTGAGGGCGCCGCCGTCGAGGTGGGTGTTCACCACGAGGAGCGCGCACCCGTCCGGCGTGCGCTCGATGCCGTTGGCCGTGAAGTCCGGACCCTGGACCCAGTCGCCGCCGAGCGGCACGGTCACCGGGGCGCCGACGGGCGCGCCCGAGCGGTCCAGGGCGAGCCGGTAGAGCTGCGGCTGGAACGAGTCGGTGAACCAGGCGGCCTCCGGGGTGAGAACCACGTCGTTGACCATGGTGTTCGCGGCCCCGAGCCCGGTGAAGTTCTCCAGGACCGTGCCCGAGCGGGCGTCGGCGACCCGGATGGCCCGGCCCCAGCCGCCGGCGAGGAAGAGCCGCCGCTCCGCGCGGTCGATCTTCAGGCCGACGGTGGAGTGGCCGGCGCCGGGTCCCGTGGAGATGATCCGGCCCTCTCCGGTGGCCAGGCTCGCCCGGTACACGGCGCCGTCGGCGAGTGAGCCGAGGTAGGCGTACGGGCTGTGCCCGATGGTGATGCCCTCGGGCTGGAAGCCGGCGGGCAGCGCGAAACCGGTGGGCCACCGGGCGCCGGCGCCGGCCGCGTGGGCCACCCCGCCGAGCGGGGCGGCGAGAGCCGCCGCGCCGGCAGCGGCGGCGGCTCCCAGGAGACTTCTGCGTGCGAGGGAACGGGGCACTGAGCGTCCTTTCGTACAACGGTCGAACAGTCGAACGGTCGGCAAGACCCTCACACCTCATCACAACGCACGCCCCACGCCCGGCCGTTGGCCGAATCACGCCCCAAGGGGCGTCTTGTCGATCAGGAGCAGGCGAAGCGGGCCGCCGCCCAGTCCCCGTGGTCACCGCTCTTGGAACCGTTGGTGTCGGTGATCCGCAGACGTACATGGCGGGCGCCGGTGACATCCACGTCGACGGGTACCGTCGCCGAGGCACCGGTCAGTTTCGGTGAGGTCCACAGCACCCTGCCGTCGGCCTCGACCGAGAACGCCACCTCCCCGTAGCCGTTGATCTCGTCGTCGATGCCGACCTCGGCGGTGAAGGCGGTGCAGCGACCGCCGAGGTAGACCTCGATGTCGGAGTCGGCGTGGGCCCCGATGCCCTTCTCATAGGTCTTTCCGGCCAGCGTGAGGGTCCGGCCGTCGCTCGCGCCCGACTCGCCGTTGGAGCGGTCGCGTTCGGGCGGTCCCCAGCCGTTGGTGGACTTCAGCCAGACCAGATCGCTCGCCCAGGACGCGGTGGCCGGCGGCTCGGGCATCACGCCGACGGCGAAGCGCTGGAGGGCGGTGCGGTCCTGTCCGGCGGAGCGGTGGCGGGCGCTCGCGGTGAGCGTGGCCTCCCCCGGCTTGGCGTCCTCGGCCGGGGTGACGGAGACCTCGACCCGCCGGGTGGTGCCCGCCGGGATGCGCTCGACCGGTGCGGCGGGGGTGACCTGCCAGCCCGCGGGGGCCGTCAGGGAGACCTCCACGCCGGTCGCGTCCCTGGTGCCCGCGGTGACGTCGACGGCGACGGTGCCGGGCGTGCCGGCGCCCAGTTCCTGCCCCGCCGGGACCGCGAGGGTGGCGGCGGCGCCGGGCACGGCTCCGCCGACCGCGCTGGTGTCCTTCAGCTCCAGCGTGAAAGCCCGGTCGGTGCGCTGGGCGGTCGTCTTGAGCTTCACCACTCCGCCGCGGTCGTCACCGTCGTACCACCAGCCCTGTGCGGCGGCCTCGTAGTCGGAGCGGGAGGTCAGCCGGGGCAGCTTCCGGTCGCCGAGGGTCACGCTGCTCGGGGCGTCCCCGGTGTGCACGGTGAACTGGTAGGGCCGGGCGGCGGACTTGCCCGCGAAGGTGCCGGTGCTCTCCCCGATCCGGACGGTCACATCACCCGCTCCGCGCTTCGGCGCCCGGACGTCGGCGCGCTGGGTGGCGTACCGGCCTGTGCGGTGGGCGCGGGTGACGCCGTCGTCCTCGTACAGCGTGAACGAGGTCGTGCCCTGCGGGTAGATGTCCCAGGCGAGCGGGGAGTCCGCGGTGCGGTCGGCGTACGAGCGGATGCCACCCGGCCACATCGGGACGGTGGCACCGGCCCGGACGAACAGGGGCAGGGTGTCGAGCGGGGCGCTGTAGTCGTCGACCGTGACCGGGCCCTCGTAGGTGCGCCCGCTCCAGTAGTCGATCCAGGTGCCCTGGGGGAGGTAGATGCCGTCGCGCTCGACGGCGTCCTGGTAGACGGGGGCGACGAGGAAGTCCTCGCCGCTGAGGAACTCGTACTTCGCCGCCTCGCTCGCGGCTTTCGGGTCGTCGGGGTACTCGAGGACGAGAGGCCGGGCCAGGCCCACACCGGTCTGCGTGGCGCGGTGGGCGTGCGAGTAGATGTAGGGCAGCAGCGACTCGTGGAGCTTGAGGGAGGCGCGGTTGATGGAGGTGTACGGCTCCCCGTAACGGAAGGGCTGCTTGTCCTGGGCCGCCCAGCCGTCCATGGTCATGGTGACGGGCAGGAACATCTTCCACTGCAGGTCGCGGGTGTACGTCTTGGCGCTGCCGCCGAAGATGCCGTCGACGTCGCCCGTGGTGTAGGCGAGGCCGGACATGGAGGCGCCGGCGTAGGTGGGGATCTGCCAGCGGATGTACTCCCAGGTGCCGGACTGGTCACCGGACCACTGGACGCCGCAGCGCTGGGCTCCGGACCAGCTCTCGGGGGCCCAGGTGAAGCCGCGGGCGTCGCTGTGGGCCTCGATTCCGGCGTAGGCGTCCTTGCAGCCGTCGAGGGCGAACTTGTAGCCCTCGCCGACCCAGGCGACGTCGAGCTTGGCGACCCGCTGGCCCGCCTTGACCTGTTCGCCGAGCCTGTCGATGCCGTCCTCGGTCCACAGGCCGAGCTGCATCTTGCGCTGCTGGAGGCCCTGGGCGGTCTCGGCGAGGTTCTCGTAGCCGCAGCCGTAGCCGTCGTTGACGAGCATCCAGCCGTTCGGCATGTCGTTCTGGACGTAGCCGTCGGCGACCTTCAGTGCGTCGAGGGTGTGGCGCTCGCCGCGGTTGGCGTTGTGGAGGTAGCAGTCGGCGTCGCCGATCTCCAGGCCGTAGACGGGCGGCAGGAAGGGCTTGCCGGTGAGGGCCGTGTACTGGCCGATGACGTCCTTGAGGGCGTCGGAGCCGGAGCCGGCGAAGTAGTAGGCGTCGAAGCGCTGTTCCCGTGCGGTGGTGGTGACGGGCTCGCCGAAGACGTAGGTGTTCGGGGCGTAGGTGTTGCGGTAGACGCCGTAGCCGGCCGAGGAGAGGTAGAACGGGACGGAGTTGGGGTGGCCGCCGTCGTTCCAGTTGTAGTCGACGCCGACCTCGACGGTCTTGCCGCGGTGGGAGGTGTTGCCGCGCCCGTTCTGCATGCCGGCGCCGTAGAACTGCTCGTCGGCGCCCCGGGCGAGGGTCTGTACAGTGCGGTCCTGGTTCCAGGTCAGGCCCTTGGTCTCGGACCACAGCGGGGTGCCGTCGGCGCGGAAGGCCGCGAAGCGCAGGGGGGCCTTGTAGGCGCGCACGGTCACCTTCGCGGAGGTGAGTTCGTAGCGGTCGCCGCGGTCGTACCAGCGGGTGGCGGGGGGCGGGCCCTGGGGCAGGACGATGTCCCGGCCGGTGGGGTCGGTGAACTTTCCGTCGGGGGCGAGTTCGATGCGGAAGGTCTCCTCGGAGACGAAGCTGACGCGGGCCCGGGCGGAGCCCGCGGCCAGCTGGTAGACGGAGCCTTCGGCGGTGAAGCCGGTGACGTCCCCGACGGTGGTCGGGGGCGGTTCGGCGGACTGGGCGCTTCCGGGTCCCGCGAACACCGCGAGGAGCCCGAGCAGAGCGCCGACGATTGCAGCTCTCGTGCGCATTGTTGATTGCATGGAGCGTATTTAGCGCAGAAACGAGCATGAGGACAGGGACAAAACGGAACCGCCCTCAGACTTCACGAAGAAGTCCAAGGGCGGCTGGGTGAAACGGGGTTGAGCGGAAGTGCTCGTTACAGGGCCACTCCGAGCAGTGCGTCGACCGCGCGGGATACGAGGCCGGGCGCGGACTCGTCCGTGCCGCCCTCGGCGGTCTGCCGCGCGGCCCAGCGGTCGACCGCGGCGAGCGCGGTCGGTGCGTCGAGGTCGTCGGCGAGCGCCTCCCGGATCTCCTCGACGAGCGCGTCGGCGGACGGTCCGTCGGGGCGGGAGACGGCGGCACGCCAGCGGTCCAGGCGCTCCAGGGCGTCCTGGAGGACCTGGTCGGTCCACTCCCAGTCGGCGCGGTAGTGGTGCGAGAGCAGCGCGAGGCGGATGGCGGCCGGGTCGACACCCTGGCGGCGGAGCGTGGAGACGAAGACCAGGTTGCCCTTGGACTTCGACATCTTCTCGCCGTGCAGGGCGACCATGCCGGCGTGGACGTACGCCTTGGCCATGGGGAACTCGCCGGTCAGCGTCTGGGCGTGGGAGGCGCCCATCTCGTGGTGCGGGAAGATCAGGTCGGAACCGCCGCCCTGCACGTCGAAGCCCATGCCCAGGTGGTCGAGGGCGATGGCGACGCACTCGATGTGCCAGCCGGGGCGGCCCGGGCCGAGGCTCCCGCCGTCCCAGCTCGGCTCGCCCTCGCGGGCGGCCATCCACAGCATCGGGTCGAGCGGGTTCTTCTTCCCGGGGCGGTCGGGGTCGCCGCCGCGCTCGGCCGAGAGGTGCCGCATCAGCTCGGTGTCGTAGTTCGACACCTGGCCGAAGTGCGGGTCGGCCTCGACGGAGAAGTAGATGTCGCCTTCCAGCTCGTAGGCGGCGCCACTGTCCCGCAGCCGCTCGACGAGCGGCACGATGCCCGGTATGGCCTCGACCGCGCCGATGTAGTGCTGCGGCGGCAGCATCCGCAGGGCGGTCATGTCCTCACGGAACAGCGCGGTCTCACGCTCGGCGAGGCCGACCCAGTCGATGCCGTCGCGGATCGCCCGCTCCAGGAGCGGATCGTCGACGTCGGTCACGTTCTGGACGTAGTGGACCTGCCGCTTGGTGTCGAGCCACACGCGCTGAACGAGGTCGAACGCGTTGTAGGTCGCCGCGTGACCCAGATGGGTCGCGTCGTACGGCGTGATGCCGCAGACGTAGATACGGGCGACGGGGCCGGGGGCGAGGGTCACTCGTCCGCCGGTCGCGGTGTCGTGGATCCGGAGGTCGCGGCCCTTGCCAGGCAGGGCGGGGACCTCAGAAGCGGGCCAGGCATGCATGACCTGAGCCTAACCGGACACCTGTTTCAGATACGAACCGGATGCGGGATCTTGACCGAATAGGCGGTCTTGCGGGTCAGGGCCGCACATGCATACCCCTAGGGGGTGGGACAGGTCACACCGGAGGGTGGCCGGATTCCAACGGTCAGACCGGTGGCCAGGGGATGGCCGGCCACTGCCCGGAGGGCTCCGGGTGCCGGCCGGTCGTGCGCAGCAGGGTGACCCGGCCGCGCAGCGCGTCCACCTCGGCCGCGGTGAGCAACTGCGCCAGCCGGGTGGTGAGCGGGGTACCGGAGGCCAGGGAGGCGTCGAGCCGCTCCAGTACGTCGGTCGCCTCGGCGGGCAGCTTCTCGCCCGCCCAGCCCCACAGGAGGGTGCGCAGCTTGTCCTCCACGTTGAAGGTCACACCGTGGTCGATGGCGTACAGACGCCCGTCCGGCGCGGGCAGCAGATGTCCGCCCTTGCGGTCCCCGTTGTTGATGACGGCGTCGAGGACGGCCAGGCGGCGCAGATCGGGACTGTCGGCATGGACGAGGAGCGCGGTGCGGTCCTCGCCGACCTGGGCGGGCCCCACCGCCTTCCAGCCCTCCCCCGCCTCCTCGTCCTCGGTGAGGGCGAGGAGGCTCGCGCCGGGGTCGGCCTCGACCCACAGCTGGACCATGCCCTCGCCGTACGGGCCGTCGCGCAGCACCGTGGGCGGTACGAGCCCCCAGCCGGTCGCCTCGGAGAGCTCGTAGGCGGCGACCTCGCGCTGGGCCAGGGTGCCGTCGGGGAAGTCCCACAGGGGGCGTTCGCCCGCGACGGGCTTGTAGACGCAGGCCGTTTCGGCGCCCTCGTGGGCGACGGAGCAGTAGAGCACCGCGTTGGACGCCTCACGGACCTGACCGCGGACGGTCAGCTCCCCCTTGGCGAGCAGGTCGATGACCGGAACGGTCGGCGCACTCGGCGCGCCCGGCAGCTCCGTCATGCTCCCCGCCGGTATCCGTTCTGGCGCGGGCACACGTGCCCCTCGGGGTCGAGCGGCAGGCTGCACAGCGGGCACGGCGGCCGGCCGGCGTTGACCACGTCGAGGGCCCGCTTGGCGAAGGCCCTGGCCTGCGCGCCGGTGAGACGGACCCGCAGCATCGGGGGGCCGTTCTCCTCGTCCTGCAGCAGCCGCTCCTCGGCCTCGGCGAGGTCCTCCTCGGACTCCGCGTCGAGCTCGACGAGCGCCTGGGCCTCGACGATCATGCGCTGTTCCTCGCCGTCCCAGGCCAGCGCCATGGTGCCGACCCGGAACTCCTCCTCGACGGGGGCGTCGAGCGGGGCGGTGTCCGCGATGTCGGCGGGGGCGACGGCGGGGACGGGGGCGTTGCCGCCGGTGCGGCGCACGACCTCGTCGAGGAGCTCGTCGATGCGTTCGGCGAGCGCGGCGACCTGGGTCTTCTCCAGGGCCACGCTGGTGACCCGGCCCGCCGCGGACGCCTGAAGGAAGAACGTACGGCGGCCAGGCAGCCCGACCGTGCCGGCCACGAAACGCTCCGGTGGGTCGTAGAGGAACACCTGACGGGACACGTCCCTGACTCCCTTGAGTCTCGACAGTGGTGAAGGCCCGCGCTACAGCGGCCCGTCCACCCTACTGCGCGGATGGATCACGGTGCGCCCGCGCCGCCCCCGACCTCCGCGGCCCCGCCGTTCTCGCCGCTGTCCCGGGGGGCGAGGCCGGCGAAGTCGCCGGTGTCGCCGAGGCGTACGAGGAAGGGGCGCAGCCGCGTGTAGCGGATGGCGGTGACGGAGCAGGGGTCGACGTGGATGCGCTGGAAGAGGTCGAGGTGCATGCCGAGGGCGTCCGCGACCAGCGACTTGATGATGTCGCCGTGCGAGCACATGGCGTAGACGGCGTCCTCGCCGTGCTCGGCCTCGATCCGGGCGTTCCAGTCCCGCACGGCGTCGACGGCACGCGCCTGCATGGCGCGCATCGACTCGCCGCCGGGGAAGGCCGCCGCGGAGGCGTGTGCCTGGACGATCTGCATCAGCGGTTCGTCGGCCAGTTCCGCGAGCTTGCGTCCGGACCAGTCTCCGTAGTCGCACTCGCTGATCCGCTCGTCCGTGTGGAACGGCAGGCCGGGCCGGGCGTCGAGGAGCGGCCGCACGGTCTCACGGCAGCGCTGCAGCGGGCTGCTGACGACGGCGGCGAGCGGCACTCCGGCCAGCCGCCCGGGCAGCGCGGCGGCCTGCGCGGCGCCTCGCTCGTCGAGGGCGACTCCGGGGGTCCGTCCGGCGAGGACCCCGGAGGTGTTGGCGGTGGAACGTCCGTGACGGACGAGGATCAGCGTGGCCATGGCGGCAAGCGTAAGCGGCTCCACGCGCGCGTGGGGGCTGCCCCGGAACCGGGCCCCGCAAGGGACCCCGCGCGCGCGTGCGGGGCGGCCGGAGCGGCCCGGGCGGTCTCATAGGTGCAGGAGGGGGCAGGGCGGGGAAGAATCGGCGAATGATCGTTGACTCTGCCATCTACCGGGACGGGCGTCGGATGGACGGCCCGGCCGATCTTTCCGACGCCCTGGACGAGGCGAGGGCGAACGGCGACGCGTTTCTCTGGGTGGGTCTGCACGAGCCGACCGCGCAGGAATTCGATCATGTCTCGACCGAGTTCGCCCTGCACCCGCTGGCGGTCGAGGACGCGCTGAAAGCCCATCAACGCCCCAAGCTGGAGGTCTACGACGACTCGCTCTTCGTGGTCCTCAAGCCGGTCGTGTACGAGCCGAAGAGCGACCGCGTCTCCTCGGGCGAGGTGATGGTCTTCATGGGCGACTCGTTCGTGGTGACGGTCCGGCACGGCGAGGGCGCGCCGCTCGCGGCGGTACGTCGACGGCTGGAGGCCGAGCCGGAGGTCCTGCGACACGGTCCGACGGCCGTGCTGTACGCGATCAGCGACGAGGTGGTGGACCACTACATAGACGTGGCCGCGGAGCTCCAGGTCGACCTGGAGGAGCTGGAGGCCGACGTGTTCTCGCCGACCGGCGGGAACCCGGCGAACACGGCGGAGCGGATCTACACCGCCAAGCGCCAGGTGCTCGAGTTCCGGCGTGCCAGCAGCCCGCTGGCGGCGCCCATGGAGAAGCTCGCGGCCGGGACCGTGCCCTTCGTGAACCAGCAGGCGAAGCCGTTCTTCCGGGACGTCAGCGATCACCTGATCCGGGCCTCCGAGCAGGTGGAGGGCCTGGACCGGCTCCTTTCGGACGTGCTGTCGGCGCATCTGGCCCAGATGGGCGTGCGGCAGAACGACGACATGCGGAAGATCTCGGCGTGGGCGGCCATGGCGGCGGTCCCCACCATGGTCGCGGGGATCTACGGCATGAACTTCGACCACATGCCCGAGCTGCGCTGGGTCTGGTCGTATCCGGCGGTCGTCCTGCTGATGGCGGGGGCCGTCCTCGGCCTGTACCGGCTCTTCAAACGCCGGGGCTGGATGTAGCGCCCGGCGGTCAGAGCGCGGGGGCGGGGGTGGCGGGGCCGCCGAGGGCGTTGCGCCGCTCGGGCATCGTGAGGTCGACCATCTTGCGCCAGCCGGCGGCCCGTTCGTAGGCGTACATGCCGTGGATACCGGCGGCGAGCGCGGCCGACTTGACCTTGGGCCACTTCAGGATGCGGCCCATGTGGCTCATCACGGCGAGGCTGACGTCGCGGTAGACCTCGATCTCGGTGAGCGCGGACTCGCGCAGGGTCCGCTGGATGAGCCGGCCGTGTCCGGCGTACGCGAGGCGCAGCAGCTCCTCGTGGCAGTAGGCGAGGTGGTTCGCCTCGTCGTTGTCGATCATGCGAATGGCCTTGCCGAGCTCGGGGTGGTTCCCGAAGTGGGTGACCAGCATGTCCATCTGGTCGGCGGCCCGCTGCTCGGTGACCCGGCTGTGCGCGAGGTAGACGATGACGTCCTCCTCGGTCAGGGGTTCGTCGCGGCGGAGCTTGTCGTGGGCGAGGCCGATGCCGCGCTGTTCGAGGAGCATCGTGTAGTCGGTGTCGGGCGGGACGGGGACGGGCTCCACTCCGCGCTTCTTCATCAACGCCTGGAAGATCCGGCCGTGCTTGTCCTCGTCGGCGCCGTGCCGGGTGATCTTGGGGGCCAGGTCCCGCATCCCGGGGGCGACGAGCGCCGCGATCCGGGCGTTCTCCCAGCCGCCCTGGGACTCGCCGCTCTCGGCGATGGAGCAGAAGAGCTGGAACGACTCGTCGTTGTCGATGATTTCCTGGAACAGGCTCTTGGCCGTGAGCATCGCGCCACCTCCATACGACCGTCCGCCCGCCGCACGCCCGCGACAACGAGTCAAGTGCGGTACGGACCGGTGGGCAACAGGAGGCGCGCCGGACTCGGCCGAAAGACGGAGTCCGGCGTCCGTAACCGGAGGTGTCCTGGAGCCGTTGTGCTGCATGACGGCCGTGGCGGGGAAGACCCCCCGAGCCCCCACCACGGCCGCAGACCTCGTCCGCTACGCCAGACCCGCCCGCTCCAGGGCCTCGGTGCCCGCCCGCAGCGCCGCCACCCGCTCGTCCAGGGTGAAGCCGGCCGGAGCGAGGGTCAGCGTGGTGACACCCGCCTCGGCGTAAGCCTTCATCCGGTCGGCGATCCGCTCGACGGAGCCGAGCAGGGTCGTCTGGTCGATCAGTTGGCGGGGTACGGCCGCGGCGGCACCGGTCTTGTCGCCGGACAGGTACTTGTCCTGGATCTCGGCGGCCTGCTTCTCGTACCCCATGCGCTGGGCGAGCTGGTTGTAGAAGTTCTGCTTGCGGCTGCCCATGCCGCCGACGTACAGCGCGGTGTACGGGCGGAAGATGTCGGCGAGCGCGTCGATGTCGTCGCCGAGCGCGATCGGCAGGGTGGGGTGGACGTCGAAGCCCTCCATGGTCAGGCCGGCCTTCTCGCGGCCTGCGCGCAGCGGGCGCAGCGCGGTCTCCTCCAGGTGCTCGGCGGAGGGGAAGATCAGCAGCGCGCCGTCGGCGATCTCGCCGGTCTGCTCCAGGTTCTTCGGGCCGATGGCGGCGATGTAGAGCGGGATGTGTTCGCGCTGCGGGTGGACGGTGAGCTTGATGGGCTTGCCCGGGCCGTCCGGCAGCGGGAGCGTCCAGTGCTCGCCCTCGTAGCTGAGCCGCTCACGGGACATCGCCTTGCGGACGATCTCGACGTATTCGCGGGTGCGGGCCAGCGGCTTGTCGAACTTGACGCCGTACCAGCCTTCGGAGACCTGCGGTCCGGACACACCGAGGCCGAGGCGGAAGCGGCCGCCGGAGAGCGAGTCGAGGGTGGCGGCGGTCATCGCCGTCATGGCGGGCTGACGCGCCGGGATCTGCATGATCGCGGAGCCGACGTCGATGCGCTCGGTCTTGGCGGCCACCCAGGAGAGCACCGTGGGCGCGTCGGAGCCGTAGGCCTCGGCGGCCCAGCAGACGTCGTAGCCGAGGCGGTCCGCCTCCTGGGCGACGGCGAGATTGTCGCCGTCCATGCCGGCGCCCCAGTAGCCGAGGTTGATGCCGAGCCGCATATCCGCACCCTCTTTACTGATCAGTAACGTCCCTTGGTCCGGACTCTAGCGCGCGGGTGCGGGATCCGTCAGGAGGAGGTTGTCCACAGGCTCTCTCCGCGTGGGGTCTTGGCCAGTAATCTCGCGCCCATGGAGCAGAGGCATCTCGGACGTACCGGCCTGCGCGTGTCCCGGATCGGGCTCGGCACCCTCACCTGGGGCCGGGACACCGACGAGCACGACGCCGCCGACCAGTTGAAGGCGTTCTGGGACGCGGGCGGCACGCTGGTCGACACCGCTGACGTCTACGGCGGCGGCGAGGCCGAGTGTCTGCTCGGGCAGCTCATCGAGCGGCTGGTGCCGCGGCGGGATCTGGTCATCTCCACGAAGGCGGGCAGCGTGCCCGACCCCGACCGTCGGATGGACGGCTCGCGCGGCCACCTCCTGGCCGCACTCGACGCCTCCCTGGAACGCCTCGGGACCGACCATGTGGACCTGTGGCAACTCCACGCCTTCGACCCGTACACCCCTCTGGAGGAGTCCCTCCAGGCGCTGGACATCGCGGTGAGCAGCGGACGGGCCCGCTATGTGGGGGTGTCGAACTTCTGCGGGTGGCAGCTGGCGAAGGCCGGGACCTGGCAGCTCGGTGTGACGGGCGGGGCGCGCACCCGGCTGGCGGCGACGCAGATGGAGTACTCGCTGCTGCAGCGTGGCATCGAGCGGGAGGTGCTGCCGGCCGCACTCGACCTGGGGATAGGCCTGCTGCCGTCCTCGCCGCTGGGCCGCGGGGTGTTGACCGGGAAGTACCGGCACGGTACGCCGACGGACTCACGGGGTGGCTCCGAGACGATGGCGCCCTTCGTGGAGCCGTATCTGGACGAGGCGGCGAGCAGGATCGTGGACGCCGTGGCGACGGCCGCGGACGGCCTGGCGGCGACCCCGCTCCAGGTGGCGCTCGCGTGGGTCCGCGACCGGCCGGGGGTCGTCGCCCCGATCGTCGGCGCGCGCACGGCGCAGCAGCTCACGGCCGCGTTGTCAGTGGAGAGCCTTAGTCTTCCTGACGAGATCTGCCGGGCGCTCGACGATGTGTCGGCTCCCGTGCACCGTTATCCGGATCAGGACTGGAGCACCCTGTGACCGAGCCTTCCCGGGAGACCACTCCCGAGGCCGCCGAGCCCGTGCGGGGCGAGAACGACGAGGCCCTGGCGGAGACGGCCGTGGGGCGCTCCGTGCCGGGGGACGGCGCGGAGGACGGTTCGGCTCCCGACGCACAGGGCGGACGGACCGCCGAGTCCGAAACCGAGTCCGAAACCGAAGCCGAAGCCGAAGCCG
>NZ_JAGGOS010000151.1 GCF_018614205.1 Streptomyces sp. ISL-36 | reverse complement strand
CCGCCCCTGGTCGCGGCGGCCCGGCGCGGCTCGGCCGCGAGCGTGCGGGCGCTGCTCGACCACGGCGCCGGACATCGGGAGGAGGCCCTGCGCGAGGCGCGGCGCTGGATCGGCGTGGACATCGCGGGCGCACTGCTGCGCGGACTGCTGGAGACCCACGGCACGGAGCCCTACGAGGCGGTCGTCCGCCGCGTCCCCGAGGACGGCGGAGTGACCGTCGTCGTCGAGCTGCTGCGCGAGAACGGAGCCCCCGGCAGCGGCAACGAGCAGCAGACCGGCCACGCCGCCGTCGCCACCCTCCTCGAGGCCGCGCTCGGAGTCCGCGTGCCCTGCGAGGAGCTCGCCCAGCGGGCCCTGCGCTGCGGCGACCAGGACCAGGACGACTGGACCGAGGCGGTCACGGCCCTGTCCGGGCGCGGCGACGAGGAGACCTTCGAGGCGGCCGCCGCCTGGTGCGACACGCCCGACGACGGCCCGCGCCGGGCGCTCGGTGCGGATGTCCTCGGCCGGCTGTCCGGCTTCGCGCCGAGGTCGCTGCCCGTGCTGCGCCGTCTGGCACGGGAGACCGCACGGAACGGTGGAGGGCAGGGGCGTGAGCCCGCGCTCGCCGTCGTCACGGCGCTGGGGCGGATCGGGGATCCGGCGGCGCTCGACGAGGTGGTGGCGTTCGCAGGGCACGCCGACGCCGAGGTGCGGCGGGCGGTCGGCTGCGCGCTCACCGGGCTCGTGCCGGCAGGGCGCCCCCGGGCCGTCGGCACGCTGATCCAACTGAGCCGGGACCACGACTCCGGGGTGCGGGACTGGGCCACCCTGGCGCTCGCGGAGGTCCCGGAGGACACCCCCGTGCTCCGGGACGCGCTCGCGGCCCGGCTCGGCGACTCCGACCCGGACACGGTGGCCGAGGCGGCACGCGGCCTGGCGATCCGTCAGGACCCTCGCGCCATCGAGGGGCTGGCCGCGATCCTCGCCGACGGCGACCCGGAGGGCACGGCCCGCGACACGGCTCTGGCCGCCGTCGAGTACGTACGGGACCCGCGGATCAGGACCCGGCTGGAGTGGACGGTTCCGCGCTGCCGCTGACCGCGCGGGCACCGTCCGGCCCGGTCCGTGGCCGGCAGGCGTGGGGGGGCCGGCCACGGACCGGGGGCGCGGGGGGATCAGCAGGCGTGGTCGACGAGGTCGAACGTGGCGTAGTGGTCGGCGGTGTAGTAGTCCTCCCGGTCCGACGAGCCGGTCACGATGCGGCGGGCGCCGCGCGTGGTCGAGCCGGGGGTCTCGACCGTGTACTCGTGGTAGTAGCCCGTCGAGTGGGCCGGGAGGACGCCTTCGCGGTTCTGGAAGACGCTGCCGTCCTGGCGGTACGGGAACGGGCCGCCCGCGTCGATCAGGCGGAGGGTGTCGTGGGCCTGGGAGGGCAGGTCGGAGTAGCAGATCTCGCCGACGGCGGCCCTGGCCGACAGCGATGCCGGGGCGACGGCCGCGGTGGTGGCAGCCCCCGCCGCCGCGGTGGCGGGGGCGCCGAGGAGGAGGGTCGAGAGGAGGGCGGCGACGCCGCCGGCGACGGTGAATCGTGGGGGGATTCGCATGGCAGCATGATGACGCGCGTAGAGCGGGCGCGGAAAGCCCAACTGCCGTCGTTTTTCCGGATGTTGACTTCTTCCGCCGGATGTGGGGACGGCGTGTGCGCGCGGCCGCAGCCCGAAGCTTCACCGAGGCACCACTCACTTCCGCACTGCTGGTACTGCTCACGGCGGCCCCTGATTTGCGTACCTCGTCGAGGGCCGGAATCGTTTTCACGAACGTGACAGATGATCATTGGACAGACTCCAGCCCCGGCGCACGGGCCGGCAGCGGCAAGCGCAGAGCGGTAGCCCGTCTTCCGGAACAAGCGCGCCGAGGGCCTTCCCATGGCCCGGCACACGCCCGTGGCCAGATCTCCGAAGACGCCGCGGACCAGGGCACACCCCTGTACACGCAGCTCGCCGAGGAATGGGCCGCCCGCGGCGCCACCGTCCCCTGCCGCCCCGACCCGCTGTGGGAGCTTCTGGCCTCTCCCGAACACCTCAGGCGCGAGACGGAAAGCACCTTGCGCCAGCTCCACCTGGCGGGGGAGCCCCGCCCCGGGGAAGGCGCAGCCGAGTCGGTTCAACCGGAGGTACTCACGTGATCCACGCGTCTCTGGTGTGCCGGGCCGCTCCGGCACCCTCTACGCCGTCTCCACCGCCCGCGCCCACGCCGCACCCTTCACCCGCAGGTTCCGTCCGTCGACGGAACTGTCGGAATTGCCGGGGGTTGTCTCGCACAGTTCCCTTCCTGGCTACCCGTGAAGGAATTTGCAGAACCGATAAAACTCCCGAGAGTCCCCTGAATGGAGGGTCATGGCCACCCGAATGCCGCGCATCGGGGAGATTCGGCTAGGCGTTAGCTGGTTATGACAGCAGCACTTCCTGAAAGCTTCACCTCCGGGCACATGAATGCACCTTCCTGGGCGGACAGCTCCGTCGCCATAGGCGATTTTCTGTTCCTTCCCGCTTCCTCAGCCGGAGGGATCAACGGAAGCCTCAAGGGAGTCGGCGGAGTGATCGCCCTGACGTGGTCAGCCCCGACCCTGGAGGAGTTCGTGACCGCCATGGCTCAGCTTGAGCAGGAGTTTCTCAGCGCCTGGAGGGATGCCGGCCTGCCGACACCGGCTCAAGGAAGAACGGTGCAACACCATCATGCGTGAGTGGCATGCTGAAGAAGCACTGGACCCACGTTCGGGCTTCTACCATCGGGTCGAGGATCAGCCGTGGGCTCGGTCTGCTGAGGATGAGACCATCCCTCAGAGGAACTTTCACGGGTCGCACCCTCTGACGGAGACCGGGTGGGATCCGACTGAAGAGCTCGCCTTCCTCCTCCAGGAGGCCATGCAGGCCGACCAGGTCCCCTCCTCGGCCTTTTTGCCGGACAACGACGATTACGCACACGACCGCACACGCCTGGAAAGCCTCGCCGAGTTCGCAACCGACCTGCCACCTGTGCGTTCTACCGGGGCTGGTCACCGCAAGGCTCGGGGCACCCCGGTGAGTTGGGCGCAAGTGGTCAGCATCTCCACCGCATCGCTCGGTGTCCTTCTCGTGTGCGTCGTCAGCGTTCTCAGCGGTGCGATCGCGTACGGCCCTCTGCTGCGCATCGCTGAGTCCCGAGCACCTGCCGGCATGGTCGCGTGGTGGCCGTATCTCATCTTCGGGCCCTGGGTTGTGGCTTCTCTGTCCATTTTGCGCGCCGCTTTTCATCAGCGTCGCGCCGCGAACTCTTGGCTCGTTGTCCTGTTCTTCTCTCTCATGGCGATGTGGCTCTGTGTAGCGCAGGCCGACTGGAGTTGTACCGACGTGGCAGCAGCCGCCTTGCCCACCGCCGCGTCACTGGCCTGCTTTCACCAGCTGGTCCGCTTCATCACTCTCACCAAGCCACCTCGCAACGCGAAGCGCCGCCGCCGCGTCTCATCATCCCTCCCCTCCCCGCCGGCCACCGATCGCCGCCCATGATGCCCCCCGTGCCCCGGATGAAGACGCCTGATGCGCATGCCCGGGATGAAGACGAACCGATGAAACGGACGCACCTCCTGGAAGCAGAACCCACCGGTACGTGCGGCCCGCCGTAAGAGGGGCGCCGCCCTGACTCACGTGGCAAGTCTCCCAATTTCAAGATCCACCACGCAAGACCCGTCACCCGGTCGGATGACGGCTGCTGGAAAGTCGTCTTATCCGCCTGGGGTGGGCCTCCGCATGCCCCCGCTCGAAAGGAGCCTTGCACAATGAGTGTGTCCCTGTGGCTTCTCCTGGCATGCGCCTCAGCATGCTCGCTGGTGACCACATTCACCTCGTCCGCCCGGACAGGCATGCCGCGGCTCGACACACAAGAGCTGCGCCGCCGCCAGCATCTGATTCACGTGCTCGAAGCCAATGCGCGCCTCGTTCGTTGCGCCAGCCTGGCTCCGCCACACAGCGACACCAACGACCCACAACCCTGACGAGCTCGTGCATGGTCGGCCGTGGCGCGTCGAGGGGCATGAACGGGCCGGTGTTCACGCTCGTTCATCGAACGCGAGGGTGACTGCGTGGTGGTGAGAGCGGTGCGGCGACAGCCTGGATGGTGTGACTCATGTGCTCACGCCGAACGTGAGGGCGGGCGAGGGCTCTCCAGTTCTTCAGGTGGGCGGGGCATCCAGACCTTGGTGGCCGGCATCCGCAGAAATCTCCGCGGTACCGCCGACTCGTCTGGGCGCAGGGCATCAAACCCCGTCCAGCGCCTTTGTCAGGATCTCTAAGCCCCGTACACCGCCCCCGGCGTCTCCGTCTCGGCCAGGAGCTTCCGCGCCGCCTCCCCCGCCTCCTCCGGGGTCCAGCGCGCCCCCTTGTCCGCCGCCGGGCCTGGCCGCCAGCCCTCCATGACGGTGATACGCCCGGCCTCGGCCTCGAAGACACGGCCGGTCACCCCCGCCGAGGCCGCCGAGCCCAGCCAGACCACCAGCGGGGAGACGTCTTCCGGCATGCCCTCAAGACCGGCGAAGGCCTGCTCGGTCATCCGGGTCCTGGCCGCCGGGGCGATCGCGTTCACCTGGACCCCGTACCGGCCCGTCTCGGCCGCCGCGACCAGGGTGAGTCCGACGATTCCGGCCTTGGCCGCCGCGTAGTTGCCCTGCCCCACGCTGCCCAACAGGCCCGCTCCGGACGTGGTGTTGACGACCCTGGCCACCACCTCCCGGCCCGCCTTTACCTCCGCGCGCCAGTGGGCGGCCGCGTGGCGCAGCGGGAGGAAGTGTCCCTTCAGGTGGACCCTCATGACCGCGTCCCAGTCGTCCTCGTCGAGGTTGACGAGCATCCGGTCGCGCAGGAAGCCCGCGTTGTTGACCAGGGTGTCGAGGCGTCCGTAGGTGTGGAGCGCTGTGGCGATCAGCGAGGCCGCGCCCTCCCCCGTCGCGATGTCACCGCCGTGGGCCACGGCTTCGCCGCCCGCCGCGCGGATCTCCTCCACGACGCGCCCGGCCGGTGACTCACCGCAGGCGGCTCCGTCCAGTGCCACCCCGAGGTCGTTGACGACGACCCTCGCCCCCTCGGCCGCGAAGGCGAGCGCATGGGCCCGGCCCAGCCCCCGCCCGCCGCCCGTCACGATCACGACTCGTCCCTCGCACAGTCCCGTCACGGTCATCTCAGCTCTCCTTGTTGACAGTTGCGGCGTCCAGGAATGCCGGGCGCTCGCCACCCCCGTGCACCAGCAGGGACGCGCCCGAGACGTACGCGGCCCGGTCGGAGGCGAGGAAGACGGCCGCCTCCCCCACGTCGGAGGGCTCGGCGAGCCGGCCGAGGGGGACCGTGGCACCGACGGCGGCGAGCCCGGCCTCGTCGCCGTAGTGGAGGTGGGACAGCTCGGTGCGGACCATCCCGAGGACGAGGGTGTTGACGCGGACGTACGGAGCCCACTCCACGGCCATGGACCGGGCCAGGTTCTCCAGACCGGCCTTCGCGGCGCCGTAGGCGGCCGTGCCCGGCGAGGGCCGGGTCCCGCTGACGCTGCCGATCATGACGATCGAGCCGCGTGCGGCCCGCAGCCGCTCGTACGCGGCGAGGGAGACGGTCAGCGGAGCCGTCAGATTGAGGGCGAGGACCCGTGCGTGACGCTCCGCCTCGCCCTCTCCCAGCAGCCGGTACGGGGTTCCGCCGGCGTTGTTGACGAGCACGTCGAGCCGTCCGTGCGTCTGGTCGAGGCCGGTGAAGAAGGCCGCGACGGCATGCGGATCGCGCAGGTCCAGCGGGGTGAACTCGGCTCTCCTGCCGCCCTCTTCGACCGGCGCGTGGGGCGGTCTGCGCGCGCAGACGACGACCCGCGCCCCGGCCCGCAGGAGGGCCCGGGCGATGCCCGCGCCGACCCCCCGCGTGCCGCCGGTGACGACGGCGACCCTCCCGTCCAGCTCCATCGGCTGCTACCTTTCCTCACCGAGCAGTCACCTAACAAATGTTTGGTGGAAAGGTAGCTGATCCGCTCATGGGTGTCTCCACCTCCCGCCCGGTCAAGGGCGTCGCTCTTGTCACCGTCGACTTCCCGCCCGTCAACGCCCTCCCGGTACGCGGCTGGTACGACCTCGCCGACGCCGTCCGCGCGGCCGGCCGCGACCCGGAGATCCGCTGTGTGGTCCTGACCGCCGAGGGCCGCGGCTTCAACGCGGGCGTCGACATCAAGGAGCTGCAGCACGAGCACGGCACCGGGCACACCGCGCTCATCGGTGCCAACCACGGCTGCGCGGACGCTTTCTCGGCGGTGTACGAGTGCGAGGTGCCGGTCGTCGCGGCCGTCGCCGGCTTCTGCCTGGGCGGCGGGATCGGGCTGGTCGGCAACGCGGACGTGATCGTCGCCGCCGAGGACGCCGTCTTCGGGCTGCCCGAGCTGGACCGGGGCGCGCTCGGCGCCGCCACCCACCTCGCCCGGCTCGTCCCCCAGCACCTGATGCGGGCGCTGTACTACACCTCCCGCACCGCCACCGCCGCCGAACTGCACGCCCACGGCTCCGTCTGGAAGGTCGTACCGCGAGGCGGGCTCCTCGACGCGGCCCTCGGACTGGCCCGGGAGATCGCCCGCAAGGACGGGGCGCTGATCCGGCTCGCCAAGGCCGCCATCAACGGCATCGACCCGGTGGACGTGCGCCGCAGCTACCGCTTCGAGCAGGGATTCACCTTCGAGGCGAATCTGAGCGGCGTCGCCGACCGCGTCCGCGACACGTTCGGGAAGGAGCGAGAGGCGTGAGCGACAAGACGATGACACCCGACGAGGTGGTGGGGCGCCTGCGCAGCGGGATGACCCTCGGCATCGGCGGCTGGGGCTCGCGCCGCAAGCCGATGGCCCTGGTCAGAGCGCTGCTCCGGTCGGAGATCACCGATCTCACCGTGATCTCCTACGGCGGCCCCGACGTCGGCCTGCTCGCCGCCGCCGGACGGATCCGCCGGCTCGTCGCCGCCTTCACCACCCTGGACTCCATCCCCCTCGAACCCCACTTCCGGGCCGCCCGCGAGCGTGGCGCCTTCGCGATGACGGAGCTCGACGAGGCCATGTTCATGTGGGGCCTGCACGCCGCCGCCAACCGGCTGCCGTTCCTGCCCGTCCGGGCCGGTCTCGGCTCGGACGTGATGACGGTCAACCCCGAACTGCGGACGGTCACGTCACCCTACGAGGACGGCGAGACCTTCGTGGCCGTCCCCGCCCTGCGCATGGACGCCGCCCTCGTCCACCTCAACCGCGCCGACCGGCTCGGCAACGGCCAGTACCTCGGCCCCGACCCCTACTTCGACGACCTCTTCTGCGAGGCGGCCGACACCGCGTACGTCTCCTGCGAGCAGCTCGTGGACCGGTTCGACGCCGACACCGCCCCCCAGTCCCTCCTTGTCTCGCGCCACAGCGTGACCGGGGTCGTCGAGACCCCGAACGGCGCCCACTTCACCTCCTGCGCGCCCGACCACGCGCGCGACGAACCGTTCCAGAAGCTGTACGCGACCACCCCCTGGCCCGCGTTCGCCGAACGGTTCCTGTCCGGCAAGAGCGAGGACGACTACCAACAGGCCGTACGGACCTGGCACGAGGAGCAACGATGAGCGTCACTCGTTCCGAGTACTGCGTCGTCGCCTGCGCGGAGGCCTGGCGCGACGACGGCGAGATCCTCGCCGCCGCCATGGCCCCGGTCTCCTCCTTCGGCGCCCGGCTCGCCAAGCGCTCCTTCGCCCCCGACCTGCTGCTCACCGACGGCGAGGCGATGCTCGTCGGCCTCGACGGAGAGGCCGAGGGCTGGCTGCCGTACCGCCGTCACCTCACCATGGTCACGGGCGGCAAGCGGCACGTGATGATGGGCGCGAGCCAGATCGACCGGTACGGCAACCAGAACATCTCCTGCATCGGCGACTGGTCGCGGCCCGCCCGCCAGCTCCTGGGCGTCCGCGGAGCACCGGTCAACACCCTGAACAATCCGGTGAGTTACTGGATCCCGAAGCACTCGCCGCGGGTCTTCGTCGCCCGCGTCGACATGGTCAGCGGCGTCGGATACGACCGGGCGGCCGACGCCGGGGCCACCCGCTTCCACCGCATCCCCCGGGTCGTCTCCGACCTCGGCGTCTTCGACTTCGCAACACCCGACCGCTCGATGCGGCTCGCCTCCCTCCACCCGGGCGTCACCGTGGACCAGGTCCGACGGGCCACCGGCTTCGACCTGGTGATCGGCGACGACGTCCCGTACACCCGGGAACCGAGCGCCGAGGAACTGCGGCTCATCCGCGAGGTGATCGACCCCCGGGGGCTGCGCGACCGCGAGGTCGGGGTCCGATGAGGACGGCCCTCACGGAGCTCACCGGCATCCGGTACCCGATCGTGCAGACCGGCATGGGCTGGGTCGCGGGCCCCCGGCTGGTCTCGGCCTCGGCGAACGCGGGCGCGCTGGGCATCCTCGCCTCGGCCACCATGAGCGTCGACGAGCTGCGCGCCGCGGTCCGCGAGGTGAAGTCCCGTACGGACCGGCCCTTCGGGGTGAACCTGCGCGCGGACGCGGGCGACGCCCGGGAGCGGGTACGGATCATCGTCGACGAGGGCGTGCGGGTCGCCTCCTTCGCCCTCGCCCCCTCGCGCGAGCTGATCGCGGAGCTCAAGGAGGCGGGTGTAATCGTCATCCCGTCGATCGGCGCCCGCAGGCACGCCGAGAAGGTCGCGGCCTGGGGCGCGGACGCGGTGATCGTGCAGGGCGGGGAGGGCGGCGGGCACACGGGCGAGGTGGCGACCACGGTGCTGCTGCCGCAGGTGGTCGACGCGGTCGGCATCCCGGTGATCGCCGCGGGAGGTTTCCACGACGGCCGCGGCCTGGTCGCGGCGCTCTCCTACGGCGCCGCGGGCATCGCCATGGGCACCCGCTTCCTCCTCACCTCCGACTCCACCGTCCCCGACGCGGTCAAGGCGAAGTACCTGGCGGCCACGGTGAAGGACGTCACCGTCACCACCGCCGTCGACGGGCTGCCGCACCGGATGCTCCGTACGGAGATGGTCGCCGCACTGGAACGGGCCGGCCGGGCGCGGGCCTTGGCGCAGGCGGTACGCCGGGCAGCCGGCTTCCGGAAGCTCTCGGGCCTGTCGTGGTCGCGGATGATCCGCGACGGGCTCGCGATGAAGCACGGCAAGGACCTGTCGTGGAGCCAGGTCCTGCTCGCCGCGAACACCCCGATGCTCCTCAAGGCGTCCATGGTCGAGGGCCGCACCGACCTCGGCGTGATGGCCTCCGGACAGGTGGCGGGTCTCATCGAGGACCTCCCGAGCTGCGAGGAACTCGTCCGACGCGTCATGTCCGAAGCCGCGCACGTGCTCCGCGCCCTGCCACCACCAGGGTGAACCCTCATCCCCGTAAGGGAGTTCGGTCATGCCTCTTTCGAGACGCGCACTGCTGAGCACCGCGACCGCCACCGCGCTGGTAGCCGTCGTCTCCCCCACCGCGTCGGCCGCACGCCGCCGCACCGACGAGATCCGCCACATCCCCCTCCAGGGCGCGGTCAACGTCCGCGACCTGGGCGGATACCTCACCTACAGCGGCGACCGGGTCCGCCACGGCCTGGTCTACCGGGCCGATCACCTCGGCAAGCTCACCGAGAACGATGTCGCCACGCTCGCCGGGCTGCGCCTCGGCACGGTCGTCGACTTCCGTATCCCGCTGGAGATCCAGTACGACGGGGCCGACCGGCTCCCCGCCGGTCCCCTCGCCGTCTCACGGCCCGTCACCGACAACGGCCTGTTCGGGCAGCTCCTCACGGCGATCGGCTCCCGCGATCCGGTCCGCCAGGAGGAGATGCTCGGCGGCGGCCGGGCGGCGGCGTTCATGCGCGAGGTGTACCGGACCTTCGTCACCAGCGCCGCGAACCGCGCGCAGTTCGCGGCGACCTTCCGCGACCTCGCCACGCCGGACTCCCCGCCCATGCTGTACCACTGCACCTCGGGCAAGGACCGTACGGGCTGGACGAGTTACCTGCTCCTGCAGATGCTCGGCGTCCCCGAGCGGTCGGCCGCCGCCGACTACCTCGCCTCCAACACCTTCCGCGCCGCGTACGACGCGAAGGTACGGGAGGGGCTGAAGCAGGGCGGCCTGATGCAGAACCCGGAGCTGATCGTCCCTCTCCAGGAGGTGCGGACCGAGTATCTGGACGCGGCGCTCGCCGAGGTACGGGCCGGGTACGGCACCCTGTTCCGCTACCTCACGACCGGCCTGGGCCTGGACCCCCGCACACTGGCGGGACTCCAGGCCCGGCTGGTCGACTAGGCGGCTAGGCCGCGCCGCCGCGACGGCCGCCGCGGGTACGGGGGGCCGGGCCGCCCGTGGCCGTACGGCTGGTCGAGGTCGCGCGGCCGCCCGTGCCCGTACGGCCCGTGGAGGCCGTGCGGGAGCGGGCGCCGCTCCCGTTGCCACCGCCACCGCCACCGCCACCGCCGCCGCTGCGGCGGGAACGGCGGCCGCCGTTGCCGGAGGGCGCGGCGGGCTGGGGCGGCTGCGGGACCTCGATGACGACCGGTATGCCGGACGGCTCACGCGCACCGGTGAGCCGGGTCAGCTCCTCGTCGCTCGACTTGACCTGGGCCGTACGCGGGGTGATGCCGGCGTTCGA
>NZ_JAGGOS010000150.1 GCF_018614205.1 Streptomyces sp. ISL-36 | reverse complement strand
CGCCCGCGCTGCCCGCAGGCCCGCGCCGTCCCGACGCCCGCGCTGCCCGGATGTCCGCGCTGCCCGCAGGCCCGGGCCGTCCGTAGGCCCGCGGCCCCGCGCCGTACGGCTCGGGCGTTGCCGTGGCCCGATCCTCAGGCGATCACGCCCGCCTCGCGAAGCATCTCGCGCTCCCGCGGTGGCACACCCAGCTCCTCCAGCACCGCGTCCGTCCTGCCCCAGCGCGGGGATCCGGTCCATGCGGGGTTCGGGGCCGTCCGGGAAGGTGACCGGCGGGAGCAGCGAGCGCAGCGGCCCCACCGGCGAGTCCACCGACCGCCATCGGTCACGGGCCATGAGCTGCGGATGCTCCGCGAGCTCCGCGACCGTGTTCAGCCGGGCACAGGCCACCCCCGCCGCGTCCAGCCGCGCCAGCGCCTCGGCCGCCGTCAGCGGCGCCAGGGCCTCCGCTACCACCGCGTCCGTCGTCGCTCGGCCGGCCACCCGGGCCGTGTTCGTGGCGAAGGCCGGATCGTCCGCCAGCTCCGGCCGCCCCAGGACCTGCTCGGCGAGCCGCCGCCACTCGCGGTCGTTCTGCACGGACAGCAGCACCCGACTTCCGTCCGCCGTCGGGTAGGCGTCGTAGGGCGCGATGACGGCGTGCGCCAGACCGGTGCGTGCCGGGGCCGTGCCCCCGTGCATCCCGTGGTGCAGCGGATGCCCCATCCACTCGGCCAAGGCGTCGAGCAGGGACACCTCCACGGGGCCGCCCCGCCCCGTCGTCCCCCTGCGTACGAGCGCGGCGAGCACACCCGCGTACGCGTACATCCCCGCCGCGATGTCGGCGGCCGGAATCCCCGACTTGACCGGCTGCTCCGCGGTCCCGGTCACCGACACGAGCCCCGCTTCGCACTGCACGAGCATGTCGTACGCCCGCTTGTGCGCGTACGGACCGCCCGGCCCGTACCCGGAGATGTCCACCGCGATCAGACGCGGATGCGCGGCGCAGAGGGTCGCCGCGTCCAGACCGAGCCGGGCCGCCGCCCCCTGCGCCAGGTTCTGTACGAAGACATCGGCGCCGGCCACCAGCCGGCGGACCAGGTCGAGCCCCCGCCCGTCCTTGAGGTCGACGGCCACCGACTCCTTGCCCCGGTTGCACCACACGAAGTGCGAGGCGAGACCCCGGGCCGCGGTGTCGTACCCGCGGGCGAAGTCCCCGCCGTCCGGACGCTCGATCTTGACGACCCGGGCGCCGAGATCGGCGAGCTGCCGGGTGGCGAAGGGGGCGGCGACGGCCTGTTCGACCGCGACGACCGTGACGCCTTCCAGGGGAAGTGGCTGAGTGCTCATGACAGCCCTGCCTACCCGGCGAGCACCCCCCTTGTCACTGCGGCTCTTCTCACCCGCGCGCGTACCGCCGCACCGCGAGGGGCGCGAAGACCGCGATGAGCCCGAGCGACCACAGGAGCGCCCCAGCGACGGGGTGCGCCACCGGCCAGGCGGTGTCCGCCGGCACGGCCACGTCGCCGACGAGCTCGCGCACCGCCGTGGTCACCGTCGAGATCGGGTTCCACTCGGCGACCGTGCGCAGCCGGCCCGCCATGTTCTCGGTCGGGATGTACGCGTTCGACAGCAGCGGCAGCATGAAAGTGGCGCTGCCGAGCTGACCGGCGGCCTCCTCGCTCTGCGAGGCGAGGCCCAGCAGGATGCCCACCCAGGTCGTGGCGAAGCGGAAGAGCAGCAGCAGGCCGAACGCGCCGAGGGCTTCGAGCGCCGTCCCCTCGATCCGCCACCCCATCGCGAGGCCGACGAGGACCATCGGCACCATGCCGATCGCGCTCGTCACCAGATCGGCGAGAGCCTGCCCCAGCGGTACGGCGGACCGGGTCATCGGCAGGGTACGGAAGCGGTCCGCCACGCCCCGGTGCGCGTCCTGGGCGGCCTGGAACATCCCGGTCATGATCCCGCCCGCCGCCGTCGCCACGAGCAGCCCGGGCACCAGGTACGCCCGGTACTCGGCACCCGGCATCGCGAGCGCGCTGCCGAAGACGTAACCGAAGAAGAGGAGGAAGACGATCGGCATGGTCTGCGTCATGACGATGATCGCCGGCGCCCGCCGTACCTTCCGCAGGTGGCGGCCGAGCACCGCCCATCCGTCTCCCACCACCACCCTTACGGAGAGCGCTTCGCGCGAACCTTCCCTTTCGTCGAGGACGAGCGCGCTCATGCGATGAGCTCCTTCCGGTCCGTGAGGCGCAGGAACACCTCGTCGAGGGTGGGCGGACGCAGCGAGGCGTCGACGATGTGGATCCCGGCCGCGTCGATCTCCCGGACGATCCGGGGGAGCGTGAGCGTGATGTCGGTGGTCACCGCGGCGACCGCCCGGCGCTCGGCGTCGAGGACCGGGGCGGAGCCGGTGAGCTGGTCGAGCACGGCCGCGGCGGCGTCCAGCAGCGTCGGTTCGGCGACGACGACCTCCGCCCGACTGCCGATCAGCGCCTTGAGTTCGGACGGGGTGCCGCGGTGCGCGGCCCGGCCCTCGTCGATCAGCACGATGTCGTCGGCGAGCTGGTCGGCCTCCTCCAGGTACTGCGTGGTCAGCACCACGGTGGTGCCCTGGGCGGCCAACTCCCGTACCGCCTCCCACATGCCGTTCCGGCTGTGCGGATCGAGCCCGGTCGTCGGCTCGTCGAGGAAGAGGACCTGCGGCGGCACGATCAGGCTCGCGGCCAGGTCGAGCCGGCGGCGCATGCCGCCCGAATAGGTCCGGGCGGGCCGTCCGGCCGCCTCGGTGAGCCCGAACCGCTCCAGGAGCTCGTCGGCGCGGGCGCGCGGGGCGCGCAGCAGCTTCGCGAACAGCCGCAGGTTCTCCGCGCCGGTGAGGTCCCCGTCGACCGAGGCGTACTGCCCGGTGACCGCGATCCGCCGCCGTACCCCGGCCGGATCGCGCACGACGTCGTGGCCGGCGACCCGCGCGCTCCCCGAGTCGGGGGCGACCAACGTCGTGAGGACGCGTACGGCGGTGGTCTTGCCCGCGCCGTTGGGGCCCAGGAGACCGCAGACGGTGCCCTCCCGGACCGCCAGATCGAGCCCGCGCAGGGCCTGGACCTCGCCGTACCGCTTCTGCAGACCCTCACTAAGTACAGCGTACGTAGTAGTCATGGCTCGACCATAGCGCACTACGTACGCTGTACGTAACTAGGATGGGGGCGAGGTGATGATCCATGGCGGGCCGAGCGGCCGAACCGGAAGTGATCTGGGCGCGCCCCGAGCGCGCGGGCCGCGGTCCCAGACCCGCGTACAGCAGGAGCGACATCGTGGCCGCGGCGGTCCGCATCGCCGACGCCGACGGCATCGACGCGCTCTCGATGCGCCGGATCGCGGCGGACATCGGCTGCGGCACGATGTCGCTCTACAACTACGTGCCGCGCAAGGAGGACCTGTACGAGCTGATGGTCGACGCGGCCGGCGGCGAGTACACCTTCCCCGGCATGCCCAGCGGAGACTGGCGCGCCGACATGCTCCACGTGGCCCGCGAGGCCCGCGGCATTCTGCGCCGCCACCCCTGGGTGATCCGGCTGATGACGACCGGCTACGCCTTCGGCCCCAACGCCCTGCGCTTCCTGGAACGCTGTCTGGCCTGCCTGGACGGCCTCGACCTGCCCGGCGGCACCAAGATGGAGCTGATCGCCACGGTCAACGGCACTGTGATGACCCTCGTCGCCAACGAACTCGCCCTCGCCGAACGCGCCCGTGGGCTGCCGTGGTCCGAGGAGCAGGAGCAGGCCGTGCGCGGCGCCTATCTGACGCGACAGCTCGCGGGCGGCGCGTATCCGCGGCTGGCCGCCGTGTACGGCGAGGCCGGGGTCGAGCGTCTCGACCCGGAGGAGATCTTCGACCGGACGCTGCGGCGGGTCCTCGACTCGTTCGTTCCGCGGCCCTGAGGGCGGCCGGCGGCTTCAGAGCAGGGCGAACTGCCCCTCCGGGCCCTCCTCCCGATGGTCCAGTACGGACGCGGGCCGGCGGGTGCTCTCCGGGACGGGCAGCACCCCGGCCTCCCGGAGCGCGGTACGGGTCAGCCGGGCGCCCTCGGCGAGCCGGGCCCGCTCCGGCTCCCGCTGGGCGAGGAGAGCGAGGACGGTGATCAGCTCCAGAAGCTCCGAGGTCCACTCCTGCGGCCAGGCGGCCGGACCGGTCGCCTCCAGAGTGCCGGGCTCGGCGGGCGCGGTCCGGTGCGTGAACCACTGTTCGAGCATCCGCACCCCGCCGACGTGGAACTCCCACGCCTCCGACGGGACGGGGGAGACCCGGCCCTCGTCGAGGGTGAGGGTCTCCTCCTCGGGCTCGTAGGCGAGTGCGGTGGGACGGGCCGGGATCGGCGCCCGCACGTACGGGCGCCGGCCGCCGGGCAACCGGGGGCGTTCGCCGCCGCGCGCACCCCGCAGCTGGATGTCGGTCAGCCGCCGGCCGAGCTCCACCCCGGACCGCCAGACGGCGGGGTCGCAGGGGAGCGGGACGCGGCAGCCGGCGGGGGAGGGGCGGCCGGCGGCCACGGCCCATGCCAGCACGTCCCCGGCGGTGACGCCGAGCCCGTACCGCTCGCTCAGCAGGCGGAGGAGTCCCGGCGCGAGGTTCGGTTCCCGGCCGCCGGGGCGCCGGAAGAGCGGACGGATCCTGCCGGGGCGCCCGGCCGGGGAGCGGCCGTCGGGCAGCGCGGCGGTCACCAGCAGCGAAGGCCCCGCGCCACCCGGCACGTACCCCTGCTCGACGGCGAAGAGCTGGTGTTCGTCGGCGACCCGCCACAGCTCGGGCCGGGCGTTGTCGATCAGCCGGTGGTCGGGGATCAGCCACTGTTCGTCGAACGGCCCGTGCACGAGCCGTACGGGATCGGGGCAGGGCCCGGACTCGCGGGCGAACCGGCCCGTGCCGGTGCGCTGACCGGGCAGCGCGGCCACCGAACTCGTCGGCGTACGGGCCCGGCTGGAGCGGAACAGCGCCTCGCGCTCGTCCCCCTCCGTCTTCACCAGCCGGTCCCAGCGGGCCCGCAGGGTGCGGACGTCGGGCGCCACGATCCAGGACCGGCCGAGCCTCAGCGGCGCCACGGACCACGGCATCAGCTCGTCGAGGAGAGGCGCGTCGTCGTCCGGCCGTACGTCTTCGGTCACGCCCCGCATGCTAATGAGGGGGTCAGCGGGCTTCCACCGTCAGCGGGCTTCCACCGTCAGTGCGTCTCCACCGTCAGTGCGCCTCCACCGTCACCGAGAAGGAGAACCGGTCGCCGCGGTAGCGGATGCGTGCCACGTCCACCACCCGGCCCTCCGCGTCATAGGTCACGCCGGTGTAGTGCAGGATCGGCGAGAGCAGCGGGACCTGGAGCAGCGCCGCCGTCTCGGGGTCCGCGAGCCGCGCCTCCACCGTGTCCGTGATACGGCTGATCCGGACCCCGACGACGTCCCGCAGCACCTTCGTCATCGGCCAGCGCTCCAGATCGGCCGGGTCCAGACCGGCCGCGATGTCGGGGCGCACCGCGTTCTCCGCCCAGTTGGTGGGCTCCCCGCTCTCCCCGTCGGAGCGCAGCCGCCGGTACGCGAAGACCTCGGTCACGTCCGGGAAGTACTCGGCCAGTTCGCCGGGCACCGGGCCGGCGCCGTGGCTCAGGACGGTCGTCCGCTCGCCGGACTGCTGGGCCACGATCGCGTCGATCGAGCCGAGCAGCCGGCGCGGGGCGGAGCGCCGGGCGCCGGGCTCGATGAACGTGCCCCGCCTCCGGTGCCTGCTGATCAGGCCCTCCTCCTCCAGCTCCTTGAGAGCCTGCCGCATCGTCAGCACGCTGACGCCGTAGTGCGTGGCGAGCTGTTCCTCGGTGGGCAGCCGCAGCGAGGCGTCGGGCGTGCGGCCCAGTATCGAGGCGCGCAGCGACTGCGAGACCTGGTACCAGAGCGGCAGCTTGCGGTTCAGGATCAGCGAGTCGGGAGCGAAGGCGGTCACGGCGTTCTCCGTACTACGACCGGAAGTGGCGCTCAAGACCCTGCCACACGTCGTCGTACCCCTTCTGCAGATGGTCGGCGTTGGCCGCCTGGCCGGTGGCGGTGACGGGCCAGCGGGTCTCGAACATGAAGGCCAGGCCGTCGTCGATCTTCTGCGGCTTCAGCTCGGCGGCGCTGGCGCGGTCGAAGGTCTCACGGTCCGGTCCGTGCGCGGACATCATGTTGTGCAGCGAGCCGCCGCCGGGCACGAAGCCTTCGGCCTTGGCGTCGTAGGCGCCCTCGATGAGGCCCATGTACTCGCTCATCACGTTGCGGTGGAAGTACGGCGGACGGAAGGTGTCCTCGCCGACCAGCCAGCGCGGGGCGAAGACCACGAAGTCCACGCCTGCGAGGCCGGGGGTGTCGGAGGGTGAGGTGAGGACGGTGAAGATCGACGGGTCCGGGTGGTCGTACGAGATCGTCCCGATGACGTTGAAGCGGTGCAGGTCGTAGACGTACGGCGTGTGGTTGCCGTGCCAGGCGACGACGTCGAGCGGGGAGTGGCCGTACGTCGCCGACCAGAGGTTGCCGCAGTACTTGTTGACCACCTCGACCGGGCCCTCGACGTCCTCGTACGCGGCGACGGGGGCGCGGAAGTCGCGCGCGTTGGCCAGGCCGTTGGCGCCGATCGGGCCGAGGTCGGGGAGCTGGAAGGGCGCTCCGTAGTTCTCGCAGACGTATCCGCGGGCGGTGTCGTCGAGGAGCTCCACCCGGAAGCGGACGCCGCGGGGGATCAGCGCCACCTCGCCGGGGCGGGCGGCGAGCAGGCCCAGCTCCGTGCGGAGGAGGAGGCCGCCGCGCTCGGGGACGATCAGCAGCTCGCCGTCGGCGTCGCTGAAGACCCGCTCCATGGACGCGTTGGCGTGGTAGAGGTGCACGGCCATGCCGGTGCGCTGGGTGGTGTCGCCGTTGCCGCCGAGGGTCCACAGGCCGGCGAGCCAGTCGGTGCCCGGCGCCGGGTCGGGCAGCGGGTTCCAGCGCAGCCGGTTGGGGTCCGGGACGGTCTCGGCGAAGGGCGCCGAGCGGACGGCGCCGTTTTCGACCCTGGTGAACGGCGGGTGCGCGGCCGAAGGTCGGATGCGGTAGAGCCACGAGCGGCGGTTGTGGGCGCGCGGCTCGGTGAACGCGCTGCCGCTCAGCTGCTCCGCGTACAGGCCCAGGGGGGCGCGCTGCGGAGAGTTGCGGCCGTGCGGCAGCGCGCCGGGCACGGCCTCCGAGCTGTGCTCGTTGCCGAATCCGGTGCTGTACGTCAGGGCCTCGGCCGTCTTTCTCGCCTGCGCCGTCGTGTGATCCGTGCGCTGGTTCCCGGCCTGCCCGGTGGCCTGTTCCGTGGTCATCGCCCGCTCCTGTCCTGAGCCCGCAAAGGAATCCTATGCATGACCGTAGGATTCCGCGACCGCTCGCGTCAACGGGGCCACGCTTCGACGCGGTCGGTGGGCAAGGGGTTCCAAGGGTTCCAAGAGATGCGCGTTGCTCCACTGTCACGCGCATGGCGTGGACGCGCAGGCCGCCTTGCCCATCGCCTGACCCCCACCCGGGCGGCATCATGGTCCCCGTGCCCCAGCCCAGCCCGCCCGCGCAATCCGCGGCCTCCGCGAAGTCCACGACGACCGCGAAGTCCACGGCCTCCGCGAAGTCCACGGCCTCCGCGAAGTCCACGGCCTCCGCGAAGTCCACGGCGCACGCCGGGCCCACGCCGCCCTCCCTCCGCCGCACCCCCGTCCAGCAGCGCAGCGCCGAGCGCCTCGCCCGGATCCTCGACGCCTGCGCCGCACTCCTCGACGAGGGCGGCTACGAGCAGCTGAGCACCCGCGCCGTCGCCGTCCGTGCGGGCGTCCCCATCGGCTCCGTCTACCGATTCTTCGGCAACAAGCGCGCCATGACCGCCGCACTCGCCCACCGCAACCTCGATCGCTACGCCGAACGCATCACCGCCCGCCTCGCCGCGGCCCCGGCCGTCGACGCGTACGCGGCCATCGACACCGTCCTCGACGAGTACATCGCGATGAAGCGGACCGTCCCCGGCTTCGCCCTGGTCGACTTCGGTGTTCCGGCCCCCCATGAGTCCGGGGACGACGACCCCAACCGCCTCGTCGCCGCCCGGATCGCCGAGCTGCTCGCCGCCACGCTCGGCCGCCCCGCCGACGAGACCCTGCTCCGCAAGATCCTGGTCGGAGTCGAGGCCACCGACGCCCTGCTCCAACTCGCCTTCCGTACCGACGCCTCCGGCGACCCCGCCCTCATCGCCGAGACCCGCGCACTCCTCCACGCCTACCTCGCGCCCGCCCTGTCGTGACGCCCGGTCGCGCGGTGAAGCCGGGGCGCACAAACCTCCCGCCCATCCCTACCGGTCGGTATGCTCGGCGGAACGACGCCGCCCCCAGGGAGACCGCCATGTCAGCGCCCCGCTCCACTGCCACCGCCCTGCGCATCTGCCCGCTCTGCGAAGCCACCTGCGGACTGACCCTCACCATCGAAGGCACCCAGGTCACCGGCGCCCGCGGCGACCGGGACGACGTCTTCAGCCAGGGCTTCATCTGCCCCAAAGGCGCCGCCTTCGGCGAGGTCGACTCCGACCCCGACCGACTGAAATCACCTTTGGTCCGCAAGGACGGCATCCTCCAGGAGGCCACCTGGGCCGAGGCGTTCGACACGATCGCCGCCCGGATCCGGCCGCTCGTCGAGGAGCACGGTCCGAACGCGGTGGGCCTCGTCCTCGGCAACCCGAACGTCCACACCATGGCCGGCGCCCTCTACCCGCCCCTGCTGATCGGCGCGCTGCGGACGCGGAACCTCTTCACCGCCTCCACGCTCGACCAGATGCCCAAGCACGTCTCCAGCGGGCTGCTCTTCGGCGACCCCTTCGCCGTCCCCGTACCGGACCTGGACCGCACCGCGCATCTGCTGATGCTCGGCGCCAACCCCCTGGAGTCCAACGGCAGTCTCTGCACCGCCCCCGACTTCCCGGGCAGGCTCAAGGCCCTGCGCAAGCGCGGCGGCACCCTCACCGTCGTCGACCCGCGCCGCACCCGCACGGCCCGGCTCGCCGACCGGCACCTCGCCATCCGGCCCGGTGCCGACGCGCTCTTCCTCGCCGCGCTCACCCACACCCTCTTCGACGAGAACCTCACGGACCTCGGTGGGCTCGCAGGACTCGTCGAGGGCGTGGAGGAGGTACGGGAGGCGGTACGGGAGTTCACCCCCGAGGCCGTGGCCGCCGCCTGCGACCTGGACCCCACCACCATCCGTACGGTCGCCCGCGAACTCGCCGCCGCCCCCTCCGCCGCCGTCTACGGCCGCATCGGCAGCTCCACCGTCGCCCACGGCACCCTCGCCAGCTGGCTCGTCGACGTTCTCAACGTCCTCACCGGCAACCTGGACCGTCCCGGTGGCGCGCTCTTCCCGCTTTCCGCCACCGTGCCCGCACCCCGCCCCGCGGGCCCGGGCAAGGGCTTCGCGCTCGGCCGCTGGACCAGCAGGGTCTCCGGCCACCCCGAGGCCAAGGGGGAGCTGCCCATGGCCGCGCTCGCCGAGGAGATCGAGACCGAGGGCGAAGGCCGTGTCCGCGCACTGATCACGATCGCCGGCAACCCCGTCCTCTCCGCCCCCGACGGCCGGCGCCTCGACGCGGCCCTGGACGCCCTCGACTTCATGGTGGCCCTCGACCCGTACCTCAACGAGACCACCCGCCACGCCGATGTCGTCCTGCCCCCGCCGCCGCCCTCCCAGAGCGCCCACTTCGACTTCGCCTTCAACGGCTTCGCCGTCCGCAACCAGGCGCGCTTCACCCCGGCCGCCGTCCCGCTGGAAGAGGGACGCATGGACGAGTGCGAGATCCACGCCCGGCTGATCCTCGCCGTCTCCGGCATGCACGGCGCCCCGCCCTCGGCCGTCGACGACCTCGCCATCGACACCACCCTCGCCAAGGCCGTCACCCAGGAGCACTCGCCCGCCCACGGTGCCGACCCCCGCGCCTTCGCCGCCTCCCTCGGCGGGACCACGGGCCCCGAGCGCCGCCTCGACCTGATGCTGCGCCTCGGCCCGTACGGCCTCACGCTCGACGCCCTGCGCGAGCAGCCCCACGGCATCGATCTGGGGCCGCTGAGGCCACGCCTTCCTCAGCTCCTGAAGACCCGCAGCGGGCGCGTCGAACTGCTTCCCGCGCCGCTCGCCGCCGATCTGCCCCGGTTGCGCGCCGCCCTGCACGCCCGCCCCGACGCGCTCGTGCTCGTCGGCCGCCGTCATCTGCGCTCCAACAACAGCTGGCTGCACAACGCGCCCTCCCTGAACGGCGGTTCGAACCGGTGCACCCTCCAGGTCCACCCCGAGGACGCCGACCGGCTCGGCCTCGCCGACGGAAAGCCCGCCCGGATCACGGCCGAGGGCGGCGCCCTGGAGGCTGAGGTGGAGATCACCGACGCCGTACGGAGCGGGGTGGTGAGCCTGCCGCACGGCTGGGGTCATGACCGGCCGGGGACCCGTCTCGGGGTCGCCGCCGCCCGCCCCGGGGTCAACGTCAACCAGCTTCTCGACGGCTCCCGGCTCGACCCGCTCTCCGGCACCGCCGTACTCAACGGATTCCCCGTGCAGGTCTCACCGCTCCTATGATACCTGTCGTGACCTGGGGTTTTGCTCGTATTGCTCACGCGTCAACATCTTGTTAACAGCTGAAGAGGGCACCTAACGTCGTCGCAACCGCCGCTCTGGCGGGAGCCTCCCCGGTGGGAGTTCAACGGTGAACGTGAGGTGTCCTCGATGCTGACCATCCTCGGCTTCACCATGATCGCGACCTTCCTGGTCCTGATCATGATGAAGAAGATGTCGCCGATCGCGGCGCTCGTGCTGATACCGGCGCTCTTCTGCGTCTTCGTCGGACAAGGCGCCCAGCTGGGCGACTACGTCATCGAAGGCGTGGGCAAGCTGGCGCCCACCGCGGCGATGCTGATGTTCGCCATCGTCTACTTCGGCGTGATGATCGACGTCGGCCTCTTCGACCCGATCGTCCGGGGCATCCTGCGCTTCTGCAAGGCCGACCCGGTGCGTGTCGTGGTGGGTACGGCGGTGCTGGCCGCGATCGTCTCGCTCGACGGAGACGGCTCGACCACCTTCATGATCACCGTCTCGGCGATGTATCCGCTCTACAAGCGGCTCGGGATGAGCCTGGTCGTCATGACCGGTGTCGCCGCCACCGCCAACGGCGTCATGAACACCCTCCCCTGGGGCGGCCCCACCGCCCGCGCCGCGACCGCGCTCAAACTCGACGCGGCCGACATCTTCGTCCCGATGATCCCGGCGCTCGCCGCGGGCCTGCTCTTCGTCTTCGTCCTCGCCTATGTGCTCGGCCGCCGTGAGCGCAAGCGCATCGGATACCTCACCCTCGACGAGATCCTGGAGCCGGAGACGGAGACCGTCCTCGTGAAGGCCGGCGGCGGTACCGAGCGTCCCGCGGCGCTCGGCGGCGGTACGGAGCCCGGCGCGGCGGCCGGCGGGCCGGGCGGCGCC
>NZ_JAGGOS010000149.1 GCF_018614205.1 Streptomyces sp. ISL-36 | reverse complement strand
CCGGGCCGCGGCGGCCATCTACGGAAGCCTGGTCGCGGGGCGCGTCACCACCGGCGCCGACCGCGCCCTCCTGCGCTATGCGGCCCTCGCCCTGCTGGCCCGGCCCGACGACGCCGCCCTGCACGGCCCCGCCCTCGGCCTCCTCGTACGCGACCCGCACACCCGCTCCCGGCACCTGCCCCGCGCCCTGACCGACCCCCGCGTTCCCGCGACAGCGCTTGCCGCCGCCCTCACCACCCACCCCGAACCGGTGCTCGCCGCCTTCCAGGTCCGGCTGCACGGCGAACCGGGGGAGGAGGCGGGCGACATCCTGCGGGCGCTCGCCGAGGTCACCACACCCGCCCTCGCCCGCCGGGCCGCCGCCGTCGTCCGCGTGTACGTCGAGCGCCACCCCGAGGGTGCGGGCCACGCCGCCGCCTATGTCGACCGCCGCCTCGAACACGGCCCGGCCGCGAGCGCCGTTCTCTTCCCTCTGGTCACCGCCCTGGTCCAGAGCCGCCCGCCGCAGGTCCGCCGCGCGCTGGCCCCGGTCCTCGCCGCGCCCGGCACGGGCGCCTCCCGGCACCTGCGCGGCGAACTGCTCGACGTACTCCTCGCGTACGAGCGGGACCAAGGCCGGGACCCGGCCGTCCTGGACGCCCTGGTGCGGGCCGCCGCCCTCGGCTGCGAGCGGCGCCCCGAGGTACGCACCCGGGCGATCGTCCGCCGCGCCGGGATCCTCCTCGCCCGTACCCCGGAGGGTGCGGCCCTCCTCGACCGGCGGCTCGTCGAGCTCGCCCGCGAAGTCCCCTCGTTCGCCGCGCAACTGGCCGGCTGGCTCGCCGCCGACCCCGACGCATGGACCTCCGTCGTCGGGCCGAGCACCCTCCGTACCGTCCCGGCTCTCGCCAGTTCCATGCCGATGCGAACCGAGGGGCGTGAGCATGGCAGTCTTAGACCTGCGTAATCAGGCGACAGACGTACAGGCGGACGAGGAGCGGTCACAGTGCAGCGCTGGCGTGGCTTGGAGGACATCCCCCAGGACTGGGGGCGCAGCGTCGTCACCATCGGCTCCTACGACGGTGTGCACCGCGGGCACCAGCTGATCATCGGGCGGGCGGTGGAGCGCGCCCGGGAGCTGGGCGTACCCACGGTCGTGGTCACCTTCGACCCGCACCCCTCGGAGGTCGTGCGGCCCGGCAGCCATCCGCCGCTGCTCGCCCCGCACCACCGGCGCGCGGAGCTGATGGCGAAGCTGGGTGTGGACGCGGTGCTCGTCCTGCCGTTCACGGCCGAGTTCTCGCAGCTCTCCCCGGCCGACTTCATCGTGAAGGTGCTCGTCGACAAGCTGCACGCCAAGGCCGTCATCGAAGGCCCCAACTTCCGCTTCGGACACCGGGCGGCCGGCAATGTCGACTTCCTGGCGGAGCTCGGCGCCACCTACGACTACGAGGTCGAGGTCGTCGACCTCTATGTGAGCGGCACGGCGGGCGGCGGCGAGCCCTTCTCCTCCACCCTCACCCGCCGGCTCGTCGCCGAGGGGGACATGGAGGGCGCAGCCGAGATCCTCGGACGGCCGCACCGCGTCGAGGGGATCGTGGTCCGCGGCGCCCAGCGCGGCCGTGAGCTCGGCTTCCCGACGGCCAACGTCGAGACGCTGCCGCACACCGCCATCCCGGCCGACGGCGTGTACGCGGGCTGGCTGACCGCCGCGGGCGAGCGGATGCCGGCCGCGATCTCGGTCGGCACGAACCCGCAGTTCGACGGCACGGAGCGGACGGTCGAGGCGTACGCGATCGACCGCGAGGGGCTCGATCTGTACGGCCTGCACGTGGCCGTGGACTTCCTGTCGTACGTCCGCGGCATGCTCAAGTTCGACACCCTCGACGACCTGCTGGAAGCGATGGCCGGGGACGTGAAGCGGTGCCGTGAGCTGACCGAGGCGTACGACCGGGAGCACGAGCACCAGCACCAGCACCAGCACCGGGCCTGAAGCCCGCCGCGCGGATCGGCCGGCCCGGGAGCCCGGCCCACCCGATCCGCGCAGTCGGTGACCGGATCCCGGCGACCTGCCCGATCCGGACCGGCCTGATCCGCGCGACCGGCCCGATCCGGACCCGGCCGGCGCCGGACCGCCGTGGTCACCAGGTGACGACCAGCTCCTTCGGGCCGCGGATGAGGCCCTTGGACTGGAAGACCACGTCCTCGGGCCTGCCCGCGAGGCGCAGCTCCGGATAGCGCCGCAGCAGGGTGGAGATCATCACCTCCGACTCCATCCGGGTGAGCATCGCCCCCATGCAGTGGTGCGGTCCGTGCCCGAAGGAGACGTGCCCGGTGCCCGTCCGGTCGAAGTCGACCTCGTGCGGGTTCTCGAAGACCGCCGGGTCTCGGTTGGCCGCGAGGTAGGACGCGTACACCGCCTCACCCGCCCGGATCAACACCCCGCCGATCTCGACGTCCTCGGTGGCGATCCGCGGCAGCCCGACACCGTTGCGGTGCGGGATCCAGCGCAGCAGCTCGTCCACGGCCTGCGGCAGGAGCTCCGGCTCGGCCCGCAGCCTGGCCGTCAACTCCGGACGGGTGAGCAGCAGATACACCATGTTGGCGCTGTTGTTGCGGACCGCGTGCGCGCCGCTGATCAGGATCGCCATGGCCAGCGAGACGGCCTCGTCGGTGCTGATCCGCCCTTCGGCGAGGGACTCCGCCAGCTCGGTGGCCAGGTCTTCGCCCGGCTCCTCGCGCCGCCGGTCGAGCAACCGGGTGATGTAGCCGTGGATCTGGGCCTTGGCAGCCCTGCTGCTCTCGGGGCCGGGGCCCGAGGACAGGATCAGGTCGGGCCAGGAGGCCAGCTCCGCGCGGTCCTCCTCGGGGATGCCGAGCAGGTCGCAGACCACCGCCATCGGCAGCGGCCCGTGCAGATGCCTCATCAGGTCGGCGGGACGGCCGGCCTCTTCCATCGTGTCGAGCAGCCGCTCCGTCGTCGCCTGCGCCAGCGGACGCAGCCGTTTGGCGTTCTGGCCCGTGAACGTTCTGGTCACGGCCTTGCGCAGCTGGGTGTGGTACGGCGGATCGGCGTAGTTCAGGGCCGCCTTCGAGGCGACCATATGGCCGGTCATCCCGGTGACCATGCGATCGAGCAGGGCCGTTCGGCTGAACCGCGGGTCGGAGGTGACCGTGCGGACGTCCTCGTACCGCGTCACCAGCCACGCCTCGTTCTCGGCGGCGAACGGCAGCCGGATGCGGGCCACCGGCTCGTTGGTGAGCAGTTCGGTCAACAGGGGGTCGAAGTCCAGCGCGGGCAGGTCGTCGACCGCCCAGGTGCGCACGGGCCGCGCCACGGCCTCGGATTCGGGGGCGGAGGTCATCTCGGAGGTCATGAGGTGGCTGTTCCCGGGCGGGGACGGCTCCGATACGCCGGGCGGCCACAGCCCCCTGAACGGAGGACGACGCCGCAGCTGCCGGATGACGCTCCGTAGGCCGACGGTGACCGTCGCGGTTGCGGGCTTCCGTTCGCCGGGTGAGTGTGGCGGCAGTTCGCGGTGGACGAGAACGAAGGAGCGAGTGTCGTGGTGACTCTGTGCAAACCCGCGGTGTCCGTACCGGAGCACGTGATCACGAGGGAGGAGACGCTCGCCCTCGCCCGCTCTCTTCACGCCGATCACCCTCAACTGCCCCTGGCGCTCCGCCTGATCGAGAACACCGGCGTCACACAGCGGCACATCGTTCAGCCCATCGAGGACACGCTGAGACACCCCGGCTTCGAGGAACGCAACGCGCTCTACGAGACCGAGGCGAAGGCCAGGGTGCCGAAGGTCGTCGAGGAGGCCCTGAGCAACGGCGGACTGCGCCCCGCGGACATCGACATGATCGTCTACGTGTCGTGCACGGGCTTCATGATGCCCTCGCTCACCGCCTGGCTGATCAACACGATGGGCTTCCCGAGCCACACCCGACAGCTGCCGATCGCCCAGTTGGGCTGCGCGGCAGGCGGCGCGGCCATCAACCGGGCGCACGACTTCTGTGTCGCGTACCCCGACGCCAACGTCCTCATCGTGGCCTGCGAGTTCTGCTCCCTCTGCTACCAGCCCACCGACCTCGGCGTCGGCTCGCTGCTCTCCAACGGCCTGTTCGGCGACGCGGTGGCCGCGGCGGTCGTCCGGGGCCGGGGCGGCACGGGCATCGCCCTGGAGCGCAACAACTCCCATCTGGTCCCCGACACCGAGGACTGGATCGCCTACAGCGTCCGGGCCACCGGCTTCCACTTCCTGCTGGACAAGCGGGTCCCGACCACCATGGAGCCGCTGGCGCCGGCGCTCCGCGAGATCGCGGGAGCCCACGGCTGGGACGCCGGCGACCTGGACTTCTACATCATCCACGCGGGCGGACCGCGCATCCTGGACGACCTCAGCCGCTTCCTGGAGGTCCCGCCCGAAGACTTCCGGTTCAGCCGCGCCACTCTCACGGAGTACGGGAACATCGCCAGCGCCGTCGTCCTGGACGCGGTGCGCAGGCTCTTCGAGGCAGGAGGCCTGCCCGAAGGAGCCCGCGGCATCATCGCCGGATTCGGTCCCGGCATCACCGCGGAGATGTGCCTCGGCCGATGGACAGCAGCCCCTGTCCCGTCCCTGGAACCGGACCTCAACGCCCGCAGGATCGTGGGCTACGCGCCCGCGGCGCATCCCGCGCGCGCCAACACCTGACCGCTCGTCCCCCTGGCATTTCTCGCCATTTCGCAAAGGAGACCCGCATGTCCGTCACCCCGTCGTCCCTCCGCAGAGCCGTGCGCGGCCCGGCCGCCCTCACCGCGCTGCTCGCCGGTGTCGCCGTCGCCACCGCGGCCGGATCCCCCGTCCAGGCGGCCGCCCCCCACCAGGGCCGCGTCCCCATGCACCAGTGCTGGATCAACGACGTCCCCGCACCCCCCGGCGACCAGGTCAACGGCACGGACCAGGACGACCACATCTTCTGCGACAGCGACCTGGAAGGTGTCACCGTCTCGGGCGGCGGCGGCAACGACATGATCGAGGTCAGGGGGCTGGTCATCGACTCCGCCGTGCTGGGCGGTGAGGGCAACGACGTCATCCGCACCAAGCACCTGGTGCCGCAGACCACGTTCAGCATGGTCCGGGGCAACCGGGGCAACGACATCATCAAGGTGGCCACCGTGCGGGGCGACGGGGCGAAGCTGGGCGCCGTCGTCCACGGCGACGACGGCGACGACAAGATCACCACCGGCTCGGTGTCCGGGGCACCCGGACAGTTCAACCGCGGCGGCGGAATCGTCACCGGCAACGACGGCGCCGACACCATCAAGACCGGCGTCATCGACTTCTCCGGCCGCGTCCTCGGCGGCAGCGAGGACGACACCATCGAGGCCGCCGGCCTCGGACCGGAGTCGGGCGGACTGATCCAGGCCGGCCCCGGCGACGACAAGATCACCGGCCCCGGCGGCGCGGTCCTCATCGTCGGAGAACACTGGGGGACGGTGGACGCCGGAGTCGGCAAGGACACCTGCCTGGTGAAGTCGGTCTCCACGCGGACGTCCATCAGCTCCTGCGAGACGCTGCCCAAGGAGACGAACAGCGGCGGCTCCCAGAAGCCCGGGGGCCCCAAGGCCGCGCCGGGGAAGAACAAGCGCTAGACCGGACACTCCCTGGGCCGGACAGCCCCTAGCCCGAGACGGAGGGTGTCTCGCCGATCCAGCCCCGGCAGGATCGGCGAGGCACCCTCCAGGTCGTGTCCGGAAGGACTTCCCCGGCCGCGAGGTCCTCGGTCCCACGGACACTTCCTGGAACTAGGCTGTGCCCGCCGTCCCCCGGTGCGCCACCCAGTGGCAGGCCACCTCCCGCGCGCCGCCGCCTGAGAGGACCGGTAGGTCCTCGCCCCGGCAGCGGTCCGCGACCGCCGCCGCCTCGCCCGAGGCGAGGACCTGGCAGCGGGCGTGGAAGCGGCAGCCGGACGGCACGCGGGACGGGTCCGGGGGTTCACCGGTCAGCACCACCGGCTCGCCCTCGGACTCGGGAAGCACCGACAGCAGCGCCCGGGTGTAGGGGTGCTGAGGGGACGTCAGTACGGATTCCACCGTCCCCGTCTCCACGATCCTCCCCAGGTACATCACCGCGACCCGGTCCGCGATGTTCCACGCGAGACCCAGATCGTGCGTCACGACCAGTGCCGAGAGCCCCAGCTCGTCCCGCAGACGTAGCAGCAGCGCCAGGATCTCGCCCCGTACCGACGCGTCGAGCGAGGCCACCGGCTCGTCCGCGACGATCAGTTCGGGCCGCAGCACCAGGGCGCCCGCGATCACCACCCGCTGGCGCTGCCCGCCGGACAGCTCGTGCGGGTAGCGCAGGAAGAAGCGCTCCGGAGGACGCAGACCGGCACGCGACAGGGCCTCGGCGACGGCGGCCCGCTCGTCCCCCTCGTACCCGTGGATCCGCAGCCCCTCCGCCACCGCGTCGTAGACCGTGTGGCGCGGGTTCAGCGAACCGCTCGGGTCCTGAAGGACCAGCTGGGCACGCTTCCGGTACGCCTTGAGGGCACGGGAGGTGTACGACAGCGGTTCACCGGCGAAGGTGATCGCCCCGGACGTCGGTGGCACCAGGCCCAGGAGCGAACGGGCCAGGGTCGTCTTGCCGCACCCCGACTCACCGACCAGCGCCACGATCTCGCCCGGGCCGATGTCCAGGTCCACCCCGTCCACCGCCCGGGCGGCCGGAGCGCCCCGGCGCCCGGGGAACGTGACGTGCAGACCGGCCGCCGACAGCAGCGGCGCCGACGGCAGGGCCTTCGAGGGGGCGGTCGCCGAGGACGACGCCACGGCCGCCGAGGAGGACGACGCCACGGCGGCCGAGGCGTCCGGCTTCAACGGGTTCATACGCCACTCCCGACATGTACGCAGGCCGCGCGGCGCCCCGCGCCCGCCTCCCGCAGTTGCTGGTCCTGCTCCCCGCACGCCTCCACCGCCACCGGACAGCGCGGATGGAACGCGCAGCCGCCCGGCAGGTCCGACGGATCCGGCGGATCACCCGGCAGCCCGCGCGGCGCCCGCCGGGACGCCGGGTCGCCGATCCTCGGGAAGGCCGACGACAGCGCCCGCCCGTACGGGTGCTCGGCCGCGTCGTACACGGCCCGCGCCGGGCCCTCCTCCACCACCCGCCCGGCGTACATCACCGCGAGCCGGTCGCAGGTGTCGGCCAGGACCGCCAGGTCGTGACTGATCATCAGCAGACTGATGTCGTCGTCGGCGACCAGCCGTTCGATGAGCCGAAGGATCTGCGCCTGGATCATCACGTCCAGCGCGGTGGTCGGCTCGTCGGCCACGATCAGCCGCGGGTCGCAGGCGAGCGCCATCGCGATCATGACCCGCTGGCGCTGTCCGCCGGACAGCTCGTGCGGATGCGCGGCCGCCCGCGCCGCCGGAAGACCGACCTGCTCCAGGAGCTCCCCGACCCGTCGGCGCGCGGCCGCCGGCGTCACCCGTCCGTGTACCAGCAGCGGCTCGGCGATCTGGTCGCCGATCCGGTGGACCGCGTTGAGGGAGTGCATCGCGCCCTGGAAGACGATCGACGCCCCCGCCCACCGTACGGCCCGCAGCCGGCCCCACTTCATGGTGAGGACGTCCTCGCCGTCGAGCAGGATCTCGCCGGTCAGGCGGGCCGAGGGCGGCAGGAGCCGCAGCAGCGCCAGTGCCATCGTCGACTTCCCGCAGCCCGACTCGCCCGCGATACCGAGCTTCCGCCCCGCGTCCAGGGTGAGATCGACGCCCCGCACGGCGGGGACGGCGGACGCCCCCGACCCGTACGTCACGCTGAGATTCCGTACCTCGAGCAGGCCTCGCGCGCTCATCGACCCACTCCCAGCTTCGGATTGAGCACGGACTCGACGGCCCGCCCGCAGAGCGTGAAGGCGAGCGCGACCAGCGCGATCGCGATCCCGGGCGGCGCCAGGTACCACCAGTGGCCCGACGAGACCGCGCCCGCCTCACGGGCGTCCTGGAGCATGCCGCCCCAGGAGACCACGGTCGGGTCGCCGAGGCCCAGGAAGGCCAGCGTCGCCTCGGTGAGGATGGCGGTGGAGATACCGAGCGTGGTCTGCGCGAGCACCAGCGGCATCACGTTCGGCAGCACGTGCCGGCTCATGATGTGCCCGTGCCCGCCGCCCAGCGCGGTGGCGCGTTCGATGTACGGGCGGGACTCCACCGCGATCGTCTGGGCGCGCACAAGACGTGCCGTGGTGGGCCAGCTGGTGACGCCGATGGCCAGGATCACCGTCCACATCGAGCGCGACATGACGGTCGCCAGCACGATCGCGAGCACCAGCGCCGGCATCACCAGGAACCAGTCGGTGATCCGCATGACGACGGTCGAGAGCCAGCCGCCGTAGTGGCCCGCGATGATGCCGACGAGGGTGCCGATGGCGACCGAGAGCGCCGCCGCGAGCAGCCCCACGAGCAGGGAGATCCGGGCGCCCCAGATCAGCAGGCCGAGCAGCGGACGGCCGAACTGGTCCGTGCCGAGCGGGAAGGTGGCGCTCGGCGACTCCAGGGCCGTGCCGGGCGCGCTGGTCACCGACTGCACGTCGGCACCGACGAGCAGCGGGGCGGCGAGTGCGAGCAGCGCGATCAGGGCAAGGCCCGCCAGGCCGTAGAGCCCGGCACGGTGGGTGCGGTACTGGCGCCAGAAGCGGGCCACCGTACCGCGTCGGCGTTGCCAGGCCAGCGAAGAGGTCGTCATCGGCCCACCCGGGGATCGAGCAGCGGATAGAGCAGGTCGGCGACCAGGTTCATCACGATCATCGCTCCCGCGAAGACCACGAAGAGACCCTGGACGAGGGGCAGGTCGGGCACGCTGAGCGCCTGGTAGAACAGCCCGCCCAGACCCGGCCAGGAGAACACCGTCTCCACCAGGATGGAACCGGCCGCCACATGGCCCAGGTTGATGAAGACCATGGTCACGGTCGGAAGGAGGGCGTTCGGTACGGCGTGCCGGCGCCGTACGAGGTCGTCGCGCAGCCCCTTCGCCCGCGCCGTCGTCAGGTAGTCGCTGCCCATCTCGTCGAGGAGCGAGGAGCGCATCACGAGCAGCGTCTGCGCGTACCCGACGGCGACCAGGGTGAGGACCGGCAGCACCATGTGGTGGGCGACGTCCAGGACGTACGCGACGCCGGTCTCGCCCGTGCCCGACTCCATGCCGCCGGTGGGGAAGAGCCCCGGGACCGGTCCGATGCCGACCGAGAAGACGATGATCAGCAGCAGGCCGAGCCAGAACGAGGGCACGGACCACAGCGTCAGCGCGACGCCGGTGTTCACCTTGTCGCCGAGGCCGCCGTGGTTCCACGCGGAGCGGGTGCCGAGCCACAGCCCGAGCGCCGAGTAGATGATCACCGCGACGCCGGTGAGCAGCAGCGTCGCGGGCAGCTTCTGCGCGATGAGCTCACCCACCGGGGCGTGGAACTGGTACGAGGTGCCGAGATCGCCGCTCAGCGCCTTGCCGCAGTAGTCGGTGAACTGCTGCCACATCGGCAGATCGAGCCCGAACTGCTTGCGGAGGGTGGCCAGTTGCTCCGCCGATGTCGGAACGCCGTGGGTCATCGCCTTGACCGGGTCCCCGGGGATGATCCGGAAGAGGAAGAAGCTGGTCACGAGCACGGCGAAGAGCGAGACGGCCGCGCCGCCCAGCTTGCCCGCGACATAGCGGAGGTAGGCGACGGTGGTACCGGTGCGGGAGGCGCCGTCCGTGGTGCGGACCGGTTCGGTCCGCACCACGTCGGCGGGCGTGCTTGCCGTCGTCACGTCACTACTCGCGGTCGTCGGCGGTGGAGCGGCGCCGGACGGCGGCCCAGACACCGACCCCGACGAGGACGATCGCGGCCGGGCCGAGCACCAGCCAGAGGGTGGACGAGGACCCGGAGTCCCCGCTTCCGGCGGCGTCCGCCGCCGGCACGGCCGACCACCAGCTCCAGTAGCCGTCCTGGCCCCAGAGGTTGCCGGCGGCCTCCGGCATCGTCTTGATGGACTTGATCTGGTCCGTGCGGTACGCCTCGAGTGCGTTGGGGTACGCCATGACGTTCATGTACCCGGTGTCGTACAGCCTGGACTGCATCCGCTTGACAAGATCCGCCCGCTTGGCGGCGTCGTACTCCACCGACTGCTGCGCGTACAGCGCGTCGAACTGCGGGTCGCAGATGAAGTTGTCGGTGGCTCCGGTGTCCTTCGGGGTGGCCGGCAGGGTGCCGCAGGTGTGGATCGACAGGACGTAGTCGGGGTCCGGGTTGACCGACCAGCCGTCGAAGGCGAGGTCGTAGTCACCCTTCGTCCACGGGTCGCCGACGTTGTCGAGGCACTCGACCTTCAGCCCGATGCCGAGCTTGCCCCACCACTCCTGGAGGTACTTGCCGACGGCCTTGTCGTTCGGGTCGGTGGCGTGACAGAGGATCCGGAAGTCCAGCGGCCTGCCGTCCTTGCCGACCCGCTTGCCGTCGCCGTTCTTCCGGTACCCGGCCTGGTCGAGGAGCTGCTCGGCCTTCGCCGGGTCGTAGCCGAGCTTCTGCTCGGTGCCCGGCTTCCAGAAGTACGAACCGAAGCGCGGCGGGATGTAGCCCTCGCCCTCGACGGCGTGGCCCTGGAAGACCTTGTCGACGATCGTCGTGCGGTCCACGGCCAGGAAGAGCGCCTTGCGGACGGCCGGGTCGAGCAGGGCCTTGTGGCCGTTGCCGAAGGTCTTGTCGTCCTTGGCGCGGGCGCCCGGGTTGGTGGCGAGGGCGAAGAAGCGGCGGCCGGGAGCGTCGTTGACCTTGATGTTCTTCGCGGACTTCAGGGCGGCCGCCTGAGCGGGCGTCAGGTTCGGTACGAAGGACACCTCGCCCTTCTGCAGCGCGGCGACGGCCGCGTCCCCGTCCTTGTAGTACTTGAACACCAGCTCGTCGAACTGGGGCGCACCGCGCCAGAAGTTCTTGTTCGGCTTGAGCTTGATGTACTGGTCGACCTTGAAGTCCGTGATGACGAACGGGCCGTTCCCGACGATCGGGAACTGCTTGTCGTTGTTGAACTTCGAGAAGTCGCCGACCTTCTCCCAGATGTGCTTGGGCACGATCGGCACGTCGAGCGCCGTCATCGTCGCCTGCGGCTTCTTCAGCTCGATGACCAGCGTCCGCGGGTCGGGCGCCGTGACCTTCTTGAAGTTGGAGGTGAAGCTGCCGTTCGCGGTGGCGGCGTTCTCGTCCGTCATCATCTTGTTGAAGGTCCAGGCGGCGTCCTCGGCGGTCGCCTGCTTCCCGTCGGACCACCTGGAGTCCTCACGGATCGTGTACGTCCAGGTCAGCTTGTCCGGCGAGGACTTCCACTCGGTCGCGAGCCCCGGGATCGGCTTGGCGTCCTTCACGTCGTAGTTCGTCAGGTACTCGTAGGCCAACCGGTGGACGCTGGTGGAGACGAGCTTCTGGGCGAGGAAGGGGCTCAGCGAGTCGACGCTCTGCGAGACGGCGACGGTGAGGGTGGTGCCGCCCGCCTTGGCGTCGCCCTCGGCGGGCGGCGCTGCCTGGGCGGCCTGCGGGACGGCCACCATGGCGGTGGCGGTGACGCCGGCGGCGAGGAGGAGTCGGAGGAGTCTGCGTGGGGCGACCGGGCGGGGTGGAACCTTCGTGACCATGACCATGGGACGTGACCTCGCGTCGTGGATCTTGGGGCGCCAACTGGTGAAGCGAAGGTCTATCAGCGGTGGCCGAGTGGCGTCAACGATGTCACAAACCCCTTGTGGGCTGCGGGAATGCGATGAGGCTCCGTATCGGGGAGCCGATACGGAGCCTCATTGGTCTCAACCTCTGACGCCTTACTGCTGAGGGGCTGGCGGTGCCTGCGGGGGTGCCTGCGGAGGCTGCTGGGGCCACCCGGCCGGAGGCACCTGACCCTGCGGATCCGCTTGCGGCGGAACGGGCTGACCGGGCTGACCGGGCTGTTGCGGCTGGCCCGGGTGGCCGGGCTGGGCCGGCGGCTGACCGGCCGGCTGCTGCTGCCAGCTCTGCGGCATGCCGGGCTGGCCCGGCTGCTGCGGATACCCCTGCTGCGGGGGATAGGGCTGCGCCTGCGGGTACGGCTGCTGACCCGGCTGCCCGCCGTACGGCTGACCGGGCTGCTGCGGCGCGTACGGCTGACCGGGCTGCGGGGCCTGGGGCGCGTACGGCTGACCGGGCTGCGGTGCGTACGGCTGCTGGCCGGGCATCTGCTGACCCGGAGTCGCATGTCCGGGCATCGGCGGCGCCATGTGCGGCGGGAGACCGCCCTGGCCGTCACCCGTCCACAGGCCCTGCGCCTGCTGCGCCCGGACGAAGTCCTCGGCGACCATCGCCGACAGGTTGAAGTACGCCTCGCGCGTCTTCGGCCGCATCATGTCGAGGTCGACCTCGGCGCCCGCCGACAGGTGCTCGTCGAACGGCACCACCACGACACCGCGGCAGCGGGTCTGGAAGTGCTGCACGATGTCGTCGACCTTGATCATCTTGCCGGTCTCGCGGACGCCCGAGATGACCGTGATCGAGCGCTGCACCAACTCCGCGTATCCATGGGCGGAGAGCCAGTCGAGCGTCGTCGACGCACTGGAGGCACCGTCCACGGACGGGGTGGAGATGATGATCAGCTGATCGGCGAGGTCGAGCACCCCGCGCATCGCGCTGTAGAGCAGACCGGTGCCGGAGTCGGTGAGGATGATCGGGTACTGCTTGCCCAGGACGTCGATCGCCCGGCGGTAGTCCTCGTCGTTGAAGGTCGTCGAGACGGCCGGGTCCACGTCGTTGGCGATGATCTCCAGACCGGAGGGTGCCTGCGAGGTGAAGCGCCGGATGTCCATGTACGAGTTGAGGTACGGGATCGCCTGGACGAGGTCGCGGATGGTGGCCCCGGTCTCGCGCCGCACCCGGCGGCCGAGGGTGCCGGCGTCCGGGTTGGCGTCGATCGCCAGGATCTTGTCCTGCCGCTCGGTGGCCAGCGTCGAGCCCAGCGCGGTGGTCGTCGTGGTCTTGCCGACACCGCCCTTGAGGGAGATGACCGCGATCCGGTAGCAGGACAGGACCGGCGTACGGATCAGTTCGAGCTTGCGCTGCCGCTCGGCCTCCTCCTTCTTGCCGCCGAGCTTGAAGCGGGCGGAGGCGCCGGGGTTCCGGCTGGACTTGGGCTTCTGCTTGTTGTTGCGCAGCAGCCGGTCCGAGGACAGCTCCACGGCCGCGGTGTAGCCGAGCGGGGCGCCCGGCACCGAACGCTCACGCTGGTCGTGCGTGACCGCCGTGGGCCAGGCGGCGCCGGTACGCGGATCGACCGGATGCTGCGGCTGCCCGTCCTGCGGCGGCAGCGGTGCCTGAAGAGGGTGCCCCTGCTGATCGGGATGCACCTGGCCGGGCGTCGGCGCGCCCGGGGCTCCGGGGTGCGGGAAGCCGTACCCGCCCTGCGGCGAGGGCTGGACCGGAGGCTGCGGGAAGCCGTACCCGCCCTGGCCGGCAGGTGAGTTGGCGTCGGGCGCCTGGGGCGCCTGGGGCGCCTGCGGAGCCTGAGGGGCGTACGGGGCCTGCGGTGCGGGCTGGTTCGGCGCCGCGGACGGCGCGGCAGGGGTACCGGGGTGCGGGAAGCCGTAA
>NZ_JAGGOS010000014.1 GCF_018614205.1 Streptomyces sp. ISL-36 | reverse complement strand
CACGGCACCCCCACCACCTGGCACACCACACCCCCCACCACACCACCCACCAACCTCCCCACCTACCCCTTCCAACACCACCGCTACTGGCTGGAAGGCCCTGCCGCGCACAGCGACGCGGGCAGTCTCGGCCTCGACTCCACCGATCACCCGTTCCTCACGGCGGTCACCACGCTCGCCGACGGCGACGCGCTCCTTCTCACCGGACGCATCCCGGCCTCCTCGCACGCCTGGCTCGCCGACCACGCCGTGAACGGCACGCCCCTGCTGCCCGCCACCGCGCTCCTGGAGCTCGCCCTGTGGGCGGCCCAGCAGGTGGAGTCCCCCGCGATCGACGAACTCACCCTGGAATCCCCCCTGTTCGTCCCGGCGCGGGGCAGCGTCCGCGTCCAGCTCTCGGTCCACGCGCCGGACGACACCGGACGGCGAACGATCTCCGTCCACTCCCGACCCGACGACGAGTCCGCCTCCTGGACCCGCCACGCCTCCGGCGTGCTGGCGCCGACGACGTACGAACCGCCCGTGCCCGCGGCCGATCACGCGCCCGACGGGGTCTGGCCGCCCGCGGGAGCCGAGCCCCTCGACGTGACGGACCTGTACGAAGAGCTGGCACGCCTCGGGTACGAGTACGGGCCGGCGTTCCAGAACCTCACCGCCGCCTGGCGTGCCGGTGACACCGTCCACGGGGAGGTGTCGCTGGCGCCGGAGCACCACGACGACGCGGCCAGGTTCACCCTGCATCCGGCGCTGCTGGACTCGGCGCTGCACACCATGGGTCTGGGCGAGTTCCTGGGTGAGGGCGTCCGGCTGCCGTTCTCCTGGAGCGGCGTGTCCCTGCGTGCGACAGCGGCGACCGCACTGCGGGTGAGCGTCGCACCGGGCTCCGGTGGACAGGATTCGGTGACCGTCTCGGTCGCCGATCCGGCTGGGGCGCCCGTCCTGACCGTCGAGACGCTGACGCTGCGCCCCGTCGCGCCCGGTCAACTGCCCTCCGCGCCGAGGACGTCGGCGCCGCGGTCGCTGTACGAGCCTGTCTGGACCCCGATGGCCGAGCCATGGCCCTCGGATCCGGCCGGGCCCGTACCGTACGAAATCCTGGACGCGACCGGTACGTACCCGGGTCCCGCCCCCGAGGCGGTCCGCGCGGCCGTGGCGGACGTGCTCGCCAGGCTGCGGGAGTGGATCGAACGGGACGCCGAGGACCGCCTGGTGGTGCTCACCCGGCGGGCGGTGGCCGCAGGCCCCGGTGACGCGCCGGATCTGGCGGCCGCCCCGCTGTGGGGTCTTGTCAGGTCCGCGGCCACGGAGAACCCGGGCCGGATCGTCCTGGTGGACCTCGACGACCCGGACGGGGCCTCGGCCTCTCGCCTGGTCCTCGACGCCGCGCTCGCCACCGGGGAGCCGCAGTTCGCCCTCCGGGAGGGCAGGATCCTCGTACCGCGTCTGACGGCCGCGTCGGAGGCCGCGCCCCTCCCGCTGCCCACCGAGGGCGGTCCCTGGCGGCTGGAGACCCCGGGCGGCTCGCCGGACGACCTGCGCGCGGCGCCGTATCCGCAGGCCGGTGCGGCCCCGGCCGAGGGGCAGGTACGGATCGCGGTGCGCGCGGCCGGGCTGAACTTCCGGGACGTGCTGACCGCGCTGGGCATGGTGGAGGCCGGTGCGCCGCTCGGGACGGAGGTGGCCGGGACGGTGCTGGAGACCGGCCCCGGTGTCGAAGGGCTGCGGGTCGGTGACCGGGTGTTCGGTCTCGTTCCGGGGGCGGTGGGGCCGGTGGCCCTCGCCGACCGGCGGCTGATCGCCCGTATCCCGGAGGGCTGGTCGTTCGCCCGCGCGGCGGGCGTGCCGGCCGTGTTCACCACCGCGTACTACGGCCTGGTCGAGCTGGCGGGGGTGAAGGCCGGAGAACGGGTCCTGATCCATTCCGGCGCCGGCGGTGTGGGCCTGGCGGCGCTGCAACTGGCCCGCCATCTGGGAGCGGAGGTGTTCACCACGGCGAGCCCCGCCAAGTGGCCCGCGCTGCGGGCACGCGGCGTGGACACTGCGCACCTGTCGTCGTCCCGTACGACCGGTTTCGAGGAGGACGTCCTCGCGGCCACCGGCGGCTCCGGGGTCGATGTCGTACTGAACTCCCTGACCGGCGAGTTCATCGACGCGTCGCTGCGCCTGCTGGGTCCGGGCGGACGGTTCGTGGAGATGGGCATCGCCGACCTGCGGGACCCGGAGGCGGTCGCGTCCGTCCGGCCGGGCGTCGCGTACCGGCCGTTCGAACTCCTCGACATGGATCCCGACACGGTGGGTCGCGTCCTCACCTCCGTGCTGGCCCTCTTCGAGGAGGGTGCGCTGGAGCCGCTGCCGGTCACCACCTGGGACGTCGGTCGGGCGCCGGAGGCGTTCCGCTGGTTCTCGCAGGCGCAGCAGGTGGGAAAGGTGGTGCTGACCCTGGAGGCGCCTTCCCGGCCGGGAACGGTGCTGATCACCGGCGGTACGGGCACGCTCGGTTCGGCCCTCGCGCGCCATCTGGTGACCGAGCACGGGGTCCGGCATCTGCTGCTGACCGGCCGCCGGGGACCGCAGGCACCGGGCGCGGCCGAGCTGGCCGACGAACTGACGGCGCTGGGAGCCCGGGTGCGGATCGCGGCCTGTGACACCGCGGACCGGGAGGCGCTGGCGGCGCTGCTCGCATCGGTCGACCCGGAGCAGCCGCTCACGGACGTCGTGCATGCGGCCGGGGTCCTGGACGACGGTGTGCTCGCCTCGCTGACCGCGGAGAAGACCGAGGCCGTCCTGCGTCCGAAGGTGGACGCGGCCTGGCATCTGCACGAGCTGACCCGCGGGCTGGACCTGTCGTCGTTCGTCCTGTTCTCGTCCGCGTCCGGTCAGCTCGGCGGGGCCGGGCAGGCGAACTACGCCGCCGCGAACGTCTTCCTGGACGCGCTGGCCGTGCACCGGCGTGCGCTCGGCCTGCCGGCCGTCTCGCTGGCCTGGGGCATGTGGGAGGACGCCAGCGGCATGACCGGGCATCTGGCGGACGCGGACCTGGCCAGGATCGGCAGGGGCGGGCTCGTCCCTCTGTCCGTACCCGAGGGCATGGCGCTGTTCGACGCGGCGCTGTCGGCGGGGCGGCCGCTGATGGCACCGGCGACGCTGGACCTGACGGGACTACGGGCCCGGGCCGCCGAGGCGGGCCCGGAGGGCTTGCCGGCGGTGCTGCGCGCCCTGGTGCGCGGGCCGGTCGTGCGCCGGGCCGCGCAGGCGGTACGGGTGTCGGCGCAGAGCCTCGCGGACCGGCTGGCGGCGCTGCACGGTCCGGAGCGCGAGCGGATGGTGCTCGACCTCGTACGGGATCAGGTGGCGGCCGTGCTCGGCCATACGGTGGCCGACGGCATCGCGGCGGACCGGGCGTTCAAGGAGATCGGCTTCGACTCCCTGACCTCGGTGGAGCTGCGCAACCGCGTCGGGGCTGCGACCGGGCTTCGGCTGCCGACGACGCTGGTGTTCGACTTCCCGACGCCGCAGGCGCTGGCCAAGCAGCTCCTCGGTCTGCTGGCACCGGACGACGCGGCCGCCGACCTGGACCGGCTGCTGGCGTCGGTGACCGTCGACAGCCCGGACTTCCCCGCGCTGCGGGAGCGGCTGAGGGCCGCCCTGTGGCGGTGGGAGGAGGAGTCCGGCCCGGCGGGCGGCACCGTCGGCGACGGATCCGACGCCGGCACGACAGATCTGGCGGAGGCCACCGACGAGGAGCTGTTCCGCGAACTGGACGGTGAGTTCGATGCCTCCTGAGCCCGTACCCGTATCCCCTGGAGAGAGTGCGACAGCCATGAGCAACGAGGAGAAGCTCCGCGACTATCTTAAGCGGGCGACCGCCGATCTCAAGCAGGCCAAGCGGCGGATCCGGGAGCTGGAGGACAAGAGCCACGAGCCGGTCGCCATCGTGGCGATGGGCTGCCGGTTCCCGGGCGGGGCCGACTCCCCCGAGGCCCTGTGGCAGCTGGTGGCCGAGGAGCGCGACGCGGTCTCGGGTCTGCCGGTGGACCGGGGCTGGGACCTGGACGGGCTGTACGACCCCGACCCGGACCGGCCGGGCACGACGTACACCCAGGAGGGCGGCTTCCTGCACGAGGCGGGACAGTTCGACGCGGCCTTCTTCGGCATGGGACCCCGCGAGGCCATCGCCACGGACCCGCAGCAGCGGCTGCTCCTCGAAGTGGCGTGGGAGACGTTCGAGCGCGCCGGGATCGCTCCCTCCTCGTTGCGGGGCAGCCGGACGGGGGTCTTCGCGGGGGTCGTGTCCCAGGCGTACGTTCCCCCGCCCGGAGAGGTCCCCGAGGGGTACGAGGGGCACCTGATGACCGGCAACGCGACCAGTGTCGCGTCCGGGCGGGTCGCGTACCACCTGGGTCTCGAGGGGCCGGCCGTCACCCTGGACACCGCCTGCTCGTCCTCGCTGGTGGCGATGCATCTGGCGGCCGGGGCACTGCGGAACGGCGAGTGCGACCTGGCGCTCGCGGGCGGGGTGACGGTGATGGCGACGCCACTGCTGCTCGTGGAGTTCAGCCGGCAGCGCGGTCTGTCGCCGGACGCCCGGTGCAAGGCGTTCGCGGCGGCGGCCGACGGTACCGGGTTCGCGGAAGGGGTCGGTCTGGTGCTCCTGGAGCGGCTGTCGGACGCCCGGCGCCACGGGCACCGCGTCCTGGCGCTGCTGCGGGGGTCCGCAGTCAACCAGGACGGGGCGAGCAACGGCCTCACCGCGCCCAACGGGCCCACGCAGGAGCGGGTCATCGCACAGGCGCTGGCCTCGGCCCGGCTGGCGCCGCAACAGGTCGACGTGGTGGAGGCGCACGGCACGGGCACCCGGCTGGGCGACCCGATCGAGGCGCGGGCGCTGCTCGCCGCGTACGGTCAGGGGCGGCCGGCGGGTGAGCCGCTGCTGTTGGGCTCGCTGAAGTCGAACATCGGGCACACGCAGGCGGCGGCCGGGGTGGCGGGCGTCATCAAGATGGTGGGGGCGATGCGGCACGGGGTGCTGCCCCGCACCCTGCATGTGGACGAGCCGACCCCGCACGTCGACTGGACCGCGGGCGCGGTCGAGCTGCTGACGGAGTCGGTGCCCTGGCCGGACCGCGGGCGGGCGCGCCGGGCGGGGGTGTCCTCGTTCGGGATCAGCGGCACGAACGCCCACGTGATCCTGGAGCAGGCGCCGCAGGATCCGGCACCTCGGACACTGCGGACCCGTCCCTCGGAGACCCGGACCGCGCAGACCCGGACTTCGCCGACCCGGACTTCGCAGACGCAGGCGTCGGAGACTCAGGCGTCGGGGACCCGCGTTTCGGAGGCCGGGATTTCGGAGGTCCGGGCTCCAAAGCCTCACGCGTCGGAGGCCGGGCCCTCCGCTCCCTGGCTGCTGTCCGCCCGTACGGAGGACGCGCTGAGGGCGCAGGCCGGACGGCTGCTGGCCCGGCTCCAGGGCGCGGGGGCCGAGTGGCCGGACGCGGAGGTCGGCCGGACGCTCGCGCTCGGGCGCAGTCCGCTGCGGCACCGGGCGGCGGTGCTGCCGGGCGGGCGGGAGGGCGCGCTGACGGCTCTGGCCGATCTGGCCGCAGGCCGGCCGGCCGCGGCGCGCACCGTACGCGGAACCGCCGGTGAGCGCCCGACGACGGCGTTCCTGTTCACCGGCCAGGGCAGTCAACGGCGCGGAATGGGGAGGGAGTTGTACGATTCCCGGCCCACGTTCCGCGCGGCGCTCGACGAGGTGTGCGCGGCGTTCGACACCCCGCTGGGACGACCCCTGCTGCCGGTGCTGCTCGCGGACCGGGACGGCGCGGAGGCGGCTCTCCTGGAGCGTACGGAGTTCGCGCAGCCCGCCCTGTTCGCGCTGGAACTGGCGCTGTTCCGTCACCTCGGCACACTGCTGCCGGAGCCGGAGTGGGTGGCCGGGCACTCGATCGGCGGTCTGACGGCGGCCGCGGCGGCCGGGGTTCTGTCGCTCGAGGACGCGAGCACCCTGGTGGCGGCGCGGGGTCGGCTGATGCAGGAGCAGCCGGCCGGGGGCGCGATGCTGGCCTGCGAGGCCTCCGAGCAGGAGGTGCTCGCGCTGCTCGGCGAGTACGCGGGGCGGGTGGAACTCGCCGCGGTCAACGGGCCGTCCTCGGTGGTGGTTTCGGGTGACGCGGACGCCGTGGCGGAGATCGCGGCGGCGCTCACGGTGTGGCGCCGGCGGACCAGCCGGCTGCGTGTGAGCCACGCCTTCCACTCCCCGCACATGGACGGCGCCCTGGAACCGCTGGGCAAGGTCGTGGCCGGGCTCGGTTTCCGGCCCGCCCGACTGCGCGTCGTCTCCGATCTCACGGGTCGGCCGGTGGAGTGGGAGGAGCTGCGCCGTCCCGAGTACTGGGCGCGGCAGCTGCGTTCGCCGGTGCGCTTCGGGGAGGTCGTCACGTCGCTGTACGAGGCGGGGGTCAGGGCCTTCGTGGAAGTGGGCCCGGATGCGGTGCTGGCCCCGATGGTCGGCGCCGCTCTGCCGTCCGGGGCCGCCGTGCCGGTGGTCGTGCCGTCACTGGTGCGGGACCGGCCGGAGGAGGCCTCGCTGGCCGGGGCGCTGGCCCGGCTGCACGTGGCGGGACAGGCGGTGGACTGGCGGGAGTGGTACGGCGAGCCCACGGCGGCGGGGGCGGCGGTCGAGCTGCCGACCTATCCGTTCGAGCACGGCCACTACTGGTGGCCGGGCCGTGCGGGGAAGCCGACGGCGAGGACGGAGGCGGCGGGGACAGAAGCGCGGGCGGCGGCCGAGGAGGCGGCGCCGGCCGAGGCCACCGATGTCACTCCGGACGTCTCCACCGGCGACTCCACGGACGTGACCGAGGCCTCGTACCTGGATCTGGTCAGGGTCCACGCGGCCGACGTACTCGGCCACGCCTCGCCCGAGCTGATCGACGCCGAGGACAACTTCCTCGACATCGGCTTCTCCTCCTTCACCGCGCTGGAGGTACGCAACCGGCTCTGCGAGGCGACGGGCCTCCCGCTGCCGCCCGTCCTGCTGTACGACTACCCGACGCCGGCGGCGGTGGCCCGGTTCCTGGAGGAACAGGCACCGGCGGCGTGACGTACGGCACGGGCGCCGGGGAGGTCCCCGGCGCCCGCCCGCCCGTACCGTTTTCTGCGGCGGTCTACCAGACGACGGGCAGGCGCAGGATGCCCTGGACCGACCCTCCCGGCTTCGTCCCGAGCTGCTCGACCGGTTCGGCGAGCCGCAACCCCGGCAGCCGCACGGCCAGTTCGTACAGCGCGATCTCCAGCTCGGCGCGGGCGAGGTTCTGGCCGATGCACTGATGGATGCCGTAGCCGAAGGCCAGGTGGTGCCGCGTGCCGCGGCCGACGTCGAGGGTGTCCGGCTCGGGGAAGACCTCCGGCGCCCGGTTGGCTGCGGCGTTCGGCAGGTAGACGGCGTCACCGGCCCGGATCACCTGTCCGCCGATCTCGATGTCGGCGGCCGCCACCCGCTGCAGTTCGTCCGCGACCGACAGGAAGCGCAGCAGCTCCTCGACCGCCCCGGCCGCGACCCGCTCGTCGGCGCGCAGCCGGGCGAGCTGCTCGGGATGCTCGAGGAGCGTGAGGACGCTCAGTCCGATCATGTTCGCCGTGGTCTCGTGTCCGGCGACCAGCAGGAACATGGCGATCGAGGCGAGTTCCAGCCGGGTCAGCTCGCCCGGCCCGAGCCGGTCCACGATCAGCTCGTCGAGCAGACCTTCCCCGGGTTCGGCCAGTTTGGTCTCGATCAGCTCGTCGAAGTAGCGGTTCAGCGCGCCGCCGGCGGCGGCGGCCTCGTCGGCGGTGCTGGTGGCCATCAGCATCCGCCGGGTCTGTTCCTCGAAGAACTCGTGGTCGCCGTAGGGCACTCCGAGCAGTTCGCAGATGACGGTGGAGGGGACGGGAAGCGCGAACTCCGGTACGAGATCGGCCTCGCGCCGTCCGCCGTCCAGCAGCGCCTCGATGCGCTCGACCACGATCCGGCGGATCGCCGGCCGCAGGGAGTTGACCCGCTTCACGGTGAAGCTGGGGATCAGCATGCGTCGTTGCACATCGTGCTCGGGCGGGTCCATCCCGACGAGCGCGACGAGCTTCGCCGCGGCCATCCGCGGCACCAGCACCGGAAAGTCCGGCCGGGACCGGTCGGAGGAGAGCCGGGGATCGACCAGCAGTTGCCGCGTCTCGGCGTACCCGGTGACGGCCCACGCCGTGCGCCCGTCGTAGAGGCGTACCCGCGCCAGCGGCCCTTCCTTCTTCAACGCGGCATAGCCGGCGGGCGGGTGGTAAGGGCACTGGCGGGACATGGGGAACTTGGGCAGCATTCGGCCCCCTGGTGGTGAGGAGGGCGGGCGTTCGCCCGCGGTGACGCGGAATTGTGCGCATCACCGGTAAAGCCCTCCTAAAGGCCGAGCCCGGCCGTCCGGCCGGTCCACGCGGTGGGGCTACGGCACGACGTGGCCAGGGCCCCGGCGGCGGAGCCGTGCCGAAAGGTGGTGCTGCAGGGGCCGGCCGACCGCCGCCAGGTCGTGGACGAAGTCGAGCGTGTCCTCGTCCGTCAGGGTGTAGCGGCGGCGCGTGGCGCTGACCTCCTTGGCGGTGGGGGTGAGGGCGACCTGCTGGGTGGCCAGCTCGACCGTGCCGCCGTCGGCCCGGCCGAGCAGGATCTCCGCGATGCCGGTGGGCTGGGTGATCAATGCCTCCACATGCCCGTCGGGCTGCGGTCGCCACCAGCCGGTCTCCCGGGCCGCCGGCCGCAGCGGGGCACCGTCCGCGTCGAGCAGCCAGGCGCGTGCCTCGTAGTGGAGAAAGGGGCGCCCGTCGTGCCGGAAGGTGACCTCCTGCGCGTACGTGAACTCCTCGGAGAGCGTCGGATAGCCGCCCCGGCCTCGGCCGGACCAGGTGCCCAGCAGCCCGATCAGCGGCGTGAGCAGCGCGTGCGGCGCAGGAGCCGCGTCCGGTCGGAGGGCGTCGGGATACGGGGGCTGCTGGGCGGGGTCGAGCATGATGTGCGCTCCTGGGTCGAGGCCGGTGCAGAGGGCACCCTACGGGGACGGGGCGCCGGGCGGCTCATCGCGAGGGCCGGGCGTCGTCGCCGACGAGGTGGAGGAAGCGGTCCGACAGGGCGTGCAGCCAGCCGGCGCGTTCCGTGGCGATCTCCCTCAGCCGTGCGTGGTCGCTGCGGGCGACGAGGTGGCCCATGTAGCGCTCGTTGAAGTGGGCGTACTCCTGGTGCAGGGTGCGCAGCGCCTGGGCCACCCTGCGCTCGGGTGCGTCGACGAGCCGGGCGAGGGGCACGGTGTGCTGCTTCCACCGGCCTTCGACGGCCTGGCGGAGCAGGCCGTCGAGTTCGCCGGCCCGGCCGATGACGCGGAGCAGTTCCTCCGGCTCGAGGTCCAGGGCGTCCGCGAGCAGCAGGGTCTGCCGGTCGGTTCCGCTCCAGCGGTGGTCGTTCTCGGCGCGGGCGTAGTCGTGGGGGTCCATGCCGATCCGCAGGGCCAGGCGCTCGGCGCTGAACCGCCGGGCCAGGCGGTGTTCGCGCAGGGATCTCGGCCGCAGGGCCATGAGCGTCGGTATGGGGCACCACAGCGCGTCGGCCAGTGCGAAGAGTTCGGCCTCCGAAGGTGCCACCGCTCCCGACTCCCAGGCCAGGACGGCCTCCACCGGGCGGTGCAGCCCCAACTGCGACATGGCCGCGGCGACCTGGTCCGGGGTCAGGCCGATGCGGAGGCGGGCGGCCCGCGCCTGGTCGGGCGAGAACGGAGGGTGGGACACGTGCGGATCACCTCGGTGGGCGGCTCGGCGGAGCGGTGGGGCTCCGCCGAGCGGGAGCGGGGTCAGCGGGCCGTGACGGTCTGCGGACCCGTCCCGTCGTCGTACGCGGCGAGGCCGTCCCAGTCGATGTCCTCCCGTTTGCGGCGGCTCTCGAACACGTGGAAGAACAGGTTCAGCAGGACCGCCGTCAGGGTGCCGAGGGTGATTCCGCTGCCCAGGACGGCCCGTACCTCGGTGGGCATGCGCTCGAAGAAGGGGGCGACGGCGGTCGGGAGCATCGCGGCGCCGAGACTGACGGCCAGGATGATGGCGTTGCGTTCCTCCCGCAGGTCGACCTTGGCGAGGATCTGGATGCCGACCGTGGCGACCATGCCGAACATCGCGACGGCCGCGGCCCCGAGCACGGGGTGCGGTACGGAGGCCACCACGGCGCCCGCCTTCGGCACCAGGCCGAGAAGGATCATGAAGGCGCCTGCGGCGACCACGACGAACCGGCTGGTGACGCGGGAGATCCGGACGAGGCCGATGTTCTCCGCGAACGCCACGTACGGGAAGGAGTTGAACACGCCGCCGAGCACGGTGGCGACACCGTCGGCGCGCAGCGCACGGCTGACCGTGTCGCCGTCGACCTTCCGGCCGGTGATCTCCCCCATGGCGTACACGTCTCCCGTGGTCTCCACCATGGTGATGAACATGACGACGACCATCGCCACCATGGGGAAGACCGAGAAGTGCGGCAGGCCGTAATGGAAGGGGGTGCTGACCCCCAGCCAGTCGGCCTGGTCGACCGTCCCGAGGTCGGCGTCGCCGAGCAGCCAGGCGACGGTGGTTCCGCCCACCAGTCCGAGCAGGACCGCGATGCTGCGCAGGAACGGCCCGCCGAACCGCACCACCAGCAGGATGAACAGGAGGGTCCCGCCCGCGTAGGCGAGGTTGGCGGGGTCTCCGTAGCGGGGGCCGCCGAGCAGCGCCGAGCCGCCTCCCACGTCCTGCAGCGCTACTGGGATGAGGACGATGCCGATGACGGTGAGGAGGGTGCCGGTGACGATCGGGGGGAAGTACGCGGTCAGCCGACCGGCGAACGGGGCGAAGAGGAAGACCGCGACGCCTCCGGTGATGACGGCGCCGTACACCACGAGGAGACCGGCCGTGCCGCCACCCGCGCCCTGGCCGATGGCGATCATCGGGGAGACGGCCGTGAAGGTCGCGCCCTGGACCAGCGGCAGCCGGGCTCCGACCCGCCAGAAGCCCCACGCCTGGATGATGGTCGCGATGCCGGCGGTGACCAGGTCGGCGTTGATGAGGTAGACGAGCTCCTGCCGCGAGAGCCCGAGGCTGTTGCCCAGGATCACCGGTACGAGCACCGCACCCGCGTAGAACGCCAGGACGTGCTGGAATCCGTAGAGCGCGAGGGTGGGGAGCGGGAGGACCTCGTCCACCGGGTGCGGGGTGGTGGGCGGTCGTCGGCGCGAGGCCAGTGGTGCCATCTCTGCCTTGCCTTGAGGTAGGTGAACGAGAGGAAGGGCGACGCCGGGTCGCGGGAAGAGCCTCGAAGGGGGCGTCCGGGCGGCCGCGCGGATCAGGCGGTTCACCGGCTGGCGGCACGGGGTTACCGGTGCGCGGCCAGGCATCCAGACATGGAGGCGTGAGGGAGGCCGGGCGAACGGCCCGGGCCGGAGACAGATCCTTGCGGACGAGTACGGCACCACGCAAGGCAGGGGCCATGTTTTTTTAAGCAGAACCGCCCGGTAACTTGCGATTCGATGGCCCCGCCACCCTTGAGATACGGATTTCGTCGTCTTTTTACACTCTCGCGGTCGAGGGCCGGCCCGGTCCCGACGGCCGCCGGGACCTCGACAGAGGTGAGGCGCCTGCCGCCGGAGGCCTTGACGGCCGTCGAGGGTCCTCACATACTGACGGCCAAATCGATTTGGCCAAATCGATTTGGCTCCCGTCCAGGGCCGGATCGCGGCTGAACCAGAACGTGTCGAACGCCGATCGGAGCTCGAACGTGTCCAGTCCTCGCCAGACCCTTCCCGGTACGGATCAGCCACCCGCGCCGGAGCCCACCGACCCCCCGGGTGCCTCCAGCACCTCAGGCACCTCAAGCACGTCAGGCGCCTCCAGCACCTCAGGCTCAGGAACGCCGGGAGCCTCGGGCGCCTCGGGCATCCACCCCGTCGACGAGTCCCGCCCCCTGGGCCGGATCCTCCTCTTCGGAATCCAGCACGTCCTCGTCATGGCCGCCACGCCCATTTCGGCGATCTTCCTGATGAGCGCCACCCTCCACCTCGACGCCGGTCTCACCGTCGACCTGCTCTCCGCGGCCTTCGTGCTCTCCGGCGTCGGATCCCTGATCCAGTCGCTGGGGCCGTGGAAGTTCGGGCCCCGGCTGCCGTTCGTGATGCTGCCGGGCGGCGCGCCGCTCATTCTCTTCCTCGCCATCGCCGAGCAGCACGGCCTGCGCACGGCCTCCGGCGCGGTCATCCTCACCGCGCTCTTCTGCTTCGTCGTGCTGCCCGTCTTCTCGCGGCTGCTCGCCTTCTTCCCGGCCCTCGTCATCGGCACGATGATCGTCATCGTCGGCGTCAATCTGGTGAAGGTCGGGGCCGTCCTGGTCACCGGCCGTCCCGGGCAGCCGGGCTTCGCCGACACCACCAATCTCATGCTCGGTATGGCGACCATCGGATTCACCGTCGTCTTCTACCTGCTGTTCACCGGCATCCTGCGCCAACTCGCCGTCATGCTGGGCCTCCTCGCCGGCACCGCGCTTGCCGCAGGCCTCGGCCACATCGACACCGGCCGCGCCGTCGAAGGCGGTCTGGTGAGCCTGCCGCATCTGATGCCGTTCGGCTCGCCCCAGTTCAACCTGCTCGCCGCGCTGCCGCTGATGCTCTACAGCCTCGCCTCCATGGCGGAGGCCACCGGTCAGACCGTCATCAACGCCGAGGCCGTCGGCAAGGAGATCGACCGGCGCACCGCCGTCCCCCGGACCGTCCGCGGCGACGCGCTCACCTCCCTCTTCGGCGGCGCTTTCGGGCTGCCGTTGATGGTGACGAGCGGCGAGAACATCGGGATCGTCAGCGTCACCGGTGTACGCAGCCGCTTCGTCACCGCCGCGGCCGGCGTGGTCCTCATCGCCATCGGTTTCCTCGCCCCCGTGACCCGCGCCATCAGCGTCATCCCGTCGGCGGTGATCGGAGGCACGGCCATGGTCGTCTTCGCGGTCATCACCGTGCTCGGGGTGCAGATGCTCGGCCGCTCCGACCTCGACCGGCACACCAACACGTTCATCTGCGCCGTCGCCCTCGCGCTCGGCCTGCTGCCGATCCTCATCCCGGGGGTGTACGCGGGCTTCTCTCCGAACCTCCGCATCCTCCTCGAAAGCGGCGTCGCCGTCGGCGCGTTCGTCGCCGCCGTCCTCAACGTCCTCTTCCACCACATCAGGCCGGGCATCGCCGCCCGCCTGACCACCAGCCGTACGGAAAGTGACCGATGAACCAGCTCATCCGCGAGCTCCTCGACAGGCCCGGCCCGCTCCTCCTCGTACCGGACGCCGTCCTGTTGCCCGACGGGCCCGCCGACGGTTTCGCGGTCGTCGTCGACGACGGCTCCTTCCAGGCCGTGGGCCCCGCCGAGGAGTTCCGGCGCACGCATCCGCACCTCGACGGCGTACGAATGCCCGGCCATCTCCTGATGCCCGGCTTCATCGACGCCCACCACCACCTCACGCAGAGCTTCGGCTCCGCACTCGCCTTCGGGGAGCCTTCGGAGATCTTCCGGCGGGTGTGGGTACCGCTGGAGGGCGCGCTGGACGAGGAATCCGCCTATACCGCCGCCAAGTTGGCCGCTTTCGAGGCCCTGCGCGGCGGATTCACCACCGTCACCGACGCCGGCACCCGCGCCGACGTGGACGTGGACGTCGTCGCCTCCGCCGCCCGCGACGCCGGGATCCGCTGCGTCCTCGGTCTCGTCTGCGACGACGCCGACAAGGGCGAGGACGACCCCTCCGTCGTCGACGGAAGCGTCCTCGCCGACGCGGAGAAGCACCTCGCCCGGTACGACGGCGACCCGCTCGTCCACCCCTCCCTCGCCGTCTCCATCCCCGAGGCGGCGACCTCCACCACCCTGCGGCGCGTCGCCCGCCTCGCCGCGGAGGCGGGAGCCACCGTACAGATCCACGTCAACGAGCATCTGGCCGCTGTCGAACGCTCCCTGCTCCGACACGGCCTGCGCCCGCTCGAACACCTGCACCGCATCGGCGCGCTCGGCCCACAGCTGCTCGCCGCGCACGCCACCCTGCTCACACCCCACGAGCTGACCCTGCTCGCCGACACCGGGGCCGCCGTCAGCTACAACCCGGTCGCCAGCGCCTGGAAGGGCAACGCCGTCGCTCCCGCCCTGGCGATGGCCGAGCGCGGCATCCGCTTCGGCCTCGGCACCGATGGGACCCGTGGCGACGGGTTCCGGCTCGCCGAGGCGGCCGAGTTCGCCCAGCGGATCACGTACGGTCTCGCCACCGGCGACTCGTCGTGCGGCGCCGGCTGGACCTGGCTGGAGCACGCCACTCGCGGCGGCGCCGACGCCGTCGGCCTCCGGTCCCGCACCGGCGCGATAGCCGAGGGCCTGGCCGCCGACTTCCTCCTCGTCGACGTCACCAACCCCGAACTCGCGCTCTCCTGGGACGTGCCGTGGGAGCTGGTACGACGCGGCAACCGCGACCAGATCACCGCGGTGTTCGTCGGCGGCCGGATGCGGCTGTGGCACGGCCGGCCCACCACGTGGGACGGCCCCGCGCTCGTACGGAAGGCGGCCGAACTGGCGCGTGCCGCCGTGGAACGGGCGCCCATCACCCGCGTACACCCCACGTCCACGGCGGCACGGATGCGGAGCACCGCACCGTGAGCACAGCAACACTGATCGTCCTGGCCATCACCGTCGCCGTGGCCGCCTTCGTGCAGGGCAGCAGTGGGCTCGGCTTCGCACTGATCGTCGCGCCCGTGGCCGGCATCCTGGATCCCGGCCTGCTCCCGGTGTTCGTCCTGGCGTCGATGATCCCGCTCAACGTGTACGTCGCCTGGCGCGAGCGGGCCTCGCTCGACCTGCGGGGGGCCGGCTGGATCACCGCCGCGCGGCTGGCCGCCACACCCGGAGGACTGGCGCTGCTCTGGCTGATCCCGGACCGCAGCCTCGGCCTCTTCGTCGGCATCGCCACCGTCCTGGCGGCGGTCGTGAGTCTCGCCGCGCCCGCGTTCACCCCCGGCCGGGCCGCCTATCTCGGCGCGGGCGCGGTGACCGGGCTGACGGAGACGGCCACCGGCGTCGGCGGGCCGCCGCTCGCGCTGGTCTACCAGCACCGACCGCCGGCCGAGCTGCGCTCCACCGTCGCCACCTGCTTCCTCATCGGCGAAATCGCCTCCCTGGGGCTGCTGTTCGCCACGGGGAAGGGACATCCGGAGGACCTGGGCCTGGCGGTGATGCTGCTGCCGGCGATCGCCGCCGGTGCGTGGTCGAGTCGCCTGGTGCACCATCGGCTGGACGGGCACCGGATGCGGCTGTTCGTGCTCGTGTTCGCGCTGGTCTCCGGGCTGGTCCTCATTCTGGGGCTGTGACCCGCAGGGACGAGGCCCGCGGGACCAGCCGGGGCTCGGGTGACGTGACGACCGCCGCGGCGGTCGTCACGTCACCGCGCAGCCGACCGAGGAGCAACTCCACCGCGTCGGACGCCGCCCGGTCCAGATGAAGGTCGACGGCCGTGAGCGGCGGCTCGCACGTGCGGGCGCGCAGTCCGTCGTACCGGGTGACGACCATGACGTCGTCCGGTACGGCGCGCCCACTGTCCTTGATCGCCCGGACCGCACCCACGGCGAAGGCGTCCACCAGCGCGCACACGGCGTCGATCCCGGGGTGCTGGGCGAGGAGTTGGGCGCAGCACCGGTAACCGGCCTCTTCACCGCCCGTCTCGGGGGCGGTCGCCACGATCGGCGTCCAGCCGTGCTCCTCGGCGAGGCGCTCGTACGCGGCGCGGGCATCGACCGACGAATGCCGCTCCCCCGAGCCGATGATCAACGCCGGTCGTACGGCGCCCTGTTCGCGCAGATGGGCGAGGAGCATCTCGGCGACGAACTCGCCTCGCAGGTCGATGTAGGGCGCTCCCTCGTCCGGCGAGACCGGCCTGCCGAGCGTCACGTACGGCAGCCCACGCTCCTTCAAGTGGGCGGCCGCCGCGTCGTCCACGTCCGGCTCGACCACGATGGCCCCGTCGATGTCGACGGAGTGCAGGCCCGAACCGGACCGCACGGGCGGTACGAGCACGAGCGCGTAGCCGTGCAGCAGTGCGCTCTCGGCGGCGGCCGCGGCGATCTCCATGTAGAAGCCGAGCCGGGAAGGTCCCGCGGCCACGGCGAACGGCATGGAGGAGGCGAGTGCGATGGCCTTGGCCTGCCCGCGCCGGAGCCGCTGGGCGCGCAGGTTGGGCCGGTACCCCAGGTCGGCGGCAACCTGCTTGATGCGCTCCCGGGTTCGGGGGTCGACCTTTCCGAGTCCGTTGAGTGCGTGGGAGACGGTGGTGCGTGACACTCCGGCGGCACTGGCGACATCGGCGATCGTCGGTGGCCGTGCTCCGGACCCGGAAGGGGGCATCTCCGTCGCTCCTCGCGCGCTCAGGACAGGTGATGCCCCTATCTTCGCCGACCGATCGGCAGCGGCGTCGGCCGGGCCCGTATGCGAGCGCGCGGAACGGGGCGCGAGAGAGCGCTGCCTCGGTCACTTCTCGGAGGGGGATTCTGTGCGGCGGCTCCGGCCCAGGGGTTGACCGGAGCCGCCACAAAGCGCCCGCGCGTAGCGCGGCGCGCGCCGTTCAAACACGAAGGGTCGCCTGAGGAGGAGGGGGCCGGCGACCCTGCGGTGTTCTGTTCGGGCCCGTGGGGGCACCTTTAGTAAATATATATACCGTCGAGTAAGCAAGGGCATGAAAAATTTCATGCACCCGGGGCCGTGAAAATTTCAGTCGTCCAGGAAGAAATCGTGCTGTTCCGCCGCCTGCTCGTACTTCTCCAGCCTGAGCTGTGTGCGCTCGGGATCCGCGTCCGCCATGGCCTGGAGGACGGCCGCCGACAGCACCCCCGGCGCCGCGTACGAGTCGAAGACGAGCCGTGACCCCGTGCCGGCGGCGAACACGACATCGGCCTCGTCGACGAGCGGCCCGAGCGCCAGGTCGGTGATGAGCGCGACGCGCAGTCCGACGCCGCGGGCGGCTCGGACGACGGCGAGGGTCTCGTTGGCGTGCCGGGGCATCGCGAAGGCCAGCACCCATGTCCCGCCCGCCTCGCGCGCCTGGAGCAGTCCGTCGTAGGCGACGCTGCCCCCACGCGTCACCACCCGCACATCGGGGTGGATGCGCCGCGCGGCGTACGCGAAGTACTCGGCCAGGGAGACCGAGATCCGCAGGCCGAGGACGGTCAGAGGGACGGACCGGGCCAGCTCACGGCCGATGTCGAGGATCCGGTCGGGGTCTGCGAGCACGCGCCGCAGCGACGTCAGGTTCTCGATCTCGGCGTCGACCGCCGACTGGAGTTCGTTACGGAGCCTGTCCTCGCCCTCGTCCGGTGCGCCGGCGACCGCGCTGAGCGCGATGGGCTGAAGGGCCTCCCTGAGCGCGGGGTATCCACTGAACCCCAGCGACGAGGCGAATCGGGTCACGGACGGCTGGCTGACACCGACGCGCTCCGCGAGCTCGGTGATCGACAGGAACGCGGCCTCGGTGAGGTGGTCGATCAGGAACTGGGCGATGCGCCGCTGCGCGGGGGACAGCCGGTGGCCCCCGAAGAGCGACCGCACCCGCTCGGCGGGAGAGGCCGCCTCCGCCTCAGCCGAGCGCCTGCCCGGTGTGATCGCGGCTGCCTGTGCGCGCGCCTGCTGCCCAGATGGCACGGGGTGCCTCCTTCTCGTCCCACTGCCGCCCAAGATAGTTCACACCGGCTGCGCTTCTCCCGCCCCCGGCCCCAGCTCGACGGCGCGGCCGAAGAAGTGCGGCCCCTGGCCACCTTGTCTTGTCCGGTCGCCGTACTAGGGGGTGCGAGCGGTCGACCGCGACAAGCCTCCGGGGCGCGGGTAGACCTTGGACTGCTTGACGCTCCCGAAGGCGAAACTGGATTCGATCGACGCGATGCCGGGGATGGCGTGGATCTGCGTGCGCACCAGCTTCTCGTACGCCTCCAGGCTTTCGATGACGACCCTGAGCAGGTAGTCGCTGCTGCCCGCCATCAGGTAGCAGTCCTGGATGTGATCGATGAGGCCGACGTGCCGCTCGAAGACATTGACGGCGTCGGCGGTGTGGCGTTCCAGACCGATCCGTACGAAGACGGTGATCGGGAGCCCGAACGCGACCTGGTCCACCATCGCCGTGTACCCGCTGATCAGGCCCGACTCCTCCAGGCGCCGTACCCGGCGCAGACAGGGCGAGGGGGAGAGCCTGACACGGTCGGCGAGGTCCTGGTTGGACAGCCGCCCGTCCGCCTGCAACTCGTGGATGATCTGGAGATCCACAGCGTCCATCGTCACTCCTTGGCAGATTCTGCCCCCAAGCTAGGTGTGGGGGGCAGAACTAGCAATCGGCTGCCCCGCCGAAACTCCTATCGTTGCCAAGCGGAGGCATCGACTGCTGTCGATTCCGCCGACCCATGGCTGAGCGGAGGAAATTCAGTGGTCGCGACGAAAGCGGCGGACGCGGCACCGCCCGCCGGGACGGGCAGCGCCGTCCCGGCATGGCGCACGCCCCTGCGGGGTGGCCCGTCGCCGCGGACGGCGGGCATGGCGGCCCTGGTGCTCACCGTGATCATCTGGGCCGCGTTCGCCCTGAGCGCGCGGGCGCTCGGCAGCTCCACCCTGCTGCCCGCCGATGCCGCGCTGCTGCGGTTCGGCGTACCCCTCCTGGTCCTGGCACCCGCCCTCTGGCGCCGCCGACGTCGGCTGATCGCCGTGCGGCCGGGCACCGCAGCCAAGATCGTCTGCGGCGCGGGTGTCCCGTTCTTCCTCGCCGCGATGTACGGCGGCTCGCTGACGTCGGCCGCGTTCGTCGGTGCGATCGTCCCCGGCATGGTCCCGTTGTTCGTCTCGGCCCTCCTGGTCGCGAGCGGGCGAGGCGCTCCGCGCGGAACGCAGACGGCCGGGCTGGTGCTGATCGTGGCCGGAGTCGTCGCGCTGGTCTGGCGCCACACCGCCGCGCTGGACCAGGACGCCCTGCTCGGTTCGGGTGTGCTGCTGGTCGCCAGCGGACTGTGGGCCCTCTACACGGTGGGGCTGCGAGAGGTGGATCTCGACCCCATCGGGTCCATCGGGCTGCTGTGCCTGCCGTCCTTCGCCGTCATCGCCCTCCTCGCGCTGGCCGGTGTCCTTCCCACCGGTCTCGCCCGGGCGGCCGGCGGCGACATCCTGCTCTTCCTCGTGGTGCAGGGCCTGGGCGTCGGGCTGTGCGCCGGCCTGCTGTACGCGTTCGCGATCCGCCGCCTGGGGCCGGAGCGCAGCGCGACCGTCGGAAGCCTCAGCCCGGTCGTCGTCGTCCTGCTCGCCGTCCCCCTCTTGAACGAGTCGCCGACCCTGTCCGTCCTGGTCGGCGTCCCCCTCATCACCTCCGGCGTCGTGCTCGCCAACCGCCGCCCCCGACACAAGGTTTCCCCCGATGCTTGAGCTTCTTCCCCCGCCGCCCGCCGACCCGCTGTGGGACCTCGCCGCCGAATACGCCGCCGATCCGCGCCCGGAGCGTCTGAACCTCGTCCTCGGCGTCTACCGCGACCACACGGGGAACACCCCCGTGATGGCGGCGGTCCGGGAGGCGGAGATACGCCTGGCGGAGCGTTCCGCCTCCAAGGAGTACCGCGGCCTTTCGGGCAACACGGCGTTCAACCACGCCATGCTGTCCATGGTCCTGGGCACCGACGCCCGTACCGCGCGGGCCACGGCGGTGCAGACCGTGGCCGGCACCGGAGCGCTGCGTCTGCTGGCGGACCTGGTGCGCCAGACCCGCCCGGGCACGACGGTGTGGATCAGCGACCCCGCGTACGTGAACCACCGGCCCATCCTGGAGGCCGCCGGCCTGACGGTCCGTACGTACGGCCGGCTCGACGCCGCCGGGCTTCCCGACACCACGCACATGCTCGACGACCTGCGTGCCGCGGGGCGCGACGACGTGGTTCTGCTGCAGGGCTGTTGCCACAACCCGACCGGAGTCGACCCCTCCTTCGAGACGTGGGAGGAGCTGGCGGAGCTCGCCGCGACGAACGGCTGGATCCCCTTCGTCGACCTGGCGTACCACGGGCTCGGCGACGGCCTCGATGCCGACCTGCGCGCCACCCGGATGCTTGCCGACCGGCTGCCGGAGATGCTGATCTCCGTCAGCTGCTCCAAGAACTTCGGGCTCTACAGCGACCGCACCGGCTGCGCGGTCGTCCTCGGTTCGTCACGACAGGCGCTGCGGCACGTGGAGACCGCACTGCAGAACGCCGCGCGCACGCTGTACTCGATGCCTCCGGAGCACGGTGCCGCCGTGGTCACGACCATCCTCCAGGACGAGGATCTGCGCGCCGCGTGGCGTGCCGAACTCGACGTGATGCGTCACCGGATCACGTCCAACCGGTCGGACCTGGTCGCCCACCTCGCCGCGCTGGGCCGCGCCACCGAGGCGCACTCGCTCGCCCGCCAGAAGGGCATGTTCTCGATGCTGCCGCTCACGCCGGACGACATGCGCCGACTGCGCAGGCGTTTCGCGATCTACGGCACGGCCTCGGGACGCATCAACATCGCGGGGGTATCGGCCCACCGCATCCCGACCCTGGCGCAGGGCATCGCCGCGGTCCTCGACACGGTGGACACGGCACGCCCCGTCCCGTCCCTCTGACGGGGCCGGGCGCGGGGTGCGGCCGGCCGCGGGGTGCGGTCCCCGCCGCGGAGGCACGCCGCCGCCCGAAGGCGCTCCCCTAATAGCCGTAACGGCTCTTCAGGTGCCGCCAGAAGTCGCGCAGCATCCACTGGTCGAAGGGGGTGATCTCGGTGGCGCTCCCGGCGTTCATGATGAAGCGGGAGACGCCCGTCGGGGTCCAGTCGTAGAAGTCGTCGAGGCCGAACGTGTGGCCCACCTCGTGCAGATAGATGTGGATGTTCTCCTGGTCGAGGGCGTTGACGAAGTACTCCTGCCCCACGCGCTGGCCCCAGTCGCCGCCGGCGCCTCCCTGGAAGCCCTTGGTGAGCCAGAGCGACTGGTCGTAGTGGGCCGGCTCCCCGCCGGGGCAGCGGGAGTAGTCGCCGTCCTGGTGGAAGAAGCGCCCGCAGGGCGGTGCGCACTGCGGGGCGCCGCCGCTGTCGAGGATGCCGGTGTAGACGTCCACGGAGTCGTCGCTCCACTGGAGGGTGGAGCGGTCCTTGACCGCCCAGCCGACGATGTCGACCCGGACATCGGTGTACGGCCAGCGGTTGTAGCCCGCACCGTTCTCCACGAGGGAGCCCGTCCACTTGGCGTACTGCTTCTTCACGGCGGCGTGGATCCTGTCACGCGTGGCGGCGGTCACCGGGGTGTCGGAGTCCCACCGTACGCAGTAGTTGACGCGGCCCTTGTTGGCGATGATCTGGTCCCAGCCGTAGTTCTTGAAGCCGTAGAGATCGGGATAGGTCGACTCGACGTGGTTCCAGACCTCGTTCAGCGGCCGCACGAGCTCGGCGGGAGGGTTCCATGAGTCGGAGGGCGGCACGGTGGCCGTCGGCGTCGGGGCCGGGGTGGGTGTCGAGGTCGGGGTGGGGGTGGGGGTCCCGGGGGCCGTCGCGCAGGTCTCCCCGTTCACCTTGAACGCCGTGGGGGCCGGGTTCGCGCCGGACCAGGACGCCAGGAAGCCCGTGCTCACGGCCGCGCCGGGAGCCACCGCGCCGTTCCAGCCGGTGTTCGTGACGGTCACCGTCGAGCCGGACTGCTTCCACGTTCCGCCCCAGCCCTGCGTGACCCTCTGACCACCGCCGAAGTCGAACGTGAGCGTCCAACTCTCCAGTGCCGCGTCCTTGTTGTTGGTGAAGGACACGGCGCCCTGGAAACCGGCGTTCCACTGCCCGGTCACCGCGTACGACACACTGCACGCGGCGACCGCCCCGCTGGCCACCACCGGAACCGCGACGACACCAGCCGTCAGCAGAACACCGGCGACCACCATCGATACCGGTCGCCGCGGCCGGCGGAGCCGGTGGCTTCCATGGAATCTCGAACTCATCGGCAACTCCCGGGTAGTTGAGCCTCACCCGGTAGTCGCCGTCCAACACCCACAGGTTGCCGCCTTCGGCGAAGCCGGTCGGAGCCGGCTTCCCCGGGGTGTCAGCGGGCGGTGAAGGAGTGCACGGTCGTCGACCGGTAGGTCTCTCCCGGGCGTAGCACCGTCGAGGGGAAGGAGGGGTGGTGGGGTGAGTCGGGGAAGTGCTGCGCCTCCAGGCAGAAGCCGTCGCTCTGGCGGTAGACCTTGCCGGAGGTGCCCGCCAGGCTGCCGTCGAGGAAGTTGCCGCTGTAGAACTGGACGCCCGGCTCCGTGGTCGCGATCTTCATGACGCGGCCGGTGACGGGTTCCGCCACGGTGACCGCATGCTGCGGAGTGCCGGTCAGACCCTTGTCGAGTACGAAGTTGTGGTCGTAGCCGCTGCCGGCGAGGACCTGGGGGTGGGCGTCGCGGATGTCCCGGCCGATGGGTTTGGCGGTGCGGAAGTCGAACGGGGTGTGTGCGACCCGGGCGAGTTCGCCGGTCGGGATGAGGGTGGAGTCGACGGGGGTGTAGCGGGACGCGGCGATGCGCAGGGTGTGGTCGAGGATGGTGCCGCTGCCCTCTCCCGCCAGGTTGAAGTACGTGTGGTGGGTGAGGTTCACGACCGTGGGCCTGTCCGTCGTGGCCTCGTACTGGATACGGAAGTCACCGCGCGGCGTGAGGACGTAGTCGACCCGGACCCGCAGCGTGCCGGGATATCCCATGTCGCCGTCCGGGCTGACGTGGCGCAGGGTGAGGCCGGTGCCGGGCCCTTGCGCGTACGGCTCGACGTCCCACATCCGCTTGTCGAAGCCCTTGGTCCCGCCGTGCAGGCTGTTGGGGCCGTCGTTGACGGGAAGGTGGTACTGCCTGCCGTCGAGGGTGAAGGTGCCGCCCGCGATGCGATTGCCGTAGCGACCGATGATCGCGCCGAAGTACGGGCTGCGGGAGACGTAGTCCTCGAGCCGTTCGAAGCCCAGTGACACGTTCGCGTACCGGCCGTGCCGGTCGGGGACTTCGAGGGACTGGACGATGCCGCCGTAGGAGAGCACGCCCAGCCGGGTCCCCCCGGCGGACACGGTCCAGCGGTCGACGGGGGTCCCGTCGGCCAGGGTGCCGAAGCGCTCCTTCACCGGTCCGCCGACGCCGCCGGAGCCGCCCGCCGCCATCACCGCACGTCTCCTGACGGTCATCTCGTTACGGCTCCTCGCATCGGACGTTCGATATTTCGTCATGCGTTCGAAATCGTGGCGCGACCGTAGTGATGCGGCGCCGGACCTGTCAACGGTTCCCGCGCGGTTCATTTCCGGCACGTATCGGGGTGTTGACGTGACGTCACCGAGCCCGACATCCTTCGGCGAGCGAAATCCCGTACGTAGTCCGAAATCTCGAACGACTTGAGGGAGGCGCACTCCATGGCACCCCGCCCACCGCGCAGACGACGACGGCTCGCCCCCGCCCTGAGCACGCTGAGCATCCTGCTCGCCGCGACCCTGCTCCCCGACCCCGCCTCCGCCACGGCGTCCCACACGTCACCCGCGTCACCTGCGTCGGCCGAGGCACCGGAAGCAGCGGCGGCGCCGGTCGACTACTCGCTCAGCCTCGACCCGGCCCGCACCGGCCCCGCCATCGAGAACAGCATGTACGGGGTCTTCTTCGAGGACATCAACCATGCGGCCGACGGTGGCCTGTACGCCGAGCTCGTGCAGAACCGGTCCTTCGAGTACGACCGCGCGGACAACGCCGCGTACTCGCCGATGACCGCGTGGACGCCGACCGCGACCGGGGGCGCCTCGGGCACCGCGGAGGTCGTCGACGACGACGGCCGCCTGAACGAGCGCAACCGGCGCTACCTGCGCCTGAACCTCGATGCCACCGACCCGGCCGCCGGGTTCGGCGTCTCCAACTCCGGCTACGCCTCCGGCATCAGCGTGCGGCAGGGCGAGACGTACGACTTCTCGGTGTGGGCGCGAACCGACCGGCCCCAGGGCACACCGCTGACGATCGGCCTGCGCGAGGGCTCCGGCCAGACGGCACTGGCCGCCCCTCTGCGGATGACGGTGCGCTCGGACCGCTGGACCCGGTACACCGGCACGCTCACCGCCGGCGCCACGAGCGCGGCCGGCCGGCTCGTGGTGACGGCGGGCGGAGCGGGCACGGTCCGGCTCGACATGGTCTCCCTCTTCCCCCGGGAGACGTACCGGGGCCGCCCGAACGGGCTGCGCAAGGACCTCGCGGAGAAGATCGCCGCGCTGAAGCCGGGCTTCCTGCGGTTCCCGGGCGGCTGTCTGGTCAACACCGGAAGCCATCAGGCGTACGAGGCGCCGAACTGGGAGCGGCGGCGGTCCTACCAGTGGAAGGACACCATCGGACCCGTCGAACAGCGGGCGACCAACGCCAACTTCTGGGGCTACAACCAGTCGTACGGCCTGGGCTACTTCGAGTACTTCCAGTTCGCGAAGGACATCGGCGCCATGCCCCTCCCGGTCGTGCCCGCTCTCGTCACCGGGTGCGGTCAGAACCGGGCGACCGACGACCCCGCGCTCCTGCGCCGGCACATCCAGGACACCCTCGACCTGATCGAGTTCGCCAACGGCCCCGCCACCTCCCCCTGGGGCGCGAAGCGGGCGGCGATGGGGCACGCCAAGCCCTTCGGCCTGACCCACGTCGCGGTCGGCAACGAGGAGAACCTCCCCGACGAGTACTTCGCGCGCTTCACCGAGTTCCGCAAGGCCATCGAGGCCAAGCACCCGGAGATCACGGTGGTCGGCAACTCCGGCCCCGACGACACCGGCCGGACCTTCGACCGCCTCTGGCAGCTGAACCGCGCCGCCGGTGTGGAACTGGTCGACGAGCACTACTACAACAGCCCTCAGTGGTTCCTGCAGAACAACGCACGCTACGACTCCTACGACCGCAACGGCCCGAAGGTGTTCCTGGGCGAGTACGCCTCCCTCGACAACCGCTTCTCCAACGCGCTGGCCGAAGCCGCCTACATGACAGGGCTCGAGCGGAACGCCGACGTCGTCAAGCTCGCGTCGTACGCCCCGCTGCTGGCGAGCACCCACTCCTCGCAGTGGCGCCCCGACATGATCTGGTTCGACAACCAGAAGTCGTGGGGCTCCACCAGCTACGAGACCCAGAAGCTGTTCATGACCAACGTCGGCGACCACGTCGTGCCCAGTGAAGCCTCGCCCACGCCCGCCACCGTCGCCCCCATCGGCGGCGCGGTGGGACTGTCGACCTGGGCCACCAGTGCCGCCTACGACGACGTCACCGTCACCGCGAAGGACGGCCGCACCCTGTTCGGCGACGACTTCTCGGGCACGGACGGCCAGTGGACGAAGGCCGCGGGACGCGGCTCGTGGGCCGTCGAGAACGGCGCCTACGTCCAGTCCGACGCGACGGCCGAGAACACGCTCGTCACGGCCGGCGACCCGGCCTGGCAGGACTACGACCTGCAGGTGAAGGCCACCAAGCGGTCCGGTCGTGAGGGCTTCCTCATCGCCTTCGGGGTGAAGGACACCGGCAACCACTACTGGTGGAACCTCGGAGGCTGGGGCAACACCCGCTCGGCCGTGGAGAAGTCCGTCGGCGGAGCCAAGGAGACGATGGTCGAGCACGCCACGACCATCGAGAACGGCCGCGCCTATGACGTCCGGATCCAGGTCCGCGGACGGCAGGTCACGCTGTTCCTGGACGGCAAGGAGTGGGGCGGCTTCACCGACGACAAGGTCGCCGAACCCTTCCGCCAGGTGGTCACCCGGGACGAGACCACCGGCGAGCTGATCGTCAAGGTCGTCAACGCGCAGGAGGCACCGGCCCGCACCCGGATCGACCTCGGCGCGGCGACCCGCATCAGCTCACCCCGCGCCCGCCTGACCACCCTCCAGGGCGACCCGAACGCCGAGAACACCTCCACGGCGCAGCCGATCCGGCCGGAACGGTCGACGTTCGACGGTGTGGAGCGCGCCTTCACCTACACCTTCCCGGCCCACTCCGTCACCTTCATGCGGATCAAGACGGCCGGCCCACCCCGGCACTGATCCCCTGACGCTGACCCGAGCCCTGAGCCCTGAGCCCTGAGCCCTCTGATCCTGAGCCCTCTGACCCTGAGCCCGTGAGGAGAGAACCATGAGCAACCCGCACGTCAGCCGCCGAGGCGTCCTGGCCGGAGCGATCGCCCTGGGAGCGACGGCCGGCCTGCCCACCACGGCCCATGCCCGCCCCGCCGCCTCGACCCCCCGGTACCCCAACCCCCTCGTGGTACGGCGCGCCGACCCGCACATCCATCGCCACAGCGACGGCCACTACTACTTCACCGCCACCGTCCCGGAGTACGACCGCATCGTCCTGCGCCGGTCCAGGACCCTGCGCGGCCTGACCGGGGCCGAGGAATCCGTGCTGTGGCGCAAGCACACCACCGGCGAGATGGGCGCCCACATCTGGGCACCGGAGCTCCACCACATCGACGGCCGCTGGTACCTCTACTTCGCCGCCGGCCGGGCCGACGACATCTGGAAGATCCGCATGTACGTCCTGGAGAACACCCACCGCGACCCGTTCCAGGGGTCGTGGACCGAGAAGGGCCAGATCACGACCGCCTGGGACTCCTTCTCACTGGACGCCTCCACCTTCACGCACCGCGGCACCCGCTACCTGACGTGGGCCCAGCACGAGCCGGGGATCGACAACAACACCAACGTCTACATCGCCCCGCTGGCGAACCCGTGGACGATCAGTGGCCGACCCGTCCGGCTGTCGTCCCCGACGTACGACTGGGAGACCCGTGGCTTCAAGGTCAACGAGGGCCCGTCGGTCATCGCCCGCAACGGCCGCGTCTTCATGACGTACTCGGCCAGCGCCACCGACAGCAACTACTGCATGGGGCTGCTCACCGCCGACGAGGGCAGCGACCTGCTGGACCCGGCGTCCTGGACGAAGTCACCGACCCCGGTCTTCACCAGCAACGAGGCGACCGGCCAGTACGGGCCGGGTCACAACTCCTTCACCGTCGCCGAGGACGGCCGCACCGACGTCCTCGTCTACCACGCGCGCCAGTACAAGGAGATCACCGGCGACCCGCTGTACGACCCGAACCGGCACACCCGGATCCAGACCCTGCGCTGGAACGCCGACGGGACCCCCGACTTCGGCGTCCCGGTCGCGGACAGGGTCGCCGGGGCGGCCGACCGTTCCGCGCACTGAGAGCGCACCGAGAGCGCACCGAGAGGGCGACTTCCATGTCTCACAGCCCCCCGACCGCCCGAGCTGCCCGAGCCGGCCGAGCCGTCCTGGCCGACCGAGCGGTCCCCACCCTCCTGATCTGCCTGCTCGCCTCACTGCTGGCGGCCCTGCCCGCCGAGACCGTCCAGGCATCGGCCGCCCACGACCAGAAGGAGTTCACCGTCGTCGTACCGGCCGGACTCACCGCGCGGGAAAAGGTGACGCAGGCCGCCGACGCCCTGGAACTCCGGAACACCGACGACATCCGCGGCAACATCACCCTGCCGACCAACGGCCTGCACGGGACACGGATCTCGTGGAAAGCAACGGACAGAACGGTCGTCACCGAGACGGGAGAGGTCAGCCGCCCCGCGCACGGCTCCGCCCCGGCCACGGTCGGACTCACCGCCACCGTCCGCCTCGGCCACGTCCAGACCAAGCAACGTTTCGACCTGACGGTACGCCCGCTGCCGAAGGTCCAGCCGTACGAGGGTTACCTCTTCGGCTACTTCACCGGCGAGGGCACCCCCGACGGCGAGCAGATCCACTTCGCCGCCAGCAAGGGCAACGACCCCCTGCACTGGGACGAACTGAACGGCGGCCGCCCGGCCCTCACGTCGACCCACGGCGACAAGGGCGTTCGGGACCCCTTCATCATCCGCTCGCCCGAGGGCGACACGTTCTACCTCATCGCCACCGACCTGCGCATCCGCGGCAACGGAGACTGGGACGCCGCCCAGCGGACCGGCAGCAAACACATCGAGGTGTGGGAGTCGACCGACCTCGTGCACTGGTCCGACCAGCGACACGTCCGCATCGCCCCCGACACCGCCGGCAACACCTGGGCACCAGAGGCCTACTACGACGATGCCCTGGGCTCGTACGTCGTCTTCTGGGCGTCGAAACTCTACGACGAGGCCGACCCCGGCCACACCGGCGACACCTACAACCGCATGATGTACGCCACCACACGCGACTTCCGCACCTTCACCGAGCCGAAGGTCTGGAAGGACCCGGGCTACTCGGTCATCGACTCCACAGTGATCAAGCACGAAGACACCTACTACCGCTTCACCAAGGACGAGCGGAACAACACCTCCTCCACGCCCTGCAGCAAGTTCATCCTCGCGGAGAGGTCCACCCAACTGCTCGACGAGAACTGGGACTTCGTCGCCGACTGCATCGGCAAGGGCAACGCCACCACCCCCGGTATCTCCCGGGGCGAGGGTCCCACCGTCTTCAAGTCGAACACCGAGGAGAAGTGGTACCTCTTCATCGACGAGTTCGGCGGGCGCGGCTACGTCCCCTTCGAGACCACGGACCTGGCCTCCGGCACCTGGACGATCTCCCCCGACTACGCCCTGGTGCCCAGCCCCCGCCACGGCACCGTTCTCCCGATCACCCGAACCGAGATGGACGCCTTGCGCGCACAGGACAAGGCGAGCGACTGACCGGCCCCACCACTGCGGCGCCCCCGCACCACACCGGGGGCGCCGCCCGGCGCCGTTCCTGATGACCTCCCCTGGCCGCCCGATCAGCCGACCCGGTCGCCCGCCGCCACCCGGTGGGCCTCCAGGCCGGGTGCGGCGAGCAGGTCGGCGATCAGTGCCTCGGAGCCACAGACGTACGTGCTCACCAGGTCGACGTCGCCGCCCACGCACCAGGCGCGGTCCTGCGGCCACCACAGGTCGGGGAGTTCGGCGAACTCGTCCAGGAGCTCGGGGGACACGACATCGGCCAGCGGCCCTGAGAGCAGGACTTCGTCCCGGCCGGGGATCGGGAAGGTGGGAACCCCGTCCCACTCCCAGCGGCCGTACCCGTCCCACAGCCCGTACCAGCATCGCTCCGGTGTGCCGGTGTGCCGCTCCAGCACCGGGATCATGGCTCGCGCGACACCGCCGGGCGTCGGGCCTTCGGCAGGGTGCTCGTCCCACACCCCGGGCAGACCGTAGGTCTCCAGGTTCTGGTAGAACCGCTCCGCTCCGATCACCTCGTGCCAGTCCATCAGCGCATCGACCCGCCGTCCGTGGACGGCGGCGACGGTGTCCCAGCGGACCGGCCTCTCGTCGAGCCCCGCGGGGTGCAGCACCCGCGCGTACGCCGGGAAACCGGGCGCGGCGACACCGGCCACGGTGCCGAAATCACCGTGCCCGGGTCGGCGTCGGGTCAGCCACTGCGCCGGCGAGAGGTCCGCGTCCTCGACGCGCAGGAGTCCGTACAGCTCTGGGCGGGGCTCCCGGTCCGACCGGGTCCATGTGTCCATCCGCCCAGTCTGCCCGGACGCCCGACCTCGCAGCTCGTGTCACCTCCGGCGGACCAGGGCGCGGAGCAGGCGCACGTACGGGGTGTGGCGGGGCGGGGTTCCGGTGCCGGGCGGTTCGGCGCGGCGCAGGCTGTCCTCGATGAGGGCGTCGTGGAGGGGACGCCAGAGCAGCGGCCACGTCAGGCGGGCGAGGCCGGTGACCCGCATGGCCAAGGTGTGCCGCAGCACGGTGCGTTCGGCGTCGACGGGGAGGACGGCGTACTCGTGGAAGCCGTGGAAGCCGCGCGGTCCGCGGAAAGTGAAACGGACCCAGGTCGAGGGCACGTAGGCGGCGACGGTGTAGCGCACCGGGCCGTGCCCGCCGCTCGCCCCGGCCGCCAGCGGACCGTCGAACTCCATGGGCGGCCAGCGCGAGCCGGGCCACAGCCGGTCGGCGGGGCCGCTCGACAGGGTGTCGACCAGCGCGCCCACTTCACTCGCGGGCCTGGGCAGCAGACGTTCGTGGACGTTGTGGACAGCCATGAGTGGCCTCCCGGACTGCCTGAGGGGAGAGGCGCCCCATCAATTGGAGACATCTCTCTGATTCATTCAGAGAGTACTCTCTGAAACATGGCGAGACCGCCCCGCTTCGACACCGACCAGCTCCTCGACGCCGCCGTCGGCCTCGCCGCGGCCGGCGGACCGGCCGCCGTCACCATGTCGGCGGTCGCGCAGGCCGTCGGCGCCCCGAGCGGATCGGTCTACCACCGCTTCCCCGGCCGTTCGGCGCTTCTCGCCGAGGTGTGGCTGCGGACGACGGAGCGCTTCCAGGACGGATACTTCTCCGCGCTGCACAGCGACCCCGACCCGCACCGGGCCGCCGCCGTGGCAGCCCGGTACGTCATCTCCTGGAGTCGCGCCCACACCGACGAGGCCGCTCTGCTCCTTCACGGCGCCGCGGAGTTCGGGCGTGACGGCTGGTCCGAGGAGCACCGGCACCGCGCCGACCTGGGCAACCAGCGGGTACTCCGATCGATCGGCACACTCGCCGAAGCCCTCGGCGCGACAGGCGCCGCCGGGCGGGACCGAGTCACCCTGGCCCTCGTGGACCTGCCGATCGCCGTGGTCCGGCGCCACCTGAACGCCGGCGATCCCCTGCCGCCGCACGCGGAGACCCTCGCCGAGGAGTGCACGGCCGCCCTGTTGGCCCCCGTCACCACTTCCCCCTCCGACTCCCGATGACCGGGACCCCGGCGCCGCCACCCGCGACATGAGACCCTCGCCCGGGCGCTACGGCACGTGGTGTGCCATCGGCGGCTGCGCGCAGCCCTGGGCTGTGGTGGGCCGGCACTCCTGCTCATGTTTCTCGCGCCTGCGGCACGCCCAGCCACAGCCCGAGAGGTTCCGCGGCGCGCTGCCCACCGTCGAGCGGCTCGCCGACTTCCGGGACACGGTCGCCGAACGCGTACACGCCCGGATCAACGACATCGCCGCCGGCCGCGTCGCCGCCCAGGCCCAGCTCACCGTCGTCGCCACCCATCTCCTGGTCGCCGTGATCAACCACGAGTACCAGCACGACCAGTGGATCGGTGAGGTCCGCGCGAACGACCTCGGCCACGCCGTCCCTCCGGACCCGGACACCGCCCAGGTCTCCCGCCTGGACGGCTACCTCGTCCTCGCTCCCCTCGCGTAAGCCGCATGCCCCCGCGGTGTAGGCATACGAGCGCGCCGGAGAGCTCTAGGGACAGCTCTCCTCGAATTTCACCGCCGTGAAGGTGATCGGCCGGCCGTCCAACTTGGCATTGGGCTGGGGATCCTGCGTACACACCTTCCAGTTGGACTCCATGAGGACCATGCGGTCCCCGGCGGCGTCGGTCACCGTGATGCTCGTGTTGGAGGGCAAGGCACCGCGGGCGACCTTCACCGACTTGCCCACGAAGTCGGGCATGGTGACGCCTGCTTCGGCTTCGGGCCGAGCACCCATGTCGTTGCTGGGGCAGGTCTCCTCAAGCTTCACCGCGCCGAAGTCGATACTGACGTCGGTCCTGTGCGTTCCGGGAGCGGGGCTCTGGAAGCAGATCTTCCAGTTCCGGTCAAAGGCCTGGTTACGGCCTCGACCGAGGGCGTCATGGGAAAGGAGGCTGTAGAACCCCAGCGACTGGGCCTCGTCCTGCGCGTATTGCAGCCCCTTGCCGACGAAGTCGGGAAGCTTCCCCATCTCCGGCTTCTCGCTGGGCGGGGCGGCGGCGCTGGTGACGGCGGCCGGCGTACTTGTGGCGGCGGGGGCGCCGGTGACGGCGGCCGGCGTGCTCGTGGCGGCAGGGTTGGTGGGCGTCGGCTTCCTTCCCGCGGCCTTGTCATCCGCGGCGTTCTCACCACCTGAGACCACGGCGCCGAGGATCACGAGGACGGCGAACACTCCACCGAAGCTGATGCCGACGATCGCGCCGGTGGACAACCCCTTCTTCGGGGGCGGTGGACCCCAAGGACCCGGTTGCTGGGGCCGGCGCCCCCAGGCCGGCGGCCGGCTGGACTGTTGTGGCGGTTCGGGCTGTTGCGAATTCAAGGCATCGCCTCGGCATTCTGTGGTGATCGTGCATGCTCGGCGTGAACATATCGTCGTGATGGGTGGAACCGGAGGCATTTCCACCGAATCGCAATGTCGGGCACGCAAAGGGGCTTCACACCCGTACGTCTGCGCCCGGCAGTGCTGCGGCCGAGCAAGGCGTGAGGCCCTGGAGGAAGAACCTCCAGGGCCTCACCTTTCAGGCGTGTCCGGTCAGGGGCCGGATCGCTGGTGCGATCAGCCGGCGGCCCAGCCGAAACCGCCGCCCGCGGCCGGAAGGCCGTTCTGGCCGGGCTGGTGAGTGGTGACGGCGCCGGTCGAGCCGGTGCGGCCGCCGGTGGCGTTGCTCCACGGCAGGGAGTACGCGGCGCCGTACGGAGCGGTGTTGGGGACGCCGACGTAGAGCCTGGTGGCCGTGGCGCCGAGGTGGTTGCCGACGACGTGACCGGCCGTCGGTGTGCCGCCCAGACCGGAGGCGTTGCCGGCCTCCAGCCAGAAGTCGGTGTCGCCGGGAGCCCCGAACGGGTAGAAGGTCTGCACCGCGCCCGCGTCCGCGGTGGTGCCGACGTCTTCGCCCGGAATGCCTACCGCGAGGACGAGGGTGGTGGCCGCCCCCGGAGCGCGCGGGGCCAGGTTGGCGAGGGCGACCTTCTGGCCGAACTTGTCGCCGGCCTCGGCCCCGCCCTGCACGTTCTCGACCTCGGCATTGAAGTTGGCGGCCTGGGTGACCGTACCGGCCCCGGTGACGCGGAAGCTCTGGACCGCGCCGGCCTGCGTGACGTTGCTGGTGCCGACCGCCAGGGCCTCGCCGGGGGAACCCACCGCGAAGACGGTGTCGGTCGCGGCAGCCGTGGCGGAAGGACGGTACGCGGCGGCCGCCACGGACGCGCCGAACTGGTCGCCCGCCTCGGACGCGCCGGACACGAAGTCGTCGTCCTGGCTGATGCCCTGGATCGGGGCCGGGATGCCGTCGGCGCTCAGGTCGTGCTTGAGGATCTGAACACCACCCGCGTTGGCCAGGGTGCCGATCGCCTCACCCGGCGATCCGACGACGACGTGGTTCGCCGAGGCCGCGATCGAGGAGCCGAACTTGTCACCGGCCTCGGCGGTACCTCCCATGCCCGGCTTGTCCTGGTGGATGGTGACGTTGATGCTGCCGCGCAGGTAGTGGGCGCTGCCGGCGTCGGCGACGGTGCCCAGGTCCTCGCCGGGGACGCCGATCACCAGGTACGGCTCACCTCCGGTGGTGTGACCGGCGGCGACGGCGTGGCCGAAGCGGTCGCCCGCCTCGGCGGCCGAGCCCAGGATCGAGCCCGCCCCGGTGCCCTGGACGAGGTCGAGAGCCGCCTTGCCGGTGGACAGACCGGCCGCTGCGCCGTAGATGACCTGAACGGAACCGGCGTCCGTCGCGGCGTCGACGTCCTCGGCCGGGACGCCCACGACGAGGTCCGTGCAGCCGTCCTTGTCGTGGTCGAAGGTGGCCAGGTTCTCGCCGAACCAGTCGTTGGGCTCGGCGCCGCCCGAGACGGCGGCGAGGTCCTGGCTGATCTCGACGGTGCCCTTGCCGCCGCCGTAGACCACGCGTACGACACCGGCGCCGGCGTCACCGCCCACGGTCGTCTTCGGGTCGCCGACGGCGGTGTCCTCCACGCCGTCGCAGTTGAAGTCCGTGGTGCGCGGCGACAGGTCGAGCTGGACACGGGGAGTGCTGGCGCCCGTGTAGGTGATGGTCTTCCCGCCGGTCTCCAGGATCCGCTCGAGTTCCGCGACGCTCGCCCGGGGGTACGCCTGGTGGAGCACCGCGAAGGTGCCCGCCACGTGGGGAGCGGCCATGGACGTGCCGTTCTTCGAGGCGTAGCCGCCGCGGGGCACCGAGGAGACGATGCTGCTGCCGGGGGCGAACACGTCAAGGAGCGGGCCCCGGTTGGTGAAGGAGGACAGCTGGTCGGTGTCGGTGGTGCTGCCCACCGTGATGGCCGAGGATATGCAGCCGGGGGCGCCCACCGCGTTGGTGTACGCGTCGTTGCCGGCGGAGATCACGGTGGCGACACCGGCGGTGCGCAGCTCGTCGATGACCACCTTGCGGGCGTCCTGGTCGCAGGCCGTCGTGTACTGGCCGCCTCCCAGGCTCATGTTGGCCGCGACGACCTGCGTCCCGGACTGCCGGAGCTCCAGCACCTTCTCCAGGGCGGCGAGCTGATCGCTGGTGTAGCTGCGCACGCACGGCGCAGCGCCGACCCCGCAGGACGCCTCGGTGTGGAACGTGCTGAACACCTGAATGGCGATGATGCCGGCGCCGGGGGCGACACCGGCCTCGGGGGCTCCGGTCACACCTCGCCCGTTGCCCGCGGCGATACCGGCCACGTGGGTTCCGTGGTCACAGAGGCGGCTGGTCGCGCAGGGGCCGCTGTCCGCGTCGGCCGCGCCCGGGCCTTCCTGCTGCTCGGTGCCGTCGGGGCACAGGCTGGTGACCGAGGAGGTGGAGTCGTTGGTCGAGAAGCACGCCTCGGCGATCACCCGGTTGCCCAGGAACGGATGCTTGACGGCGACGCCGGTGTCGAGGACGGCCACCGCGCTGCCGGCGCCCGTGTATCCCGCGGCGGCGGTCCTGTCGGCGCCGATCAGGGGAACGCTCGAATCCAGTGTGGGGGGTACGGCCACGTCCTCGGTGACGCTGACCACTCCCGGCTGGCCGGCCAGCCTGTCCAGACCGGCCTTGTCCACGCGCAGGGTGGTCACGGGCAGCGTGGACAGCGTCTTCAGGGCCTTGCCGGCGCGGGCCGCGGCGGGCAGGTCCGCGCGGTTCCTGGTGACGACGTTGACTCTGACCGTGTCGCCGTCGGCGACCCGGTCGTGAAGGGCCGGATTGACGGGTTCAGCTGTCGTCGGGGTTGCTGTTCCGGCGCTCGCCGGCGCGGCGTTGGCGGGGATCGCGCCGAGCGTCACGGCCACCATCGCCGTGATGACCGCGGACCATACAGGCCGTTTCATCTCACTCCATCAGGAAGCAGGCACAGGGGGATGCCCGCACGAACGTGCGTGAAGAAAGGCGCCACGGTATCGAACGGCTGGACGAACCCCAGCGGTCGCCCCCGGGTCTGTCCCTCACGCTCGGGGGGGTCCCCCGAGGGGCGCGGGGGCAGGTGCTGTCCGCGCCCCTCTTGGGGTCGCGTCGCCGGGTGATCGGCCTCTGAGCCCGACGACCTCGGCTTACGGCCGACAGCTCGTCATCCGATCCGGCTCCTCAACCGCGGCCCGCACGCGTGCTGACGGCGCATCGGTGGACGCGACGCGACGCAACGCCTCCTCCAGCTCGACGAGGCGGGTGTACGGCCCGGTCAGCTGCTCGTCGACGAAGTCGGCGAGCTCCAGCCACTCGCCGACCGGGGTGCGGCGGTGCGGCTCCTCGCACTTGCGGCCGGCGGCGCAGGGACGCCGGGACCGTCGACACGGCTCGCACCCGTGGTTGTCGGCCGGGCCGGATCTCGCCCCCGCAGTTGCCGCTTCGAGACCAGTGGCTCCGCCGGGCGCCGCCAGCGGGTGTGAGGCACTTCCCGGTGTCCTGAATCGTGTGCGACGGATGGCACGTCCTGCGCAAGCGCTTCGCGGCCCCACAGGACCCCGGGTTGATGCCAGGGGGCAGCGAGAGCGCGCATCGGTGGCTGCGGACGCGCCCCTCGCGCCACGCCGAGGGACCCGGCCGGAAGGAATAACGCTGTGACCGGGCGGGAGGGACGTACCGGATGAGGTCGGCGACCTGGGGAATAAGTGGCGACAGACGATGGGAGGTTGCCATGAATGGTAAAGATCTGGAACTGGGCGAGCTTCTGGCCGCCGCGGAGTCCGCGCCGCCTGGCGAGTCCGTCGGCGTCATCGCGCACGACCTGCGCAAGCGCTTCGGGGCGGAGCGTGTGTCGTTCCTGTTCGTCGATCTCGTGGGGCAGCGGCTGCTGCGCCTGAGCGCGCCCGCCGGGGGAGGGAGGGCTGACGCTGCGGAGCGGATCGATTTGCAAGGCAGCGTCTACGACACAGTTCTGCGCAGCCAGCGCCAGCATGTGGAACCGGACGGTCAGGGCGGACGGCGCGTGATCTCGCCGGTGACCAATCGCGGCGACTGCATCGGCGTGCTGGAGGTCACGCTTCAGTACGCCGACGACACCGTGCTCGGACAGATCGGCGACGCGGCCCACGCGCTTGCTTACATCATCGTCACGGACCGCCGCTTCACCGACCTGTACCACGCGGGCCGGCGCACCACCCGGACCAGCCTGGCCGCCGAGATCCAGCACCAGCTGCTCCCTTCGGCGTCCTGCTGCGAGGCCCCCCAGTTCACCCTCGCCGCCGGACTGATCCCTGCCGACGACATCGGTGGTGACACCTACGACTACACGCTCGATCAGGACACGCTGCACCTGTCCATCACCGACGCCATGGGCCACGACACCGACTCCGCCCTGCTGGCCACGCTGGTCATGGGTGCGTTGCGCGGCGCCCGCCGCACTGGTTGCGACGCCCTCCATCAGGCCCGCCGCGCCCACGAGGCCCTGCTGACCCACAGTCGTGGGCTGGCCACCGGGCAACTGCTCTGCGTCCGTCTCGACACGGGCACCTGCGAACTGGTCAACGCAGGACATCCCTGGCCTCTGCGCCTACGGGACGGTGCTGCCGCGGTCGAGGAGGTCAAGCTCGCCGTCAACCTGCCGTTCGGCGTGGCGGCGCCCACCTCCTACCAGCTCCAGAAGCTTCAGTTGCACCCCGGCGACCGCCTGATCCTGCTCACTGACGGCATGCAGGAACGGGGTGCCGCAGCTGTCGATCTGGCCTCTCTCGTGCGCGACACCCGCGCCTCGCATCCCAGGGAGGCCGTTCGCACTCTGACGACAGCGGTACTGGACGCCTGCCGCGGCAACCTCAAGGACGACGCAACCGTCCTCATCCTGGACTGGCACGGAACCGCCCGGCGCGATGACCGTGAAGCCGTACCGAACCCGGCTCACCGATGAACCGCACCGCCCCGGCCCCTGCCGCATGGTCAGGACGCTGACACGGCGCAGCGGGCTGAGGGGCAACGGGTACGGCTGACCCGATCGACGCGATACGCCGCTTGACACCGCCGGCCCGAGCGACGCCATCCCTGGCCGGCCGAGTCCTGGGAGGGCGTCGCGCGGGGCGTGCGGCCCCTGCCCCCGGAGGAACGCCGGGCCGTCGTCAGAGGGTCTGGCCGAGGTCGCTGGACGAGGGACGCGCGGCGCTCGTCCTGGACGCGGCTGCGCGGGTACCGGACGAACAGAAACGTGTGGATGGCCTCCTCGTACCAGGGCTGGACGTTCTTGCCTCACCGGCCGTGCTCGCCGAGCAGCAGCAACGACCCCACCGCCCTCGTCGTCCTCTTCCACGGTCGGCACGTGACGGTTGGCTACGGTGCGTTCACCCAACGCCCCACGTCCCAGAGAGAGGCACCGATCAGTGGCCGAAGTCGGTGAAGATCGGCGAAGCCGTGGCCTATGATCTCCAACTCCCAGTCCATGAAGGAGAGTCATGAGCGACGGCCCGGTCCACACGGTGGAAGTCCCGCTGGGTGACGGCAGTGACGAGTCCCTGCGGGTCCAGATCCGGGAGGTGGACGAGTCGCTCGTCCGCGTCGGCCGCGGAGCCCGCTCCGTCGTGCGGGCGGAACGGTCGTTCGGGCAGATGCTGGACACCGTACGCCCGGTGGCTGAGAGCTTCGTGGGGCGGTTCAGGGGGCTGGCGAACGCACCGGACGAGATCACGCTGGAGTTCGGGGTGTCGCTGTCGGCCGAGGCGGACGTGGTGATCGCCAGCACGGCGACCGCGGCCAATTTCTCCGTGAGTCTGACCTGGAACAGGAGTGCCGGGAGTGACGCCAACGGGGATACTGTGCCGGGAAGTTGATTCGGGGGCGCGGGGGAACACGGGGTTGCGGTGACGTCGGTTCAGGAGCAGGACGCGGAGGAGGCGGAGTCGACGCTGGTCTCGGCGGTCGTCCGGATCAAAGGGCCGGACGGCGCGATCGGCGGCGCCGGCTTCCTCGTCGCTCCTGACCAGGTCCTGACGTGCGCCCATGTGGTGTCGGACGCGCTGGGGCGGCCCCGGGACGCCCTGGTCGACGTCGGGACCGAGGTCACGGTCGACCTGCCGCTCGCCGAAACCCCCGACGGCGGTGACGACGGGGGTGACGGGAGCGACGGCCGGGACGGAAGCGCCGCCATCCAGCACTGGATACCGATCCGACCCGATCAGACCGGGGACATCGCGGTCCTGCGGCTGCGGAACCCGATCCCCGGAGCCCGTCCGCTGCCCATGGCCGACCCGCGCCACGGCGTATGGGACCACGAGGCGCGCACGGTGGGCTTCACCGACGACGCCCCGGACGGGATCTGGCAGAGCGGCCGGTTCCGTGGCCCCACCCGCCAGGGCTGGATCCAGCTCTCGCGGGCCGACGGCGAGGCCGTGTACGTCAAGGGCGGCTTCAGCGGCAGCCCGGTCTGGGACGAGCGACTGGGCGTCGCCGTCGGAATGATGGTGGCGGCGCAGCCGGTGCGCGAGGCCCAGCAGGCTTTCGTCCTGCGGGTGAGGACGCTGCTGAAGGAAGTGCCCGAACTCGCCCCGTACGTCAGCCCGTCCACGCCCTTCCGCGGTCTGGCCACCTTCCAGGAGGACGACGCGGACGTCTTCTTCGGGCGGGACGACGACATCGAGCGGGTGGTCGCCGCCCTGCGGGGCGACCACCCCGTCGTCACGGTGTACGGGCCGTCCGGCTGCGGCAAGTCCTCGCTCGCGCTGGCCGGCGTGGCACCGCGGATGCGGCGGGACGGCTACCGTGTCCTGACGGTGAACGCCGTACGGTTCGCCTCCCTGCGGACCGCGCTCGCGACCGAGCTCTTCGAGGTCGTACGGTCGGGGCAGGACGGACCGCCGCGCGCGGGGAGCGCCGACCAAGTGGAGTCCTGGCTCACCGAGTTGGGGCTGACGGACACCGTCCAGCGGGCACTCGGCCCGGCGGCCGGCAAGCTCCTCGTCGTACTGGACCAGGCCGAAGCGCTCCTGGACCGCTCCGAGGACGTGGCCGAGGAGGTCGCCGATCTGCTCTTCCCGGAGCGACGGCAGGACGGCGTACGGGTGCTGGTCACCCTGCGGGCCGACTTCATGGACGCGGCCCTGAACCACCCACGCCTCGGCTCCGCGCTGAAGAGCGGCGTGACGGTCCCGCTCACCCCGATGTCCCGGGACCAGCTCGAAAAGGTGATCGGCGAGCCGGTCAGGCGCGTCCCGGCCGTGGAGTACGAGCCGGGCCTGGAGCGGCGCATCCTCGACGACGCGGGCGGCGAACCGGGCATCCTGCCCCTGCTGGGATTCGTCCTGGCACAGCTGTGGGACCAGCAGGCCGGGGGACGGCTGCGGACCTCGACGTACGAGGAGAACGGCGGCGTGTCCGGCGCCCTGAGGCGCCACGCCGAGCGGGCATGGAGCGAGTGCGTCCCGAATGAGGAAGCGGGCGAGACGGCGGGCGAGGCGCTGCGGCTGCTGACCGGCCTGGTCCGGGTGCTGCCCGGCAGCGAGGCCCCGCTGCGCCGCATGCTCACCCGGGAGGAGGCCGGGGAGACGCGGTGGCGGATCGCGACCTCGCTCGCCTCGCGGCGGCTGCTCGTCCTGCACGGCGAGGAGGGGGGACCGCAGAGCGTCGAACTCGCCCACGAGGCGCTGATCAGCGCCTGGCCGACGCTCGCACGGCAGGTGAAGGCCGACGCGGAGTTCCTGGCCGGCCGGGCGGAGCTCGCCCACGACCTCGACCGCTGGCAGAAGGCGGACAGACCCCCGGACCTGCTGCCCGGCGCTCCCCACCTGCTCGCCCTGAGCGGTCGTCTGCACGGCAGGGAGGCCGAACTCTCCTCGGAGGAACGGGCGTTCCTCGACCTCGCACGGCGGCGGCACCGCGCCCGCCGGCACCGGTCACGGGCCGCGTGGACCGCGGCCGCGCTCGTGCTCGCGCTGATCGCCGCGCTCGGCACGTTCCTCGTCCAACAGTCGCGGGTCAGCGCCCAGCGGCAGGCGGAAGCGCGGTCCCGATCGCTGGCCTCCCTCTCGGACGACCTGACGAAGCGCGATCCAGGGCTTTCCGCCCTGGTCGCCATCGCGGCGTACGACATCGAGCCCACGCAGGAGGCCCGCAATGCGCTGCTGCGCCGGTACGACCAGTTCCACGCCAACTCCTGGGTCATGACCGGCACCGAGTCGCCGATCGAGGACATGGCGCTGAGCACGGACGGCGCGGTGGCCCTCGTGACGACCGCGATCGGCAGTTCGCTGAGCGGGAAGAGCGGCGCGGTGCTGTTCGTCCGCCGGGCCGGCGGCAGGATCCACCGCGAACCTCTGCGTCTGGCCCAGCAGGTCCTCCACCCGCTGGTCAGCAGGGACGGCCGGAGGATCGCCTACCTGTCGGCGCAGAACGGCGGCACCCTCGTCTGGCACGACGTGAACCGCGACGCCGAGAACGTGCTGGGTCCGCCGCACACCATCCGGCACGGCGACTTCGGTGACATCCCGATGACGGACTTCGGTCAGGAGATCGGTCTCGCGGACTTCTCACCGGACGGCGGCGACGTCGTCATGCTGGTGGACGGGCGGGCCCGGATCTGGGATCTGGCGACGCGGACGGGACGGGGGCTGCCCGCGCGGGTGCCGACGCTGGGGCGGGTCTGGTTCGGCCCGGACGGGCGCACGCTCGTGGCCCAGGCGCCCTCCGGACCCGACATGGACGCGGACTCCTCGGTGATCGCCGTCGACACGGACACCGGGAGGACGCGCGAGCTGGCGAGCGGTGTCAGCACGTCGGTGAGACCGCGACTCGCGCTGTCGGGCGACGGCGCGGTGCTCGCCTTCTGCCGGGTGCGGCGAGGGGAGGAGGGCGCCACGTACCGGGCCGTACGCGTCGTGGACGGGCGCGTGCTCACCACCTATCTCGACGCGCTCCACAGGGACTGCGACCGGGGCCTCGCCATGGACCGGAGGGGGCACTACTTCGCGGTGCGGGTGACCGCAGCCGAGTGGGCGGTCGTCGACACGCGGCCGGGCAAGGGAGCGAAGAAGGCATTCGGGCCGAGCGAGATCTCGAACACCCTCGACCTGCCGCTCGTCCAGGGACCCGAGGGCCCGGTCCTGGTCACCTGGGACGAGACCGCCGTGACCGGGCGGACGCTGACCACCGGGGACACCTTCGAGGCCGACAGTCCCCCGGTGCTGCTCGGCAACGGGAGCACCACGCTGGCGCGCGAAGGCGCGCACGGCGACGCCCTGGCACTCGCCCGCATGGAAGAGGACGGCGAGACCACGACGCTCAAGAAGGTGAAGCGCCCCGCGCGGGACCAGTCGAAGGACCGTCTCCGAGAACCACCGGAAATCAAGGTCAACCCGGCCCAGACTCTCGCGGCCGATCTCGTCGGCCCGCACACCATCCGGGTCTGGGAGCTCCCGTCCCTGCGCACGGTCAGGGACATCACGACGGTCCGGTCCCCGGTGGACAAGGCCGGGAAGCCGACGGAGGACGTGGAGCTCACCTTCCTCGCCGACGACGAGCTGCTCACCCTCTCCGGTACCCGGATCGAGCACTGGAACGCCCGCACCGGCGAGCGGCTGTCCGAGCCGATCGACGTACGCGATCTCGGGCTCACCGGGACGGACCCGCCGCAGTTCACGTTGGACCCGTATCCGAAGCCGGGACACGTCCAGATCATGATCAAGGGAAGCCCGGTGGTGCATGCCCTGGACCTGCGAACCGGCAAGGAGGACACGGCGCTTCGGCTCCGCTTCGATCCGGTGGTCGACCATGCCGTGCTCGATGGCAGCGGACGGTACGCGGTCGTGAAGAACTCGGGCAACATGGTGGAGGTCTGGTCGGTACGGGCCGGTCGCCCCGGAGAACGAGTGCTCGGTCCGCTGGGCCCCCTCCAGGCGTACGGCCGGTATCGGATGGGATTCCTGCGCGACAGCTCGGAGTTCTTCCTGGCCAACGAGAACTCCATACGCATCCAGAAGCCGGACGGGTCCGGTGAGGCAGACTCCTACGAGTTCGAGCAGGCTCAGGAGTTCCTGGCGGCCTCCAGAGACGGCAGAACGCTGCTCAGGCTCACCGACGACTCCCGCGTGGACCTCCTCCGCCTCGACCCCGGGCTCTGGAAGGACCGGCTGTGCCACATCCTCGGCCGCGATGTCTCCGAGGACGAGCGGCAGGGGCTTCCCACCTGGCTGCCGCGCGAGGTCTGCCCGGGCTGATACGCGGCGGGGTTCCGGGGGGGGGTGAGCGGGCGAGGCGCACAGCAGCCGGCCATGGCCGCGCCGGCGGCACGACGCCGTCGCCGCGGCATCCCGCCGTTCTGGCACGCTGCGGCCGCCTAGGAACCCGCCCCCGCCGCGCCGTGTGCGGTTGTCACTCGAAGACGACCATGAAGGTAGGAGGGCCGGGAACGGGCGGGGGCTGACGCAGTTCCGCGTCGATCAGCACGTCGCGCAGCGCCCGCTTCACCGCCGCGACCGCCTCCCCCCGGTAGTCCTGGAAACGCCGGGTGGCGAGCAGCAGGAGCGAGCCGTTCGGAAGGTGCTCGATCTCCTGGAAGGCGCCGGTCGCCTCGAGGGCCGGCCGGCCCCCGAGCGCGAGGGCGATGTCACCGGAGACGATGGTCAGCCACGAGTAACCCCTGACTCGCGAACGCCACAGAGGAGTGTTGATGCTGGGAACTCGTCCGGGGCCCCGGGTGTAGTGCTCCTGTTCCGTCGCGCCCCCCGCGTGTTCGTACGACGCGTGGCCGAAGACGACATCGAACCGGTGGGCAGCCCAGCCGATCGTGGCCAGCAGGCGGGCGTGCGCGGCAGCCGAGGTCTCCTGCGCTGCGAGCTCGGCTTCGTCCACCACGTAGACGAGCTTCACGTACTCCGGCAGATCCTCGTCGAACGTCACCGACAGACTGATCCGGCGGGTCTCCTGCCCGTCGCCGGGGTCGATGGTTCCGATCCGCGCCCCGGCGGATTCCGGAAACCTGTCGAGCTGCTTCCTCAGCCAGGGCAAGGCGCCGGTGGCATAGGGGTTGTAGAGGACGCCGAAGGTGTCCGCCGGCGAGACCTCGAGAAAGCCGAAGACTCCGGTGCGCCGGGCGACGGCCGACGCCGGCACGTTCTTGTACCCCGCTTCGGAGAGCCGCGGGTTCTCCGGCAGCGCTGGAATCAAACCCTCCGCGTCGGCGGCCGAGACACCTTCGGTGAGCCACTGAAAGGCGATGTCGGCCCTTCGGGAATCATTCGGCTCGTGGACTGTCAATTCCACGCACAGGTTGTAGCTCAGGCCTTCGTTCATCGACGCGAAAGCGTCCATCGGGGCTTCCTCCATGCTTTCCGTACGCTCGGCAGTATAGGTCGCACGCCGAGGCGGGCCACCCCGATCGGGGCGGCCCGCCTCGGCGACCGCATTGCGTCGTCAGGGAATGGGATCAGCGATGATCCTGCCTGCGAAGTAGACGAATGTGAGAGCGACCGCGCCCCAGCCGATGGTCTTCGTCTGCTCCGGTGTCGGCTGCCATGCCTGGATGGTCACGGGGGCCCAGACGGGGACGGGTTCCATCCCCGGGGGAGCCTGTCTGCTCTGGTTCCGTGTCCACCAGCCCACCACGCCCTGGTATTCCGCTCCGGCGCGGTTGGTCTTGGGCCGCGTCCGGGTGGACTGGGCGACGACCATCAGCCGCGGGTCGATCGGATCGACGGTGGCGACCTGCGGAAGTTCCCAGCCCTTGTGAACCGTCCGCCCGAACACCTTCTTCTGCTCGATCTTGTTCAGGGTGTTGACGTAGCGGTCCAGCTGAGCGGGGCCGTCCTTCTCCGCCGTCTTGGCCGACTTCACTTCCCAGATGTAGATGTCCTCGTTCCAGAACATCACGATGTCTGCCCAACCGTCGCCCTTGTTCGGGCCCGCTCCCGGAATGTGATATTCGGTCTGGACCCGCACCTCGGGATTCTTGGCCCAAAGGGCTCTCAGGAAAGCTGCCATGGCCTGTACGGCCGCGTCGTGGCGCAGCTTGTCCGCGGCCATCTCGGCGCCCGACCGCCCCTTGGTGGGCTGGTCCGAGGTGCCGGTGGACGTCGTCTGCCCGGTGCTCCCGCCGCTGCCCTGCTGGCTGGCGTGGTCGTGCTGTCCGTACCCGTCGCAGATCTCCTTCGGGCACAGCCCTGTGGGATCGGACTGTGCGACGGGGCTGTTGCCCGCGTACGCGTATCCGTTGATCTGGAGCGGATCGCCCATCTCCATGACCGGGTCGACGGAGACGAACCGCCCGGTGCTCTGGTCGTATTCGCGGGCGCCCAGGTGGGTCAGACCGGTGGCGGCGTCGTCGATGCCGACGCCGAGGTAACCGCGCTTGTCGGGCCACGATGCCGGCTTGGCGCCACGGGATTCACCGAAGGGCTTCGACTCCCGCCTGGTGACCGTCTGCGCACCGGTGAGCTCGACGGCCGTGTGAGCCGTCCCGAGGTTGTCGGTGATCAGGACGCTGAGCTTGTGCCCCGTGGCAGCGCCGTTGAGGGCCGTACGCACGACGTTCGGGGCACCGGCCTGGCTGTAGAGCCGGGAGGCCCGGATCACCTTTCCGGTGGCGTCGGCGGAGACCTCGGTCTCGCCCAGGTACAGGGTCGCACCTGCGGAGGAGGACTCCAGGAGCCGGTTGCCCTCGGGGTCGTAGACGTAGGTGGTCTTGACACCGCCCGAGGTGATCGTCGTGAGCCGGTTCTCCTGAGTCCAGGTCAGGTTCTGCGCAGCGGCGGGGAGAACCCGGTCCGTGGTGTTGCCGGCGCTGTCGTAGGCGTAGGTGCTGCCCTGTCCCGTCGGCGTGGTCACGACCCGCTGGAGGGTGTGGGGCTGGACGACCGTAGCCGGTCCGGTGCCGTTGCCGGTGACCGTCCTGCCGTACGTGTAGGTGAAGGTCGTGTCGGTGGTGCCGTGCTCGACCAGGGCGGCTCGGTTGCCGAGCCAGTCGTAGGTGAACGACTGCCAGTAGGAGAGGCTGCCGGAGGCGACCGTGCCCGCCGCCGGTGAGGCTGCCGCCAAGGTCGAGGTCAGCGAGGTGTCGGGGCTTCCCCCGGTGTCGGCCGCGCTGTCGGCCGCGTCCGCGCCGCCCGCCCCGCTGGGCTCACCGTCGGTGCGCGGGCCCCAGACCGTACCGGAAGCGGACTTGCAGCCGATGCCCTTGCCCGTGACGGGAATGTTCGAGGTCCAGGCGTTGACCAGCTGGCCGAGTCGGTCGTAGGTGAAGCACTGGGTGTCCCAGGAGGACCCCGACGCGTCTGTGAGTTCCCGGGCGTGGGAGGAGACCAGGCCGGAGGAGTCGTACGAATAGCGGCTGTCCGCGATGCGGTGCGGTCCGGTGGTCTCGCGGTCGGTGACGCTCCGTTCCAGGCGTCCGGTGTGCTCGTCGATGAAGTTGGTCGTCCAGACGCGCCCCGGCTGTGCGCCGCTGACGGCGCGGAGCGGCTCGCCGAAGGGCGAGTAGGAGACGTCCGAGGTGTACCAGTTCTGGCCGGAGGTGGACTCCGCGAACCCTTCGTCGTCGTAGCGGGTGACGACCCTCTCCGCGGCGAGCCCGCCCACCGCGGGGAGTGTCACCGACAGCTGCTTGCCGCTGGGCGTGTAACCGTAGCCGTAGGTGTAGGTGCCGGAGAGGCCCTTGGTGGTGGCGGTGTCCGGGATGACGAACTGCTTGCCGGTGGGGTGGTATTCGGTGTCGTAGCCCGTGACACGGCTGATGTAGGCGGCCGTTCCCTGGTACTGGGTGGAGGAGGCGGGCTTGCCGAGCGCCCCGGCCACCGTGTCGTAGGTGAACTCCTTCACCAAGGTGGCCTCGGTCGCGGCCTGGGCGGGCGTTGTAGCGGCGTTGCCCTCGCGCACGAAGGTGGTCCGGCCGAGCACGTCGTACTCGGTGAAGATCGACTTCGCCGTCGCCTCGTTCGTGCTCTTGATGCGCCGGCCGGCGTCGTCGTACTCGAAGGAGGAGGTACCGGAGTCCGGGTCCGTCTGCGAGATCAACTGGTGGCGCGCGTCGTGGACGTAGGTCCAGATGTTGCCCGCGGGGTCCGTCACCTTGTTGCGGTTGCCCCGGGCGTCGTAGCCGTACGAGGTGACGCGCTTGGCGGTGCCGGCGGCATCCGTGTAGGTGCGGACCGAGGACACGCGGCCCAGGGCATCGGTGTACGTGTCCGTCACCGGCACCGTGGAGCCGGGCTTGTCGACCTTGGTGTAGTTGTCCCCGTAGGTCGTGTAGGTCGCGTACTTGAAGGTGGAACCGAAGTACGTCGAGACCTGGACCGGCCGCTCCAGCCCGTCGTAGCGCGTGCGGGTCTTGTTCGGCACGACGCTGTCGGACCTGCGCTCGAAGAGCGCCGCGGTGGGAGCGCCATTGGCCAGGTACTTCCCGGTGACCTCCTCGACGAGGCTGTGGTCGTTGTAGTACGTGTCCACGACGATGCGACCCGGGCCGTAGGCGTCCTCCTGAGTCTGCACCTCGCGTCCGAGTCCGTCGTAGAGCGCGACCTGCCTGCGGTAGGTACCGTCGTCCTGGAGCGTCTCGGTGGTGACCGCCGCGGGCTTGGTCGCGCTGCTCGTGGCCACGGCCGGCTGGTAACCGATCTTCACGCTCGGCGTCTGGCTCCCGGAGGAGCGCGAGGGCAGCCATCCCGCGGTCAGTCGCCCCAGGGCGTCGTACTGACGCCGGGTGATGCGGCCGTTCGGGTCGGTCACGGTCAGCGGCAGTGCGCGACCGGGGTCGAATGTGGTCGTGGTCGCGAGCTGACGGCCGCCGACCGTCCGGATCGACGTGGTGGCGGTCACGGGGCCGCCGGCGGACGGTGTGAACTGGGTCTCGGTGGTCCCCTCTCCGGGCTTGGTCACCGAGCGCAGCCGTCCGAGGTCGTCGTACGTGCTCGTAGTGACCAGCGAACAGCATTTGCCCGTGCCGTCGTTGACCGCGGTCGCGGTGGCCAGGCCCTTGACCGGCGTGGCTCCGAAAGCCAGACCGTCGTAGCTGCTGCGCGTGGTGCTGATGAGCTCGGTCGCGGGGTCGGCGGTGGCGTGCCCGGCGCACGGCGTGGCCGTGGTGCTCGTCTGGGAGGCGAGTCCGATGAGCCACGCGCCGGTGTTGTGCACGTAGGAGTAGGTGGTGCAGCGCTGCTCGCTGAACGCCTCGCCGGTGCCGTTGGGCTTGACGACCGCCGTCTCCGACCGCGTCGGGAGCCCGTAGGTCGCGTCGACCTCGGTCGTGGTGCGAACGCTCTGCCAGGAGGCGCCGATCGACTGGACGGTGTCGGTGCGTGATGTTCCGGTCCGGTACGCCTTCAGCGGTTCGAGCGCCGTACCGTCCTCACCCTCCCGGGCGCGCGAGGCCGTCTCCTTCAGCCAGGGGAAGTTCAGGACGCGCTTGATGACCCGGCCCGCGGTGCGGTCGTAGGTGAGGGTCTCGGCGGTCTTGCCGGCGAACGGTCTGGCGTCGTCCGCGGTGAGGGTGTACTTGCCCGCGGAGTCCTTGACGGCGCCGCCGACGCCGAGGAAGTACCGGGTGGTGGAGGTGGACTGGGCCTGGGGGTCACCGGCCTTGATGTTGTTCTTCTTGCCCTTGACCGTGGTGACTTCGCGGTAGCCACGCCAGTCGCTGTACGTCCTCAGCGAGGGCTTGGTGAACTCGTCGTCACTCAGGCTCCACGCCGGTTCCTTGTACGAGTACTGGGTGTAGACCGGCACACCGTGCGTGGTGACCTTGTCGGTCTCCACCACGCTCGCGACGACGTACTTGTTGAACCAGGCCTTGGCCGGCTTCTTCTCGTCACCGTCCGGGGACCAACGCACAGGGAAGCAGGTTCCGTTGGCGCGTTCCTTGTCCGTCGCGGGTTCGGCCGCGCAGCCTCCCGTGTACTTGACCTCGATGTCCCCGCCCTCTTCGGTGGAGACCACGCCGATGCGAGGGCGCGTGAAGCCGGGGCGACGGGGGTCGCCCGCCACGAGGTTGGGGAGCTGACGGTCACGAAGCCGACCCTGCAGAGGATCGCGGGGTCCCACCTGGTACTGCGCGAAGCTCACGCCGTCGGACGACTGGAGGGTGCCGGTGGTGTCACCCGGCCCGAAACCGCGCCGGGTGATGGAGTTGAGCCATAGGCCCGGGGAGGTGTCGTACCACTCGGCTGGGAAGGACTGGTGGAGCGTGTAGGTGTCCACCTTGCCGAGTCCGGTCTGTCCCGGGCGTTCCGACTTGGTGGTGATGGACTCCAGGCGGCGCTGGGTCCAGAAGGAGGGGAACGGCGGGCAGAGGTCGGAGGTGGACTTGCAGTTGAGGTTTCCGGGCGTGTCCCACCAGGGACGGTAGGCACCGGGGTCGTCGGTCTTGTCGAAATTCGTGGCGGAGCAGACCTCGACGGACTGCAGGCAGCGCTGCTGCGTGGCGAACTCGATCACGGCCGCGGGCTTGGTGAGGTCGGAGAGCCGCAGACCGTACTCGATGGAGGAGGCGTAGGCGAAGCGGTGGTAGCGCTCGGGAGTCTTGAACTTCTTACGGACGGCGTAGTAGTTCGATTCCTGAACCCAGTTGACCACCATGACGTTGCCGTGCACGTCGACGATCCGGTCGAGCCCCCAGCGCCAGGCCTGCTGCTTGCCGGCACCGCACCGGGAGTCGGCGAAGGCGGTGGCGTGGCACGGTTCACCGGGGTGGTTTCCGAAGACCGGCACCGTGGAGACCGAGTTGGTGTCCGCGTGACCTGTTCCGACCTTGTTCAGGCCGAAGTGGTAGGCGGTGCCGTCGACCGTGGTGACGACCCAGTACTCACCGTTGTCGTCGCCGTTGGTACCGCCGGTCTTGAGCTCGATGCGCGTGCCGTCGTCGAGGGCGGGACGGTAGGTGTCGGCATCGACGCGGACCAGTTCGGTGGTCGAGCCGTTCAGGGACATCACCGCGTTGTACGAGACCCAGCACAGGTCGGACGTCTTGTTGCCCGACCCCGTGTTGTTGGGCGTCCCCGAGGCCATGTTCTTCGTGTCGTCCTGACACGTGCGGTAGCGACGCTCGATGTGGCCCGGCTCGTAGTTCCAGCCCTCGCCGATCCACGAGGCCTGAGGTGAGGTGACAGCCGTCCGGCCGTCCACGGTCTGGGAGTTGTAGTCGAGCGAGACCTTCGGCGTGGGGCCGGCGGGTGCGACCGGTACGGCGATCGGGTACGACCAGGTGAATGCCCCGGAGGAGCCGGTGGTGGACCACTTGCCGCTGGCGGCCAGCGGGCTCGCCTTGAACGTTCCGCCCGCACCGTCACCCGAGTCGACCACGCCGACGGCGGCCTTGTCGCCCGCGGGGTCGGCCTGCGTCGAGGCGCCCATCAGCTGGGCCGAGACGCCGTCGGCGGCGGGGGCCTCGGTACTCGCCGCCGCAGGGTCGATGGTCGCGGTGGCGGTTTCGGAGTTGGTGTCGTTCTCGGTCGCCAGCTCGGTGTAGGCCTGGCACTCCTCGAGCTCCGGGGTGCTGAGGTAGCAGTCCGGGAACTGCACGAATTTCAGCCGGGAGGCCCAGTCGGCTCCGTAGAGGTTCTTGAACGCGGAGTAGTCGAGCTGCACGTCGACGGGAACGGAGCCGCCCGACGGGGTGTCGATCTCCAGGAGGACTCCGTTCACCCCCAGGGCCAGCGCGCCCGCGTGGGAGTCGATCGAGACGCCCCAGGTACCGGTGGGTGCCGCCTGCCCTTCGGCCTGCCCCAGCCCGACGGGCAGGTCCTCGACCGGTGTGACCGTGTCGCCGTCGGACGCCATGGCGGCGGCGACGGAGGTCGAGAAGGTGACCTGGCCGCTGTCGGCGAGGGGTGCCACCGAGGTTCCCGCGGGCGCCTCGGCCTGATCGGCCGGTACGTCAGCCTTGAGACGGTCCAGGTTCTTCTCGAGAGTCTTGCCCTCCAGCGGCCGATCCTGCTGGAGGCTCTCCAACTGCACGGACTCCCTGCCGACTTCCGCCGTTGCGGGGTCCGGGGGAAGCGCGAGAGCTGGGGCCGGCAGCAGCCCCGTGAACAGTGCCGCACCCAGGAGTGCGGCGACGGCTCTCCGGGTGGAACGAAGGCGCGCACGCCTAAGACGACCAGACACGGTGAAGGTCCCCCCGGACCACATTGAGCGGGACCCGACTGGACCACGCGTGACGGCAGATGGCGCAGATTCTGTGGCCTCGCGATGAAGATCCGCCACAGATGAGGTGGGGGTGTGGTGATCATCACGCCGCATAGGTGGCGCATAGCCCCACAGCGAGTTCAACGCGACTCTTGAACCTATTCAGATGGCGTGGAATCTCCGCCAACCAAAGCAGCATTCCCGCCCAATTGACCACATCATCAACGCAACGGCCGTGCTTTCATGTGATGTTGTCCTGTTTTGCCATGCCAGATTCACGCCATGATGCCCCAGCGGGTTCCGCTGCGTCGGCTCGCGCGGCACACAGCGCCCGTGTGCGCGGCACGAGTCTTCCCACTGCGGGGCCCGGCGGGCGGGGTGACGGGTCCGCCTCGATGGGCCATGATCTGCACGCTGCTCGCCCCGCCATGCCCTGCCCACACCCCCGTCGTCGTTCGCCGGAGGTGTCATGGCCGGGGCCGCAGTGCACCGGCGCGACTGTGCGCCCGGTACGAGGGGGGAAGGGGAGCAGTCCCGAATGAAGGGCATCTGGCGCCGTCGACCTGGGCGTCGCACCATGGCCGCGGCCGCGGCCACCGCCATCGCAGCGACCGGCATCACCTGGGCCGGTCTCGGCGGTGGTGACGACAGCGGCCACGCACCTCGGCCGCGGCCCGCGGTCGAAGAGGTCACGGCGGCCGTGGCGATGAGCCGGGCCGCCAGGACCGGCAAGCCGGTCGAGATCACCGAGCTGCGCACCCCGAGTTCCAGTACGTTCGCCCGCCCCGACCGTCTACTGGAGCGACACCAGTACGTCTCGCCGATCCGGGCGAAGGTCGACGGCGTATGGAAGCCGATCGACACCACCCTGCGCCGGACCACCGCGGGCTGGGAACCAGCCGCCACCAACACCCACATGGTGTTCTCTGCGGGAACCGCCCACACCGCGAGCCACGACGACCGGGCCTCCCGTGTGGTCGAGCGCGTCTCTCTCGTGCGGGGCGCGCCCACGCGGGTGGAGGAGACATCCAGCCCGCTGGCCTCCCTCGACGTCGGCGAAGGCATCGTGCAACTGACCTGGCCCGGACCGATCCCCACCCCGATCGTCGACGGTTCACGCATCCTCTACCCGGAGATCCTTCCGGGCGCTGACCTGGTGCTGACCGCCGACGACGGCGGGTTCGCCCAGCTGCTGGTGGTCAAGAACCGCCAGGCCGCGGCGGACCCGCGCGTCGCCCAGCTCACCTACGGTCTGACGTCGCCGACCCTGCTGTTCCGCGTCGACCCGCTCTCCGACATCGTGTCCGCCGAGAACAAGAACGGCGACGAGGTCGCGCTCTCCCCCTCGCCGCTCATGTGGGACAGCACGGGGCAGCCGGCGGTCACCGACGGCCAGGTCGGGGCGAGTTCCCAGCCGACCGCCCCCGAGGCGCCGCCCACCACCACGCCGAGCACCGAGCCGGAACCCACCGTGACGGCAACGAGCGACAGCGACGTCGAGTCGGACGAGCAGACCGACGCCGAGTCCGAGGTGCTGCCCGCTGCCTCCGAGGAACCGGCGCCGGCCGTCTCGGAGCCGTCGCTTCCGCCGGTCCCCACCGAACCCACACCCGCGCCCTCGCAGAGCGGTTCCGCCGCCACGCTCGCGCTGCCCGCGCTCGACGGTCCCGGCCCCGACACCCGTGGCGCCCTGGTCGAGGCCGACCTCGCCGCCGACCAGTGGACCCTGACTCCCGACCCTGACTTCCTGGCCGATCCGGCGACCGTCTACCCCGTGTTCATCGACCCCTCGGTGACCAAGCACACCCAGAACTGGACGACCGCCTACAGCCGCCACCCCCAGGCCACGTTCTACAACGGGCGCAACTTCAACAAGGGTGGGACGCACGAGGCGCGCGTCGGATTCGAGTCCGACACCTGGGGCACCTCTCGGTCCTTCTTCACCATCGACTTCGACCCCGCTCTACGGGGAACGGTCATCTCCAGCGCGAAGCTCCGCCTGTTGGAGACCTACTCCTGGTCGTGCAGCGCGCGCCAGATGACGGTACACCTGTCCGGGAAGATCAGCTCGAAGACCAACTGGAAGAACGCCCCCAAGCTGCACGACGGAAACCAGATCGCCTCACGCAGTTTCGCCCATGGATACAAGTCCGGGTGCCGCGACGCGTACGAGACTTTCGACGTGAAGAAGACCGCGCAGCAGGCCGCCGACGGCAGCTGGAACAGCATCACTTTCGGGCTTCGCGCCGGTAACGAGAAGTCCCAGTACGCCTGGAAGAAGTTCCAGGCCAACGGCGAGAACGGTCCGGTCCTGGTCCTCGTCTACAACCGCAGGCCGACCCCGCCGACCAACCTCGACCTCGGCCCGGAAGCCAAGTGCACGACGACTCCGCCGTACGTCCGCATGGGCGCCGGCAGCGTGTACTTCACGGCGAAGGCCACCGACGCGGATTCGAACCTCAAGGAGTTCGACTTCGACCTGTGGCCGACCGGCCAGTGGGACACGACCAAGGACCTCCTCAAGGGTGCCGGCACGGTTTCCGTCGGCGGCAGCACGTCGGAGGCCCTTCGGACCACTCCCGCGTTCTCCACGGCCAACCTCACCAACAACACGCTCTACTCATGGCGGGTCAGGGCGGTCGACGCCGCGAACGCCACCTCCTCCTACTCGCCCGCGAAAACGCCCTGCCGCTTCGTCCTCGACACCGCGGCGCCGAAGCCGCCCAAGGTCCGCTCGGACGTGTTCCCCAACGCCGACGCCAAGGAGAACGGCTTCGCCAACGACGCCGAGGACACCATCTGGAGCACCGTCAAGTTCGGCTCGCCCGGTACCTTCCACCTCCGCGCGCTGAACAGCGACGTCGTCAGGTACGAGTACAGCTTCAACGGCGCCGCCTACAACTTCTCCACGCCGCGCACCGCCGGTACGTCGCCCAGCATCGAGACCACCGTCTCCGACCTGAAGCCGCCCACCGCCGGTCCCAACGTCCTCTACGTGCGTACCGTCGACCAAGCGGGCAACGTATCCGAGGCGACCAAGTACTTCTTCTACGTCACCCCCCGCGACGAGGCCGACGCACCGGGCGACTTCACCGGCGACAAGCTCCCCGACCTCATGGTCGTCACCGAAGGCGGCAACCTCGCCCTCTACCCCTCCCTCGGTCAGACCTCGGACGTCACCAGGCCCAGCGGCAGGCTCGGCTACTCCATGTCCGGCGCCTACCGCGGCAACCCGGACAAGGATCCCACCGGTGACAACCTGCCAGCCTACATAGGCGCGCCCAACGGCCACTTCAAGAACAACCCGTTGATCACCCACAACGGTGACATCTACGGCGGCGACGGTCTGCAGGACCTCGTGGTCCGGCTCGGCGACAAGCTGTGGGTCTATCCCGGTGACGGATACGGGGCGGTGAACGTCGACAAGCGTCGAGAGATCCTGCTGCCTGCCAACGCGCCCAGCCCCGGCGCGTTCACCCAGATCATGTCGGCGGGCGACATGACGGGCGACGGCAGGGCCGACTTCCTCGTCACGGTCGGTGACACCCTGTGGGCCTTCACCGGCTACCACGGAGCCAGCGTCCTGCAGGCACAGCAGATCGCCACCACCCCGTGGAACACCCAGGACATCGTCACCGCACTCGACATCGACGGTGACGCGGTGACCGACCTCGTCTTCCGGCAGGAATCCGGGCGCCTGCTGCTGCGCAAGGGCAAGCCCGCCGCCGGTGGAGGGGTGGACCTCAACTCTCTGGCGACAGCGGCCGGTTCCAAGGACGGAGCCGACACCGTCTACGGCTCCGCCGGGTGGTCCAGCACCAGCATCCCCCGCCTCATCGGCACTCCCGACGTGACGGGCGACGGGATCCCCGACGTCTGGACCGTTCCCGCCAATGGCAGCGTCCGCCTGTATGCGGGTGCCAGGACCGTTCTCCCCGGCTCCGGAACCGAGATCATCCCTCCGACGAGCTACTGGAAGACACGCCTCGCCATCGGCTGAGACCGGGTCCCTTTCCCACGAGTAGGCCGTCGCCCCAGAGGGCGGGGGCCTACTCGGCTTAGCAGCCCCCTCTTGGTATCCGCCAACCTCCGCGTCCTTCGGATCGGTCGATCAGCGGTGGCGCTCAGGGCGTGTTCTCGGCCACGGCGAGCCGGTCGATCCAACCGCCGAGGGACTCCCAGCCGGACCAGCCGTTGTTCGGCGCGGTCTGCCACATGTGCCACACGGCGCCATCGGCTCCACGGGCGAAGACCTCCAACCGGCCGTCCGCGTTCTTGCTGAGCTCCAGATCGTCGACCCAGCCGCCGAGTGACCCCCAACCCGACCAGCCGTTGTTCGGCGCGGTCTGCCACATGTGCCACACGGCCTGGTCGGCGCCACGGGCGAAGACCTCCAACCGGCCGTCGGAATTGCGACCGAGAGCCAGCATGTCGATCCAACCGCCCAGGGACTCCCACCCGGACCAGCCGTTGTTCGGCGCGGTCTGCCACATGTGCCACACGGCGCCATCCGCTCCACGGGCGAAGACCTCCAGCCGGCCGTCCGCGTTACGGGCCGTCGCGAGACGGTCGATCCAGCCGCCCAGAGACGCCCAGCCGGACCAGCCTCCGCCCGGTGCGGTCTGCCACTTGTGCCAGAGCGCCTGGTCGGCGCCACGGGCGAAGACCTCCAACCGGCCGTCCGCGTTACGGCCGACGTCCAGATCGTCGACCCAGCCGCCGAGCGACTCCCAACCCGACCATGTGCCGTTGGGGGCGGTCTGCCACAGGTGCCACACCGCGCCATCGGCTCCGCGGGCGAAGACCTCCAACCGGCCATCGTTGTTCTGGCCGATCTTGAGGTTGTCGATCCAGCCGCCGAGCGACTCCCAGCCCGACCAGCCGTTGTTCGGCGCTGTCTGCCACATGTGCCACACGGCCTGGTCGGCGCCACGGGCGAAGACCTCCAACCGGCCGTCCGAGTTACGGCCGTAGCTGAGCATGTCGATCCAGCCGCCGAGCGACTGCCACCCGGACCAGCCGTTGTTCGGCGCGGTCTGCCACATGTGCCACAGCGCCTGATCGCCACCACGAGCGAAGATCTCCATGCGTCCGGCCGCCTGCTCGGAGGCCTCCCGTACTGCTGCACCGGCGTTGAGGAACGTGCCGATGTCCTTGCCCGGGTCCGGAGTGACCGCGGTCCCAGTGGCTTTGAGCATCCGGCGCACGTCGGCGTGAGTGAGACCGCGGTTCGCAGCCAGCATCAGCGCGACGGTACCGGCGACCTTCGGCGTCGCGCCGGAGGTGCCGCCGAAGGCGTTGCGGTACGCGGTGTCGGCGCTGCTGTCGCAGGTCAGGTCGTGCAAGTCGTCGCCGGGTGCGCACACGACGATCCTGGGGCCGTAGTTACTGAACCACGCACGCTTGTTGACCGTGGCGTCGTATGCCGTGGCGCCGACGAGGATGGAACCCGTCTCCGGGATCGGCCTGCCGTCGTCGCCGATGCCCGCGTCCCGGTCTCCGTTGCCCGCTGCCACACAGACGACCACTCCCGCGGCGATCGCCGTCCTGATGGCCGCGTTGACCGACGGCACGTACTCGATGTTCCCGTACGCCCCGGTCTGGACTTCGAGGATCACGACCTTGCGCCTGCCGCCGCTGTCGGTGGTACGCACCCAGTCGATGCCCCGGGCCCAGGCGTCTCCGCCGAGTGCCGGACCTGTCCCCGAATCCGACCGCACTGCCCAGAGCGTGGAGTCGTACGCGGCGCCCGCCATGCCGAGATGGTTGACCGCGGCACCGGCCAGCCCCATGACGGCGGTCCCGTGGGAGACGTCACCGCTCGTTACGTCGGTGGTGCCGTCGAAGGCGTTGTACGTCTTGGCGATGTTCGCGGCGAGGTCGTTGTGCGAGGTCCGGTAGCCCCAGTCGACATCGGCGATCACCACTTCGCGGCCGGTGGAAGTCCCCCACGCCTGGTTCACGCCACAGCGGAAGACGTACCACTGGTTCTCCAGGCCGGTGGCGGTGTCCACCACCACGGTCCCGCCCGTACCGACCAGCGGTTCCGCCAGTGGAGCCGCCGGGGCGAGCATCGTCACGCCTCCGGGGCGTTCCGCCGTGACCGTCGGCGGCAGAGCCACGGGGACGGCGATCGCCCGCTCCACCTCGGGAAGCGCGTCGAGGCGCGCCGCGATCGCGACCGTGTCCGCCTCGTCGGCGAAGTGCAGAGTGACGAACCGCGACAGGTGAGGAGTGTCGAAGCCCTCCGAGGCCGCGCGCGCATGCAGCGAAGTGGCTTCCTGCGGTGTGATCAGGAATGTCGATTCCGCCCTGACGAGGCTGTTGTCTGCCAGGATGCGGTTGAACTCGTCGAGTGGTCCTTCGGCGACGCTGCGGACCTCGGGAGGCGCGCCGTCCGGGGGCTGGGTGATGTCCGGGGTGACGCCCTCACGGAACTCCACCTCGACGACGCCCGGCTTGTACGACGGACCGCTCGGGAGGGTGCCCCCGGGCCCGCCGAAGCGAGACACAGCGGGGGTACCACCGTTCGGGAACGGCGGCGGCTCGTCGCCTTGCGGAGGCTTGCTGCCCTGGGGTGCTTGTCCCGTCGGTTCCGACCTGCCGGTCATGCCGACCGACGGCATGGGCATCGCTCCGCCGGCGGACGGGGCGTGCATCCCCGGCATCGGCATCTCGCGGGACCCGCCGGTTGCCGCCGCCGACTTCATGCCGGGAGTCGGCATGTGCCCTGCCGCGGGGCTCCCGGCTGCTGTCTGCATACCCGGGACCGGCATCTCGCCCGCCCTTGCGGTTGTCGGCTCGGGGGACGTGCCGGAAGTCCCCGGCACCGGCATGCCCGATGCCTTGGCTGGCTGCTTCGCCCGCCGGTCGTCGTCGGCGCTTTTGCCGTGATGAGACATGGCTTTCCTCCTGGAGAGCCACCCCTTTGGCCGGGTGAACTTGGCTCAGATCGATATGAGAAATGCAGGACCGCCCGCACAGAGGGGCCACAAGCGAGAAACCGAGTCTTGTCCCGCCGTCGTCGTGATCGCTGCGGTCACATTCGGGTGGCCATATTCGGGCGGCCGGTCAGCAGGACGGCAGGTCGCCGGTCCTCTCGCACACCTGGCACCGCCGCGTTCAGGGAGCGGCCGGTGGCGCATAAAGCACGCATACGCGTATGAATCGACACTACCCCGGGTGGGGCTTCCCCGCTCAACCGAACAGGACCGCCGCGACACCCCGGATGGGGGCCCGTCGGAGTCCGCGATCCGGGCGACCTCGTCCGGCCGGACGGGGTAAACACGGCCTGGAGCCCGCGAATCTCCGGCGGATCGCGCTGCAGCTGACCGGCGCCGCACGCGCGGTGATCCTCGTTCCGCGATTCTCCGCGGTCACCACGTGCGCGCGGGAACCGGGCCCCTCACCCGGCCGGCGTCCGGGCAGCGGGCGTAACGGCTCCAGCCGCCCTCAGAGCCGCGGGACCGCCGGCGCCGTCGGGGCCGGGCCCAGCGTCGTCGTCCCAGGGGCGGCACGGTGGCCCAGGCCCGTGCGGTAGACGTCCAGCGCCGCCTCGGTGCGGCCGCTGCGGCGCAGCAGGTCGCCCAGCAGACGGCACAGGTCGGCGAGGTCGCCGCTGGCGCCGCTGCGCTCCAGCAGGCCCAGCGCCGTGACGTAGTGTTCCTCGGCGGTCTCGCTCTGGCCCCGCTCTTCGGCGATCAGCCCGAGCAGCCGGTGCGCGCCGCCCGCGTGCACCGCGCCGTGGCGGTCGCCGAGGTCCAGGAGCGCCATGAGGAGATCCGACGCCTCGTCGTACCGTCCCAGCCGCCGCAGGACGTCGGCCAGCTCCACCTCCACCTGCGCGGTGAACAGCGTCGCGCGTTTGGCGGTCAGCATGTCCCGAGCAGTACGAAACTCCCGTTCGGCAAGGGCGAGTTCGCCGTTCTGCGCCTTGATGTAGCCACGCATCCAGTGGCAGTGCGCGAGATCGGTACGCAGCCTCAGTTGCTGGTAGATCGCCTGCGCCTTGGCCAGTGAGGCGTCGGCGTCGGCTGTGCGGCCCTCGGCGAGGAAGGTGCGGGCCACCTGCCGGTGCATGCCCGCCACCAGCGCCGGGTCGTCGACCTGCGGCGCCAGCGCCAGCGCGAGCTCGGCGGCATGCGCGGCGCGGGCGTGGGCGCCCAGGTCGATGTACGGGCCGATCACGGCGGCGTACAGGATGACCAGCGCCTCGGGGTCGACCAGCCCGCTCGCGCCGAGCTCGTCGATGGCGGACTCCAGGAGGTAGCAGGCGTAGCGCAGCTCCCCGGCCAGGAGGTGCGCTACGGCGCGGCCCCGGATCGCGCGGGCGCGGCGGGGAAGCGGTGCATCGGCCAGGAGCCGTTCGGCGTCCTGGAAGTGGCGTCCGGCGTCGGCGAGTTCGCCGCTCTCCAGGGCGCAGTCGCCGAGCCCGAGCAGCGCCTCGGCCTGCTCGGGGGCGAGGCCGAGGTGTTCCGCGTCGGTGAGGAGCCGTCGGTAGCGGACGGCGGCTTCGTCGGCGGCGCCGGTCGCGAGCTGCCGGTGCGCGTCGGTGAGGGCGAGCCGCAGCTCGGTGGCAAGGTGCGCGGGGCGTCCGGTGGCCAGCTCCTCGTACGACGTGCCGAGCCGGTCCGCGAGGAAGCGCAGCGCGGCCTCGGAGGGCCTGACCTTCCCGGACTCCAGCGTCGAGATGTACGCGGGCGTATAGGAGGGTTCAGCCAACTGCCGCTGGGTCAGACCGCGTTGGCTGCGCAGCTTCTGCACCCGGCGCCCGATCTCGGCCGGTTCGTCCATAACAACCCCCTGACTCTTGAACTCCCCAGCATTCAAGGGAAGCAGGCATTGCGCACGCCCTCACCCTCCCCCTAGCTTAAGCGACCCGTTCACTCTGTTTAACAGGGTGCTTAACTTCCGTGTCAGAGGGATGAGTTCATGCGTCCAGCACTTCCAGCACGTCCAGCACGTCCAGCACGCCGTAGAGCCATGACGGCGGTGGCGGTGGCCGCCGCCCTCGCGGCCGTACTGGCCGCCCAACCCGGCAGTGCGGCCGCCGACCCGGCGACGCCCGCCAGGGCCGGCGCCGAGGTCGAGATACCCGGACCGGAGCATGGCACGGTCGCCGGATCCGGCCACACACGCGTACCGCGCGAGGGCCAGGACCGGCCGGCCTCCCGGCTCTCGACGGCCGAGGCCGCCGCCGACGGCGAGGTCGCCAAGATGGTCGACAACGGCCCCACCGCCGACCGGCTCGACATCGTCGTCGTCGGGGACGGCTACACCGCCGCCGAACAGGGCCAGTTCCACGCCGACGCCAGGGAGAAGTGGGCCGAGCTGACGGCCGTCGAGCCGTACACGACCTACCGGAACCTCTTCAACGTCTGGACGGTCGACGCCGTGTCGAACCAGTCCGGCGTCTCCGGCGACCCCGACCCCGCCACCGTCCGGGACACCGCGCTCGGCTCGTACTTCTGGTGCGACGACATCGAACGGCTGCTCTGCATCGACCAGGACAAGGTCGACGGCTACGTGGCGAAGGCCCCCGAGGCCGATCTGGTCCTCGTCCTCGCCAACAGCGCCAAGTACGGCGGCGCGGGCTACAACGAGCCCAGCCCGACCCTCGGCTACGAGGGCATATCGACCGCCTCGGCGGGCAACGAGAAGTCCGGCCAGGTCGCCATCCACGAGACCGGCCACTCGCTGGGCAAGCTCGCCGACGAATACTTCTACTCCGACTACCCCGGCTACGAGCGCTACGCGGGCCCCGAGCCCGCCGATGCCAACATCACCACACTCGACGTGGCCGACCTGGCCTCACAGCGCGCCAAGTGGCACCGCTGGCTGGGCGAACCGTCTCCGGACGGAGGTACGGTCGGCGCGTACGAGGGCGGGGGCTACTACGTCACCGGACTGCGTCGGCCCACCGAGAACTCCCTGATGCGTTCCCTCGGCAAGCCATTCAACCTGCCCGGTGTCGAGGCGATGATCGCCGGCTTCTACCGCAAGGCGCACATCGCCACCGCGGTCACCCCCACCGACCGCACCCTTCGCGCCCGCGACACCGCGAAGGCGCTCGTACCCCGGCTGACGGGAGCCGACGGGCGCCGGCTCACGATCCGCTGGTATCTGGACGGCCGGGAACTGAAGTTCCTCGCGGGCCGCACGCAGGTGCAGGTGTCCGAGTTGACCGGGCGGCTCTTCGACCTGCGGACACACCGGCTCTCGATCACCGCGCAGGACCGTACGCCCTCGGTACGGGACCGCGACATCTCCGCGGCGATGACGTCCACGGTCAGCTGGAACGTCCGCCTCTGAGCCCGGTGACCGTCATGTGGCCGGCCCTCCGTCGGATGGGCCGTCCTGCTGCTGACCGGCCGATCGGAAGCCGTACGGCTGGGCCTTGTCCCGGCGGGTGAGATCGGCGCCGCCCCACGGCGAACGCGGGGGCGGCCTCCAGGCAGATCAGCGCTTCGGCGGCGCGGACCCTCTGCCACAGAGGCCGCCCGCGTACACCGACCCCCGCCTACCGTCGCATCACCGGCGCCGCCTTCACGAACGTCACCGGTTCGCCCCGAGTCCAATCGTGGCGCCGTGACGGCGGCCAGGCGAATCGATCGAGACCAGTCGCTTCAGACCCTGAGCGAGTGTCTCCCACAGCCGCTGGCCCTCGTGTACCAACCGCTATCCCTATCCCAGGAAGCTCAACCACACCTGACGGTCGGGGTTGTCCCTCTTGGTGTCCGCCAACCTCCGTTAGGACAACCCTCAGCGTACGCCGTCGTGTCTCACCTCACCCGACCTCGCCACCTCCACGACGGTGCTGGGGTCCTGGCGCGCGATGGCCCGCCCGGCGGCGTCACTCCGCGCGGGGATCAGGTGTCGAGATGCTGCGCTCCGAAGTGCTGTGCGCGGAGGACAAGGACGACATCGTCGCGGTAGTCCTCCTGGTACCAGACCATCACGGCGCCCTCTGCGAACGTCCTGACGCCGGATGCCGCCTCGGTGATGTCGAAGGTGTCGAAGGGCTTACCGATGCGACGGACTCCCACGGCATCGGCGATCCGCTGCGCGATCGCTTCGACCTCCAGCCGCTCGGCCTTGTCCAGGCCGCCGACGACGTTCTTGGCGTCGGGTTCGTACTCCCAGGTCCAGTCACTCACGCGGCGACAGCCTCGGCGAGGATCGAAGCCAGCTCACTCGCGGCGGCACGGCGCTCGGCGCGATCGCCCGACTCGCTGACGATGCGCTCGCACTCACGGAAGCGGGCGAGGCGCTGCGGGTAGCGGGCGACTCCGACCCATGACCACCAGTGTTCGACGAAGGCACGGGGCGGTGTGAGGATGTACTCATCGCGGGCTTGGCGCATCGCTTCGTCCCACTGCTGATCAAACGTGGCAAGGACAGTCGGGTCGAGGCGTCCGACGGCGACGCGGAGCGCGGCCGGGGCCTTCTCGGGCATGGGGATGCGGGGGCCAGTGGGCTCTGCGGCACGCTCGGTCATGGCGGACTCCGTAAGGTCTCAGGCGGCGGAGTGGAGCAGGGACGGGGTGACGGCGCCCGCGGCTTCCTCGCGCGGCTCGGTCTGCTGCTGGGCGCGTGGCGCGGCGTCGAGACCGGCCGAGACGCGTCCGGCAACGGTCTCACGCAGCAGCAGTTCACAAAGGACGCTCATGGACTGGATACCCTCCCGCGCTCGGCGCTCGTCGGCGTGGGCCCAGGCGGCGTCTCCGATGGCGGCAAGGTGCCCGCTGCGTCCACCCGCGCGCACGTCCTCCTCCGGAAGGGGAACGTTGACGACGCCGGCGGCGTACCGGTCCAGGAGGACGGTGAGCAGGTGACCGACGGTCAGGGCATCGCCGGCGGCGATGTCGTCAGCGCTGTCCCAGGTGGCGTCATCCACATAGGGGCGGCGAGTTGTGCGGGCGAGTGTGGCCCGCTTCTTGCGGGGTGGCATGGCCGGCCTCCGTAGGTGTCTTTCAACGGCTCGTGGGCCACTCTAGCGCGACTATAGCTGCTTCTCAGACCCAGTCTAGAATTATGACTACATCTGAACTTCAGTTCTACACGTCGTGCCCGCGACGCCCCGGACCCGCGCCTGCGGGCTGGAGCGGGTCCGACTGGACCTCCACGCCAAGCTCGACGAGTCCGACGCAAGAAACACACCGAAGGGCAACATCGAGGTGTGGCACCTCGTCGCCGCGCAGTGCCCCCCGGGGGGCGGCCCCCGGCGCGCGAGTATCCGACGCCTGCAAAAACGTTCTCCTGCCACAGCTTCCGGGAGAACAGCCCAGTCTGATCTGAACCACCGCAACCGCTCTGCGACTCCCACCCGGAAGGTCACGATGAGATGAGACGTGCTCCTCTTCACCTGCCCGACGGCGTCATGTCGGTGCACGAGATCCCCGCCGAACCAGACCCCGACCCCGCTCGTCCGGCGCCTTGTCGCACCAAGCGCACGCTACGACCTGATCTACGACACTTCAGGGGGTTTCCTCTTCCTCAGGGAGCCTGCGACCATCTTGTCTCGTTCGCCTGCGCACCGGGGGTGTTGGATGACGTCTGCTCAAAACAACGATCAGCGGCTCCTGGACCGGATCCTGGATGATCAGCATCGACGGCTGGCACCGCAGAAGGGACGGGACGACTTCTTCACCTTCTTCGCAGCCGACAAAGCCTTGCAGGATTGGGATCTGGACAACGATGAGATCATCGACGGCATCGTTGACGGCGCGCACGACTGCGGCATCGACGGCATCTGGTCGTTCGTAGACGGCCGCTACGTCACCTCTGACGCCCACCAGTACCTCACTCCACGAGCCAGCACCATCGAGCTGGTCGTGCTTCAGGCGAAGACCTCGCCTGGCTACCAAGAAACGGTCTTCGAAAAGCTCCACTTCCACCTGCCCACGCTCCTGGACATGAGCCGAGACGAAGACGAGCTGGGCTCTCACACCAACGCCAAGCTCCTCGAGCGCACACGCCGCTTCCTCCGCGTCCTCGAAGACCTGGCCTCCTCGTTCCCTCAGGTACGTGTCAAGGTGATCTACGCCAGTAAGGCAGCGGAGGGCCCTCACCCCAACGTGAAGGCGAAGGGAGATCGCCTCCGTCGGGAGCTCGCCAAGATCACATCGGACACGCAGGCGACGATTGAGTATCTCAATGCCGCGGACCTTCGCGAACGAACCGCTCGGGGCGCCAAAGCGGTGGCGCAGCTCGTCTTCACCGAGACCCCCATGAGCACGTCTCTCGGGGAGGGCTACGTATGTCTGGCTCGGCTCGATGAGTACTACCGCTTCATCACCTCAGACAACCAGGCTCTTCGACTGGAGCTGTTCGAATCGAACGTGCGGGACTACGCCGGTTCCACGGCGGTGAACAATGCCATCGGCGAGACGTTGAAGTCCGGCACCAGGGAGGACTTCTGGTGGTTCAACAACGGCGTCACAGTCGTCGCTGACGCAGCGCAGATCGCGGGCAAGAAGATCGTCATCAAGGATCCACAGATCGTCAACGGACTTCAGACGAGCCACGAAGTCTACAGCTTCTTCCAGGACGGTGGCCAACACCGCGATCGCTCACTGCTCGTCAAGATCGTGGTCGCACCGCAGAACGGAACGGCTCGCGACAGGATCATCCGAGCCACCAACAGTCAGACACAGCTTCCGGCTGGTGCTCTGAGGGCCACTGAACCGATTCAGAAAGACATCGAAGAGAGCCTCACGCACGGTGGCGGGTACTACTACGAACGCCGCGCCAGCTACTACCGCAATCTCGGGTTCCCGCTCGACCAGGTCGTCTCCATGGCCCGGCTGGCACGCGAGTTCACGGCCTTCGCCCTCCGTGAGCCCCACGTCGCGCTCAGACACTCCGAGGCGTTGCTCCTTGAGGACAAGCACTACCATCAGATCTTTTCACCACGAGTGGATCTCGACCTCTACCGGCTGTCCCTCGACGTTCACACGCGGATCCGGCTCCATCTGAACGCGTATGCAGAGGATCGACCCCTTCTCGGGGAGACCATCGAGAACTGGCTCTACCCCCTCGCCGGGGTGTCCGCCTTCGCGCTCACCCGGCTGCGTCAACCCACCTCTCGCGATCTGTTGAACATCGACCTCGACCACTTGAACACCGAGCTCATGGATCGCCTGATCGGCGTGCTCGACCAGTGTTTCAAGGCAGCCCTACGCAACAACAAGGCCGGCGGGGTCGACCGCATCGCCCGAAGCTCCGAATTCACCAACCGCATCCGCCAGACCGTGGTGTTCCAAAACCGCTTCCACATCGAACACTGATGCCGCATAGCGGCACCGCAGCTCACGCAGTACTGGACGCATGGCCATTCTCCGGCTCCTGCTCCGCGAGTCACTGGAAGCCGGCGCCATACCCGGCACACTCAGCCATGCGTCGAGACCGGCGGCGATTGGGACACCTCGGCGTTGCCGGCTGCTGCAGGCCGGCGATGCTCACTCTGCACGACTCACCTCAGGGTGTCGAAGCACCGCCGAACCACGCGATGCCTCGGGTTGGGAGTGACGGATCCCCGACGAGGACAGGTTCCGGCGTATCAGTTGGTGCGGCCGCAGATCCCGCCTACAGTCATGCAGCATCGAGCCGCTACCCGAGAAACGTCAGCCGCACCTGGCGCTCCGGGTTGTCCTTGTTCGTGTCGACCAGGCAGATGGACTGCCATGTCCCCAGTTCCAGCCGGCCGCCCAGGACCGGCACCGTCGCGTGCGGGGGGACCAGGGCCGGGAGGACGTGGTCGCGGCCGTGGCCCGGGGAGCCGTGGCGGTGTTGCCAGCGGTCGTCGGGCGGGAGGAGGTGGTGGAGGGCCGTCAGGAGGTCGGTGTCGCTGCCCGAGCCGGTTTCGAGGATGGCCACGCCGGCCGTGGCGTGGGGGACGAAGATGTTGAGAAGGCCGTCGCGGCCCTCGGCCGTTCGGGTGAGGAAGTCGGCGCAGGACGAGGTCAGGTCGGTGACCGTCTCGGTCGTGCCGGTGGTGAGTGTGAGTACACGGGTGGCGAAAGTGGACATGGGACCATCCTGCCGCTCGTACCGCAAGATCGCGCGTCCACCCTCCGAGACGCCGTTGACCCGGGCCGAAGCCGGTCGCTACGTTCACGCCATGTTGCGTACAGCCCTGCTCACCACGCGCGGTCACATCGACCTGCTGCGGGTGGCCTCCGCCGCGTGTCGCCGCGGCTGCTGACGCCCTCTCGCTCTCCGACGCCTGAAGCACTGATCACCGACTGATCACCGTGGACGCGCGCGCTCTGCGCGCGTCGCTCGGGCGCTGACGCGTACCCACTCTCCCTTTCCCGGAGCCCTCCCATGACGGTTGGTCATGCTCCGCCTGACATCGCGGCGGACATATCCCCTATGTCGTATCAACTTGAGGCGGTCGTACCCGTCTCCGGCCCGCAGGGCGGCAGTCGGCGGGTCCGTGTACCCCGCTGGGTCCGCCGGACCGTCGGCCCCCTGCTGCTGCTCCTTCTCTGGCAGGTGTTCAGTTCGACCGGCGTCCTGCCCGCCGATGTCCTCGCCTCCCCCGGCACCATCGTCCGCGTCGGCGGCGAGCTGATCGCCGACGGCACGCTCCCGAACGCCATGGTCGTCTCGCTCCAACGGGTCGCCGTCGGACTGCTCCTGGGCGGCGCCGTCGGCGTGTCGCTCGCGTTGGTCTCCGGGCTCTCGCGACTCGGCGAGGACCTGGTCGACGCGACCGTACAGATGCTGAGGACCGTGCCCTGGGTCGGGCTCATCCCGCTGTTCATCATCTGGCTGGGCATCGGCGAGGCCCCGAAGGTCGCGCTCATCGCCCTCGGTGTCGCCTTCCATCTGTATCTCAACGTCTACGCCGGGATTCGCGGCGTGGACGCCCAACTGGTCGAGGCGGCCGAATCGTTGGGGCTCGGGCGGTGGGGCCTGATTCGGCATGTCGTTCTGCCCGGCGCGCTGCCGGGGGCGATGACGGGACTGCGGTACTCCCTCGCGACCGCCTGGCTCGCGCTCGTCTTCGGCGAGTCCATCAACGCCGACGCCGGCATCGGCTTCCTGATGAACCAGGCGCGGGAGTTCTTCCGAACCGACGTCATCGTCGTCTGCCTCGTCGTCTACGCCTTCCTCGGCCTGATCGCCGACGCCGTCGTCCGTACTCTCGAAAGGCTGCTGCTGCAATGGCGACCGACCTTCACCGGGCAGTGACCATCCAGGGGCTGACGCGCTCCTTCGACGGGCGTGCCGTCATCGATCGTCTCGATCTGACGTTGCGCGCCGGGGAGTTCACCGCCCTCCTGGGGCACAGCGGCTGCGGCAAGTCGACCCTGCTGCGGGTGCTGGCCGGGCTCGATCGCGACATCTCCGGGACCGTCCTCGTCCCCAAGCGCCGGGCCGTCGCCTTCCAGGCGCCGCGCCTCATGCCCTGGAAGCGCGTGTGGCGCAACGTCCTCCTCGGGCTGCCCGGCAAGCCCGAAAGGGCCGTCGCCGAGCGGGCGTTGGAGGAGGTCGGGCTCGGCCATCGCTCCGGCGCCTGGCCCAAGACGCTCTCCGGCGGGGAGGCCCAACGCGCCTCGCTCGCCCGCGCTCTGGTACGCGAACCGGATCTGCTGCTGCTCGACGAGCCCTTCGGTGCGCTCGACGCGCTCACCCGGATCAAGGCACAGCGACTCGTCGCCGAGTTGTGGCAGCGGCGGGGGTGCGCGGTGCTGCTCGTCACGCACGACGTGGACGAGGCGCTGCTCCTCGCCGACCGGGCGCTGGTCATGCGTGACGGTGTGATCGCGTACGACACCGCCATCGGCCTCGACCGCCCGCGTACCGCCGGAGATCCAGGCTTCGCCGCCCTGCGCGCCCGCCTTCTCTCCGAACTCGGCGTCAACGAAGGCACACCCGGCGTCCACGCCGCCTGACCCGTGCCCCTCCCCTGCCCCTGCTGACCGGCCCCCCGACCCTGATCGGAGAACCCTCGCACATGAAGCGCTCCCTGCTGCCCGCTGCGCTCCTCCTCCCCCTCGTCCTCCTCGCCTCCGCCTGCTCCTCCCCCTCCTCCGCCGACACCGGCAGCGACGGCTCCGGCGCGCTCGTCCTCGACGTCGGTGACCAGAAGGGCGGCTCGGAGGCCGTCCTGCGTGCCGCGGGTGAGCTCGACGACCTGCCGTACCGGATCACGTGGTCGACCTTCACCTCCGGCCCCCCGCTCCTGGAGGCCGTGAACGCCGAGGCCGTCGACATCGGTTCCGTCGGCAACACCCCGCCCGTCTTCGCCGCCGGCGCGGATTCGAAGATCACCGTGGTCGCCGCCACGCACGGCGACTCGGCCGGCGAGGCGATCCTCGTCGCCGAGGACTCCCCGTTGCGCGGGCCGCGGGACCTCAAGGGCCGGACGGTCGCCGTCGCCCAGGGCAGCTCCGCCCACTTCCAGCTGATCGCCTCGCTGAAGCGGGTCGGTCTCTCCCTCGCCGACATCAAGGTGAGCCTGCTCCAGCCCGCCGACGCCCTCGCCGCGTTCACCAGCGGCAAGGTCGACGCCTGGGCGGTGTGGGACCCGTACACCTCGCAGGTGCTGGCGAGCGGCAAGGCCCGTGTGCTCGCCGACGGCCGTGGCGTGGTCAACGGCCTCGGCTTCCAGGTCGCCGCACCCTCCGCGCTCGCGGACAAGGAGAAGGCCGCGGCGATCGGCGACTTCATCGAACGGCTGCGCCGGGCCCAGGACTGGGTCTTCGAGCACCCCGACGCCTGGGCGAAGGTCTGGGCGAAGGAGACGGGACTGCCGTACGACGTGGCGCTCGCGGCCGTGAAGCGCAGCAACGGCACCCGGATCCCCGTCGCGATCGACAAGGAGGCCATCGCCTCCGAGCAGGAGATCGCCGACGCCTTCGCCCAACTGAAGCTGATCCCCAGGCCGTTCGACTTCGGCGACTACGTCGACACCCGCTTCAACAAGACCCTGCCGCCGTCCACCACCCTGGCGCGCAGCTACGGAAAGGACACCTCCCGATGACCGTCCACCTGCACTGGTTCCTGCCCACCGGCGGCGACGGCCGCACCCTTGTCGACCGGCACGCCTACACCGACGGCGGCATCACCCGGTCCCGCACCGTCAGCGGAGTACGGGCCCCCGACATCGCGTACCTGGCCCAGATCGCCAAGGCGGCGGAGCGGTTGGGCTTCGAGGCCGTGCTGACGCCGACCGGGACGTGGTGCGAGGACGCCTGGCTCACGACGGTCGCGCTCGCGCAGCACACCGAGCGGCTGAAGTTCCTGGTCGCCTTCCGCCCCGGGGTCGTCTCACCGGTCCTCGCCGCGCAGATGGCGGCGACGTACCAGCGGATCACCCGTGGCCGGTTGTTGCTCAACGTGGTGACGGGCGGCGACTCCACCGAGCAGCGACGCTTCGGCGACCATCTCGACCACGACCGGCGCTACGCCCGGACCTCCGAGTTCCTGTCGGTGGTGCGGGGCGTGTGGAGCGGGCAGCCGTACGACTTCCACGGCGAGCACTACCAGGTGGAGGGAGGACTCACCGCGCTGCCGCCGGACCCGCTGCCGGAGATCTTCTTCGGGGGCTCCTCCCCGGCGGCCGGTCCGGTCGCGGCCGAGCACGCGGACGTGTACCTGACCTGGGGCGAACCGCCATGGCAGGTGAAGGAGAAGATCGACTGGATCCGGCGGCTCGCGGAGGAGCGCGGGCGCGAGGTGCGGTTCGGGATCCGTCTGCACACCATCTCGCGCGACTCCTCCCGCGAGGCGTGGGCGACCGCGGACCGGCTGCTCTCCGATCTCGACACGGAGACGATCGCCGCGGCCCAGCAGGCGCTCGGCAGGAGCGAGTCGGTCGGCCAGCAGCGGATGCTCGCCCTGCACGGCGGCGGCTCGCTGGAGCGCGAGAGGCTGGAGATCGCGCCGAACCTGTGGGCCGGCGTGGGTCTGGTACGGGGCGGGGCGGGTACGGCACTGGTGGGGAGCCACGCCGACGTCGCCGACCGGATCGAGGAGTACCACGATCTGGGTGTGGAGCACTTCGTGCTCTCCGGATACCCGCATCTGGAGGAGGCGTACTGGTTCGGGGAGGGCGTGACCCCCGAGCTGGCGGCGCGCGGTCTTCTGCCGACGATCCCCGCCTCCCCGCTGCTGGGCGTCCCGGCGGCCAACGGCCGCCCGGCCTCGGCGCCCGGCGGGGCTCCTCTCCTGGTGGCGGGAGGGAGGTAGCCGAGGGGGCCGGGGGAGCCGCCGGGCGCTGGGGAAGATCTGCGGCCTCGCCGCCGTTGGTGGAATCGTGAACGATTTCGGGGTTGAGACGGTACGCGCCATCGACGTGGTCGTGATCGGCGCCGGGCAGGCGGGGCTCTCGGCCGCCTACCATCTGCGCCGCACCGGTCTGGAGCCGGAGCGGGACTTCGTCGTCCTCGATCACGCCCCTCGTCCCGGCGGCGCCTGGCAGTTCCGCTGGCCCTCGCTCACCTACGGCAAGGTCCACGGCATGCACGCGCTGCCGGGCATGGAACTGACCGGTGCCGACGACCGCCGGCCCTCCTCCGAGGTGATCGGCGCGTACTTCACGGCGTACGAGGAGCGTTTCGACCTCCGCGTCCACCGGCCCGTCGAGGTCTCCGCGGTCCGTGAGGGCGACGGCGGCCGGCTGCTGGTCGAGACATCGGAGGGGAGCTACGCGACCCGCGCCCTGATCAACGCGACCGGCACCTGGGACCGCCCCTTCTGGCCCCGCTACCAGGGCCAGGAGACGTTCCGCGGCCGCCAGCTGCACACGGCGAACTACCCGGGCCCCGAGGAGTTCGCCGGTCAGCGGGTGATCGTGGTCGGTGGTGGCGCGTCCGGGACACAGCACCTGATGGAGATCGCCGATGTCGCGGCCGAGACGACGTGGGTGACGCGGCGCGAGCCCGTCTACCGCGAGGGGCCCTTCGGCGAGATGGAGGGCCGGGCCGCCGTCGCGATGGTCGAGGAGCGTGTACGGCGTGGGCTGCCGCCGCAGAGCGTCGTCTCGGTCACCGGCCTCCCGCTGACCGACGCGATCCGGAGCGCGCGGGCGCGGGGCGTCCTGGACCGCAACCCCATGTTCGACCGCATCACCCCGACGGGCGTGGCCTGGGCCGACGGCCGGAGCGTGGAGGCCGACGTGATCCTGTGGGCGACGGGCTTCCGCGCCGCGATCGACCACCTGGCCCCGCTGAAGCTGCGCGAGCGGGGCGGCGGCATCCGTGTGGAGGGGACGCGGGCGGTACGGGACGAGCGCGTCCACCTGGTGGGGTACGGGCCGTCGGCCTCGACGATCGGCGCCAATCGGGCCGGCCGCGCGGCCGTCACGGAGATCCGCCGACTCCTGGACCGGGAGCCGGTCGTCAGCGGCTGACCCCCTCCACCGGGAGCCGGTCGTCAGCGGCTGATCGCCGCCCGGGGCCCGCCGCCGTCCGGCCTCCCTCCGACCGGCATCCGGCATCCGGCTGCCGGCCGTCATCCCGGCTTCCGTCCGGCTTCCGTCCGGGTTCCGTCCGGTTCCGTTCGGCTTCCGTCCGGGTTCCGTCCGGGTCCCGTCCGGGTCCCGTCCGGGTCCCGTCCGGGTTCCGTCCGTGCGGCCGCCGGCCGTCATCCCGCCTTCGCCGCGCGTCGCTCGGCGTTGAACTCCGCCACGTTCGCCTGGTGTTCCGCGTAGTCGGCGGTGAACCGGGTGTCCCCGTGCCGCACCGTCACGAAGTACAGCCACTTCCCCTCCGGCGGCGCGACGGCCGCGGTCATCGCCTCCTCGCCGGGGTTGCCGATCGGCGTGGGTGGCAGACCGGTGCGTTCGTAGGTGTTGTACGGGCTCGCGATCCTGGTGTCCTCGTGCGTGGTGTCCACCGTCGAACGCCCCAGCGCGTAGTTCAGGGTCGAGTCCATCTGGAGCGCCATCCCCCGCGCGATCCGGTTGTGGACGACTCGGGCGACCTTGCCCATGTCCTCGGGAGTGTCGGCCTCGGCCTGCACGATGCTGGCGATGACCACCGTCTGGTGGAGGCTCAGGCCCTTTCGCTGTGCGCCCGTGCCGATGTGACCGGCGCCGAACCGTTTGTTCGCCGTGTCGACCATGTAGCGCAACAGGCTCTCGGGGGTCGTCGAGGAGAGCACCGGATAGGTCGCGGGGAAGAGATAGCCCTCGGGGTTGCCGGCCGCCTCGGCGGGCAGTCCCAGCCCGGTGGCCGGGGAGGCCGCGGCCGCGCGGGTGGTGCCTTCGGGGAGGCGGAGGGAGCGGTCCACGGCAGCGTACACCTGACCGGCCCGCCAGCCCTCCGGGATGACGAGGGTGCGCGGCTTCTCGACTGCGGGCTCGTCCGGCAGGAGCAGGGGGATCGCGATGGCGGCGGCCACGGCGAGAACCGCGCCCAGGAGCAGGGCGATCCGGCCGCGGCGGGTGAGCCGACGGCGGCGACGGTGTTCGGGCTGCCAGGTCCGGTACGTCATGGGCGCACGCTAACCCGGCCGGTGCGCCAAACCGCGGAGCCCGCACGCGGCGGCGCCGCCGGTCCCCTGGGACGGGGGCCCGGCGGCGCCGTGGCACTGCGATCGTCAGACGAGCCAGCCCAGGAAGTGGACGACGCCGGCGAGCAGGTTGGTGATCACGTTCATGGTGGTGCTTCTCCTCGTACAGATGCATGAGTGGGACTACGCGGTCGCGGTCTGCAGCCCGTCGCTTGCGCACCGTAATCATCATGCGTCACACGGGAGTTGGGCAACGAAAGGCGGCACGATCACACGTTCTGGGGAACAACCGCTCCCACGTTCGTGTGTTCGCCGTTCGGGTGCGGCCGCGCGCTCTGCGCGTCGCGGCGTACGAGTGCCGCGTACCGGCCGTCCCGGGCGAGGAGCTCCTCGTGGGTGCCCCGCTCGACGACCCGTCCGGCTTCGAGGACCACGATCTGGTCCGCGTCCCGGACGGTGGAGAGCCGGTGGGCGATCGTGATGGTGGTGCGTCCGGCGGAGAGCGCGTCGATGGCCTGCTGGACGGCGTGTTCGGTACGGGTGTCCAGTGCGCTGGTCGCCTCGTCGAGGATGAGGACGGGCGGGTCGCGCAGGATGGTGCGGGCGATCGCCAGGCGCTGCTTCTCGCCGCCCGAGAAGCGGTAGCCGCGCTCGCCGACCAGGGTGTCGTACCCCTCGGGCAGGGAGGCGATGTGCTCGTGTATCTGCGCGGCGCGGGCGGCGGCCTCGATCTCCTCGTCGGTGGCGTCGGGCTTGGCGAAGCGCAGGTTGTCGGCGACGGAGGCGTGGAAGAGGTAGGTCTCCTGGGAGACCACGCCGACGGCTCTGGCGAGGGTGTCGAAATCGAGGTCGCGGACGTCGACGCCGTCGAGCAGCACACGGCCGCCGGTCACGTCGTACAGCCGGGGCACCAGATAACTGAGCGTGGACTTGCCGGAGCCGGTGGGTCCGACGACGGCGAGACTGCCGCCGGCCGGGACGGTCACGTCGATGGAGTCGAGCGTGGCACGGCCGGGGGCTTCGGGGTCGTAGGCGAAGTCGACGTTCTCGAACGCCACCTCGCCGCTGATCTTCTCCCGCCGGACGGGGTTCTCGGACTCGGTGATGTCGACCGGAAGGTCGAGGTACTCGAAGATCCGCTGGAAGAGGGCGAGGGAGGTCTGTATCTGCACTCCGGTGGAGAGCAGGCTCACGGCGGGCCGGAACAGGCCCTGCTGGAGCGAGACGAAGGCGACGAGCGTGCCCAGAGAGATGGCCGGTCCGCCCGCCTGGAGCGCGAAGCCGGCGGCCCAGTAGATCATCGCCGGCATGGCCGCCATGACGATGCCGATGGTGGACATCCGCCACCGTCCGGCCATGGAGGAGCGCACTTCGAGGTCGACGAGGCGCTCGGACTCCTCGGCGAAGGACTTCGTGAGCGAGTCGGCGCGGCCCATGGTCCGGCCCAGCAGGATGCCGCTGACCGAGAGGGACTCGGTGACGGTCGCGGCCATGACGGCCATCTGCTTCTGCCGCTGCGTGGTGATCGTCTTGCGCTCGCGGCCGACGCGGCGGCTGATCCAGACGAAGACCGGAAGCAGGAGCAGGGAGACGAGGGTGAGCCGCCAGTCCAGCGCGAGCATCGCGACGACGGTGGCGACGACGGCGGTGAGGTTGGAGACGAGGGAGGTGGCCGTCGAGGTGACCGTCGCCTGCATGCCGCCGATGTCGTTGGCGATACGGGACTGGACCTCGCCGGTGCGCGTGCGCGTGAAGAAGGCGAGCGGCATCCGCTGGAGCTGGGCGTAGACCGCGGTGCGCAGGTCGTGCATCACGCGCTGGCCGACGGTCGTGGAGATCAGGGTCTGCAGGACGCCGAAGACGCTGGTCATCACGGCGGTGGCGATCATGCCGAGGGCGAGCAGGCTGAGCAGCCCGGTGCGGCCCTGCGGGATCGCCGTGTCCAGGATCTCCTTCAGCAGGAACGGCGAGGCGACCGAGACGAGCGACGAGGCGCCGACGAGCAGGCCGACGACGGTGAGGCGGGCCCGATAGGGATGGAAGAGCCTCAGGATGCGCCGCATCTGGGCGGGCTCCTTCGGCTGCGCGGGATCGCGCGCGGGGGGTGTCCAGGCGGACTGTTCGTGGGGGTGCATGGGCTCCTACGAGGGGTGCGGCATCGGAGACGATCCGAGCTTAGCTCATTGTTACCTATACTCACAATGAACATGGTCCTGATACTCTTCCCGGCATGAACACTTCCGACGGTACGGGCACGCCGGACACCACGCCGGACGCCGACGGCCTCCTCGCGGAACAGCTGCTCCGCCTCACCCGGCGTCTGCACCGCATCCAGAAGCAGCACCTGGAGCCGGTCGGCATCACTCCGGCGCAGTCCCGGCTGCTGCGTACCGTCGCGCACTACGACCGTCCGCCCAGGATGGCCGATCTCGCCGAGCGCCTGGAGGTCGTCCCCCGCGCGGTGACCAGCCTCGTCGACGGCCTGGAGGCCGCCGGCCGGGTGCGCCGCGTCCCCGATCCGACCAACCGCAGGGTGATCCGGATCGAGCTCACCGACCCGGGACGCGCCACGCTGCGCGCCCTGCGCAGCGCGCGCCGGGCGGCCGCAGAGGACATCCTGGCTCCACTGACCGTAGAACAGCGCGAGGTGCTCGGAGGTCTGCTGTCCGCTCTGGTCGACCATGTGCCGGAGCGCCGCTGCTGATCGGGCGCGCAGGCGCGCGATGGGAGCCGTGACATGCCACTGCTGGAGCCGAACCCGCGGTCCCTTCGTCCGGGTACGAAGCGCAGACCGGCCCCCGACCGGGTCCCCGAGCTCCAGCACAAGGGCACGCCACGGCTGCTGCGGGAGGAGCTGGCCGCGCTGCTCGGCCCGGAGAAGGTGCTCTGGAAGATCTCGGACCTGGTGCGGTACGCCTCCGACGCGAGCCCCTACCGCTTCGTGCCGCAGGTCGTGGTGGTCGCGGAGGACATCGACGACATCTCCGCCGTCCTGTCGTACGCGCACGGCAAGGGCCGTGAGGTGGTGTTCCGGGCGGCGGGGACCAGCCTCAACGGCCAGGCGCAGGGCGAGGACATCCTCGTCGACGTGCGCAGGCACTGGGCGGGCGTCGAGGTCCTGGACGACGGGGCCCGTGCCCGTGTCCGCCCCGGCACCACCGTCGTACGGGTCAACGCCGCCCTCGCCCGGTACGGCCGGGTGCTCGGCCCCGACCCGGCCAGCGCCGTCGCCTGCACGATCGGCGGAGTCGTCGCCAACAACGCCTCCGGCATGACCGCCGGCATCACGCGGAACTCCTACCGGACCGTCGCCTCCCTCACCTTCGTGCTGCCGAGCGGCACCGTCGTCGACACCGGTGATCCAGCAGCCGACGAGGAGCTCGCGCAGGCCGAGCCGCGCCTGTGCGAGGGGCTTCTGGGCCTCAAGGCCGAGATCGAGGCCGACGCGGAGCTCACCGCCCGCATCCGCGCCAAGTACGCGATCAAGAACACCAACGGGTACCGCCTGGACGCGTTCCTGGACGGCGACACGCCCGTGCGGATCCTGCGCGGCCTGATGGTCGGCTCGCAGGGCACCTTCGGCTTCATCTCGGAGGTCGTCTTCGACACCCTGCCCCTGGACCGGCAGGTCTCCACGGCGCTGCTCTTCTTCCCCTCGCTGCCGGCCGCGGCCGCGGCCGTCCCGCACTTCAACGACGCCGGGGCGCTCGCGGTCGAGCTGATGGACGGCAACACGCTGCGCGCTTCGGTCAGCGTCCGCGGGGTGCCCGCCGACTGGGCGGAGCTGCCCAGGGAGACGGCCGCTCTGCTCGTGGAGTTCCGTGCGCCGGACGCGGCCGCGCTGGAGGCCTGCGAGCGGTCGGCCGCCGAGGTGCTCGACGGTCTGGATCTGATCGCCCCGGTCGCCTCGGTGAGCAACGCCTTCACCCGCGATCCGGCGGTGATCTCCGGGTACTGGACGGCGCGCAAGGCCTTCGTCACCGCCGTGGGCGGCTCGCGGCCCTCGGGCACGACGCTGATCACCGAGGACTTCGCGGTACCGCCCGACCGGCTCGCCGAGGCCTGCGCCGACCTGCTGGAGCTGCAGTCCCGGCACGGCTTCGACGCGGCCGTGGCCGGTCACGCCGCTCACGGCAACCTCCACTTCCTCCTGGCCTTCGACGCCGCCGACTCCTCCGACGTGGAGCGGTACGCGGCCTTCATGGACGAGTTCTGCAAGCTGACCGTGGAGCGGTTCGACGGCTCGCTGAAGGCGGAGCACGCCACCGGCCGCAACATCGCCCCCTTCCTGGAGCTGGAGTGGGGGCCGAAGGCGAGCGAGTTGATGTGGCGGGTCAAGGAGCTCATCGACCCCGACGGGGTCCTCGCCCCGCGGATCGTCCTCGATCGCGATCCGCTCGCCCATCTCCGGGGCCTGAAGACGATTCCGAGGGTGGAGGCGATCGCCGACCCGTGCATCGAGTGCGGTTTCTGCGAACCGACGTGCCCGAGCGGCGACCTGACGACGACACCACGCCAACGCATCGTGCTGCGACGGGAGATGATGCGCCAGAGTGACGGCTCACCGGTGGAGGCCAGCCTCCTCGATACGTACGGCTACGACGCCGTGGACACCTGCGCGGGAGACTCGACCTGCAAGCTGGCCTGTCCCGTCGGGATCGACACCGGGGCGCTGATGAAGGGGTTCCGCCATGAGCGTCACTCCCCGCGCGAGGAGCTGGTCGCGGCGCTCGCGGCCAGGAACTTCCGCGCCATGGAGGCCTCGGCGCGCCTCGCCGTCGCGGCCGCCCACCGGATCGGTGACGGTGTCCTGGAGTCGGTGACCGGTCTCGCGCGCAAGGTGGTGCGGCCCGAACTCGTACCGGAGTGGCTGCCTGAGATCCCGGGCGCGGCGGCCCGCCGCCTGCCTGCCACCGACCGTCCGGCGGCCACCGCCGTCTACTACCCGGCCTGTGTGAACCGGATCTTCGGTGATCCGGAGGGGCGCACCGGGCCGTCGCTTCCCGAGGCCGTGGTGGCCCTCGCCGCCCGCGCCGGGAAGCCCGTGTGGATCCCGGACGACGTGGCCGGTACGTGCTGCGCCACGATCTGGCACTCCAAGGGCTATGAGCGCGGGAACGTGGTGATGGCCAACCGGATCGTCGAGGCGGCCTGGGGCTGGACGGCCGGCGGCCGGCTGCCGCTGGTCGTGGACTCGTCCTCCTGCGCCCTCGGGATCGCGTACGAGGTGGTGCCGTATCTCACCGACGACAACCGGGAGTTGCATGCGGAGCTGACCGTGGTGGACTCTCCGGTCTGGGCGGCGGACGAGCTGCTGCCGCGGCTGGAGGTACGCCGCAGGGTGGGCTCGGCGGTGGTGCATCCGACCTGCTCCATGCGGCATCTGGGCGACGAGGAGAAGCTGACGGCTCTGGCGCGGGCGTGCGCCGAGGAGGTCGTCGTCCCGGACGACGCGGGATGCTGTGCATTCGCGGGGGATCGGGGCATGCTGCACCCGGAGCTCACGGCCTCCGCCACCGCGCGTGAGGCGGCCGCGGTGACGGCGCGGCCGTTCGACGCGCATCTGTCGGCGAACCGGATGTGCGAGATCGGCATGGACCGGGCCACCGGGCGGAGTTACGAGTCCGCGCTCCTGGCCCTGGAGCGCGCGACGCGCCCCTGACACCGGACGCGGCATCGCAAGGCGGCGGCAGACCGCTCGGCCCCCGACATCCGGCCGCGGCATCGCAAGGCGGCCGCAGGCCGCACGGCCCGACACCCGGCGGCGCTGCATCGCCTGGGCCCCTCACCGCAGGACAGCGGTGAGGGGCCTTTGCGTATGCGGAATCGAAGAGTCCAAGTGCCCGTCGCAAGAGTCCAATCCGCGCCCTTGCGCACCTCCCGTCCCAACGGCCAGGGTCCTGTGCGGGATTCATGAACCAGCCATGCACACAGCTACTGGAGGTTCTGTGAACGACAACGCGCCGCAGTCCCCGAGCCGTCGGTCCGTACTGCGGACCACCGCCGGCGTCGCGGGAGCGGGCATCGCCCTCGGCGGTCTGGGGGCGACCCCCGCCGAGGCCGCCGAGGCCGCCGTGCCCGAGGAGACCGCCGGGACTCCCCCGCGCAGAGGGGCGACGATGGCCGGCGTCCCCTTCGAGGGCCGCTCCACCGTCCGGGTGGGGATCGTCGGCCTCGGCAACCGCGGCGGCAGCATGATCGATCTCTTCCTCGCCCTGCCCGGCGTGCGGGTGGTCGCGGTCTGCGACCCGGTGAAGGCGAAGACGGAGCGGGCCGCCGCCAAGGTCGTCGCCGCCGGCCAGCCCTCCCCCGCCGTGTACACCCACGGCGAGGATGACTACGAGAACCTCTGCAAGCGTTCCGACCTCGACTTCGTCTACGTGGCGACCCCCTGGGACCTCCACTTCGAGATGGCGCGGACTGCGATGCTGAACGGAAAGCACGTCGGCGTCGAATGTCCCATCGCCATGCGGCTGGACGAGCTGTGGCAGCTCGTCGACCTCTCCGAACAGACCCGGCGCCACTGCATGCAGCTGGAGAACTGCTGTTACGGCCGCAACGAGATGCGGGTCCTGCGGATGGCCCACGCGGGCAAGTTCGGCGATCTGCTGCACGGCGCGGGGGCGTACAACCACGATCTGCGCGAGCTGATGTTCTCGCCCACGTACTACGAGGGCCCGTGGCGCAGGCTCTGGCACACCCGGCTGCGGGGCGATCTCTATCCCAACCACGGCTTCGGCCCGGTGGCCAACTACATGGACGTCAACCGTGGTGACCGGGTGGTGAGCATCAGCAGCTTCGGCACGCCTGCGCTCGGGCTCGCCCAGTACCGGGCCGAGAAGATGCCACCGGGCGACCCGAGTTGGAAGGAGACGTACATCGAGAGCGACCGGACGATCAGTCTGGTCCAGACGGCGAAGGGCCGCGTGATCCGGCTGGAGCACGATGTCTCCACGCCCCATCCCTACAGCCGGATCAACAGTCTCGGCGGCACGCGGGGTGTGTTCGAGGACTACCCGGCCCGGATCTATGTGGAGCCGGACCACAAGGGGCACCAGTGGGGTGATTTCGCGGCGTACGCCGGGGAGTTCGACCACTGGCTCTGGAAGGAGCACGCCAATCCGCCCGGCGGGCACGGCGGCATGGACTACATCATGATCTTCCGGCTGATGCAGTGCATGCGGCTCGGGCTCGTCCCCGACTTCGACGTGTACGACGCGGCGACCTGGACGGCGCCGGTGCCGCTCAGTCACGCCTCGATCAAGGCGGGGGGCGCGCCGCAGCCGATCCCCGACTTCACGCGCGGTGAATGGCGCAGGGCCAGGTCCGGCGTGGACTCGGCCAGGCCGGACGAGGCGTGAAACACGCGGGGCCCGGCTCGCACCTGCCGGGCCCCGCGCGCCGTCAGCCTGTCGGCTGCCGAGCGGGCGTGACGTCGTCCACCAAAGGCTGCGCGGCGCGCGAAGGGCGGCGGGCGAGGGACACCTTGTTCCGGACCCGCCCGTCAGGCGCGCCTCTACCCGCTCTCAGCAGCGGGAACGGTCCTCGGTGACCGTCCCCTGCACGGTCGTCAGGGTGCGGTCGTGGCAGCCGCCGGAGCCGGAAAGCCGGTACCGCTCGGTCGTCGTACCGACCGCGTGCCGCTGATCGCGGGGGACGCCGGTGGTGTAGGTGGCGTCACCGCGGTAGCTGTCGTCCAGACGCGTCCAGGAGAGCCTCTGCCCGTTCCGTACGACGACGGTGTCGGCGCGGTCGCCGAGCGCGAGCACGGTCCGCAGCCGGTCGCCCGCGCCGACCGTCGTCTCGCCGTCCATGGTGTACGTGCGGTGGGTACGGGTGCTGGTGCGTCCTGCCGTCACGGTCTCGTCGTCGGTCCACCGGCCGGTGAGAGCGTCGGGGTTCTCGCCCTCGCCCCAGCGGTGGACGGAGGTGTGGGCGAGGGTCCGGGTGACCGTGGTGCCGACCCGGCCGTGCGAGGTGTTCAGGTGCCCGGCGACGGTGAGCCCGTGACCGCCCTCGGTGTCGAGCCGGTGCTCCGAGCCGGCCGTGTACACCGAGGAGCCGCGCGGGGCGCTCTCCTCATGACGGTCGAGGGAGCCGGTGACGACCGTGCTCCCCTCGTCCTGCCAGAGCAGCAGATTGGTCGGCGTGCTCCAGCCGGGCTGCCCGGCCGGGACACCGAGCACCGACACCTCGATCCGGTGGGCCCGGCCGTCGTTGAGGAGGGCGGCGAAGGGGGTGAGGTCGTAGACGATCGGCTGGATGTCGAAGGCGCGCGGGGCGGGGGTGACGTACCAGAGAAAGGGGTTGGACCAGCCGCCGGTCCAGACGGTCGGGAACGGGGCGGCGATGCCGGCCAGTCGTCCGTCCACGCGGATCTGCACCTCGCGGTACGGGCCGTCGGTCGCCTTGCAGGAGTAAGGGGCCGCGTCGGGCACGGTCAGGTACCAGTACTCCTCGCAGCCGCCGCCGGAGCCGGTGGCGTAGACCTCCGCGAGGACGCGTTCGGTGTTGCGCGGCGTCGTCGGGCTCGCGGAGTCGAGCGGTATCACCCGGTCGGGGGTGTCCACCGCGGATTTCACCTGCCCCCGGGCCGTGAAGAAGGTGAGCGTGACGCGGACGTCGAAGACACCGGTGTACGTCTCGTTCACGACATTGCCGATGAGCATCTCGACGGGCTGCGGGCGGCTGAGGGTGTCGCGGTAGCGGGTGACGTCCTTCTCCACCGACCAGCGGATCCCGTCGGGCGAGGGCTGCGGCGTCGAGGTGCGGAAGATCTCCACGCCCCCCACCGTGAGGTACCCGAGCCGGTCGTACTGACGCCCCTTCACCTCTCCGTCGAGGCGGAGCACGACCTTGTTCCAGCGGGTGCCGCACTCCTTCGGAGGGGTGTAACTCCCCTTGTACGGGGTGAAGTCGCGGAACTGTGCGGCGGCGAGTGTGATCTCGCAGGAAGGGGTGTCGGGCTTCGCGACGGGCGGTGCGGCGGTCACCGGGTCGTGCCAGTCGCTGGTGAACTCGGCCGGCGGCTGCTCGGGCGGCCCGTCCGCGACCGCCGGCTGCGCGCCGAGCAGGGCGCCGGCGACCAGCGCGAGGCCACCGATCATGCTCATGATCTTCTGATGTCTCATGGGTCGCGAGTGAATCGCGGGGTGCCCGGGGCGTCCAGAGGGCGTTGTTCGATCTTGGCGTGTTCTGTGCCCGATTGCGAATAAATCAATTGCCGTTCGCCGTCCCGAAGCGCGAACCTTGCACGGTTTGAACCGCCCGGCCACCGGCCGACGAGCCACCGGAAGACCCTGGGACGACATGCAGATTCGCGATCTACCGTACGCCGATCCAGGGGTCCCCGATGTCCGTACGGGCACCCGGTTCCTCCTCTGGCTCGGCCGCAACCAACTCGGCGGGCAGGTCAGGTCCCTGCTGTGGGGACTGCTGCTCCAGCTCGCCATCGCCGGACTCCCCCTCGCCGTCGGCCTCGCCGTGCAGGCCGTCGTGGACCGCGACGGCGGGCGACTCGCGCTGGCGGGCGGTGTGCTCGCCCTGCTCGGCGCGGCCATCGCGGTCGGCGACGTGATGGTCCACCGCACCGCCGTCACGAACTGGATCACCGCCGCGGCACGGGTCCAGCAGCTGCTCTCCCGCAAGACCGCCGAACTCGGTTCCGTCCTGACCCGCCGGGTGGCCGCGGGCGAGGTCGTGGCGGTCTCCACCGGCGACGTCGAGAAGATCGGCTGGTTCGTGGAGGCGCTGTCCCGGTTCGCCGCGGCGGCCGTGACCCTGGTCGTCGTCTGCATCGGCCTGGTGGTCTACCAGCCCGCCCTCGGCACCCTCGTCGCGGTCGGCGTGCCGGTCCTCGCCCTCGCCGTCCTGCCGCTGCTGCCCCGGGCCACCCGCCGGGCGGACGTCCAGCGCGAGAAGGCGGGCAAGGCCACCGAGCTGGCCTCGGACACCGTGGCGGGGCTGCGCGTGCTGCGCGGCATCGGGGGCGAGGAGCTGTTCCTCGGCCGCTACCGCACCGCCTCCCAGGAGGTCCGCAAGGCCGCCGTCCGCAGCGCCCGCATGTGGGCACTGATCTCGGCGATCCAGGTCCTCCTGCCGGGTGCGCTGCTCATCGCCGTGGTGGCGTACGGAGCCCGGCTCGCCCTGGACGGACGTATCGCGGTCGGTGAACTGGTCACCGTCTACGGAGCCGTGGCGCTCACCCATCATCCCTTGCGGAACTTCGAGGAGATCGCGATGGCCTTCTCCTTCTCCCGGCCGTCCGCGAAGCGGGCCGCCCGCGTCCTCTCGCTCAGCCGCACGACGACGGCCACCGGCGGGCAGGCCGAGGCGGCCGGCGACCTGTACGACCCGGCCACCGGCCTGCTCGCCCCCGCCGGCCGCTTCACGGCGGTCGTCTGCGGCGACCCGGACGCGGCCGGACGGCTCGCGGACCGGCTCGGCGGCCACCCCACCGAACCGGGCGAGCGCCACACGTCGGTGCTCCTCGGCGGTGTGCCGCTCGACGAGCTGGAACTGGCGGCCGCCCGCACGGCGGTACTGGTGCAGGACAAGGACCCGGTGCTGCTCTCCGGCACGCTCCGCGAACTCCTCGACGTACCGTCCTCCGGCGCGGTGCGCGCCGAGGACGCCCTGGCCGCCGCCCAGTGCGGTGACGTCCTCGACGCGCTCGCGCAGGCCTCGGTTGACACCGACGGCGACCCGATGGAGACCCCGATCACCGAACGCGGCCGGTCGCTCTCCGGTGGTCAGCGCCAGCGCCTGGCCCTGGCGCGCTCGCTGGTCACCGATCCGGAGGTGCTCGTCCTCGACGAACCGACCTCGGCCGTCGACTCGCACACCGAGGCCCGGGTCGCGGCCGGCGTCAAACGGCTGCGCGAGGGCGGTACGACGGTGGTCCTGGCCTCCTCGCCGCTGCTGCTCGACGTCGCGGACCGGGTCGTACTGATCCACGACGACGAGGTGGTGGCCGTGGGAACGCACCGCGAGCTGCTGCGGGGCGAGCCGCGCTACCGAGCCGTCGTCACCCGCGAGACGGAGGAGGAGCTCGCGCGCACCTCCGCACTCGAACACGAACCGCTCGAGGAAGAACTCGAAGAGCTGGAAGGGGAGTCGGCATGATCGGCCTGGCGCCACCGGCGTACGACCCGGCGGCCCCGCGGACGGCGACCACGCTGCCCGTCGGCACGGCCGCGACCGTACGCACCTACGTACGCGAACTGCTGCGCCGCCACCGCAGGGCGTTCACGCTGCTCATCGTCGTCAACGCGGTCGCCGTGATCGCCTCGATGGCCGGTCCCTACCTCCTCGGCTCGCTCGTGGAGCGGCTCGCCACCGGGGAGCACGAGCTCCGACTGGGGCGGACCATCACGCTGTTCGCGGTCGCGCTGGCCGTCCAGACGTACTTCGTACGCCTGGTGCGGCTGCGCGGCGCGATGCTCGGCGAGGAGATGCTGGCCGATCTGCGCGAGGACTTCCTCGTCCGGGCGGTGGGTCTGCCGCCGGGCGTCCTGGAGCGGGCCGGGACCGGGGACCTGCTGTCCCGGATCACCACCGACATCGACCGGCTGGCCAACGCGATGCGCGAGGCCGTGCCGCAGCTCGCCATCGGCGTGGTCTGGGCCGGGCTGCTGATCGGCGGACTGGCCGCGACGGCCCCGCCGTTGGCGCTGGCACTGCTGCCTGCCGCGGCGCTGCTGCTCGTCGGCTGTCGGTGGTACTTCAAGCGGGCGCCGTCGGCGTACCGCTCGGAGGCCGCGGGCTACGCGGCCGTCGCCGCCGCGCTCGCCGAGACGGTCGACGCCGGCCGTACGGTCGAGGCGCACCGCCTCGGCGCCCGCCGGATCGCCCTGTCCGACCGGCGGATCAGCGAGTGGACCGCGTGGGAGCGGTACACCCTCTTCCTGCGCTCGGTCCTCTTCCCCGTCGTCAACCTCACGCACACTCTGGTCCTGGCCGGCGTGCTCATGCTCGGCGGGGTGTTCGTCCTGCGGGGCTGGATCACCGTGGGTCAGCTGACCACGGGCGCGCTCCTTGCACAGATGCTGGTGGATCCGATCGGCATCGTCCTGCGCTGGTACGACGAGCTGCAGGTGGCCCAGGTGTCGCTGGCCCGGCTCGTCGGCGTCCGGGACATCGAGCCGGACGCGGGTGACGACGAGGTACGGCCCGAGGGGCGGGCGGTCCGGGCGGACGAGGTGCGCTTCGGCTACCGCGAGGGCGTCGACGTCCTGCACCAGGTCTCCATGGACGTGGCGCCCGGGACGAGGCTCGCTCTCGTCGGTCCCTCCGGCGCGGGCAAGTCGACGCTCGGCAGGCTCCTCGCGGGCATCTACGCCCCGCGCACGGGATCGGTCACGCTGGGCGACGCGGAGCTGGCGAGCATGCCGGCCGAGCGGGTCCGCGAGCACGTGGCCCTGGTCAACCAGGAGCACCATGTCTTCGTCGGCTCGCTCCGGGACAACCTGCTGCTGGCGCGAGCGGGCGCCGGGGACACCGAGCTGTGGGCGGCGCTCACCGCGGTGGACGCGGACAGCTGGGCGCGGGCGCTCGACGAGGGCCTGGACACGGAGGTCGGCTCGGGCGGACTGGCGCTCACCCCGGCCCAGGCCCAGCAGATCGCCCTGGCCCGCCTGGTCCTCGCCGATCCGCACACCCTGGTCCTCGACGAGGCGACCTCGCTCCTCGACCCCCGCGCGGCCCGCCACCTGGAGCGCTCACTGGCCCGGGTCCTGGACGGCCGCACGGTCGTCGCGATCGCCCACCGCCTGCACACGGCGCACGACGCGGACGTGATCGCGGTGGTCGAGGAGGGCCGGATCAGCGAGCTGGGCAGCCACGACGAACTGGTGGCGGCGGACGGGGCGTACGCGGCACTGTGGCGGTCCTGGCACGGCTGACCGAACCGGTGAGGCCCGCCGCTCCTTCCGGGGCGGCGGGCCTTTTGCCGTGAGCGAGCCGTACGCCGCTTCCTACGGCTGGTACGCCTGTCGCGACGCGCATGTCCAGATCACCGGGCGCACGCGCCCGGAGGCGTCCGTCGCGCGTCCGCCGACCCGGTCGTCGTCCCCGACCGCGTACGCGGCGGAGGCGCCCTCCGGCGCGAGGCGGGGCAGGACGAGCGCGGACCCTGCGCCCGGCCAGTACTGGGCCTGCTCGGGCGGGGCGGTGTCGGGCGGCCAGGGGCCGGTGATCGGCGAGTCGCCCACGGTGCCGACGGCCACGCCGCTGCTCGGGCTGATGTCCTCCAGGGTGGCGGAGGTCCGGCCACCGGGAGGCGCGAGCCACAGCGGCTCCTCGGTGTAGGGAGGTGCCCAGTGCAGACCGGCCGATTCCATGGCCCTGCTGTAGCTGAAGGTGCCGGCCATGCGGCCCCGGTCGTCGATGTCGCGGGGCGCGTAGGAGGAGTACGTGTCCCCCGGGTGGACGGGCGGCAGCTCGCGCGCCGGGGCCGACCGGTCCGCGGACCAGAGCAGGGCGACGTGGTAGCCGGCGTACTCCTCGCCCTCGCCGTAGCCGCTGCCGACGATCTGGCCCGCGTTGTTGATCCCGGTGACCTCCTCGACCCGGACGTGCGCGGGGACCGCGAGCTCTCCACGGATCGTCCGGCCCCACCACTCGACGCCCGTGACCCGGCCGTCGGCTTCGTGCCGATAGCCCACGATCCGGCCCCGGTCGTCGACGTCCTTGGCATAGCCGCCGCCCGGCAGCAGAGTGACCGCGCGGGCGCCCGGCCGGTAGCTGAAGGGGGCGGGCCCCCGCCCCGGGCCCGACAGGGTGCCGACCATGAGGCCGTGCCGGTTGACCGCCTCCACCGTCCCCCCGGTGTAGCCGGCCGGCAGCGGGACGGCGTGCACGCGCGTCCCGCGCCAGTACACCGGCTTCCCGGCGGAGCTGCCGACGGCCGTCCGGCCCCGGCCGAGGTCGGTGACGGCCCCCGCCGACGCCCCGGGCAACGACGCGAGCACCGTGATCGACGGGGTGCAGGGACGTGGGCCGGCGGTCTGTGCCCGGGCGGGCGCCGGCCCCTGTACCCGCGCCGGCCCCTGCGCCCGCGCCTGCGCCGGTGTCGTGAAGGCGAGAGCGAGTGAGACCAGCGCCGTCAGCGCCGCCGCCATCCCCCGCCTCATCCCGCGTACGTGGCGTCTGTGCTGTTCCTCCATGCGGACCCCCCGGACCGACAGCGGATGCCGACGAGCACCTGACGGCCCGTCGGGAGCACCACATCATGGACGGCCGACGCCCCCGCGCGCCAGACGGCGCACCCGGCGACTCGGTGTCAGAGGTAGCCGAGCGCCGAAGCCCCGCCGACGCCGCCGAGCAGCATGAAGGCGGGCATCAGGACCTTCAGCTCGACCCAGCTGCCGGCCCGGAAACGCATGCCCTTCGGCGGGCCGACCGGGTACCAGCGCTTGCGGCCCACCGGGATCGGCCACAGGATAGGGCAGCCGGAGACGGTCAGCGCGTCGCCGATGTCGTGGACGAGCGCGCCGAGGACGATCGGCAGGCCCAGCCAGAGGTACTCCTGCCCCGGGCCGGTGAACAGCCAGTCCGAACCGTTGCCCGGCTGGTCCAGAACCCCGGCGAGGATCCAGGCGCTGGTGGCGCCGAGCAGCCAGACCAGGACGTCGCTGGACATCCGCGCGGCCCGCCACAGCAGGCCCTCGACGGCCAGGACCAGGTGGACGAAGAGGATCGCGAGGACCGCCCAGCGGCCGCCGGTGATCGCCGCGATCGAGGCCCCGGCGCCGATGAGGACCGCCCACAGCCAGGTGTGGGTCAGGGTGCGGTGCCCGCCGGACCTGCGAGGGTCGGCGGTGGAGCGGGTGGCCTTGTAGACGGCGTACGAGAGCTTGTCGACGATCTCGCACAGCCCCTTGGAGACCGGTCCGAAGGCGCGCGAGATGGTCGCGGACTTGTGGTCGAGGTCGGGGGCGAGGGCCGCACCCGCGCAGATGAGCGCTCCGACGACGACGACAGGCCAGGGCATCGGGTGGCCCGCGGCGGCCGTCGCCGCCCCGACGCCCAGCCAGGCAGCCGCTCCGGACAGCGAGTGCGCCGGTCCCATCATGCTCGTTCCCGCCCCATTCATCCGGCGCCGGCGCTCAGTTGACGACCGGTCGACAAGGCAGCGTATCGTCCGTGATCTTGCGGCCGGCGGCCGGTTCCCTCATCCGAGCGGAAGCCAGGCAAGATGGGGGCGTGACCCTTATCGATCAGCTGCCGCCGAACGCCGACCCCGACGCCCTCTTCGAGGCTTTCTCCTCATGGGCGGAGGGCCGGGGCATCACCCTCTACCCGGCCCAGGAGGAGGCGCTGATCGAGGTGGTCTCCGGCGCCAACGTGATCTTGTCCACGCCCACGGGTTCCGGAAAGTCGCTGGTCGCGGCGGCCGCGCACTTCACGGCGCTGGCCAATGACCAGGTGACCTTCTACACGGCGCCGATCAAGGCGCTGGTGTCGGAGAAGTTCTTCGACCTGTGCAAGCTCTTCGGCACCGAGAACGTCGGCATGCTGACCGGCGACGCCTCCGTGAACGCCGACGCACCCGTCATCTGCTGCACGGCCGAGGTGCTGGCCTCCATCGCGCTGCGGGACGGAAAGTACGCCGACATCGGCCAGGTCGTGATGGACGAGTTCCACTTCTACGCGGAGCCGGACCGCGGCTGGGCCTGGCAGATCCCGCTCCTGGAACTCCCCCAGGCCCAGTTCGTCCTGATGTCGGCGACGCTCGGCGACGTGTCGATGTTCGAGAAGGACCTGACCCGGCGCACGGGCCGCCCGACCTCGGTGGTCCGCTCGGCGACCCGGCCGGTGCCGCTCTCGTACGAGTACCGGCTGACGCCCATCACCGACACGCTGACCGAGCTCCTGGAGACGAAGCAGGCTCCCGTCTACATCGTCCACTTCACTCAGGCGCAGGCCGTGGAGCGCGCGCAGTCGCTGATGAGCATCAACATGTGCTCGCGGGAGGAGAAGGACAAGATCGCCGAGCTGATCGGCAACTTCCGTTTCACCACCAAGTTCGGCCAGAACCTCTCGCGGTACGTACGGCACGGCATCGGCGTCCACCACGCGGGCATGCTGCCGAAGTACCGCCGGCTCGTCGAGAAGCTGGCCCAGGCGGGTCTGCTGAAGGTGATCTGCGGGACGGACACGCTCGGCGTCGGCGTCAACGTGCCCATCCGTACGGTGCTGTTCACGGCGCTGACCAAGTACGACGGCACCCGGGTGCGCACGCTGCGCGCGCGGGAGTTCCACCAGATCGCGGGCCGGGCCGGCCGGGCGGGCTTCGACACGGCCGGCCTCGTGGTCGCGCAGGCGCCCGAGCACGTCATCGAGAACGAGAAGGCGCTGGCCAAGGCGGGCGACGACCCGAAGAAACGGCGCAAGGTGGTGCGCAAGAAGGCGCCCGAGGGCTTCGTCGCCTGGAGCGACACCACCTTCGAGAAGCTGATCGCCGCCGAGCCTGAGCCGCTGACCTCCCGCTTCAAGGTCACCAACATCATGCTGCTCTCGGTGATCGCCCGGCCCGGGAACGCCTTCGAGGCCATGCGCAAGCTCCTGGAGGACAACCACGAGCCGCGCAAGGCGCAGCTGCGGCACATCCGCCGGGCCATCGCGATCTACCGCTCGCTGCTCGACGGCGGCGTGGTGGAGCAGCTGGACAAGCCGGACGCCGAGGGCCGGACGATCCGGCTCACCGTCGACCTCCAGCAGGACTTCGCGCTCAACCAGCCGCTGTCGACGTTCGCGCTCGCCGCGTTCGACCTGCTCGACCCGGAGTCGCCGTCCTACGCCCTGGACATGGTCTCGGTCGTCGAGTCGACCCTCGACGACCCGCGCCAGATCCTCGCCGCCATGCAGAACAAGGCGCGCGGCGAGGCGGTCGGGCAGATGAAGGCGGACGGTGTCGAGTACGAGGAGCGGATGGAACGGCTCCAGGACATCTCGTACCCGAAGCCGCTGGAGGAGCTCCTGTGGCACGCGTACAACGTCTACCGGAAGTCGCACCCCTGGGTCGGTGACCACCCGGTCTCGCCGAAGTCCGTCATCCGTGACATGTACGAACGGGCGTTGTCGTTCACGGAGTTCACGTCCTGGTACGAGCTGGCGCGGACCGAGGGGATCGTGCTGCGCTATCTCGCGAGCGCGTACAAGGCGCTGGACCACACGATCCCGGACGATCTGAAGACCGAGGACCTGACCGATCTGATCGAGTGGCTGGGCGAGATGGTGCGCCAGGTGGACTCCTCGCTGCTCGACGAGTGGGAGCAGCTCGCGAACCCCGAGGTGGAGACCGCCGAGGAGGCTCAGGAGAAGGCCGACCAGGTCAAGCCGATCACGGCGAACACCCGGGCCTTCCGGGTCCTGGTCCGCAACGCCATGTTCCGGCGGGTGGAGCTGGCTGCCCTGGACAACGTGGACGCGCTGGGCGAGCTGGACGCGGACGCCGGCTGGGACGCGGACGCGTGGGGCGAGGCGATGGACGCGTACTGGGACGAGTACGACGATCTCGGTACGGGTCCGGACGCCCGCGGTCCGAAGCTGCTCGCGATCGAGGAGGACGTGGCCCACGGCCTGTGGCGCGTCCGGCAGACCTTCGCCGACCCGAACGGCGACCATGACTGGGGCATCAGCGCGGAGGTGGATCTCGCGGCCTCCGACGAGGAGGGCCGCGCGATCGTCCGTGTGACGTCCGTCGGACAGCTGTAGCCAGGGTCAGTCAGGGTTAAGGAGCGCAGTCGTGACCAATCCCGCCGAGAGCCTCGTCGACCTGCTCGATCTGGAGCAGATCGAGGTCAACATCTTCCGCGGGCAGAGCCCGCAGGAGTCGCTGCAACGGGTCTTCGGCGGGCAGGTCGCCGGCCAGGCCCTGGTGGCGGCCGGGCGCACGACGGAGGGCGACCGGCCGGTGCACTCGTTGCACTCCTACTTCCTGCGTCCGGGGCGCCCGGGTGTCCCGATCGTCTACCAGGTGGAGCGGGTGCGGGACGGCCGTTCGTTCACCACCCGCCGGGTCACGGCGATCCAGCAGGGGCGGACGATCTTCAACCTCACGGCCTCCTTCCACCTGCCGGAGGAGGCCGGCTTCGAGCACCAGCTGCCGCCGCGGCACATGACGGACCCGGAGACCCTGCCGAAGCTCGCGGACGAGATCCGCGACCACCTGGGGACGCTGCCGGAGGCGCTGGAGCGGATGGCGCGGCGCCAGCCGTTCGACATCCGCTACGTCGACCGGCTGCGCTGGACGAAGGAGGAGGTCAAGGGCGCGGACCCGCGCAGCGCGGTGTGGATGCGGGCGGTCGGCCCGCTGGGCGACGACCCGCTGGTGCACACCTGCGCGCTGACCTACGCCTCCGACATGACGCTCCTGGACGCGGTCCGCATCCCGGTGGAGCCGCTGTGGGGTCCGCGCGGTTTCGACATGGCGTCGCTGGACCACGCGATGTGGTTCCACCGGCCGTTCCGGGCGGACGAGTGGTTCCTATACGACCAGGAGTCCCCCATCGCGACGGGCGGCCGCGGCCTGGCCCGCGGCCGGATCTACGACCGCGAGGGGCGGCTGCTGGTGTCGGTGGTGCAGGAGGGCCTGTTCCGTACCCTCTGACCGCTCGCCCGAGACACCCCTGCGGACGCCCCCTAGGTCCCGGGGAGCGGGTCCTGGTCGACCTCGTGGCGGCGGGTGCGGATGGCCGGGCCCGGTGGGTGGAGCTTGGCGTCGCAGGACGGGCCGAGGCCGGTGCGGCGGGATTCCGCGCCGGTCAGGGGGCGTCCGCACATCCCGCACCGCACGGGTCGCGCAGAGCCCTCCGGTGGGGAATCGATCGCGATTGCCAGTGGTTCGTCTCCCATGCTGAGATCAAACCCCATGTCCGACCCCGTTCCCACCAGGAGCTGTCCATGAGCCTGTACGACATCCCGCTGCGCACCCTGACCGGCGACCCCATCTCGCTGGCCGACTACCGCGACCAGGCCGTCCTGGTGGTGAACGTGGCCTCCAAGTGCGGACTGACGCCGCAGTACGCCGGTCTGGAGCGGCTGCAGAAGGAGTACGGGGAGCGGGGCTTCACCGTCCTCGGCGTGCCGTGCAACCAGTTCGCGGGCCAGGAGCCGGGGAGCGCGGACGAGATCCAGACCTTCTGCTCGGCGACGTACGGCGTGACGTTCCCGCTGCTGGAGAAGACGGACGTGAACGGCGACGGCCGTCACCCCCTCTACTCGGAGCTGACGAAGGTCGCGGACGAGGAGGGCGAGTCCGGCGACGTCCAGTGGAACTTCGAGAAGTTCCTGATCGGCCGGGACGGCCAGGTCACCCGGTTCCGTCCGCGCACCGAGCCGGACGCCCCCGAGGTCCTCGCGGCCATCGAGGCGCACCTCTCCGCCTGAGCCCGAAGCCGGGCGGGTCCACACGGTGACGATCATGTAATGTGAGCGGCTCAGCAGTGCCGAACGAACGAGGAGGTGAGCCCCATCAACGCCATGCAGGCAGGGTGCTCCCCCTCGACGACCGTGTGGTCCGCCCGACAGAGGTGACCACGGGAGCGCCCCTCGGCTTCCCGGAAGGTTCCATGTCGCTCGACCCCTCTTTTTCCCTTCGTTCCACCACCGTCTCCCGACTGCGCGCCGCCGGCTGTGTGTTCGCCGAGGACGAGGCGGAGCTTCTCTTCGCGACGGCCGGCAGCACCGGCGAACTCGATGCGATGGTGGCTCGGCGCGCCGCCGGCCTGCCCATCGAGCACGTCGTGGGCTGGGCCGATTTCTCCGGTCTGCGGATCGCCGTCGATCCAGGGGTGTTCGTGCCCCGCCGGCGTACGGAGTTCCTCGTCGGGCAGGCCGTGGGCCTCGCCCGGCCGGGGGCCGTGTGCGTCGATCTGTGCTGCGGCTCCGGCGCGGCCGGGGCGGTGCTGCTCTCGGCCGTGGAAGGTGTCGAGGTGCACGCCTCCGACATCGAGCCGGCGGCCGTACGGTGCGCCCGGCGCAACGTCGAACCGCTCGGCGGGCGGGTCTACGAGGGTGATCTGTTCGCGCCGCTGCCGTCCGCGCTGCGGGGACGCGTCGAGGTGTTGGTCGCCAACGTGCCGTACGTACCGACCGAGGAGGTCGGGCTGCTACCGCCCGAGGCGCGCGAGCACGAGCCGCTGGTGGCGCTCGACGGTGGCGCGGACGGCCTCGACGTGCTGCGCCGGGTGGCGGCCGAGGCCGCCGACTGGCTGGCGCCCGGCGGTCATCTGCTGGTCGAGACGAGCGAGCGTCAGGCCGCCCGGGCCGTCGAGGCGGTCTCCGGGCACGGCCTGACGCCGCGGGTGGTCACGTCGGAGGAGCTCTACGCGACCGTTCTGGTCTCGACCCGGTCCGCGGTCTCCTAGGCGGTACCGGCGGTACGGGAGCGCAGCCGGACGCGGGCCGGGCCGGTTGCCCGGAGTGTGATCGCGGAGTTGACCGGCACCTCGGTGTCGACCGCTTCGAGTGCGTACTCCTGGAGGATCATCGCGAGGGCGATCACCGACTCCAGCATCGAGAAGTGCTGTCCGATGCAGGCGCGGGGGCCGCCGCCGAACGGGAACCAGGCGTAGCGGGGCCGGCCCGCCTCGGCCTCGGGCGTGAAGCGCTCGGGGTCGAAGCGGTCCGGGTCCTCCCAGTAGGCGGGGTGCCGGTGGGTGACCCAGGGGGCCACGATCACGTCGGCGCCGGCGGGGATGGTGTGGTCGCCGATGCGGGTGGCGGCGACGGCGCGGCGGCCGATGGCGGGGGCGGCCGGGAAGAGCCGCATGGCCTCCTTGAGCACCTGGGTGAGGTACGGCAGGGCGTCGAGGTCGGCCGCTCCGGGGGTGCGGCCGGACAGGACCCGGTCGACCTCCTCGTGGACCCGCTTCTGCTCCTCGGGGTGGAGGGCGAGGAGGTGGAGGGCGAAGCCGAGGGAGGTGGCCGTCGTCTCGTGCCCGGCGAGCAGGAAGACCAGTACCTGCTCGCGCAGTTCGGAGGCGTCGAAGCTGCCGTCCTCGGCGCTCTCGGCCTCGGCGAGCAGGGTCAGCAGGTCCTGCCCGCCCTCGGCCGTGCCGGCCGCCCGGCGCTCGGCGATGATCCGGTCGCAGACCGCGTACAGCTCCTCGTGGGCCGCGGCGGCGCGGCGGTTGCCCGGGGTGGGCCAGTCGCGGGGGATGTTGAGGGGCGAGAAGCCGCGGCGGAAGACGTAGTCGTTCATCACCGGGAAGGCCCGCTCCACGATCTCGACGGCCGCGTCGACGTCCGTGCCGAAGAGGATCCGGGAGACGGCCCGCAGGGCGAGCCGGGTCATCTCGTCGAGGACGTCGACGGTGGCGTCCGGGGCGGTCGTCCACGCGCCGGTGACGGCCCTGACCTCGGCGGCGACCGCCTCGGCGTAGCTGTCGACGCGGCGGCGGGTGAAGAGCGGCTGGACGAGCCGGCGCTGCCGGAGGTAGTCCTCGTCCTGGCTGGTCAGCAGGCCGTTGCCGAAGGACTCGCGGACCTCCTGGTAGAAGACGTTGTCCTTGCGGAAGTTGGCGGACTCGGTGGCCAGGACCTGCTGCGCGCCCTCGGCGGAGAAGACGCCGTAGACGGTGGCGCGCACGCCGGGCGGTCCGGCGGTGATGCGGACGACGTCCCCGTGTTCGCTCTGTGCGCGCAGAAACGTTCCGAGCGAGTCGTTCTTGAGGTCGAACATCGAGCCGAGCAGAGGAAGCCCCGCGGGTCCCGGGATCTCGGTGGTCGTTGCCATGTGTACGTTGCCCCCTGGTGGTCACCGGCCTGACACCGGCCTGGCGATTCTTCCGCCCAACGTAACCTGCCGAGACCGCGGGCGAACACCCGGTCGGGATCGGCCTGTTGGCTCGATGTCAGTGGCGCCTGCGACGCTCTCGTCATGGAACCGATCGAGATGACCCTGCAGCTCACCATCGACTGCTCCGACCCTCGGAGGCTGGTCGCGTTCTGGGCGGAGGCCCTGCGCTATGTGCCGGAGCCGCCGCCGGCCGGGCACGCGACCTGGCGGGAGTACTGGGCGGCGACCGGGGTGCCCGAGGAGGAGCTGACGGGGGGCGCCGGGGAGCTGCCCGAGTCGATCGTGGACCCCGGGGGCGTCGGGCCGCGGGTCTGGTTCCAGCGGGTCCCGGAGCCGAAGACGGTCAAGAACCGGCTGCATCTGGACCTGAAGGTCGGCGGGGGCCGTGACGTACCGCTCGCGGTGCGCCGGGAGCGGGTGGACGGAGAGGTGGCGCGGCTGACCGCCCTGGGTGCGTCGGTGCTGTACACGATGGACGAGCCGCATGGGATGGGCTATTACGCGGTGGTGCTCCAGGACCCGGAGGGCAACGAGTTCTGTCTGGTGTGAGCTTCCCGGCCCCCGCCGCGGGGGCCGGGCGGGCCACGGCGTCAGCGGATCGGCGTCCCGGAGAGGGTCCGGGCGATCACGAGGCGCTGGATCTCGCTGGTGCCCTCGAAGATCGTGTAGATCGCGGCGTCGCGGTGCATGCGCTCGACCGGGTACTCCCGGGTGTAGCCGTTGCCGCCGAGGATCTGGATGGCCTGGGCGGTGACCTTCTTGGCCGTCTCGCTGGCGAACAGCTTGGACATCGAGCCCTCGGCCGAGGTGAACGGCTTTCCGGCGGTCGCCATCCAGGAGGCGCGCCAGACCAGGAGACGGGCGGCGTCGATCTGGGTGCGCATGTCGGCGAGCTGGAAGGCGATGCCCTGGTTGTCGATGATCGGGCGGCCGAACTGCTCGCGGGTCTTGGCGTATTCGAGGGCGTAGTCGTAGGCCGCGCGGGCGGTGCCGACGGCCATGGCGCCGACGGCGGGGCGGGAGGCCTCGAAGGTCGCCATGGCCGCGTTCTTCACGCGCTCACCACCGCCCGCCCTGGCCTTCTCGTGGGCCCGGGCGAGGCGCTCGTCGAGCTTCTCCTTGCCGCCGAGGAGGCAGTGGCCGGGGACGCGGACGTCCTCCAGGACGACCTCGGCGGTGTGCGAGGCCCGGATGCCGTGCTTCTGGAACTTCTGGCCCTGCGAGAGGCCGGGGGTGTTCGGCGGCACGATGAAGGAGGCGTGGCCCTTGGAGCCGAGCCCGGGGTCGACGACGGCGACGACGACATGGACGTTGGCGATGCCGCCGTTGGTCGCCCAGGTCTTGGTGCCGTTGAGCACCCACTCGTCCTTGGCCTCGTCGTAGACGGCACGGGTGCGCATGGAGGCGACATCGGAACCGGCGTCGGGCTCGGAGGAGCAGAAGGCGGCGACCTTCACGTCGTTCACGTCGCCGTACATCTGCGGGATCCAGGTGCCGATCTGCTCCTCGGTGCCGTTGGCGAGGACGCCGACGGCGGCGAGTCCGGTGCCGACGATGGAGAGGGCGATGCCCGCGTCGCCCCAGAAGAGCTCCTCCATCGCCATCGGGATGCCGAGGCCGGTCGGGTCGAAGAACTGCTGGGCGTAGAAATCGAGAGAGTAGATGCCGATCTTGGCGGCTTCCTGGATGATCGGCCAGGGAGTCTCCTCACGCTCGTCCCACTCGGCGGCGGCGGGGCGCATCACGTCCTCGGCGAATCCGTGCAGCCAGTCACGGACCTGCTTCTGGTCGTCGTTGAGTTCGAGCGTGAACTCGGCCATGTTCCCTCCCAGCATTGCGTTACTTGCGGTAACAGAAGTGTGTTACTCGCAAGTAGGTGCTGTCAACCTGCGGCGGAGCGGTTCAGGCCGCGCGGCACCGGGTGCCGGTCTGGTGTTACGTTGCGACAGCCTCACGGAATTCGCACGGGCGGGGAGACACGCTATGGAGACCACACACCGGACCACCGACCAGCAGAAGCCGGCCGATCAGCGGCGCCGCGAACTGCTGGAGGCGGCGGACCGGGTGGTGCTCCGGGACGGCCCCAAGGCCTCGATGAACGCCATCGCGGCCGAGGCCGGGATCACCAAGCCGATCCTCTACCGGCACTTCGGCGACAAGGGCGGGCTCTACCGGGCGCTGGCGACCCGTCATACCGACGCACTGCTCGCCGCGCTGCGGGCGGCGCTGGACGCCCCGGCCGACCGGCGCAGGCGCGTCGAGTCGACGCTCGACACCTACCTCGCCTCGATCGAGGCGATGCCGCAGGTCTACCGCTTCCTGATGCACCCTGCGGAGGCCTCGCACCAGGCCGAGCAGAGCTTCGACGTGGGCCGCCACTCGGCCCCGCTGCTGCGGCGGATGGGCGAAGAACTGGGCCAGGTCATCGCCGAACGCATCGACCTCGGCCCGGGCGGCGAGGCGCAGGCCCGCATCTGGGGCCATGGCATCGTCGGCATGATGCACGCGGCGGGCGACTGGTGGCTCGGCGAACGCCCGTGCTCGCGCAAGGAGTTGGTCCACGCGCTGGCGGACCTCCTGTGGGGGCGCCTCGCCGAGGCGGGCGACCGCGAAGGCGGGCCCGCGTTCTGAGGGTCGAGCCCTACGCCTGGGGTTCCGCGACACCGAGGCCCACGCCTCGGTTCCGAGGACCCATGACCCACGCCGCGGTTCCGAGAATCCATGACCCACGCCGCGGTCCCGAGGACCCAAGACCCACGCCTCGGTCCCGAGGACCCATGACCCACGCCGCGGTCCCGAGGACCCAAGACCCACGCCTCGGTCCCGAGGAATCAAGCCCTACGCCTTGAGGGAGTCCGCCCCGCTCCCCCACGGCTCCTTGCGGATCGCCCTCAGCAGACGTGACTTGCGCCACCCCGTGACATGGTCCGCGTAGACGCCGCCCTCCAGGTGGTCGCACTCGTGCTGGAGGCAGCGGGCGAAGAAGCCCGTGCCCTCGACCCGGGCCGGGGTGCCGTCCAGGCGGAGGCCCTCGACCACCGCCCGGTCGAAACGGGGGGTCGGCGCCTCCAGGCCGGGCAGGGAGAGGCAGCCCTCGGGACCCCGGACCACGTCCCCGTCCGCCTCCACCAGGCGCGGGTTGACCAGGTGCCCCAGGTGGCGGACGTCCTCGTCGTCCGGGCAGTCGTAGACGAAGACCCGCAGGCCCACGCCCACCTGGTTCGCCGCGAGACCGACGCCGTTCGCCGCGTACATCGTGGCGAACATGTCCTCGACCAGCCGGAGGAGCTCCGGGCCGAAGTCGGTGACGGGTTCACAGGGGGCGTGCAGCACCGGGTCGCCGAGCAGAGTCATGGCTCGCACGTGGCCGGAACTGCCGGGGATCGGCCGGTTTCGCATGGGCGTAAGGGTACGGTCCCCTGTGACCTCGCTCTTTCGGCAGGAGTCCCGGTGGTGCCGCGGTTCGGGTCGCTGGCCGGATCTCGATAGGCTGAGCCCGGACCGACGCAAGGAGGAACAAGAACGATGTCAGGACACCCCGGTAATCCAGAGCCGCTGTCGCCACGCGCCAAGCTGGCCGTGACGGCGGGCAAGGCCGCCGCCGCGGTGTCGCGCGCAGCGGGACGCGGCAGCGGATCGGTGATCGGCGGCCGGGTGGCGCTCAAGCTCGACCCCGATCTGCTGGGTCGGCTCGCGCAGCATCTGGACGTCGTCCTGGTGTCGGCGACCAACGGCAAGACCACCACGACCCGCCTGATCGCCGAGGCCCTGCGGGCCAGCGGCCCGGTCGTCTCCAACGCGCTCGGCGCCAACATGCCCGCCGGAATCACCTCCGCGCTGGCCGGCGGCTCGGACGCCAAGTACGGCGTCATCGAGGTCGACGAGAAGTACCTCGCCGGCGTCGCCCGGGACACCACGCCCAAGGCGATCGCGCTGCTCAACCTCTCCCGCGACCAGCTCGACCGCGCCGCGGAGACCCGGATGCTCGCCGAGAAGTGGCGCGAGGGCCTGAGCGGTACGAAGGCCGTGGTCATCGCCAACGCCGACGACCCGCTGATCGTCTGGGCCGCCTCCTCCTCCCCCAACGTCGTGTGGGTCGCCGCCGGCCAGGAGTGGAAGGACGACGCCTGGTCGTGCCCCTCCTGCGGCGGTGTCATGCAGCGCCCCGGCGACGACTGGTTCTGCGGCGAGTGCGGCTTCCGCCGCCCGGCACCGAGTTGGGCGCTCAACGGCGACCACGTCCTGGACCCGCACGGTTCGGCCTGGCCGATCCATCTGCAGCTGCCCGGCCGCGCCAACAAGGCCAACGCCGCCACCTCCGCCGCCGTCGCCGCGGTCTTCGGCGTGCCTCCGCAGGTCGCCCTTGAGCGCATGTACCAGGTGCAGGCCGTCGCCGGCCGCTACGACGTGGTCTCCTTCCAGGGCCGTGACCTGCGGCTGCTGCTCGCGAAGAACCCGGCGGGCTGGCTCGAAACGTTTTCCCTCATCGACCAGCCGCCGACCCCGGTGATCCTCTCCGTCAACGCGCGCGGCGCCGACGGCACGGACACCTCGTGGCTGTGGGACGTGGACTACGGACGGCTCGCCGGCCACCCGATCATGGTGATCGGTGACCGCAAGCTGGACCTCGCGGTCCGCCTCGAGGTCGCGGGCGTGGACTTCCGCGTGTGCGAGACGATCGACGAGGCGGTGCAGATGTCCCCGCCCGGACAGATCGAGCTGATCGCCAACTACACCGCCTTCCAGGACGTCCGCCGCCGCGTCGGCAACTGACCCGTAGAGGACATGCAGCATGAGTGAGAGCAGCCTGCGCCTGGTCTGGGTCTACCCGGACCTGCTCAGCACCTACGGCGACCAGGGCAACGCCCTCGTCGTCGAGCGCCGCGCCCGCCAGCGCGGTCTGGACGTCCAGCGCGTCGACGTCCGCAGCGACCAGCCGGTGCCGACCTCCGGCGACATCTATCTGATCGGCGGCGGCGAGGACCGGCCGCAGCGGCTCGCGGCCGAGCGGCTGCGCCGCGACGGCGGCCTCTCCCGGGCCGCGTCGAACGGCGCGATCATCTTCTCGGTCTGCGCCGGCTACCAGATCCTGGGCCACGAGTTCATCAACGACCTCGGCGAGCGCGAGCCCGGCCTCGGCCTGATCGACGTGATCTCCACCCGTGGCGAGGGCGAGCGGTGCGTCGGTGACGTCCTCGCGGACATCGACCCCCGGCTCGGCCTCCCCCAGCTCACCGGTTTCGAGAACCACCAGGGCATCACCCACCTCGGCCCGACGGCCCGCCCCTTCGCCAGGACCGTCTTCGGCAACGGCAACGGAACGGGCGACGGCACCGAGGGCGCGTACAACGAGACCGTCTTCGGTACGTACATGCACGGCCCGGTCATGGCCCGCAACCCGCAGATCGCGGACCTGCTCCTCAAGCTGGCCCTCGACGTGAACGCGCTGCCGCCGACCGACGACCGGTGGTACGAGGCGCTGCGCTCCGAGCGCATCGCCGCTGCGACGCAGCCCGCCTGACGCCCGGATCCGCGACACCCGGACGTACGGACGCACGATTGCCGCGGATTCGTACGAATCTACGGTGTCCACTGTGCGGACATCCGTTTCGGCCCCGCCACCCGGCACCGATAGGGTGGCGGGGATCCAACCGGACGACGTGGTCCGGGAGTCGGCCCACGTTGCAAAGGTATTTCGGGCTATGCGCATTGGTGTGCTCACCTCCGGCGGCGACTGCCCCGGTCTGAACGCCGTCATCCGTTCCGTCGTGCACCGCGCCGTCGTCGACCACGGGGACGAGGTCATCGGCTTCCACGACGGTTGGAAGGGTCTCCTGGAGGCCGACTACCGCAAGCTCGACCTCGACGCGGTGGGCGGCATCCTCGCCCGTGGCGGCACCATCCTCGGCTCCTCCCGGGTCCAGCCCGCACACCTGGTCGACGGCGTCGAGCGCGCCAGGGGCCATGTCGCCGAGCTCGGTCTCGACGCGATCATCCCGATCGGCGGCGAGGGCACGCTGAAGGCCGCCAACCTCCTGTCCGAGGCCGGGCTGCCGATCGTGGGCGTGCCCAAGACGATCGACAACGACATCGCCTCGACCGACGTCACCTTCGGCTTCGACACCGCCGTCGGTGTGGCCACCGAGGCCCTGGACCGGCTGAAGACCACCGCCGAGTCCCACCAGCGGGTCCTGATCGTCGAGGTCATGGGCCGGCACACCGGCTGGATCGCCCTGCACTCCGGCATGGCGGCGGGCGCGCACGCCATCGTCGTGCCCGAGCGGCCCTTCGACATCGACGAGCTGACCGCCCGGGTCGGCGAGCGCTTCGAGGCCGGCAAGCGCTTCGCGATCGTCGTGGTCGCCGAGGGCGCCAAGCCGCGCGAGGGTTCGATGAGCTTCGAGGTCGGCGCCAAGGACCAGTACGGTCACGAGCGCTTCACCGGCATCGCCAACCAGCTCTCGGTCGAACTGGAGCGCCGCCTCGGCAAGGAGGCCCGGCCGGTGATCCTCGGCCACGTCCAGCGCGGCGGCACGCCGACCGCGTACGACCGGGTCCTCGCCACCCGTTTCGGCTGGCACGCGGTGGAGGCGGCGCACCGCGGCGAGTTCGGCATGCTGACCGCGCTGCGCGGCACGGAGATCGAGATGGTCCCGCTCGCGCAGGCCGTGGAGACCCTCAAGACCGTTCCGGCCGAGCGGTACGCCGAGGCCGAGTGCGTGCTCTGACGACGCTCCCGTAGCTCCACGATCCGCCCCCGGTCGCATCCGCGAACGGGGGCGGTTCTAGTCTGGTGCGGACAACAAGCGCGAATCGGGCTCCAGGAGTACACAGATGGATCACAGCGGGCACGGCACGACCATGGATCTGCCGCCGTTCACGCTGGGGCGGGGGCTGGAGTTCTCGGCGGACCCGTTCTTCCTCGTCGGCTGCCTCGTGGGGCTCGCGCTGTACGGGTGGGGCGTGGCGCGCCTGCGGGGGCGCGGCGACCGCTGGCCGCTGAGCCGGACCGTCTTCTTCACGCTCGGTGTGCTGAGCGTGGCGCTGATGATGTGCACCAAGCTCAACGACTACGGCATGGTCATGTTCAGCGTGCACATGGTGCAGCACATGGTCGTCTCGATGCTCTCCCCCATCCTGCTGCTGCTCGGCGCGCCGGTGACGCTGGCGCTCAGGGCGCTGCCGGTGGCCGGCCGCGGCAGCAAGGGGCCCCGCGAGTGGCTGCTGATGCTGCTGCACAGCCGCTACATGCGGATCATCACGCACCCGGCGTTCACGATCCCGCTCTTCATCGCGAGCCTGTACGGCTTCTACTTCACCCCCCTCTTCGACACCCTGATGGGGTCGAAGGTCGGGCACATCGCGATGATGGTGCACTTCCTCGCCGTCGGCCTGGTCTTCTTCTGGCCGATCATGGGCGTCGACCCGGGGCCGCACCGCCCGGGCTACGTGATGCGGATGCTGGAGCTCTTCGCGGGCATGCCGTTCCACGCGTTCTTCGGGATCGCCCTGATGATGGCGACCGAGCCGATGATCAAGGCGTACGAGAATCCGCCGGCCTCGCTCGCCATCGACGCCCTGGCCGACCAGAACGCGGCGGGCGGCATCGCCTGGGCCTTCAGCGAGATCCCGTCGGTGCTGGTGCTGATCGCGCTCGTGTACCAGTGGTACCACTCCGAGCAGCGTCAGGCCGTCCGCAAGGACCGGGCCGCCGACCGCGACGGGGACAAGGAGCTGGAGGCGTACAACGCCTATCTCGCCTCGCTCCAGGCCCGCGGCCAGTAGGGCGGGCCGAACCGGGACGAGCAGGGGAGTAGCGCTCCGCCCCTCCCAGGGGTCACGATGAAGCGGACGGCCTCGTCATCCCGTCATGAGGAGGGCGGACACATGTCCGGTCCCACGAAGACGATGAGCGTGATCACCGTTTCGGCCCTGGTGCTGACGACGGCGTACACCGTGGCGCTCGGCAGCAGCGGCTGGCTCTGGTTCGGCTGGGTGGTGCTCGGTGTGGTCACGATCGGCATGGCGGCGGCGGACAGTGCCGCTCCCGGCGGGGCCCGCCGGCGCGGGCGGCCGGCGGGCCACTGAAGACACCCTCGCCTGAAGCACTCCGCGTGAAGGCGCCCCCGCCCTCCCTCCTACGTCACCGCGCTCACATGTGGCGGTTGGCGTAGTAGTGCTCGATCAGCTTGATGGCGTTGCCGTCCTCCTCGTGCTGCCCGCTCTCGAAGTCCGGCGACTCCTTGACCTCGTTCTTGGTGCAGGCGAGGTGGACGGTCTCGTGCTCGGTGTCGACGCGGGTGACCATTCCCGCGGGCAGCATCACGTGGCGGCCCAGGATCCACGGTCCGGTGTCGACGACGAGGTAGGAGCGGCCGACCTCCTCGGTGTGCTTGTCGACCTTTCCTATGTGTCCGTCGGTGGCCTCGACCCGATAGCCGATGAGCCGGGTTCCGGGCACATGGCCCGCGGTCTCGCGATAGCCCCAGATGTCGGCGCCCATGGCGGACCTCCTCCCTGGTCGTCCCTCGCGGGTACCCGCGAGGGCCCGCGGCTATCCGCGAGGGGCGAGAACGATCCAGGTGCGGCCGGGCGCGAAGTTCAGGGGCTCGCCGGCCGGGGTCGTGAAGGCGGTGCCTGCCTCGGCGGCCGGGCGGCTCCAGCGGGCCTCGTGGCCCCGGCCGTCCCGCAGGACGAGGGCGGTGCCCTTGCCGACCGTCTCGGTGTACGGGGAGACGCTGCCGAGGAAGTCGCTGAACTTCGACGGCCGGATGTCGACGTACTGCACGACGACGGTCGTCGCCGTCACGGGTCCGCCGTCGGTGGTGACGGCCGGCCGGCCGTCCATCGCCACCCGCCAGCCCTTCTCGGCACCGTTCCAGGTGAAGGTGTACCGGGCGGCGGGGAAGCGTACGGTGCGCTCGTTGACCGGGGTCCCGCCCTCGGGGGCCGGGCCGAAGCGGAATCCGATGTCCTTGGCCTGCTCCGCCTTCGGCGCGGCGGCCAGTACGCGGGCGGGCAGCAGGTACAGGTTGTGGGGGGCGCTGCGGCCGCGGTCGCGTACATAGGCGCCCGGCGCGTCCTCCGGCGGCAGCGCGTACAGCGGGGCCGCCTTGAGCAGGGGCTTCAGGCCGGAATGGGAGCCGGAGTAGGCGAGGGCGGGCCGGCCGAACTGCCGCAGCAGCTCGATGTCGGACTCGCGGGCGCTGCGCACGGGGCCGATCCGCTCGGGGAGGCGGCTGGAGCAGATGGCCAGGAGCCGGGTCTGGCCGCCCTCGACCTGCTCGACGTAGACCAGGTCTGCCGCGCCGAGGCCGGTGTGCGGGCGGGCCGGCCCCACGTTGTCGATCTTCACGGCGAGTACGGGGGCGGGCCGGGCCGGGAGGCCGGTGAAGGGAGACCGGGACGGGGGCCGGGACTCGGGACGCGGGGTGGTAGTGGCGGGCGTCGGGGTCGGTTCGGGGGTTCCCGCGTCGGAGCATCCGTACAGCCCGGCGGTCATCACCGCGCACAGCGCCGCGGTGACGGCTGCGCCGGGCCGTCTCGGTCGGCGTGCGGCAGCCATCGGTTCCACTCTCCTCCTCCAGTGTGGACCACGGACGCGCGAGGGGTGAGAAAGTACCCGGAGGGACAAGGGACGACGAACGGGGGCCGCCGGTGTTCTACCGCCTGTTGAAGTACGTGTTGCTCGGGCCGTTCCTGAGGCTGCTCTTCCGGCCGCGGATCGAGGGCCTTGAGCACATTCCGGAGGAGGGCGCGGCGATCGTCGCGGGCAATCATCTGTCGTTCTCCGACCACTTCCTGATGCCGGTCGTCCTGAAGCGGCGGATCACCTTCCTCGCGAAGCAGGAGTACTTCACCGGGCCGGGGCTCAAGGGCCGGCTGACCGCCGCGTTCTTCCGCAGCGCCGGGCAGATCCCGGTCGACCGCTCCGGCAAGGAGGCGGGGCAGGCGGCGATCCGCGAAGGGCTCGGTGTCCTGGCCAAGGGCGAGCTGCTCGGGATCTACCCCGAGGGCACCCGGTCGCACGACGGCCGGCTGTACAAGGGCAAGGTCGGGGTCGCCGTCATGGCGATCAGGGCCGGGGTGCCGGTGATCCCGTGCGCGATGGTGGGGACCTTCGAGATCCAGCCGCCCGGGCAGGTCGTGCCGCGGGTCAGGCGGGTCACCGTCCGGTTCGGGGCGCCCCTGGACTTCTCGCGCTATGCCGGGATGGAGGACCAGAAGGCGGCGATCCGCGCGGTGACCGACGAGATCATGTACGAGATCCTGGCGCTGTCCGGACAGGAGTACGTCGACGACTACGCGGCCAAGGTGAAGGCGGCGGAGGCGGAGAACGCCGTGGCACCGCGAAAGTTCCCGCGCCGCGGACGCTGACAGCTGATCCGCGCACGGCGAAAGCCGGTGGGGCGGCGATCACCGCCGCCGTAGCGTCGCACCCATGGCAAAGGGAAACGCACTCGTACTCGGAGCGACAGGACAGGTGGGGCGGGCGGCCGTGCGGGCGCTCGTCGCGGACGGTTGGGAGGTGACGGCGGCGTCGCGCGGCGGTGGCCGTGACGAGAGGTGGCCGGCGGAGGTCAGGTCGGTGGCGCTCGACCGCAACGAGGAGGGCGCGCTCGCGGCGGGGCTCGGCGACGGCTGTGACGTACTGGTGGACATCGTCGCCTACCACGGCGGCCACGGGCGGCAGTTGACCGCGCTCGCCGACCGGATCGGTTCGGCGGTGGTGATCTCCAGCGGTGCGGTCTACGAGGACGACCGGGGCCGCAGCTTCGACACTCAGGACGAGCCGGACGGCTTCCCCGCCTTCCCGGTGCCGATCCCGGAGTCCTGGCCGACGGTGGCGCGGGGCGAGGGGACCTACGGCACGCGGAAGGTGGCGCTGGAACAGGAGTTGCTCGCAGCGGGCGAGGCGCTGCCGACGACGGTGTTGCGGGCGGGTGCGATCCACGGACCGTACTGCCCGGGCCCGCGCGAGCTGTGGTTCGTCAAGCGGGCGCTCGACGGGCGGCCGGTGCGCGTCCTCTCGTACGGCGGCGCCTCGCGGTTCCACCCCGTCCATGTGGACAATCTGGCGGAGCTGATCCGCCTGGCGGCGGCGAACCCGGGCAGCCGGGTGCTCAACGGCGCCGATCCGCAGGCGCCGACCGTGGCGGAGATCGGCCGCGCGATCGACGCGGTGATGGGTGTGGAGAGCGAGACGGTCCTCATCGAGGGGCCCGCGGTGGGCACGGTGGGGCTCACGCCGTGGACGGGCGCCCACCCGATCGTCTACGGGATGACGGCGGCGGAGAAGGAGTTGGGGTACCGGCCGGTGGTGTCGTACGAGGAGTCCCTGCCGGCGACGGTCGAGTGGCTGACCGCGCAGCTGGCGGTGCGGGAGTGGCGTGAGGCGTTCCCGGGTCTGGTGAAGTACCAGGTGGACTTCTTCGACTACGCGGCCGAGGACGCCTGGCTGGCCACGCGCGCATGAGGGAGGGGCGGCCGCTCGGGCGGCCGCCCCTCCCCCGTCAGTCGGTGGCTACGGCTGGGGCGTGGCGTGCGGAGCGCATGTCACGTCCTTGCCGTCCAGCGCGCCGGTCAGCAGGTACGCCTCCACCCGGGTGTTCAGGCACGGGTTGACGAGGTTGGTGATGCCGTGCGAGCCGGCGTCCTTCTCGGTGATCAGACGCGAGCCCTTGAACCGCTTGTGCAGCTCGACCGCTCCGGCGTACGGCGTGGCCGCGTCCCGCTCGGCCTGGGTGATGAGCACGGGCGGCAGGCCCTTGCCGGTGCGCACCTCGGTCGGCCGCTGACGCGGAGTGGACCAGGTGGCGCAGGGCAGGTTCATCCAGGCGTTGGCCCACGTCATGAAGGGGTACTTCTCGTGGAGCCGGCTGTTGTCCCGGTCCCACTTCTTCCAGCTGGTCGGCCAGGGGGCGTCGGCGCACTCGACGGCGGTGTAGACCGCGTTGCCGTTCTCCGAGGCGGTGTTGCCGGCCGTGTCGGTGGGGTCGGCGGCCGCCGAGTCGATCAGCGGCTGCGGGTCACCGGCGGCGTAGGCGCTCCAGGCCTTGGCGACCGGGACCCACATGGAGTCGTAGTACGGCGCGTTCTGGAAGAAGCCGACGAGCTCGGCCGGTCCGACCTTCCCGCCCAGCGGGCTCTTCTTGGCCGCGGCGCGCAGCGTCTCCCACTGCTGCCGGACCTCCTCGTAGGTGTCGCCGAGGTGGAAGGTGGCATCGTGCTGGGCGACCCAGGTCATCCAGTCCTTGAGCCGGCCCTCGAAGGCGATGTCCTGGTCGAGGTTGACCTCGTACCAGATCTTCCGCGTCGAGGGGTTGACGACGCTGTCGAGCACCATGCGCCGGACGTGGCTGGGGAAGAGGGTGCCGTAGACGGCGCCGAGGTAGGTGCCGTAGGAGACGCCGACGAAGTTGAGCTTCTTCTCGCCGAGCGCGGCCCGGACGACGTCGAGGTCGCGGGCGGTGTTGAGCGTGTTGATGTACGGCAGGATGTCGCCGCTCTTCTCCGCGCAGCCCGCGGCGTACTCGGCGGCGAGCTTGCGCTGCGCGCGCTTGTCGGCCTCGCTGTCGGGCACCGGGTCGAGCTTGGGGCCCTTGACGAACTCGCTCGGGTCGACACAGGAGATGGGGGCCGAGTGGCCGACGCCGCGCGGGTCGAAGCCGACGAAGTCGTACGCCTTGGCGGTGTTCGCCCAGAGGGCGCTCTTGGTGGTGACGCGGCGGGGGAAACGCAGTCCGGAGCCGCCGGGACCGCCGGGGTTGTACAGGAGCGCGCCCTGGCGCTCCGCGGGGGTGCCGGTCGCGCCGATGCGGTCGACGGCGATCTTGATCTGCTTGCCGTTCGGCTTGCTGTAGTCGACCGGGACGGTCACCCAGCCGCACTGGATGGGCTTCTCCAGGCCCCAGTCGGCCGGGCAGTCCTGCCAGTCGATGCCCTGCTGCGCCGCCCGCTCGGCGGCGACGGCGGCGCCGCGCGCCTCCGCGTCCGGCCGGTGGCGGCTGTCGGCGGTGGCGGCCGGAGCCGCCAGCGCGCCCGCCATGAGTGTGCCCGCTATGAGAGTGCCGGCCGAGCCGAGCACCGCGGTGCGTCCCACGTGGTTCCTCCCCCTATGGATGTCGGTCTGTCCGGGGGATCCTTTCGTCAGTGGGGCACGCGGCGAAAGGTCGTACTGGTGTTTCTTTGCCGAACCAATAACCGGAGAGCGGTGTACCGCTGAGCGGAGTGCACCTGGATGTGCTTCTGGGCGGTGACCTCAGAACGGGGCAAGGGCGTTGAGCGCCTCGTCGAGGACGCGCCGCAGGTGGAGTGCGTCGGGGGCGACGGCCGTGACCAGCGCGGCGGGTCCGGCGAGGGGGGCGAGGGCCGCGTGGTCGGCGAACAGCAGCGGCTCCACCGGCTTCGCCTCGAACCGCGGGTCGACCACCAGGAGTTGTCCGACGGCGCGATGGCCGGCGAGGACGGCGCCCCCGTCCCAGCCGCCGGGTGCGCCCGGCCCGTACGCCAACTCCTGGTCGAGCAGGGGCCGTCCCGCACGGCGGACGGTGAGGCGGGTGGTGAGTGTGCCGGTCTCCTCACCGTGCCGGCCGAGGACCTGTTCCTCGCGGAGCACGAGCCGTGCCGTGCCGGCGAGTTCGACGGTCGTGCGCATCCGCAGGTCCGATCCGCGGGCCGAGACGAGCTGTTCGGGCAGCCAGCGCAGCGTGGCGTCCTCGCCGACGGTGAGCCGGATGTCGTACACGGCGGGTTCGTCACCCCGTCCGGGCAGGGCGACGGTCGCGGCGGCGGAGTCCACGAGGAGCCGCGCCCCGTCCCGTACCTCCGTCTCGACGGCCAGCCGGTCACCGCCGAGCGGCGCGCTCATCGCGCCGACGACCGTGACGCGGGTGTACGGGCCGGTGGCGCGGGTGCGCCGGACTGCGAGAGGGCCGGAGCTCTCCAGGAGGGGCAGGCCGCCGTCGGCGTCGGCGACGATCCGGGCGGTGGCGTTCAGGCTCATGCGACCCAGGCGGCCAGCTGGGCGCGTACCCAGTCGGCGACGGGGCGGACGCCGTCGGGGCCGGTGAGCGAGGTGAAGGCGACGGGCAGGTCACCGCGCTGCGCCTTGGCGTCGCGGGCCATCCGCTCCAGGTCGGAGCCCACGTACGGCGCGAGGTCGGTCTTGTTGACCACGAGCAGGTCGGCGGTGGTGACACCGGGGCCGCCCTTGCGCGGGATGTCGTCGCCGCCGGCCACGTCGATGACGAAGATCTGGGCGTCGACCAGGCCCTTGGAGAAGGTGGCGGTGAGGTTGTCGCCGCCGGACTCGACGAGGATCAGATCGAGGGGGCCCACCCTGTCCTCCAACTCCTCGACGGCTTCGAGGTTGGCCGAGATGTCGTCGCGGATCGCGGTGTGGGGGCAGGCGCCGGTCTCGACGGCCTGGATGCGCTCGGGGGGCAGGACGGCGTTGCGGAGCAGGAACTCGGCGTCCTCGCGGGTGTAGATGTCGTTGGTGACGACGGCGAGGGAGAGCTGGTCGCGCAGGGTGCGGCAGAGCGCGGCGACGGTCGCGGTCTTGCCGGAGCCGACGGGCCCGCCGAGTCCGACGCGCAGCGCGCGCCGCTTCCCGTCGGGACGGTGGGCGTCGGCGGAGACGGCGGCCGGGCCGTCGTGGGAGTGGTCGAGGTGCATGGGGCGGCTCCAGTGGTTCTCAGGACGGGAAGAGGCTCAGGATGGGGGGAGTCTCAGGATGGGGGGAGTCTCAGGATGGGGTCTCAGGAGGCGAAGAGGCGGACGGGCCAGGCCGCGTGCTGCTCGGCCGTGATGTCGAGGAGGGGCGCGGACGCCGCGGGCAGGGCGTCGACACCTCTCAGCGCGGCGGCAGCGGCCTGCTCGGCGACCCGGTCCATCTCGGGGGCGAGGCGGGCGAGGACGGCGGTGGCCTGGAAGGGGTCGAGGCCGAGGAGGCGTACCGCCGCGGTGGCCGGGCCGCTGACCGTCTCGTACGCGACGCAGTGCGCGGCGTCCTCGGGGCCGAGGCCGGCGGCGCGGGCGGCGGTGCCGAGGACGACG
>NZ_JAGGOS010000148.1 GCF_018614205.1 Streptomyces sp. ISL-36 | reverse complement strand
CGCCCGCGTACTCCGCGCCGACCACCTCGGGCAACACCCGGATGACCGCCGCCCAGCGCGCCCGCGCCGAGGGCCGCTCGCCCGTCATCGAGCCCGGGCTGCGGCCGGCCGCCCTCACCGCGGCCCTCGGCGCCCTGCTCGCCGGCGGCGCCGCCCTCGGCCCGTACGCCCTGCTCGTGCCGCTCGTCCTGCTCCAGGCCGTCACCGCGGCCGGCTGGTTCCGGCTCAACGGCATGTGGCCCGCCCGTCAGGGCATCGCCCTCGCCTTCGCCGGCGGAGTGACCGCCGACATCGCCCTGCTCGCCGCCGGCCGCGAGAACGCGCCCGCCGCGATCATGGGCACCCTCGGCGTCTGGGTCCTGCTCACCCTCGTCCTCCAGCTGCGCAGCCACGCCGACCCGGACGAGCGGATGTACGGCCTGATGGCCACCGTCACCTCGGCGGCCCTGACGATCGTGGCCACCGGGCACCTCGGCGCCGCACCGGACGCCGTGGTCGTCGGCGGGGTCGCGGTCGCCGCAGCCGCCCTGGCCCGCGCGCTCCCGCTGCCCGGACCGGTCTCCCTCGTGGTCGCGCTACTCGCCGCCGCGGGCGCCGGAATCGCGGCCGGTTCGATGACCGGCCTGGGCTCCTCCGGGGCGCTGCTCGGCCTCGCGGCCGGTGCGTCCGCGCTGGTGGGACTGCGGGTCGCGAGCTACGACTACCCGTCCCGGTTCGTGCACATGACGGCCGGCGTCGCGCTGCCGCTGACCGCCGCCGCACCCGCCGTCTACCTGCTGGGCCGCGCGCTGGGCTGACCGCGCCGCGGGACCGAGCGGGAACCAACCGGCCCTCCGACACGTCGATCTTCGTGTCGGGGGGCCGGAACTTTTTTGGGGGCGTGCGGGCCGTGCGAGCACTGCGCATATTGCTGATCGTTGCCGTCGTGCTCGGCGGGGTCTTCGTCGGAGTCGACCGCCTCGCGGTCGCCTACGCGGAGTCGGAGGCCGCCGACCGCGTCCGGCTCGGCCCCGCCCGGGCCGGCTCGACGGACGTCGACATCAAGGGCTTCCCGTTCCTTACCCAGATCATGGACGAGCGGTTCGACGAGGTCGACGTGGCCCTGACGGGTGTCGAGGCCACGGCCGGCAGCCGCAAGATCCGGATCAGCGAGATGTCCGCCACGCTCCACGACGTGACCCTGAACGGCGACTACACCAGCGCCCGGGCGGCCACCGCCGAGGGCACCGCGCTCATCTCGTACGCCGACCTCACCGCGGCCGCCGAGCGGGACGTGCAGATCGCCCACGGCGGCAACGGCAAGGTGAAGGTCACCGGCAGCATCCGGATCCTGGGCCGCACGGTCACTCGCACCGTCCTGTCCACGGTGACCGTGGTGAACGGGGACACGATCCGGGTCCGGGCCGACGAGGTGCCCGGTGAGGGCATCCCCGGTGTGGAGGACCTGGTCCGGCAGCGCACCGACTTCGACCGGCGGATCGGCGGCCTGCCGGCGGGCATGAAGCTGGAGAAGGTCGAGGCGCGCGAGGACGGCGTGGCCATCGCGGTGACCGGCAAGGATGTCGTCCTGGCGGGCTGAGAACGCGCTCGGCCACATGGTGAGACGCTGCCGTCCGATCCGTAGAAACAGAACCGGGACAGCCGGGCGAGGAGAGGCCCGTACCGGCCCTTCCGAGTGATCGCGTCCCACATCTCGGACGATCGCGTCTCAAAATACGACACACCGGTGACACGGCCGCCTGTCCGTCCCTACGATCGAGGGCATGAAGCGACAGGCGGATCTCACGAAGCGGCGGGCAGTAGACCTGTGCCGCGTCGCCGCCATGCTCTGTCGCTCCGTCTGAGCGGGACGCTCGAGTCCCGCATTCCCCAGGCCCTTCGACCGACGCGGTCGGGGCCAACCCGTGTAGCCGTACGCACGCGATGACGCGTACCCGCACCACCTTGCGCCACACCGCCGAACACTGCCCCGGAGGAGAAACAGCATGAGCCGCAGCGACGTCCTGGTAGACGCCGATTGGGTCGAGGCGAACCTCGACAACCCGCAGGTCGCGATCGTCGAGGTCGACGAGGACACCTCGGCCTACGAGAAGAACCACATCCGCAACGCGATCCGGATCGACTGGACCCAGGACCTGCAGGACCCGGTCCGCCGCGACTTCATCGACCAGGAGGGCTTCGAGAAGCTCCTCTCGGCCAAGGGCATCGCGAACGACACCACGGTCGTCCTCTACGGCGGCAACAACAACTGGTTCGCGTCCTACGCCTACTGGTACTTCAAGCTCTACGGCCACCAGGACGTGAAGCTCCTCGACGGCGGCCGCAAGAAGTGGGAGCTCGACTCCCGCGACCTGGTCGACGGCTCCGAGGTCCCGAACCGCCCGGCCACCGAGTACAAGGCCAAGGCCCAGGACACCTCGATCCGCGCCTTCCGCGACGACGTCGTGTCCGCGATCGGCGCCCAGAACCTGGTCGACGTCCGCTCGCCCGACGAGTTCTCCGGCAAGCTGCTCGCCCCGGCCCACCTCCCGCAGGAGCAGTCGCAGCGCCCCGGCCACGTGCCGAGCGCCCGCAACATCCCGTGGTCGAAGAACGCCAACGACGACGGCACCTTCAAGTCGGACGACGAGCTCAAGGCCCTCTACGAGGACGAGCAGGTCGACCTGGCGAAGGACACCATCGCCTACTGCCGCATCGGTGAGCGCTCCGCGCTGACCTGGTTCGTCCTGCACGAGCTGCTCGGCGTCGAGAACGTCAAGAACTACGACGGTTCCTGGACCGAGTACGGCTCCCTCGTCGGCGTGCCGATCGAGCTCGGCGCCAACAAGTAAGCCCCGGACCTCCCGATCTCCGGACCCCTCGACCGTAAGGACAGAAAACATGTGTGGAGCGAAGGCCGGCGGCCCCGACGCCTCGACGATCAAGCCCGGTGAGACCACCATCCAGGGCTTCGTGACCAAGGACGGCGAGCCCGTCACCGGTTACGTCCGCCTCCTGGACTCGACCGGCGAGTTCACCGCGGAGGTCCCCACCTCCGCCACGGGCCAGTTCCGCTTCTACGCGGCCGAGGGCACCTGGACCGTCCGCGCCCTGGTGCCGGGCGGCACCGCCGACCGCAAGGTCGTGGCGCAGAAGGGTGGCCTGGCGGAGGTCGCCATCGCGGTGTGACGCCGCACCACTGATCGGCCGAAGGGCCGCACTCTTGGGGGGTTGGACGCCCTACATGACCTGAGATGCGGCCCTTCGGTCTGCTCGCGGGCGCTGTCCGCACGCGTCGCCGCGGCCGAGGACGGCTGTGCTCATTCCCACCAGTCGTTGCCCGTGTGCCAGTGCCGCACCCATTCCTCGAAGCCCCATGCGTGGTCCGTGTGCGCCGGGATCGCGCCCACGTCGGCGACCTCCACACCTCGCCGCGGCGGGCGCCTGTCGTCAGCAGGAGCCAGAACGACTGCCCGTCCTCGGACCCGAGGACGACGGACCCGTCGTTGTACGCGGCATCGATCCGCGGGTCCTCGGAGTCGATGCTCTCGTCGTCCTCCCAGACCCAGGCCGCCTCCAGCGGGAACGGTTCCCCCGGCTGCCGCGGGCCGAGGTCGGGCCAGCTCTCCGGCAGCCGACCGAGTGGCTGGAGACCGCCGTCCCCAGCGGGGCCGAGGCCGGTCCCGTTGCTGATCTCCGCGATGAGGGTCCTGTACGGCTCCGGAAGGGCCACCCCGTTCTCCGCCTCCCACGCTCCGACACCTTCCTGGCCGAGCGCCGGCTCGCGCCATTCCGGCGGGAACGCGGAACGCAGGAAGTCCAGGGTGGACTCGGAAGGACGCTGATCACGTGTGGCTGTCACGGCAGCATCCTGGCAGGAGGTGCTGACATCAGGTCCGGGCACCCGTCGGCCGGCCCTCAGGCACGAGCTTCGGCGGGTCTGCCCGTGAGGTGTCGGCGGTCGTACGCTGAAGGCATGTACGCGCGCCGGCGGCATGTCTACTTCTGGATGATGGGCGTCTGCCTGGCCCTCTTCGTGGGCGCCTGGGCCGTGGTGCGGCTGTTCTCGATGCCGGTCGCCATCGGGATGTGTGTGGTCGCCATGGTCATTCCGCCGGTCGCCGCGATGATCGCGAACCGGCGCGGGCCCGAGGACCGCTGGTGGGACGATCCCTCGGGCGACCCGAAGTCCGACGAGTGGTGGGACGAGCTCGACGGCAAGAAGCGCCGGGAGCCGTGAGTCGGTGGACCGGGGCGGTCAGTAGACCAGGGCCTGGGTGCCGTCGGTCATGGCCTCTTGGACGAAGACCTGGGCGCCGGCGATCCGTACGCCCTCCAGGACGTCCTTCTCCGTGATCTCGCGGCGCGCCGCGCACTGCGTGCAGAGCGTGATGCGGCCGGCCGACAGGATCGAGTCGATCAGGTCCGGCAGCGGCGCCGCGTGCGGCAGCTCGAACTCGGCGGCTCGTCCCGGGAGGGCGAACCACGACGACTCCCCGGTCAGCCAGAGCGAGACCTCGACCCCGCTGGCCACGGCGACGGCGGCCACGGTGAAGGCCTGGGAGCAGCGTTCGGGGGCGTCGGCCCCGGCGGTCACCTTGATCACGAGCTTCTTCGCCATATGTCGAACTGTAATGCGATCCTCCACAACCCCCTGCATCACTCACGTGTCAGTGGGGTGCGCGGTTTATGGAATCCGCGCTTCCAATGTCTCGTGGGGGGACTTTGAGTACCGAAGAAAGTATCCAATATCCGATATCGCCTCCGGGCGGGGAGGAGACGGAGGAGGTCGCGGAGGCGGCGGTGGAGCCGCAAGGGCCGCGACGGCGTACGGGCCGGACCCTTGGTCTCATCGCCGTCGCCGCCGTCCTCGGCGTCGTCGGCGGTACGGCCGTGGGCTACGGCGTCCAGGCCGAGCGGGAGCCGACTCCGCTCCCCGCGCTGAACCAGCCGGCCCTCGCGTACCCGGGTCCGCTGCCGAAGGGGCAGGAGCCAGTGGCGCTCACGGCCGCCGAGGACCGCAAGGTCAAGACGGACGGGGACCTGCGCAAGCTGCTGCTTCCCAAGCCGGCGGGGGCGAAGAAGGCGGAGTTCGCGGACGCCGACGGCTGGATGTCGCCGGCCGTGTACGCGAGCCGCTTCAATCGCCCCGGCAGGGCGCTCAGGTATCAGCTGGGCCTCCGGCTCCGGCGCGTCGCGACCACCTCGTGGGAGACCGGTGAGCACCGGACGACGGAGATCCGGCTCGTCCAGTACCGCTCCGGCGATCAGCTCAGTGCGCAGGACCACTCCGAGAGCCAGATGGACTACATGCCCGAGGAGGACTTCGCCCGTGACGAGGGCGATCCGATCGAGGGCTCCACCAACGGCCGCTACTACCTCTTCCCCGTGGAGCGGACGTCGGGCTATCTCGACCACTACGAGGCGCGGGCCTATTTCCACCGGGGTGAAATCGCCGTGGAGATCTTCATCCACGACACGAAGAAGATCTCCGCGAAGGACATCGCTTCGGTGGCCGAGCGACAGCTGGGGCGCCTGTGAGCGAGGACCGGAACGAGGACCGGAACACCGTGACCGACGAGACCGACGAGACCGAGGCGGCCGACGTGTTCGCCGCGACCGCCGCGACCGCTGCGACCCTTCCGACGGACGAGCCGACGAGGCCCCGGCGCGGGCGCACGCTGCTGACCGTCGTCCTGCCCGCCGTGCTCGTCCTCGGTGCGATCGGCGGTGGCCTGACGTACACGGGGATCACCGTCGGTGCCGCGGACCGGTCGGCGCCCACCGTCGTCTGGGAGAGCCCGGACCCGCAGCGGGGAGGGAAGGACCCGGCGACACTCGGCGCCACCCGCGGCAAGGCCTCGACGCCGCTCAGCAAGCTGCTGCTGCCCGTTCCGTCCGGCTACGAGCTCGGCCCCGACGTCGAGGCGTACGGGAACGACGGGGAGCTGGGCGCGAAGGAGGCCGCCGCGCTCCTGAAGCAGGAGGCCGCGGGACTCGCCGGCAAGAAGCGCCGCGACTACGAGAAGCGGGTCGACCGTCTCGGCGTCCAGGGCGTCGCGGTCCGCTCGTTCGTGTCGAGCGACACGGATCTCGTGATGACGGTGCACATCACGCGGATGAAGGACAGGAATCGGATCCGCGAGGTGTTCGAGCTCCGGAAGGAGCTGTTCGGCCTCCTGGAGCTCCCGAAGGGGCCGAAGATCGGCGGCCACAAGAACTCCGCCTGCTTCATGTTCCCGGAGGACCCGACCCTGGACGAGGAGGACCGGGCCGACGAGCTGGACGTGATGGTGTGCACGGGGTACGACGCCGACGTCTCCGTCTCGGTCACCGCCTCGGGCGTCAAGCCGATGGACAAGTCGGCGGTGGCGGAGATCGTGAAGCAGCAGCTGGACCACATCACGTCCCCGGGGGAGTACGTATGACCGAGCAGACGGACACCATCGCGGACACGGTTCTCCCGGACCCCGCACCCGAAGGCCCCGACGTCACCGAAGCCACCGACGCCTCCGAAACCGCCGAAGCCGGCCCCGAGGACACCGAGGACACCGAGGTCCCCGAGGTCACCGAGGCCCCCGTCCCCGCCGCGTCCGGCGCCACCCGGCGCGTGCTGTGGGCCGTCGCCCGGTGGACCGCCGCCGTGGTCGTGTGCGGTGGGCTCGGCGCCGGGACCGCGCTGGGGATCACCTCCATGGAGCGCACCGACGTACCCGGTCTCGCGACCGAGCACGACGGCCGCTGGGAGTACCCGACGCTCCGCCTCCCGGCTCTGCCGCAGGGCTCGCCGCGCCCCTTCTCCGAGGGCAACGACGGCGAGGTCCACCACGCCGACCTCCGCGCCCTCCTCCTGCCCGCCCCGGCCGGCGCCACGGTGGACCCGAAGCGGAACGGCGGATGGGTCGCCCTGGACCAGTACCTGTCGCTCTACCGGCAGGACGACCGGGCGGCGCTGAAGGAGGCCCTGGCCGACTCCGCGCTGCGCCACGTCGCGGCCCGCGGCTGGACCACGCCGGACGGCACGACGACCCGGATCCATCTGCTGCGGTTCAACTCGGTGGCCTTCGCCGAGGCCTTCAAAGACGACGCACTGAAGGCCGGCTCGGTCGACGGTCCGCTCCTGGAGGGCGTCGAGGGCGTGCAGATGGAGAGCGCCCTGGCGAGCGCGGTCGGAGTGCCGTACACCGCCCTGTACTCCTTCGTGGAGCTGCCGACGGGGTCCGAGCAGACCCGCTGGGCCTACATCCAGGCCGGGGACACAGTCGCGCTGGTCACCCAGTCCCGCAAGGGGGACGCGCTCCTGGTCCCGTTCGAGCAGACCGTCACCCTGCAGAACCAGCTTCTGGGCTAGCCGCCGCGTTGACCCACCTCACGGAGAGGGCCGGGCCCCCGCCGACTAAGCTGGGGTTCGGCCCGTTCCGCCTTCACGCTCATTCGAGGAGCACTCCGTGATCGTTTTCTTCGAAGCTCTGCTGATTCTGGTCTGCGTCGGCGTGCTCGCCTTCGCGGGTCTGACCGTGAAGAAGCTGTACCAGGGCCAGCGTTAATCACCTCTACAGATCGCCAAGAGCTGCTCATGATCGAGATCCCGTCCGACCTCAATCCGGACCTCGTCCCCCTCGCGTTCCTCCTCGGCACGTGGGAAGGCGCGGGCGTCTCCGACTTCCCCGGCGCGGAGAAGTGCAACTTCGGCCAGTCCGTGACGTTCAGCCACGACGGCCGTGACTTCATCGAGTACGTCTCGCGCTCCTGGGTCCTGGACAACGACGGCAACCAGATCCGTCCGCTGGAGAGCGAGAGCGGCTACTGGCGGATCGACAAGGACCGCAAGGTCGAGATCGTCATGGTCCGTGACCAGGGCATCGTGGAGATCTGGTACGGCGAGCTCGCCGACCAGAAGCCGCAGATCGACCTCGTGACGGACGCCGTCGCGCGGACCGCCGCCTCAGGCCCGTACAGCGGCGGCAAGCGGCTCTACGGCTACGTCAAGGGCGACCTGATGTGGGTGGGCGAGAAGGCCACCCCCGAGGTCCCGCTGCGGCCCTACATGTCGGCCCACCTGAAGAAGGTCGTGACGCCCGAGGAGGTCGCCGAGATGGCGCGCGGCCTGGGCGACCTGCCGGACGACGGCATCGCCTTCTTCAAGTAGGACGGCCGGGAACGGCGCGATCAGGCCACGCCCTCCTACACTGGGGGGCGTGGTGAGCACCGACTGGAAGAGCGACCTGCGGCAGCGTGGCTACCGGCTGACGCCTCAGCGCCAGCTTGTCCTGGAGGCGGTGGACACGCTCGAGCACGCGACCCCCGACGACATCCTCGGTGAGGTCCGCAAGACCGCCTCCGGCGTGAACATCTCCACGGTCTACCGGACGCTGGAGCTCCTGGAGGAGCTCGGCCTGGTCAGCCATGCCCATCTGGGCCACGGAGCACCGACGTACCACCTCGCCGACCGGCACCACCATCTGCATCTGGTCTGCCGGGACTGTACGAACGTCATCGAGGCGGACGTCGAGGTCGCCGCCGAGTTCACCGGGAAGCTCCGCGAGACCTTCGGTTTCGAGACGGACATGAAGCATTTCGCGATCTTCGGCCGGTGCGAGGACTGCTCCCGCAAGGCGGCCGCCGGCGAGTCGTAGGCTTACGGCATGCAGCGACATTCTCCGCACAGCCCCCTGCTGTCCCTGCCCGGCGCCGTTCCCGCCGAAGGCCGTGACGATGGCGTCGCCGCGCACTACGGCGATCTCTTCCGTGAGCAGCGCGCCCTCGCCGCGGGCGACGGCTTCGTCGACCTCTCGCACCGCGGTGTCGTCACCGTCTCCGGGGACGACCGGCTCAGCTGGCTGCACCTGCTGGTCACCCAGCACGTCAGCGAGCTCCCGGCCGGTCAGGCCACCGAGGCGCTGATCCTCTCCGCCAACGGGCACATCGAGCACGCCCTCTATCTCGTCGACGACGGCGAGACGGTCTGGGCGCATGTCGAGCCCGGTACGCAGGACGAGCTGATCGCGTATCTGGAGTCGATGAAGTTCTTCTACCGGGTCGAGGTCGCCGACCGTACGGACGACATCGCCGTCGTCCATCTGCCGGCCGGCTCCATCGCCGAGGTGCCGAAGGGCGTGGTCGTACGGGAGACCCCGCACGGCCGTGAGCTGTTCCTGCCCCGGGCCGACCTGGAGGCGTTCGCGGCCTCGCACGGCCCCGCGGCGGGCATCCTCGCCCACGAGGCGCTGCGGATCGAGGAGCACCGGCCGCGGCTCGGTTTCGAGACCGATCACCGGACCATCCCGCACGAGCTGGGGTGGATCGGCAGCGCGGTGCACCTGCAGAAGGGCTGTTACCGGGGGCAGGAGACCGTCGCCCGGGTCCAGAACCTGGGGAAGCCGCCGCGCCGGCTGGTCTTCCTGCACCTGGACGGCAGCGAGGTCCACCTGCCGGGGCACGGCACCCCGATCCGGCTCGCGGCGGACGGCGCCGAGGGGCGCCAGCTGGGCTTCATCACCACCTCCGGCCGCCACCACGAACTGGGGCCGATCGCCCTGGCGATGGTGAAGCGGAACCTGCCGGTGGACGCGGAGCTGCTCGCCGGGGATACGGCCGCGGCCCAGGAGACGATCGTCGAGCCGTAGGCCGTAGGCCGTCAGCCGGTCGCGTCGGCGTTGGCCGTGGGGCCGGAGCCCGCCGGCGTCCGGTCCTACACCTCGATCAGGACCGTGAACGGGCCGTTGTTCGTGAGCGAAACCCGCATGGACGCTCCGAACCGGCCCGTTTCCACGTGCGCGCCCAGGGCCCGCAGCTGGGAGACCACCTCGTCGACGAGCGGTTCGGCGACCGGCCCGGGCGCGGCGGCGTTCCAGGTGGGCCTGCGGCCCTTGCGGGCGTCCCCGTAGAGGGTGAACTGAGAAATCACCAACAAGGGCGCATCAACGTCCGAGCAGGATTTCTCTCCCTCCAGGATCCGGACGGACCAGAGCTTTCTGGCCAGTTGGGCCGCCTTCTCCGGCGTGTCCTCGTGGGTGACTCCCACCAGCACACACAGTCCTTCGCCGACGATCCGGCCGACCGTCTCCCCTGCCACGACGACGCTCGCGCCGTCCACCCTCTGTACCACTGCACGCATACGGACCAACCTACAGACCGCCCATCTGCGGCCGAACGGGTGCAGAGCGCCTGCACACACACGTGCGGGAGTGGCACCATGCGTGTCAGGCGGTGCGGTTCCGCACCGGTCGAGGGGACGATTCACATGAGTGCACCTGGCGCCGGGCAGATGCCGTCCGGTCCCGTACCGCTGACCAGTGTCGGCGCGGCCGTACGTCCACCCCTGCAGCGGACGGGTGAGGCGGCGCTGCCGGAGCGATCACAGCCGGACCTCGCGGCCCTGCGGCTCCCGGAGCTGCGGGCGCTGCGCCGTGACGCGCAGGGCGACGAGGCGGACCTCAGCTACGTACGGCGGATGCTGCAGGGCCGGATCGACATTCTGCGGGCCGAGCTCGCCCGGCGTACGGATCCGGAGGCGCCGGTCCTCGACCGGCTCTCGGAGATCCTCGCGGACGCGCCCTCGCGGCTGCGGACCTCGGCGCGGCACGTGACGCTGTCGACGCCGCGCAGCGAGGAGTACCGGCGGCTCGCGGCGGAGATGCTCTCGGAGGTCGAGCTGTCGGACCTCGGTGCGCGCACGGACGACGAGCTGCACACGGCGATGGGGCGGCTTGCGGGGTACGAGCAGCAGGTCTCGCGGCGGCGGCAGCAACTGCAGCGGACGGCCGACGACTGCAGCGCGGAGATCGCCCGCCGCTACCGCGAGGGCGAGGCGCAGGTGGACGACCTGTTGATGTGACGGCGGGCGGCGGGCCGCAGACGGCGCGCCGCAGGCGGCGGGCCGCGGGCGGCGGGCGCCCGGGAAAGTCGGGTGCGTGGGCAGGGGGTGCGGCATAGCCTCGGGGAATGAGCTTCGAGGTGCGTGCCGTCGTCGAGTCCGAGTACCCCGACTGGTTGAAGGCCATCAACACCGGATTTCTCCGACCTCCCGTCGTGACGGACGAGGAGGTCGCCGACCGGCTGCCGCACACCGATCTCTCCCGGGTCCTCGGCGTCTTCGAACGCGGTCGGATCGTCGCCACCTTCCGGTCGTTCACGCAGGAGTTGAGCACGGTCGGCGGCGGCTCGCTCGTCGCCGACGCGGTCAGCGGCGTCACGGTCTCCGCGACCCACCGCCGTCGCGGGCTGCTCAGCCGGATGATGGCGCGGGACCTCGCCGCCGCGAAGGAGCGGGGGGACGCCGTCGCCACCCTCATCGCCGCCGAGTACCCGATCTACGGCCGGTTCGGCTTCGGCCCCGCGACCTGGACCACGGAGTGGACGGTGGACGTCCGCCGGGCCGGTCTGGACCCGCGCCGTTCCGGGCGGCCCGAGGACGGCGGCCGGATCGACTTCGCCGACGCCGAGGAGATCCGCAAGACCGCCCCCGAGCTGCACCGCCGACTGGGCGGGATCCGGGCCGGGATCGTCGGGCGGGAGGCCCGCGGCTGGGACCTCCTGACCGGCCGCGGCCACCAGCACACTCCCTGGACCGAGCCGTTCTACGCGGTCTACCGGGACGAGGCCGACCAGCCCCAGGGGTACGTCTCCTACACCTGCGACGACAAGTGGGAGGACGGCAAGCAGCCGCTGAACACGGCCACGGTCAAGGATCTGATCGCGGTCACGCCGGCCGCCGAGCGGGCCTTGTGGCTCTTCCTCTGCTCCATCGACTGGGTCACGACGGTCAAGTCCGGCTTCCGCGCCCCCGACGACCTACTGCCGCTGCTGCTCCCCGACCCGCGCGCCGCCCGTGTCACCACGCACGCGGACATGCTCTGGGTCAGGGTCCTGGACGTCGCCAAGGTGCTGGAGAGCCGTACGTACGCCGCCTCCGGCACGCTCGTCCTCGATCTGCGCGACCCCGCGGGCCTGGCCGGCGGCCGCTACCGGCTGGACGCCTCCCCGGAGGGTGCCACCTGCTCCCGTACCACCGAGTCGGCCGATCTCGCCTTCGACATCGGCGAGTTGGGCACGCTCTCGCTCGGTGACGAGTCGGTGGTGCGGCTGGCCGCCCTCGGCCGGGTCGAGGAGGCCACCCCGGGTGCCGCCGCCCTCGCGGACACCCTGCTGCGGGCCTCCCGCCGGCCATGGTGCCCCGACATCTTCTGAGCCGCAGAGCCACGGAGGCGGTGAGCCGCAGAGCCATGGGGCTCCTGAGCCGCAGCGCCGCAGCGCCGCAGCGCCGCAGCGCCGCCGAGCCGCCGAGCCGTTTAGCTCCTGAGGCCCTGAGGCCCTGAGGCCCTGAGGCCCTGAGGCCCTGAGGCCCTGAGCCGCAGCGCCGCCGCGGGCTACGCCGTACGCCGGGAGAACAGGGCGCCGGAGGCGGCCACCGCGATCGCGAGGATGCCCGCGCACCACGCCAGGGCGATCCACGGCGTGCTGCCGACGGGCTGGTCGAGGAGCAGACCGCGCAGTGATTCGATCACCGGGGTCACCGGCTGGTGCTCGGCGAAGCCGTGCAGCCAGCCGGGCATGGTGTCGATCGGTACGAACGCGCTGCTCGGGTAGGGCAGGAACATCATGAAGAAGGTGGCACCGCCCGCCGCCTCGGGGCTCTTGGTGAGCAGCCCGACCGCCGCCGACAGCCATGAGATCGCCGTGATGAAGGCGATGAGCAGGCCGATCGCGGCGAGCCAGCCGAAGGCGGTGGCCGAGGGGCGGAAGCCGATGAGGAAGGCGACGCCGAACACCAGGCAGGTGGCGAGGAGGTTGCGGGCCACGCTCGCGTCGACGTGGCCGGCGAGGATCGGCGTCCCGCCGACGTCCAGCGTGCGGAACCGGTCGATGATCCCGCCCTTCATGTCCTCACTGACGGAGACGGCGGTGCTCGCCGCGCCGAAGCCGGAGCAGAGGATCAGGACGCCGGGGACGACGTACGTCACGTACCGGGTGCCGGTGTCGATGGCGCCGCCGAAGAAGTAGACGAAGATCAGCATCAGCATGATCGGCAGCATCATCGAGGTGATGACGGCGTCGATGTCGCGGCGGCTGAGGCGGATGCCGCGGCCGGTCATCGTGCCCGTCGCGATGAGGGCGTCAGACATGGGTGGGCTCCTTCGTGTCGGGCTCCTGGGCCGCCGCGTCCCGCTCCTGAGCCGCGCTGCCCCGCTGCTCGGCCGCCGTGTTCCGCTCCTCGGCCGCCGTGTCGGGCTGCTTGGCGGTGAGGGTCAGGAAGACGTCGTCGAGCGTCGCCGTGTGGAGGGAGAAGCGGACGACGTCGGTGCGGTCGGGGTCGAGCGCGTCGAGCTGGGCGCGGACCCGGGTGGCGCTGCCGTCGGTCGGGATGCCGAGGGTGAGTGTCTCGGGGGAGCGGTGGACCGCCTGCCCGGCGAGCCGCAGATAGCTCTCCCGGTCGCGCAGGACGAGGTCGAGGCGGTGGCCGGCGACGCGGGTCTTGAGCTCCTCGGCGGTGCCCTCGGCGACGATCCGGCCGGTGTCCATGACGGCGATGCGGTCGGCGAGCCGGTCCGCCTCCTCCAGGTACTGGGTGGTGAGGAAGACGGTCGTGCCGGCGTCGGAGAGCGCGCGGACGATCTGCCAGAGCTCCTGGCGGCTGCGCGGGTCGAGTCCGGTGGTGGGTTCGTCGAGGAAGACCACGGCCGTCCGGCCGGGGTCGCGGACCAGGCCGGCCGCGAGGTCGAGGCGGCGGCGCATGCCGCCCGAGTACGTCTTGACCAGGCGCCCTCCGGCGTCGGCGAGGCCGAAGCGCTCCAGGAGTTCGGTGGCGCGCCGGTGTGCGGCCGCGCGGTCGAGGCCCGAGAGGCGGGCCGTCATGCGCAGGTTCTCGGCGCCGGTCTGCATCTCGTCGACCGCGGCGAACTGCCCGGTGAGGCTGATGGCCCGGCGGACCCTGGACCGCTCGCCGACGACGTCGTACCCGGCCACGCGCGCGTGACCGGCGTCGGGGCGGGTCAGCGTGGTGAGGATGCGGACGGTGGTGGTCTTTCCGGCGCCGTTGGGGCCGAGCAGGGCGAAGACGGTGCCCTCTTCGACGCGGAGATCGAGGGAGTCGAGGACGAGGACGTCCCCGTAGGACTTGCGTAGGGCGGTGGTTTCCACGGCGGGTGGCATGGGTGTGCTCCTTGGGCCGTTACTGCGTATGGCATACGCGTCACTGTGTAAGGGTTACGCATTACTAGGATGGGCGTCAAGCGCGAGGTGTGGAGGCGGCGACTCATGGCGGACGGCAAAGGCGAGGGCGGCTCGTTCCTGCCCGCGAGCATCGAGGCCGCCTGGGGGCTGCGGGAGCGCCCCGCCAAGGGGCCCAAGCCCGGCCTCACCCTCGACCGGATCGTCGACGCGGCCGTGCGGATCGCCGCGGCGGAGGGGCTCGACGCCGTCTCCATGGGGCGGATCGCCAAGGAGCTCGGCGTCTCCACCATGTCCCTCTACCGCTATGTGGGCGCCAAGCGCGAGCTGTACATCCTGATGCAGGACGTGGCCACGGGCGCGCCGCCGCCGCTGCCCGAGCCCGGTACCGGCTGGCGCGAGGGTCTGGAGCGGTGGGCCGGTGCGCTGCGCGAGGTCTATCACCGCAATCTCTGGATGCTCCGCATCCCGCTCTCCGGTCCGCCCGCGACCCCGAACGCGGTGGCCTGGTGGGAGTGGGGCATGGTCGCGCTCGCGGACACCGGGCTCGACGAGGGCACGAAGGTGTCGGTGATCATGCTGATCGGCGGCTTCGTCCGCAACGAGGCCCTGATGACGGCCGATCTCGCAGCCGTGATCGCCGCGAGCGGCGACGGTCCGGAGGAGGTTCTCTCCCGCTACGGCCACACCCTGCGCCGTCTGGCCGACCCGGCGCGGTTCCCGGCGGTGGCGCGGATGCTGGACTCGGGCGTGATGGACGAGCCGGACGAGCCGGACCACGAGTTCCGCTTCGGCCTGGAGCGGATCCTCGACGGGATCGCGCCGCTGGTGGAGGCGGTGAAGTGAGCGGCCTTCGGGAGCGCAAGAAGCGGCAGACCCGCACGCTGATCTCCGACGCGGCCATCGCCCTCTTCCTGGAGAAGGGCTTCGAGGCCGTCTCCGTCGCCGAGATCGCGGCCGCCGCCGAGGTCTCCAAGCCGACCCTCTTCCGTTACTTCCCGGCCAAGGAGGACCTGGCGCTCCACCGGTTCGCCGACCACGAGGACGAGGCGGCCCGGGTCGTCGCGGCCGCCCGCCCGGGCGGCGGCGGGCCGCTCGGCGCCTTGCGCGCCCACTTCCTGGAGGGCCTGGAGCGGCGGGACCCGGTGACCGGTCTCTGTGACGATCCGGCCGTCCTCGCCTTCCAGCGGCTGCTGTACGGCACGCCCGCCCTGGTGGCCCGGATGTACGGGTATCAGCGCAGGTCGGAGGCGGCGCTGACCGAGGAGCTCGGCGGAGATCCGCTGGCGGCCCGGCTCGCCGCCGGCCAGATCGTCGCCGTGACGCGGATCCTCGCCGAGGAGAACGCGCGCCGGATGGCGGAGGGGGAGGCCGCCGACGCGGTGTACCCCGAGGCGGTCGCGGCGGCCGAGCGTGCCTTCCGGGGCCTGCGGGAAGGGCTGCCGTACGCCTAGGGCAGTAATCGATACTCGGTAAAAAATGTAACTCGGTAACGCATTCCTCTATCCTTCGTGGAATGACGTCACTCGACCTTGAGCTCGACCTCGAGCTCGCCCGCGAACGCGACCACCATGACGCCTGCCGTGCCGCCCTGGCCCGCATGACCGCGGACGTGGCCGAACAGGCCGTCACCGGCGAGGACGTCGCCGCCTCCGGCGCCGACGCCGAAGCCCTCGGATACCACCTGCGCAGCCGGGCCAAGGAGTTCGGCGAACAGCCCCCCGGCCCGCTGTTCTTCGGTCGCCTCGACCGCGCGGACGGCCAGATCCACCACATCGGCCGCCGCCGGATCGCCGAGCATCCGGCCTCCCCGCCCCTCGTCATCGACTGGCGGGCCCCCGTCTCCCGTGCCTACTACCAGGCCGGGGCCCACGACCCGCAGGGCGTCCTGCGGCGGCGCCGGTTCGGCTGGGCCGCGTACAGCAGGGGCGACTCGGCCGACCTGACCGGCCTGGAGGACGAGCACCTCGCCGCGGGGGAGGAGGTGGTCAGCGCGATCGTCACCGGCGAGATCGAGCGCCCCCGGATCGGCCCGATGCGCGACATCGCGGCCACCATCCAGCCCGAGCAGGACGACCTCGTACGGTCCGGGCCGACCGTCTCGCTCTGCGTGCAGGGCGCCCCCGGCACCGGAAAGACCGCCGTCGGCCTGCACCGGGCCGCGTACCTCCTCTACACCCACCCCCAGCGGGTCCGCCGCTCCGGCCTCCTCGTCCTCGGCCCCAACCGGGCCTTCCTCTCCTACATCTCCGAGGTGCTGCCCGCCCTCGGCGAGACGGGGATCCGGCAGTCGACCGTCGAGGAGGAGATCGCCCGCCATGAGGTGCGGGCGGTGGACGACGAGGCCGCGGCCCTGGTCAAGCACGACGTACGGATGGCAGGGGTGCTGCGCCGGGCGCTGTACGCGCGCGTGGCCACGGCCGAGAGCCTGGAGGGAGAGCTGGCCGTCCCCGACGGCACGTACCGCCTGCGGCTGCCGGCCGAGGAGCTAGCGGGGATCGTCACGGCGGTACGGGAGGAGGCGCCGGCCTACGCCACCGGCCGCGACCGGGTCCGCGCCCGCGTGGTCCGGGCCCTCCAGCTCCGGGCGGAACGGCGGGCCGGGCCCCTGGGCGCCGCCTGGGTGCGGAGGATCGAACGGGCCCGGCCGGTCTCGGCGTTCGTGGACGCCTGCTGGCCCGACGTCACCCCCGAGCAGGTCCTCGCGGAGGTGCTGTCGGACCCCGCCGACCCGCTGCTCACCGCGGAGGAGCGGGCGGAGATCCGGTGGTCGAAGCCGCCCCGCTCCCCCCGCTCGGCGCGGTGGAGCGCGGCCGACCTCGTGCTGCTCGACGAGCTGGCCGGGCTGATCGAACGCCCAGCGGGCTACGGCCATGTCGTCGTCGACGAGGCCCAGGACCTGTCGCCGATGCAGTGCCGGGCGATCGCCCGCCGGGCCGACTTCGGCTCCCTGACCGTGCTCGGCGATCTGGCGCAGGGCACGACCCCCTGGGCGGCCCGCGACTGGCGCGAGCAGCTGGCCCATCTGGCCAGGCCGGAGGCGGAGATCGTGCCGCTCACCACGGGCTACCGGGTGCCCGCGGCCATCGTCGAGCTCGCCAACCGGCTGCTGCCCGAGCTGGGGACGGACGTGCCGGCGGGGCGGTCGATGCGCACGGACGGGGAGGTCAGGATCCGCCGGGTCGCGGACGTGGCGGAGGGGGTCGCCGACGCGGTCCGGGCCGCGCTGGCGCTGGAGGGCTCGGTGGGGGTGATCGCGCCGGAGAACCTGGTCGAGCCGCTGGCGGAGGCGGTGGCGAAGGCGGTGGGCGAGGGGCTGGGCGAGGTGGTGGGTGAGGTGAGCGGCGACGTCGTGAGCACAACACCCGCTGGGGAAGGTGTGCCGGTGGCGCGGGAGTTCGCCGATGGGCGGCTGGCCGTGCTGCCCGCGACGATGGCCAAGGGGCTGGAGTACGACCATGTCGTGGTCGCCGAACCCGCCGCGATCGTGGCGGCCGAGCCGCGCGGACTGCACCGGCTGTACGTCGTGCTCACCCGGGCCGTCTCTCGGCTCGATGTCGTCCACCGTGAGCCGCTGCCCGACTGCCTTGCCGCTCAGGCCTCCTGAAGGGCGGTCAGAAGACCGCGTACGGCCGGCAGGGCGAGGGACGACTCCCGTACCGCCGCGTGGATCGAGCGGACCGGCTCCGGCCCGCGGACCCGGCGGACGACCACGTTCGGGTGGCGGCTGCCCAGCCCCATCAGCGGGATCATGCTGATGCCGAGCCCGGCCGCGACGAAGCCCTGGGCCGTGGCGTACTCCTCGCACTCCACCGCGATGTCCGGTGTGAACCCGGCCGCCGCACACGCCTCCAGGACGGCGTCGAGGCACGGTCCGGGGCGCTCGCTTCCCACCCACGGCTCGTCGGCGAGCTCGGCCAGGTCGAGGACCCGGCGGTCGGCGAGCCGGTGGCCCCGGGGGAGGACGGCACGGTAGGGATCGTCGACGAGGTGAACGAGGCCGACCGGGTAGGCGGGGCTCAGGCCGCCGCGCGGGGTCTTCCGCGGCCCGACCACGAGGGTGAGGTCGACCTCCTCGTCCCACGCGCCGTCGGCGATCCTCAGATCGACGCGTACACCGGGGTGTTCGGCGCGGAAGCGGGCCAGGGCGGGGGCGACGAGATCGGCCCCGGCGGTGGGGAAGTAGCGGATCGCGACCTGGCCGGTCCGGCCCGCCCGCAGGTCGGCCAGCGCCGTCTCCGCTTCGGCCACCTGGCGGCCGATCACGGCGGCGTGCTCGGTGAGCAGCCGGCCCGCCGCGGTCGGCCGTACGCCCCGTCCGAAACGTTCGAGCAGCTCGATGCCCGCCTCCTTCTCCAGGACGGCGATCTGCTGGCTCACCGCCGAGGGGGTGTAACCGAGGTTCGCGGCGGCGGCGGTCACGGAGCCGCTGGTGACGACGGCCCGGAGCACCTGCATGCGTCTCACATCGAGCATGTAGCACAGCTTAACGCCGGGTGCATGATTCTTCGCTTGTCCTGTCGAGTGGGGCCGGGGGACGGTGGGGGCATGGCATCGGCGACACGGATGGGTGTCCTGGCCCTGCTCTGGGGTTCGGGCTTCCTGTGGATCAAAATCGCGCTCGACAACGGCCTCACGCCGGGGTGGATCACCTCTCTGCGCTGTCTTCTCGGAGCGGGGGTGCTGCTGGCGCTCGCGTACGGGGCGGGGCAGCGGCTGCCGGGGCTCGGGGACCGGCGCACCTGGGGACGGCTGGCCGTCGCCGCCTTCTTCTGCAACGCCCTGCCGTTCCTGTTGTTCAGCGTCGGCGAGCAGACCGTGGACAGCGGTGTGGCGGGCGTCATGAACGCCACCACCCCGCTCTGGTCCCTGCTCATCGGCCTCGGCCTCGGGACCGAACGGCCGCTGGGAGCCGCCCGGCTCGGCGGTCTGCTCCTCGGCTTCACGGGCGTCCTGCTGATCTTCGCGCCCTGGAGCGCGGGCTCCGGACTGATGAGCGGGGGCGCTCTCGCCCTGCTCGCCGCGGGTGCGAGCTACGCGGTGGCCTTCGCGTACATGGCCCGTCGCCTCACCGGGCGCGGCACCGCGCCCCTCGCGCTCTCCGCCGCGCAACTGCTGACGGCGACGGCCCTGAGCGTGCCGGCGCTGACTGTGCCGACGCTGGGCGTGGTGGGCTCGGACGGGCCGGGCTCGAGCGTGCTCGGCCTGACCGTCGGGGGGACGGGGTGGCCGACCTGGACGGGGGTGCTCGCGGTCGTCGCCCTCGGGATCCTCGCGACCGGTCTTACCTTCCACCTCAACTACCGGATGATCGCGGAGGAGGGCCCGACGAGCGCGGCGACGGTCGGCTATCTGCTGCCGGTGGTGTCGGTGACGCTGGGGGCGCTGGTCCTCGACGAGCCGCTGACCGCGCGGGTGCTGGTGGGGATGGCGGTGGTGCTGGCGGGCGTGGGGCTCACCCGGCGACGCCCCCGCGTGCCCTCGCGGGCGGTGGAACCGGCCGTGTAGCCGTTCGAGTCTGGGCTGGCATGCGCGTAACGATGATCCTGCCTGCCCTGACGGAGGCCACGAGCCCGCTGTTCCGGCCCATCAAGTACTCGCTCTTCCCGCCCCTGGGCCTCGCCACCCTCGCCGGGTACCTCGACCCCGACGACGAGGTGACCCTGTACGACGAACACGTCGAGCGGGTCGACATCGCGTCCCTCCCGGCGCCCGATCTGCTCGTCCTCCAGCCGTACATCACCTCGGCGAGGCGGAGTTACGAGATAGCCGACCACTTCCGCGCCCGCGGCGTCCATGTGGCGATGGGCGGCCTGCACGTCACCTCGCTCCCGGAGGAGGCGGCCGCGCACGCCGACACGGTCTTCACCGGGCCGGGGGAGGACATCTGGCCGCTCTTCCTGAAGGACTTCCGTGACGGCGCGCCCCTGCGGCGGTACCACTCCGCACGGCGCACGCTCGCCGGCCTCCCGCCCGTGCGGCGGGATCTGATCAAGCGCGAGCTGTATCTCGTACCGAACTCGATCGTGGTCTCACGGGGCTGTCCGCACCACTGCGACTTCTGCTACAAGGACGCCTTCTTCGAGGGCGGGAAGTCGTTCTACACCCAGGCCGTGGACGACGCGCTCGCCGAGATCGAGCGGCTGCCCGGACGGCATCTGTACTTCCTCGACGACCATCTGCTGGGCAACCGGCGGTTCGCGGAGTCCCTGTTCGACGGGATGGCCGGCATGGGCCGCCTGTGGCAGGCGGCGGGGACGGTGAAGTCGGTCCTGGAGCCGGGGCTGTTGGAGCGTGCCGCGGAGGCGGGTCTGCGGAGTCTGTTCGTGGGCTTCGAGACCGTGAACGGGGCGAACCTCGCGGAACGGAAGAAGAACCAGAACATCGGGCGCGACTACGCGGCGGCGGTACGGCGGCTGCACGACGTGGGCGTGATGGTGAACGCGAGCTTCGTCTTCGGGCTGGACCACGACGGCCCCGACGTCTTCGACCGGACGGTGGAGTGGGCGGTCGAGCAGGGCATCGAGACGGCGACCTTCCACATCATGACGCCGTATCCGTCCACAGGGCTGTGGAAGCAGCTGGAGGCGGAGGACCGGATCGTGCACCGTGACTGGGATCTGTACGACACCCGCCATGTGGTCTACAAGCCCGCCAGGATGACACCGAAGCAGCTGGAGGACGGCTACTGGCGGGCGTACCGGGACTTCTACCGGTGGCGCAACATCTGGCGGGGAGCGTCGGCGCAGCCGGGGACGCACGAGCGGCTTCGGCATCTGGCGTACGCGGGCGGCTGGAAGAAGTTCGAACCGGCCTGGGACGCGCTGATCCGGTCGAGGAGGGTGGTGCGGGCGATGCCGGCGCTGGAGCGGACGCTGGCGGCGTTCGGCGGGAGGGCGCCGCGGTAGGCGCTGGGGGCTGCTGCCGACCGAGGCCGCCCCGGGGCCACCGTGGGTGGTGGTCCTGGGGCGGCCTCGGGTGGGGGTGCGGGGGCTCAGAGGGTGGTGAGCTGGTTCTGCCGTTCGGCGGGGGCGGACTGCCGGGCCTGGTCGTCGTGGGCCCTGGTGTTGGGGGCCTGGTCCGGGCGGGTCCTGGTCTCGGGGGCTTGGTCCGGGCGGCGTAGCACCGTGAAGGCGACGGTCAGGGCGGCGAGGAGGAGGCCGGTGCCGACGGCGAAGGCCAGGTGGTAACCGCCGGTCAGGGCCTCGGCCGCGGGGCGGCCGGCGGCCGTGAGCGACTCGGTGCGGGAGGCGGCCAGGGTGGAGAGGACCGCGACGCCGAGGGCCATGCCGATCTGCTGGGTGGTGTTGAAGAGGCCGGAGGCGAGCCCCGCGTCCTCCTCCTTCGCGCCGGACATGCCCAGCGAGGTGAGCGCGGGAAGGGCGAGGCCGAAGCCGGCCGCCAGGAGCATGACGGGCAGCAGATCGGTGACGTACGAGGCGTGCACGGGCACCCGGGTCAGCAGGCCGAGGACGCCGACGAGGAGGACGAGACCGGTGAGCAGGACGTTGCGCTCACCGAAGCGGGCGTTCAGGCGGGCCGAGACGCCCAGGGACACGGCACCGATGACGGCCGCGGCCGGCAGCATCGCGAGGCCGGTGCGGGCGGCGCCGTATCCGAGCACCTTCTGCAGGTAGAGCGCGACGAGGATCTGGAAGGAGAAGAGCGCGGCGACCATCAGCATCTGCACCAGATTGGCGCCCGAGACGCTGCGCGAGCGGAGGATCCGCAGCGGCATGAGCGGGTTCTTCGCCGTGGCCTGGCGGACGACGAAGCCGGCGAGGAGGGCGAGCGCGAGGCCGCCGAGGCCGAGGGTGTGGGCGGAAGAGGCGCCGTACTCCTCGATCTTGACGGCCGCGTAGATGCCGATCATCAGGCCGGAGGTGACGAGGAGCGCGCCGGCGACGTCCGCTCCGGCCTTCAGGCCCAGGCCCCGGTCGCCCGGCAGGGCGGGGAGCGCGACGAGCAGGGCGGCGATGCCGATCGGCAGATTGATGAAGAAGATCCAGTTCCAGGTGAGAGCGTCGGTGAGGACCCCACCGAGGACCTGTCCGAGCGAGGCGCCGGCCGCACCGGTGAAGCTGAACACGGCGATGGCCTTGGCCCGTTCGCGCGGTGCGGTGAAGAGCGTGACGAGGATGCCGAGGCTGACGGCCGAGGCCATCGCGCTGCCGACGCCCTGGAGGAAGCGGGCGGCGATCAGGAGGCCGGGGGAGGTGGCGACGCCGGCCAGCAGGGAGGCGGCGGTGAACACTCCCGTACCCGCGAGGAACATCCGCTTGCGGCCGATGAGGTCGCCGAGGCGGCCGGCGAGGAGGAGCAGGGAGCCGAAGGCGATGAGGTACGCGTTGACGACCCAGCTCAGACCGACCGGGGTGAAGCCGAGGTCGCTCTGGATGGCCGGCATGGCGACGGTCACGATGCTGCCGTCGAGGATCGTCATCAGCATCCCGGTGGCCAGGACGCCGAGCGCGAGCCAGCGGGAGCGGGACGGGGTTTCCCGGTCGGTTGTCTCCCGGTCGGTTGTTTCCCGGTCGGTTGTTTCCGTGGAGGGCGTTTCAGTGGCAGACATTGCGGTCTCTCCTGTCGTCGGGAGCCAACAGGAGAGACCGTAGCAGATAGTTTTGTTGCAGACTATCTTTTACGGATCGTGGTGCGGGTCTTGTCGCCCCGCTATCCCTTCTGGCGGGCCCGCCGGGCCGGTCGGGGCCCTTCGGCGGGCGTCTGAAGATGGCCGGCGACCAGGCGGTTCAGCGCGCGCAGCAGCACCTCGCGCTCGTCGTCGGGCAGGGAGTCGAGCGCGCTCTGGTGCACCCGGTCGACGATCCTCTGGCTCTCCTTCGCGACCTTCGCGCCGGCCTCGGTCACGGCGATGATCCGCGCCCGCCGGTCGGTGCTGGACGGCCTGCGCTCGGCGAGCCCGGCCTTCTCCAGGGCGTCGACGGTCACCACCATCGTGGTCTTGTCCATGTCCCCGATCTCGGCGAGCTGCGCCTGGGTGCGTTCCTCCTCCAAGGCGTGGACGAGGACGCAGTGCATGCGCGGGGTGAGTCCGATCGCCCCGAGTTCGGCGCTCATCCGGGTGCGCAGGACGTGGCTGGTGTGGTCGAGGAGGAAGGACAGGTCCGGTTCGGTGCGCGTGGGTGCCATGGCTGTCATGGCGGCCAGGGTAGCGAAAGGTCGATCCGTCGCGGATTATCAGGAAGCGGACGAGTGGGTGGGGGGAGAAAACCGGTGTCCGTCACCGGTCACACTTCCCCGCCCGGACCCGTCAGTGCGGTGACGAAGTCAAGAGACCCGGACCCGGCCGGAGCGGATGCGCCGTGGTCCACGCCCGATGGGAGCCTCACCGATGTTCACCGCCTCCACCGCCTCCACCGTCGTCACCGTTCTCGCCGCTCTCATGACGGGCTTCTCGGCCGTCTCCGTCTTCCTCCGCGCGCAGTGGGTCGTGCAGCCGATGGCCGACTACGGCATCCCCGGGTCGTGGCTGCTGTGGCTCGGCACGGCGAAGGCGGCGGGTGCGGCGGGCCTGCTGGCCGGCCTGTTCGTGCCGGTGATCGGCGTCGCCGCGGGAATCGGGCTCGTGCTCTACTTCGCCGGAGCGGTCGTCGCCGTGGTCCGTGCCCGCTGGTACGCGCACATCCCCTTCCCGCTGATCTACGCCGCGCCGGTGGTCGGCGCCCTGGCGCTCGGCCACGCCTCCTGACCACCGTCCCCGAGGAGCGGTCGGGCGGGGCGTCCCCGCCCCTCCGCCATCCGCGGAGCGGTTACGACGTACGGGGCTGGGCGAACCTGATCATGTTGCCGGCCGGGTCGCGGAAGGCGCAGTCGCGCACGCCGTAAGGCTGGTCGGTCGGCTCCTGCAGCACTTCGCCGCCGGCCGCCCGGATGCGTTCGAAGGTCGCGTCGCAGTCGTCGGTGGAGAAGTTCACGCCGCGCAGCATGCCCTTGGCCAGCAGTTCCGCCATGGCCTGCCGGTCGGCGGGCGAGGCGTTGGGGTCGGCGGCCGGCGGTTCGAGGACGATCTCCGCGTCCGGCTGCGCGGGCGACCCGACGGTCACCCAGCGCATCCCCTCGAACCCGACGTCGTTGCGCACCTCAAGACCCACGGCGTCGCGGTAGAAGGCGAGCGCCTTGTCATGGTCGTCGACGGCGATGAAGCACTGGGAGAGCTTGATGTCCATGCCGTCGACGCTACGACGCGTCTGCGGATTCCGCTTCTCCGATCCTGACCGGTTCCCCACTGCCCAACGGTTCCCCGCTCCCCGCCGGTCCGCCGTTCCTGACGGGGCGCGTGAGGATCTTGGCGACGCACGGAGGGATCGCGGCGCCCGCGTCGTGGCGGCGGGCCCGGTAGGCACTCGGGCTCTCGCCGACCAGCTCGGTGAAGCGCGAGCTGAACGACCCGAGCGAGGTACATCCGACCGCGAAGCAGACCTCCGTCACGCTCAGATCGCCTCGCCGCAGCAGCGCCTTCGCCCGCTCGACACGGCGGGTCATCAGATAGCTGTACGGCGTCTCGCCGTAGGCGGCGCGGAAGCTGCGGGAGAAGTGCCCGGGCGACATGAGGGCGACCTTCGCCAGGGCCTGAACGTCCAGTGGCTGCGCGTAGTCGCGGTCCATCATGTCCCGGGCCCGGCGCAGCCGTACCAGATCGTCCAGTGTCATACGTACCAGCATGGCACGGCACCGGCCGCCTGCCCCGGCCTCGGCTTCCCTAGGGTGTGCATCGCGAACGTCCACCGAGCCGCCGGAGGTCCCATGCCCCTGCAGATGAAGTTGAGCGCGATCACCCTCGACTGCGCCGACCCGCCGGCTCTTGCGGCGTTCTACGAGCAGGCCACCGGCCTCGAACCCCACCCGAAGTCGAACGCCGACTTCGCCGGCCTCCACGGTGAGAACGGGCTCCTCATCGGCTTTCAGCGGGTCGACGGCCACCGGGCACCGACCTGGCCGGGCCAGGACGTTCCCCAGCAGATTCACTTCTGCTTCGACGTCGCGGACCTGGACGAGGCCGAGGCCCGGCTGCTGGAACTGGGCGCGGGCAGGCCGAAACACCAGCCGCACGAGGAGAAGTGGCGGGTCCTCACCGACCCGGCGGGGCACCCCTTCTGCATCGTCGGACGCTGACGGGGGCGGTCAGGGCATGGTGGCCTCACAGGCGAGGCCGTCAGGGTCGGTGAAGGACCCGGCGTCTTCCCGATCGTCCCGCCGGGGGCCTGTACGACACCGCCGTAGCCCCAGAGCGGCTCCGAGGCAGGCTTCAGCGGCGTGGCGCCGGTAGGCGCTGGGCGGCATGCCGACCAGCTCGGTGAAGCGGGTGCTGAAGGTGCCCAGCGACGAGCAGCCGACCGTGAAGCAGACCTCGGTGACGCTGAGGTCGCCACGGCGCAGCAGCGCCGTCGCGCGCTCGATGCGACGCGTCATCAGGTACGCGTACGGGGACTCGCCGTAGGCCAGCCGGAACTGGCGGCTGAGGTGCCCGGCGGACATGTTCGCGCCGCGGGCGAGCGCCTCGACGTTCAACGGTTGCGCGTACTCCCGGTCGATCCGGTCCCGGACGCGGCGCAGCAGCGCGAGGTCGCTCAGGCGCTGCGCCGCGACACGTGCGCGCCCCCACGAGGGGTGACACATGAGAGAGCTCCTTTTCGCTGGTTGGCGACGGCGGGGAGGCGGGGCAGAGGCGGAGCGGAGGGCGGTGGTCGCGACGTCGGCCGTCAGGGCCGGATCGATGACCGGCCGGACCGGACGGCTCAGCGAAGCTCCTGGATGCGGATCAGATTGCCCGCGGGATCGCGGAAGGCGCAGTCGCGGATGCCGTACGGCTGCTCGGTCGGCTCCTGGACGACCTCGGCGTCGCCGGCCTGCACCTTCTCGAAAGTGGCGTCGAGGTCCCGAGTGGCCAGCAGGATCCAGCCGTAGGTGCCCTTGGCCATCATCTCGACGATGGTGCGGCGCTCGTCCTCGGTGATCCCGGGGTCGGCGGCCGGCGGCGCCAGGAGGATGGACGTGTCGGGCTGGCCGACCGGGCCGACGGTGATCCAGCGCATCTTGCCCTGGCCGACGTCGCTGCGGACCTCGAAGCCGAGGGCGTCGCGGTAGAACGCCAGGGACGCGTCCGGGTCGTCATGCGGCAGGGAGCTCGTGTGAATGGTGATGTCCATGACGATCAGGCTAGGGGCGCCTGTCTACCCGTGCTTCTCGATTCCTGACCGATCCGGCCCAGGCGCGGGGAGGCGCGGGGAGGCGCCGGGCGACACGAGCACTATTGCAAGCATGTGCTTGCAATAGTTAGCGGACGGTGGCATGGTCGAGGCATGGCATCACTCAACGTCGGCAATCTCGGCGAGTACCTCCGTGAACAGCGGCGCACCGCGCAGCTGTCGCTGCGGCAGCTCGCCGAGGCCGCGGGGGTGTCCAATCCGTATCTGAGTCAGATCGAGCGCGGTCTGCGCAAGCCCAGCGCCGAGGTGCTGCAGCAGGTCGCCAAAGCGCTGCGGATCTCCGCGGAGACGCTGTACGTGCGGGCCGGAATCCTCGACGAGAAGGAACGGGACGAGCTGGAGACGCGGGCCGTCATCCTGGCCGATCCCTCGATCAACGAGCGGCAGAAGCAGGTGCTGCTCCAGATCTACGACTCCTTCCGCAAGGAGAACGCCGCCGACGACAACGCCGCCGACGACAACGCCAATGACCACGCCTCCGATGCCGAACGACCCTCGAGCTAGTACGTACACATCCGGGAGGACCACACCCATGGCCATCATCGAAGAACTGCGTACCCCTCTCTACTTCGCCGCCGGCACCGCCGACCTCGCCGTTCAGCAGGCGAAGAAGGTCCCCGGCCTGATCGAGCAGATCGCCGCCGAGGCGCCCGCGCGGATCGACGCCGTGCGCCGGACGGACCCCAAGGCCGTGCAGGAGAAGGTGAGCGACCGGGCCAAGGAGGCCCAGGCCACCGTGCAGTCGAAGCTCGCCGAGGTCGTGGGCAGCCTCGACACGGACCTGAAGAAGCTCGGCGAGACCGCCCAGGACCTGGCCCTGCGGAGTGTCGGCGTCGCCGCCGAGTACGCGGTCAAGGCGCGCGAGAAGTACGAGGAGGTCGCCGCGCACGGCGAGGAGGCCGTCCGGGCGTGGCGCGGTGAGGCCGCCGAGGAGATCACCGAGATCGCGATCGTCGTCGAGCCCGAGCCGGCGGACAAGGCCGACAAGACCGAGGTCAAGGCGGAGAAGACCGAGGTCACGGCCGAGGAGACCGCCGCCGAGAAGACCCCCGCCCCGCGGAAGCCCACGGCCCGCAAGGCCCCGGCCAAGAAGACCGCCACCGCCACCGACAAGTAGGACGGGGCGAGGCGGGGCACCAATCAGGGTGCCCGGCGCGTTGTACCGGGTACCTTGGCCGCGAGGCGCTCTCTCCACTGACTAGGCGGTGCTCAGCATGTTGCGCGACGGATTCGACCTCGGTGTCACCCTGGTGGTCTGGCTGCTCTTCCTCGGCTTCGCCGTCGTCTCGTTCGTCTTCGCCGCCATGGCACGCGAGGACGCGTACCGCGCGGCGGACAAGCAGACGAAGAAGTTCTGGCTGATCATCCTCGGCATCAACCTGGTCCTGAACCTGTTCCTGGAGATCCTCTTCCTCCAGATCGCCGGGGTCATCGCGGCCATCGTCTTCATGGTCGACGTCCGGCCGGCCCTGCGGCAGGTCTCCGGCGGCGGTGGTGGCGGGCGCCGCGGCGGCTCCAGCAGCGACGGGCCGTACGGCCCCTACAACGGCGGACGCTGACCGACAGAGCGCGCGGAAACGGGCCCGGGGGCTACCCCCGGGCCCTTTCCAGTGCCAGCAGCGCCACGTCGTCCGTCAGTTCCCCGCCGTTCAGCGACCGCACCTCGGTCACCGCCGCCTCCAGGAGCTCCTCGCCCCGCAGGCCCTCGGCCAGCTGCCGGTTGATCATCTCGACCATCCCGTCCTGGCCGAGCCGGGGAGAGTCCGGTCCGGCCGAGCGGCCCTCGATCAGTCCGTCGGTGTACATCAGCAGGCTCCACGTCCCGCCCAGCTCCACCTGGCGGCGGGGCCAGCGGGCGCGCGGCAGCAGACCGAGGGCGGGGCCGCCGTCCTCGTACGGCAGCAGCCGCGCCGGTCCGCCCGGCCGGGCGATCAGCGGCGCGGGGTGTCCGGCCAGACACAGACCCGCCCGGCGCCCGTCCGGGGCGATGTCGACCGTGCAGAGCGTCGCGAAGATCTCGTCGCTCTCCCGCTCGTGCTCCAGGACCTTCTGCATCGTGGAGAGCAGCTCGTCCCCGCACAGCCCCGCGAAAGTGAGCGCCCGCCACGCGATCCGCAGTTCGACGCCGAGCGCCGCCTCGTCCGGGCCGTGCCCGCAGACGTCGCCGATCATCGCGTGGACCGTGCCGTCGGGCGTGCGGACGGTGTCGTAGAAGTCGCCGCCGAGCAGGGCGCGCGAGCGGCCGGGCCGGTAGCGGGCCGCGAACCGCAGGTCGGAGCCCTCCAGGAGCGGCGTGGGGAGCAGTCCGCGTTCCAGGCGGGCGTTCTCCTGGGCCCGCAGCCGTGACTCGGCCAGCTTCACCTGGACCACGTCGGCCCGCTTGCGCTCGACCGCGTACCGGATGGCCCGGCTCAGCAGCCGGCCGTCGAGCTCCTCGCGGAAGAGATGGTCCTGCGCCCCGACCCGTACCGCCTCCGCCGCCAGCTCCGCGTCGGCCGAGGCCGCGAGCGCGAGGACCGCGTGGCGCGGTGCGAGCCGCAGGACGTGCCGCAGCGGCGCGAGCGGGTCGTCGCCCGCCGCCCGGGGCCCGGGCAGGGCCAGGTCGACCAGGACGCAGTGCACGTCGTCGGTGAGCAGCCGCTCCGCCTCGGTGAGGTTGCGGGCGGTACGGATACGGACGCGGGTCCCGTCCGCGTCGAGCATTTCGGGTACGGCGAGGGCACCCGCCGGGTCGTCCTCGACGACGAGCAGGGTGAGATCGGTGCCAGTCGCAGCGGTCACAGCGGTGGCAGCGCCGGGCGCCGCCGCAGAGACGATTCTCTGTCGCGGTACGGGTACGGGCATCGGTCCTGTTTTCCTTCCCTCCCCCCGAGGGCGCGGCAGGGCGACGAACGACGTCCCGCCAGACGGGGACGATAGCGCCACCCCGCCGGGCAACGGAATGGTGATCACGACACGAGCACCGCACAGGCGCTGGCATATGCCGCGCATGCGGAGGTTGTCGCCCGCTTGTTGCCCGCTCGGCGCCCGCTCCGTCATGACGAACATCACGCCGAGGGGCGGTCCTACCGGCCGTGAGCGGCCGTGAGCGGCGTCACTCGGGGCGGACGACTCCCAGGATCTCCATCGAGCCCGCCCCCGCGATCGTCACGTTCCTGCCCGGGCGCGGTGCGTGCACCATCGCCCCGTTCCCGACGTACATCCCGATGTGGCTGGCGTCCTTGTAGTAGACGATCAGGTCACCTGGCCGCATGTCCTTGATGTCGACCCGCGGCAGCAGGCGCCACTGCTCCTGCGAGGTGCGGGGGATGGCGCGGCCCGCCGCGCCCCAGGCGCTCTGCGTCAGGCCCGAGCAGTCGTACGAGCCGGGCCCCTCGGCGCCCCAGACGTACGGCTTGCCGATCTGTGCCGTGGCGAACTCCACCGCCCGCTTGCCGCGCGCGGTCGCCGTGTTGTCGAGGCCGTCGAGGACGCCGGTGTCCAGCCAGGCGGTCTGCGCCTTGTACTGCTCCTGCTCCTCCATCCGGAGCAGCCGCGCCCGCTCCTCGGCCTCCAGCTCGGACTCGAGCTTCCTGGCCGCGGCGATCTTGTCGTTGATGTCCTTCTTCGCCTTGGCCTGCTTGACGCGGTTGGCCTCCAGCTTGGTCCAGTTGGTGCCCGCGTCCTTGGCGTAGACCGTCAACTCCGCCTGCGTGAGGGTCATCTCGGAGAGGAGGTCCTTGGTGGCCTTCTGGCCCTGCTGCAGCCGTCCGGCGTTGTCCAGGAAGAGCTGCGGGTCGTTGGTGAGGACGAACTGGGCGTCGTCGGGAAGCCCGCCGTTGCGGTACTGGGCGCGGGCCGCCGCGCCCGCCTGGGCCTTGAGCCGGTCGATCTTCTCGCGGCCGGTCACGATCATCCGGGCCAGCTTCACGATCTCGGCCGACTGCTCCTTGGTCTGCTCCTCGGCGAGGTTGTACGCGTCGGTGGCGACGGCGGCCTGCCGGTACAGGCCGTCTATCTCCTTGCGGACCTCTTCGAGGCTCTTCTCGGGCAGCGTCGGGGGAGCGGGGGGAAGGGGTGCGGCCGTGGCCGCTCCGGTCAGTACGGGTGAGGCGAGCGCCGTCAGGGCGCAGACCACGGTGATCGCGGCGGTGGCACAGCGGCGTCGGTTCAAAGCTCCCCCTCGGACGGTCCGGCACCGGTATCTGATTTACCGTCAGTAACTTAGCGGTGACCTTGGCGATAGTGCCATGCGAAACGTGAAAGCAACAGGGGAGACCGGGCCTGTCGGGCCGTTTACCCCTCACAGGGGACGAGCGATACGCCTGGTGCGTTCCCGACGCGAGGCGATTTCACCGGCAGTTGGGTGGCGGGGCGGCCGACGGAGCGTCGGAGGGGCGGTCGGCCGGACGCCGGCGGGGCGGTTGACCGAGCGCCGGTGGGGCGGTCTGGGCGCCGGTTGGGCGGTCTGGGCGCGGGTGGGGCGGTCTGGGCGCGGGGGCCGGCGGT
>NZ_JAGGOS010000147.1 GCF_018614205.1 Streptomyces sp. ISL-36 | reverse complement strand
GTGTACGGGGCGCCGGGCTCGACCGGGCCCGCCGGAGCAGGCGGGGCCGGTGGGACCAATGGGACCGGTGTGCCCGGTGCCGTACCGCCGCCGCCCGCGCGGCCGCCGGGGTTTCCCGCGCCGCCCGCGCCCCTCGCGCCGCCGCCCGGACCGCCCGTGCCGCCGGAGTCGAACCCGGCGCAAGCCGTGCTCGTCGGGCTGCTGAACCTGTCCTGCCTGGGGCTCGGCTACGTGCTCCTCAAGCAGTGGCGTGCGGCCGCCGTCTGCTGGGTCGCGACCGCGGCCCTGCTGCTGATCGCGCTGCCGGCCGACGTGGACGGTGTTCCCGTCGGCGTCCTGGCCGGTTACGCCGTGTTCCTGCTGGCCGCCGCAGCGGACGGCGCCCGGCGCGGCCTGCGGGCCCCGCTCGCCCTCCGCAGCGCCGGAGCGACCTCCGGACCCACCTCCGCCTCCACGCCCGCCGGTCGGCGCCTCGCGCTCCCGTTGGCGCTCGCCGTGGTCCTGCTGGTCGTCCCCGTCGGCGGCTCGGTGGCCTACGGCGTGGCGCGGGACGAGGCCGTGGAGCAGTCGCTCCTCGACCGCCTGGCCGCGGCGGACGCGCTCGTGAAGTCCGGCGAGGGGCAGAGCTTCACCAGTTCGGAGCACAGCTACGGCCAGGCACTGGCGGCGTACCAGGACCTCGGCACGCGGCATGCGGGGTCGCGCGCCGGGCGTCTCGTGCCCGACCGGCTCGCCGCCTACTGGACGAGCGTGTCCTCGGCGTACGAGAAGAAGCGGTACTGCGACGCCGTCCCCGCGCTCAAGCATCTGCGCGCGCTCCCGGACACGGTGGACCGCGCCCTGCTGACCGGACTCGTCGGCAAGGCCGACGACCCGCTCGCCCACTCCTGGTACGAGTGCGGCATCGCGGGGCTCGGCGCAGCAGGGACCGAGACGACGGCCGGCGACCACCTCAACGCGCTGCTGACGACCTTCCCCCAGTCCTCCTACGCGCGGCAGGTCGAGCCCACGGTCCGGGAGAGCATCCGGACCAAGGCCGCCGGCATCACGGGCGGCTCGACCGACCCGTGCGCGGTGGTCGTCGAACTGCGCCGCCTGTCGACCACGGTCGACCTGCTGCCCCGGGCCACGTTCGCCGGAGCCTCGCGGGACGCCGGCCGGGCGATCGAGAACGGCGACTTCGCCTGCGGGGTGAAGGAGTTCAAGGACAAGAGCTACACCGACGCCATCCAGACGATGACGGAGTTCGCCGAGAAGTACCCGAACAGCTCCAAGGCCGCGCACGCGCGGAGCATCGCCATCGCCGCCGAGATCGCCGACGAGGAACCCGCCGCCGGGCGGCAACTGCCGCCGGCCAAGGCGCCCGGCGGCTCCCGGATGGTCATGGTCGTGTCCAACGACGGCCCGGGCGAGGTCGAGCTGCTCTACACGGGCCCGGTCACCGGACGGGTCACGCTCAAGGCATGCGGGACCTGCAAGGCGTACCGGGGCAGCCTCGCCCTCAACGCCCCGAAGATCAAGGCGTGCTCGGGCCCGTCGTCGACGTACCCGAAGACGACACTCCTGCTGCCCGCCGGCAATTACCACTTCCTCCAGAAGCGGGACAGCTCCATCGGCTCCTCCGCCGCCGACAAGGCGAGCACGAGCAAGATCGAGCCCGGCTACAGCTACACGAACTGCCTCTACGTCACATCCGGCTTCGGGTTCTGACGGCCCACCCTTGACAGCCCCTCTCAGCGGTCGACCCGCCGCAGGACCCGCAGGGAGTCGGTGACGGAGACCTCCTCGAAGTCACCGGACTCCAGGGCCCGGAGGTAGATGCGGTACGGCGCCTGGCCGCCGTCCCGCGGGTCCGGGAAGACGTCGTGGATGACGAGGACGCCGCCGGCGGCGACTTTGGGGGCCCAGCCCTCGAAGTCCGCCGTCGCGTGCTCGTCGGTGTGCCCGCCGTCGATGAAGACGAAGCCCAGCTCGCCCGCCCACACCTTCGCGACCTGAGGAGAGCGCCCGACGACCGCGATCACGTGCTCCTCCAGTCCGGCCGCGTGCAGGGTCCGGCGGAAGGACGGCAGGGTGTCCATCAGGCCCACCTCGGGGTCCACGACGCTCGCGTCGTGGTACTCCCACCCCGGCTGCTGCTCCTCGCTGCCCCGGTGGTGGTCCACGGTCACCGCGACCGTCCCGGCCGCCCGGGCCACGTCCGCCAGAAGGATCGTGGAACGCCCGCAGTACGTGCCGACCTCGAGCAGCGGCAGACCGAGCTGTGCCGCCTCGGTGGCCGCCTCGTACAGCGCGAGCCCCTCCTTGACCGGCATGAAGCCCTTGGCCGACTCGAACGCGGCAAGGATCTCGGGCTTCGGCGTGGCGGCGGGCTCGGCGGCCATGGGCGGGTCCTCCTACTACGGGCTACTGGCGGGTACGCAGGTGAGAGCGCCCATGGTGCCCTACGCGTCGCACTCGAACCACACCGTCCCTGGCCCTACGGTCTCCTCGCCCCCGCCGGTCCTCGCCGCCCTCTGTCGGGGGCGCACCCCGGCAGCCCGGTACACCCGTCACCGACCGCCCGCTGAACCAGTAGAGCTGACGGGTCATCCGATGTTCACAGCGGTGTTCGGTCCCGCTCACCCGTCACCCCTAGCGTCTCGCCAGTCCGCTTCCTACCGAGGAGTATCGTGAGCGCTTCCGCTGTGACGGCTCTGGCCGCCGCCTTCTTGCTGGTGTCCGGGGCCCCCGCCCAGCCGGTCCCCGTCACCGCGCGCGTCGAGACGCCCGCCGTGTACGACGACGAGGCGGGCGGCAACGCCGACGCCGACGATCCGGCCGTGTGGGTCGACCCCACGAGCCCCGGACGGAGCATCGTGATCGGCACCCTGAAGGAGGCCGGGCTCGACGTGTACGGGCTCGACGGCAGGCGGTTGCAGCACATCGCCGCGCCGGCGGCGCCCGGTGAGGACGCCGCCCCCGGCCGGTTCAACAACGTCGACGTCGTCTACGGCTTCGAGCTGAACGGCAGGAAGACGGACCTGGCGCTCGTGAGCGACCGGGGCCGTGACCGGATCCGCGCCTTCGCGATCGACCCCGCCGCCGTCGCGGCGGGCAGGCCGCCGCTCAAGGACGTGACGGCGGCCGACGTACGGCCGGTCTTCGCCGCGGACGAGGGCGAGGTCGACGACCAGCGCACGGCCTACGGGCTCGCCGCGTTCAGCGACGACGAGGACGCGTACGTCGTCGTGTCGCGGCGGGAGGAGACCCGCCTGCGGCTCCTCGAACTGGAGGACCGCGGCGGGCGGGTGGGTTACCGAACGAAGGACACTCTCGACCTTCCCGCGGCCTTCGGTCTGCCCGACGGGACCCGCTGGGCGCCGTGCGCAGACCCCGGGGAGCTCCCGCAGGTCGAGGGCATGGCTGTCGACCAGGAGGAGCACGTCCTCTATGCGGCCCAGGAGGCCGTGGGGCTGTGGCGCATCGACCTCGACGACGAGGAGTTCGACACCCCGGAGATGATCGACCGCGTCCGCGAGTACGGCACGCCGTGGACGTACGACACCGCCGAGGAGGAGTGCGTCCTCGACACCGCCCACGACCCGGGCTTCGGCGGGCGGCACCTGAGCGCCGACGCCGAGGGCGTCGCGGTCTACCACGCGGCGAACGGTGCCGGGTATGTGCTCGCGTCGAGTCAGGGGGACAACGCCTTCGCCGTCTACGGCCGGGAGGGCGGCAACCAGTACATCGGCTCCTTCGCCGTCACCGACGGCCCGGCCACCGACGGGGTGCAGCACTCCGACGGCTCCACCGTGGTCAACGTCCCTCTCGGGCGCTCCTTCCCGAATGGCCTGCTGATCACCCACGACGGCGAGGCCGCCCCGGCGGACGGCGACCGTGAGGGAACCAACTTCAAGTTCACCCCCTGGGACTCGGTGGCGACCGCCTTCCCCGAGCCGCTCACGATCGACACCGGGTCGTTCGACCCGCGTGACACCGACTGATACCGCCCGGTGCAGGGGGCGACGCGGACCGACGGAGCCAACGCGGACCGACGGAGCCAACGCGGACCAACGCGGACCGGCGTGGACCGGCGTGGACCGGCGCGGACCGATCGGGCCGCGGCGACCCCTCTCAGCGGCGGCCGGGGGCGAGCGAGGTGTGCTCGCCCCCGGCCGCGGTCAGTACACCCCGCAGCGCCACGATGCCCGCCTTCCACGGCTCGCCGTGCTCCGTCTCACCCCACAGCTCCAGGAGCTCGGACGGCCCGGTGAGGACCCGGTCGAGCGCCTCGACCGCGAGCGGGCGCAGGTCCGTCGGCAGCTCCGGCAGGGGTTCGTCCGGCCCGTAGGGCGTGGTGACCGGCTCGCCGCCCGGGCACTGTGCCGCGATCAGCGCCGCCGCGGCGACGGCCTCCACCGCCACGTCGGCGTCCAGATACGCGTCCCCCGTCCCGGCCACCTCGCGCAGCCTGTCGGACAGCAGCGCGGCGCGCTCACCCGCCGGCAGGTCGTCGAGGTCGCCCGAGAAGTCCGCGGCGGTGTCGTTGTCGAAGTGACCGATGTCCCAGGTGCCCATGACGTGTTCTCTCCCGATCGACGTGTCGCGACGTGACCGCATCGTGGCAGCAGGCTCTGACAATCGGCCGTTCCCCCTGCCGCGGCATCGCGTGCGCCGGCGGGGGAGGCGCGTGATGCGGCCCCGAACTCCTTCCGTAACTGACCTTCCGTCAGATTGAAACGTGTTCTAGTCTGCCGCGCATGAGCATCATGGGCATCGCCATCACGCGGGAACAGCGGGAGTTGGCCACGTCCGTGCGCGGCTGGCTCACGCGCGCCGCGCCTCGTGAGGACGTACGGAAGCTGCTCGACGCGCCGAAGGGCAGCGCCACCGGCCGCCCCGCCCATTGGGACGCCGCCGCCGAGCAGGGGCTCCTCGGCATCCACCTCCCCGAGGAGTACGGAGGGGGCGGCGGCGATCTCGTCGATCTGGCCGTCGCCCTGGAGGAGGCCGGGCGGGCGGTGCTGCCGGGGCCGTACCTCCCCGCCGTCCTCGCCGCCGAGCTGCTCCACCGCTCTGGGGCGGGCGACCTGGTCGCGGAGCTCGCCGGCGGGGCGCGGGTCGGCGCCGTCGCCCTCGCCCCTGGCGCTCTCGTCGCGGTCGAGACCGACGGCGGGCTCGTCCTCGACGGGACCACCCCGCCCGTGCTCGGCGGCGCCCAGGCCGACCTGCTGATCCTGGCGGCCGCCACCGCCCGCGGCACCGTCTGGGCAGCCGTGGACGCCCGTACCGAAACCCTCTCCGTACGCCCCCACGAGAGCGCCGACCCCACCCGCCCGACCGCCGAGGTCACCGCCACCGGGACCCACGTCCCGGCGGACCGGGTCCTCGCCCTCGACTCCGTACCCGTACACGACCTGGCGGCCGTGCTGTACGCGGCCGACGCCTGCGGGACCGCCGCACGGGCGCTGGAGACGGCGGCCGAGTACGCGAAGGTGCGCGAGCAGTTCGGGCGGCCCATCGGACAGTTCCAAGGGGTCAAGCACCTGTGCGCCGAGATGCTCGTACGGCTCGAACAGGCCCGCGCCCTCACCTGGGACGCCGCCCGGGCGGCCCGCGAGGAGGGCCCACCGCAGACGCGGTCCCTTACCGCCGCCCTCGCCGCCGCCACCGCCCTCGACGCCGCGTACGACTGCGCCAAGGACTGCATCCAGATCCTCGGCGGCATCGGCTTCACCTGGGAGCACGACGCCCACCTCCTCCTGCGCCGGGCCCTCGTCGCCCGCCAGCTCCTCGGGCCGGGCGACACCCACCGCGCGCGGGCCGCCCGGCTCGCCGCCGACGGCGCCCGGCGCGAGCTGCGCCTCGAACTTCCCCCCGAGGCGGAGCCGTCCGCAGGCGGGCACGCCAGGCCCTCGCCCCCACCGTCGGCCTCGACCCGGCCGCCGCCCGGCGCACCCTCGCCCCCACCGGCTACGCCGCCCCGCACCTGCCACCGCCCCACGGGCTCGGCGCCGGCCCCCTCCAGCAGCTCGCCGTGCAGCGGGAGCTGGACGCGGCGGGCATCCGGCTCAGCGGTCTGGGGATCGCCACCTGGGTCGTACCGTCCCTCCTCGCGTACGGGACCGAGGAACAGCGGACGCGCTACCTCCTCCCCACCCTGCGCGGCGACCTGCTGTGGTGCCAGCTCTTCTCCGAGCCCGGCGCCGGGTCCGACCTCGCCTCCCTGCGGACCCGGGCCGAGCGCACCGACGACGGCAGCGGCTGGCGCGTCAACGGACAGAAGGTGTGGACGAGCGCCGCCCGAGAAGCCGACCACGGCATCCTGCTCGCCCGCACCGACCCCGACGCGCCCAAGCACCGGGGGCTCACGTACTTCCTCGTCGACATGAAGAACACCCCCGGGATCGACATCCGGCCCCTGAAGGAGATCACCGGCGACTCGCTCTTCAACGAGGTCTACTTCGACGACGTACTGCTCCCGGCCGACGCCGTCGTCGGCGAGGTGAACGACGGCTGGCGCGTCGCCCGCAACACCCTCGGCAACGAGCGCGTCCACATGGCCGACCAGGTCGCCTTCGACTCCGGCCTGGAGGCGCTGATCGACCGCGCCGCCGACGCCGACGGCGCCGTACGGGTGCGTGTGGGAGCCCTGGCGGCGGAGGCGCACGCGCTCGCCTGCATCGGCCTGCGGACGACGACGCTCCAGGTGTCCGGCCTGGAACCGGGGGCCGGGGCCAGCGTCCGCAAGCTCGTCCAGACCGTTCATCAGCAGAAGGTCGCCGAGCTGACGCTCGAACTGCTGGGGCCCGAGGGCGCGGTGCGGGAGGGCCCGGGGGAGCGGGCCGTGCACGGACTGCTGATGTCGCGCTGCCTGACCATCGCCGGGGGCACCACACAGGTCCAGCTCAATGTCGTCGCCGAGCGCCTGCTCGGCCTGCCGAGAGACTCAGAGGGAACGCGACCATGGCCAAGGCCTACATCGTCGGCGTCGGGATGACGAAGTTCGAGAAGCCCGAGACGCGTGACTGGCAGTACTGGGACATGGCCGAGGAGGCCGGAGGCGCGGCGCTCGCCGACGCCGGGATCTCGTACGAACAGGTCCAACAGGTGCCCGTCGGCTACTGCTTCCAGGCCTCGACGGCCGGGCAGCGCGCCGCGTACCGACTCGGCCTGACCGGTGTCCCCGTCTACAACGTCAACAACAACTGCGCCACCGGCTCGACGGCGCTGATGATGGCCCGGCAGTTCGTGGAGGGCGGGATCTCCGACTGCGTGCTGGCGCTGGGCTTCGAGAAGATGGCACGGGGCGCGCTGGGCGGTGGTTCGGACGGAGGAGACTTCAAGACGTCTCCGGTGGCCCGGCACTACGGGATCATGGCCGCCGCCCACGGGTTCGAGATGTCCCCGCCCACCGCGCAGATCTTCGGCAACGCGGCCCGCGAGCACATGGAGCGGTACGGGACGACCGAGGTGCAGCTCGCCGCCGTCGCCGCCAAGAACCACCAGCACTCGGCGAACAATCCGAACGCCCAGTTCCGGGACGCGTACACGGTCGAGGAGATCCTCGCGGCCAAGACCATCCACCGGCCGCTGACGAAGCTCCAGTGCTCGCCGACCTCGGACGGGGCCGCGGCCGCCGTCGTCGTGTCGGAGCGTTTCGTGGTCGAGCACGGGCTGCACGACAAGGCCGTCGAGATCGCGGCGCAGGCGATGACGACGGACACGGGAGAGTCCTTCGACTCCGGTTCCTGCATCGACGTGGTGGGCCGGCCGATGTCCCGGGCCGCGGCCCGCCAGGTGTACGAGACGTCCGGGCTCGGGATCGAGGACGTGGACGTGGTCGAGCTGCACGACTGCTTCTCCGTCAACGAGCTGCTGACCTACGAGGCCTTGGGCATGTGCGAGGAGGGCGCCTCCGGCAAGCTCGTCGAGTCCGGCGCGACGACCTACGGCGGGCGCTGGGTCGTGAACCCCTCGGGCGGACTGATCTCCAAGGGCCACCCGCTGGGCGCCACCGGCCTCGCCCATGCCGCCGAACTGGTCTGGCAGCTGCGCGGCGAGGCGGGGCCGCGGCAGGTGCGGGGGGCGCGCGTCGGCCTGGCGCACAACATCGGGCTGGGCGGGGCGGCGGTGGTGACGATGCTGCGCCGCAGGTCCTAGGTTCGTGCCCGGACAAGTCCTAGGCCGACGCCCGGACTCGACCTAGGACCGATTCCTGATGTACGGGCCGCAGGCGGTCTGCGACCATGACACGCATGGTTCAAGCCGAGTCAGCCACCGAGCAGTCCGCCGCCCCGATACGTACCGCCCCCCGCGCCTGGCTCGTGGTCCTCGCCGCCTGTGCCGGTCAGTTCCTCGTCGTCCTCGACGTCTCCGTCGTGAACGTCGCCCTGCCGTCGATGCGGGCCGACCTCGGGCTCTCCGCCACCGGGCTGCAGTGGGTGCTCAACGCCTACTCCATCGCCTTCGCCGGTTTCATGCTGCTCGGCGGTCGGGCGGCCGACCTCTTCGGCCGGAAGCGGATGTTCCTCCTCGGGCTGGGGCTCTTCACCGCGGCCTCCGTCGCGGGCGGCCTCGCGCAGGACGGCTGGCAGCTCGTCGCCGCCCGCGCCGTACAGGGCCTCGGCGCCGCGGTCCTCGCGCCCGCGACGCTCACCATCGTCACCGCCGCCGTCCCGGCCGGGCCCGCGCGGACCAGGGCCATCGGCACCTGGACGGCGGTCGGGGCGGCCGGCGGCGCGGCCGGCGGGTTCGTCGGCGGCGTCCTGGTGGACCTGCTGTCCTGGCGCTGGGTGCTCCTGATCAACGTGCCGATCGGCGCCCTGGTCCTGGTCGGCGCGGCCGTGTGGCTCCGCGAGAGCCGTACCGGGACCGCCGGGCGACGCCTGGACCTGCCGGGCGCGGTCCTGGTCACGGCGGGCCTCGCGTCCGTCGCGTACGGCATCGTGCAGACCGAGGAGACGGGCTGGGGCGACCGGGCCACCCTGGTCCCGCTGTTCGGAGGCCTCGCGCTCCTCGCGGTCTTCGTCGCCGTCGAGGCGCGCACGGCGGCCCCGCTGATGCCGCTGAAGGTGTTCCGCTCGCGAGCGGTCTCGGCCGCCAACGTGGCCATGCTGGTGTGCGGTTCGACCTCGTTCGGCATGTGGTTCTTCATGACCGTGTACGCCCAGAACATCCTCGGCTACACCCCGCTCCAGGCCGGGCTCGCCCTCGTCCCCAGCTCGATCAGCGTCATCGTCGCCTCCAAGCTGGCCCCCCGCCTGATGCCGGCGACCGGCGCCCGCAACCTGGCCGTCATCGGAGCCCTGGTCTCGGCGACCGGCTTCGGCTGGCAGTCGATGATGACCGTCGACGGCACCTTCCTGACCATCATCCTCGGCCCCGGCATCCTGATGATGGCCGGCATGGGCCTCCTCATCACCCCCCTCGCCACCCTCGCCACGTCGAGCGCGGCCCCCGCCGAAGCGGGCCTCGTCTCCGGCCTCGTCAACACCTCCCGCACGATGGGCGGCGCCCTGGGCCTCTCCGTCCTCTCGACCGTCGCCGCGGCGCGCACCGGCGGCTCCACCAGCCCCGAGGCCCTGACGGACGGCTACGCGCTGGCGTTCCGGACGGCGACGGGCGTACTGGTGGCGGGGGCCGTGCTCATGCTGGCGTGGCTACCGCGCCCGGAGCGCACACGACAGCCCTAGAGCCGGTGGCCTCCGCGCCCGGGCTCGCGCCGCGACACGCGGGGGCGCAGGCGACAGGTCTACAGCCAGCCCTGCTGCCGCGCCGCCCGCATCGCCTCCATGCGGTTGCGGGTGCCCGTCTTGCCGATCGCCGAGGAGAGGTAGTTGCGGACCGTCGACTCGGACAGGTGGAGCTTCGTCGCGATGTCGGCGATCGTCGCGCCGTCCACCGAGGCCGCCAAGGCGTCCCGTTCGCGGGCCGTCAGCGGGTTCGGGCCCGCGCTGAGAGCCGCCGCCGCGAGGGCCGGGTCGATGACCGTTTCGCCGCGGAGGGCGCGGCGGACGGCCTCGGCCAGCTCCTCGACGGGGCCGTCCTTGACCAGGAAGCCGACCGCGCCCGCCTCCATCGCGCGGCGGAGGTAGCCGGGGCGGCCGAAGGTCGTGAGGATCAGGACCCGGCAGTCCGGGGCCTCTTCGCGGAGGTCCGCCGCCGCCTCGAGGCCCGAGCGGCCCGGGAGCTCGATGTCGAGGAGGGCCACGTCGGGGCGGGAGACGAGGGCCGCGTCCACGATCTCGTCGCCACGCCCCACCTGGGCGACCACCTCGATGTCCGGCTCCATGCCCAGCAGCAGGGCCAGCGCCCCGCGCATCATGCCCTGGTCCTCGGCCAGCAGGACTCTGATCATCGCGTCGGCTCCCCCTCGTGCGGGCCAGGGGTCTCCATGGGCAGCTCCGCGGTGACCCGGAACCCGCCCCGTGCGGCCGGTCCCGACTCAAGAGTGCCGCCTGCCGCCGCGACCCGCTCGCGCAGCCCCCGCAGACCGCTCCCCGGCCGGGGCGGGCCGGCGGCCGGGCCCCGGCCGTCGTCCGTGACCGTGAGGCGGACCCGGTCGGGGGCGCCGTCGAGCGCGATCTCGCAGCGGGACGCGCCGCTGTGCCGTACCGCGTTCGTCGTGGACTCCCGCACCACCCAGCTGAGCAGCGCCTCCGTCCGGGGTTCCAGGAGAGGGCCCGAGCGACGGACCACCGGCTCGATGCCGGCCGAGGAGAGCGCGTCGCGCGCCCGGTCCAGCTCGGTCGCCAGGCTGCCCTCGCGGTAGCCGGTCACCGCCTCCCGTATCTCGGTCAGCGCCTGGCGGCCCACCGACTCGATGTCCGCGACCTGTGCCAGGGCGGCGTCGAGGTCGCTCGGTGCCAGGCGGCGTACGACCTCCGACTTCACGACGATCACCGAGAGCGTGTGGCCGAGCAGGTCGTGCAGGTCGCGGGAGAACCGCAGCCGCTCCTTCTCGACGGCCGTCCTGGCCAGCTCCTCCCGGGTCGCCCGCAGCTGCCGGACCGTCTCGTCCAGGGCGAGGATCGCCGCCGTCACCATGACCGAGATGAACGTGCCGTAGACCACGCCGAACGAGTTCCAGCCGTCCCGCCAGAACGTCACCACCCCGACCGCCAGGACCAGCGGGAGGGTGATCACGGGCAGACGCCTCCCGCGCCGCACCACAGCCCCGACCGCGAGGCCCAGGAGGGGGAAGAAGAGCAGCCACTCCCTTCCGTAGCCGATGGCCAGCGCGAAGGTGAGCGCTCCCAGCGCCGCGAGAAGCCACCAGGTGAGCGGGGCCTCCCGCCGGCGCGCGTCGAAGGCCCGGAAGACGATCGCGATGTAGAGCGTGTTGAAGGTGAGCAGGCCCAGGCCCCCGATCCACGGGTTCGGTGCCTCGCCCTGGAGGAGGTGGGAGAGCGCGCCCACCCCCATCAACAGCCACGGCAGCAGGCTCAGTCCGCTCGGCCCCCGCTCCGACCGTTCCCGCTCCCGTGCCCGCGCCGCCACGGTCCACCGCTGCCAGGTCCTCATCCCCGCTCCCTCACGCCGTCCCCGGCGAACGACGGTACGAGACCGCCGCGTACGCGCCGAACAGCACCGTCCACACGGTGAGTACGGCCAGGGCCGCCGCTCCCGGAGCCGCCCCCTCGGTCACCGCCACTCCCAGCTCCGCGAAGCGGTTCGTCGGGGTGTACGCGGAGATCGTCCGGAGCCAGTCGGGGAAGAGCGCGACCGGGAACCACAGGCCGCCGACGACGGCGAGCCCGAGGTTGCAGGCGACGTTGACGACGCCGGTGGTCTGGGCCGTGAGCCGGTAGCCGTTGCCGATACCGAGCAGGGTGAAGGGGAGGGAACCGAGCCACAGCGTCAGGGCGACCAGAATCCACTGTCCGGCCGCCATCCGTACGCCGTTGGCGAGACCTCCGGCGAGGAGGACCCCCGCGATGGCGGGGAGGACGACCACCGATCCGGTCAGGGCACGGCCGGTCACCACCTGCCGGGGTGTCATGGGAGTGATCCGCAGTTGCCGCAGCCAGCCCGTGGACCGGTCCTCGGCGACCCCGGTGCCGAGGGAGAGCGCGGCGCCGAGCGCCCCGTACGCGGCCATGCCGACCATGGCGGACGTCCTGAACGCGTCGTCGTCCGTACCGAGGTTGGTGAAGAGCAGGTACATCATCACCGGGACGCCGACGGTCGAGATCGCGAATCCTGTGTCGCGCAGGGTGCGGCGCACCTCCAGGCGTACGTACTCGATGATCATCGCGAGGTCTCCCGAGTCTTCAGGGTGTCCGGAGCCTTCAGGAGGCCTGGGGTGTCCAGCGGGTCCGGAGGGTCCCGAGGGTCCCGAGGGTCCCGAGGGTCCCGAGGGTCCAGGGGGTCCTGAGGGTCCAGCGGGTCCGGAGTGTCCCGGGCGTCCCGGGCGTCCCGGGCGTCCGGGGGCCCGTCGGGGCTCACGGGTTGGAGGGGCTTGGGGGTGGTGAGGGCGAGGAAGGCGTCGTTGAGGGAGACCGGGGCGACCTCCAGGGTCCGGACCGCGTCCCGCGCCGCGAGGGCGCGGACCGTGGCGTCGGAGTCCTCGGTGCGCAGCCGGGCGCGGTCGCCCCGGACCTCGACCGAGGTGACCCCGGGCAGCAGGCCGAGCCAGCCCGTCGGACCGCCGGCCAGGTCGAAGGAGACGAGGCCTCCGCCGGCGGCCCGCTTGAGCTCCTCGCCCGTGCCGTCGGCGAGGATCCGGCCGGAGTCGAGGACGACGATCCGGTCCGCGTACGCATCGGCCTCCTCCAGGTAGTGGGTGGAGAACAGGACGCTGTTGCCGCGCCGGGCGTAGCCGCGCATCGCGTCCCAGAACTCCTGCCGGGCCTCGACGTCGAGGGCGGCCGTCGGCTCGTCCAGGACGATGAGTTCCGGGTTTCCGGCGAGAGCGACGGCGAAGCGGACCCGCTGGACCTGGCCGCCGGAGAGCCGGTCGACGCGGCGGCCCGCCGTCTCGGTGAGGCCTGCGAGCTCCAGGGCCTCGGCGACGGGCAGCGGGGCGGGGTAGGTGCGGGCGACGAAGGAGACCAGTTCCCGGACGGTGACCCGGGGGACCGGGCGCCCCTCCTGGAGCATCGCCCCGACCAGGCCGGCCCGCACGGAGCGGACCGGGCTCCGGCCGAAGAGGCGTACCCGACCGCTGTCGGGCTGGTCGAGGCCGAGGAGCAGGCCGATGACGGTGGACTTTCCCGCGCCGTTGCGCCCGAGCAGGGCGACGGTCTCGCCGCGGTGGATGGTCAGGTCGAGGCCGTCGACGGCGCGGACGCCCCCCGCCCCGAAGGTTTTCGTCGCGGATTCGAAGGTGACCGCGGGTTCGTTCTCCATGCCTTTCACGCTAGGAACGGCCGGCGTCCCCGCGGCAGGAGCGCAGGTACGGATCTGGCCGTGACAAATGTCCCGGCACCGGAACTGACGCACCGTCAGGAGGGTTCACAACTCTCTCGTGCTCGGCTATACATGGGGATCACCGACCTAGAACGCGTTCTAGAACGGCGCGTACGGGGCGGTCCCGCACGGCCTCGGTGCGGCCGACGGTGCGGACGGTCGCACCGAGGTCTTCCCTCTCCAAGGAGCAGCATCCCGATGCCCATTGATGCCGCCAAGGCCGTCGCCGCCGAGCCCCGCAGTGCCGAGATCGGCTGGGACCACAAGGACGTCCAGCTCTACCACCTCGGCCTCGGAGCGGGAATCCCCGCCGCCGACCCGGACGAGCTCCGCTACACCCTCGAATCGAAGCTCCACGTCCTGCCCAGCTTCGCCACCGTCGCCGGCGCCGCAATGGGCGTCGTCGGCGGGCTCTCCGCCCCCGGCATCGACGTGAACCTCGCCGCCGTCCTGCACGGCGGCCAGTCCCTCATCCTCCACCGGCCCATTCCCGTCGAGGGCAGGGCCCTCACCACCTCCCGCGTCGCCGCCGTCCACGACAAGGGCAAGGCCGCCGTCCTCGTGCTGCGCTCCGAGGTCGCCGACGACGACGGTCCGCTGTGGACCAGCGACGCGCAGATCTTCGTACGGGGAGAGGGCGGCTGGGGCGGCGACCGCGGGCCCTCGGAGCGGCTCGAACTCCCCGAGCGCGAGCCCGACCGGACCGTCGAGCGCCCGATCCGCGAGGACCAGGCGCTGCTCTACCGCCTCTCCGGCGACTGGAACCCTCTCCACGCCGACCCGGAGTTCGCCAAGCTCGCCGGCTTCGACCGGCCGATCCTGCACGGGCTCTGCACGTACGGCATGACCCTCAAGGCGGTGGTGGACACGGTGCTCGGCGGGGACGTCGCCCGTGTCCGCTCGTACCGCACACGCTTCGCCGGAATCGTCTTCCCCGGCGAGACCCTGCGCATCCGGATGTGGACCGGCGACGGCCGCGTCCAGGCGTCCGTGACGGCCGTGGAGCGGGACGACGCACCCGTACTCGCCGACACCCTCGTCGAACACTCGTAGAACCGCCTGAATCCCTGAGAGGGGCCGCACCATGCGCGCAGCCGTACTGCACGAGATCGGCCAGGACAAACTCGAAGTGCTCGACGACGTCGAGGCGGTGGGCTTCGGCCCCGGCAAGGTGCGGATCCGGGTCAGGGCGACCGGACTGTGCCACTCCGACGTCTCCGCCATGAGCGGCGTGCTCCCGCAGCCGGCGCCGTTCGTCCCCGGCCACGAGGGCGCCGGCGAGATCACCGACATCGGCGACGGCGTCACCGGGCTGAGCGAGGGACAGCGCGTGCTGCTGTGCTGGCTGCCCGCCTGCGGTGTCTGCGCCGCCTGCAAGCGCGGCCAGACCCACCTGTGCCTGGCCGGCTTCATGAACGCCGGCACCCCGAACTTCAAGCGCCCGGGCGGAGACGTCTTCGGTTTCGCGGGGACCGGCACCTTCACCGAGGAGGTCGTCGTCGACGCCGGCTGCGCCGTCCCGATCCCCGACGACGTGCCCTTCGACATCGCCGCCCTCATCGGCTGCGGGGTGACGACCGGACTCGGCGCAGCCATCAACACGGCGAAGGTGGAGGCCGGCTCCTCGGTCGCCGTCATCGGCTGCGGCGGCGTCGGCATCTCCGCCATCCAGGGCGCCAAGCTCCAGGGAGCCGCCCAGATCGTCGCCGTCGACCCCGTCGAGTCCCGGCGCGAGGCGGCCCTCCGCTTCGGCGCGACCGAGGCGGTGACCCCCGACGCGCTCGCCGACGCCAGGCAGCGGATCACCGCGGGGGAGGGGTTCGACTACGTCTTCGAGGTCGTCGGCAAGTCCGCCACCGCCCGCACGGCGTACGAGACGACCCGGCGCGGCGGCACGCTGTGCGTGGTCGGCGCGGGCGCGCTCGACGACTTCCTCCAGCTCAACATGTTCGAGCTGTTCTTCGACGAGAAGAAGATCCTGCCGTCGATGTACGGCGGCGGTGACGTGCTGCGCTCGTACGAACGGGCCATCGCGCTCTGGCGGGCGGGCCGGATCGACCTGGAGTCGCTGATCACCCACCGGGTGCCGCTGGCCGGGATCAACGAGGCGCTGGAGCAGATGCGTACGGGTGTGGCGCTGCGTACCTGCATCGAGATCTGAGAGGAGTTCACGCGATGTCACTCCCTCTTGAGGGGTTGTCCGCGATCGTCACCGGCGCGGGGCGGGGTCTTGGCCGGGCCGAGGCGCTCGAACTCGCCCGGCTCGGCGCGTCCGTCGTCGTCAACGACTACGGGCAGCCCGGGCGCGACGGCTCGGGCGAGGCGTCCGCCGCCCCCGCCGAGGAGGTCGCCGCGGAGATCCGCGCGGCGGGCGGCCGGGCGGTCGCGCACCTCGGCGACGTGGCCGACTTCGAGACCGCGCGGGCTCTGGTCGGCCTGGCGGTGGGCGAGTTCGGGAAGCTGGACATCCTGGTCAACAACGCGGGGATCCTGCGGGACCGGATGGTCTTCTCGATGAGCGAGGACGAATGGGACTCGGTGATACGGGTCCATCTGAAGGGCCACTTCAACACCACGCACTTCGCGGCGGCGCACTGGCGGGGGCGGGCCAAGGCGGGGGAGTCCGGCGTGTACGGCCGGATCGTGAACACCTCGTCGGAGGCGTTCCTCGCGGGCTCGGCGGGGCAGCCGAACTACGCGGCGGCCAAAGGCGGGATCGTGGGCCTGACGACGTCCACGGCGCTGGCGCTCGCGAGGTACGGCGTCACGGCGAACGCGATCTGCCCGCGCGCGCGGACCCGGATGACGCAGGACGTCTTCGCGGGCTTCGCGGAACCGACGACCGAGGCGGAGCTCGACCCGCTGTCCCCCGAGCATGTGGCACCGCTGGTGGGATATCTGGCATCGCCGGCGGCGGGGGGCGTGAACGGTCAGCTCCTGGTCGTCCACGGCGGCATGGTGGCGATCGTGGACCGCCCGAGGGTGGCGGCGAAGTTCGACACGGCGAAGGACGCGTTCACGTACGAGGAGTTGGACGGGCTGCTGACGCCGCACTACGCGTCGCGGCCGACGGGGGAGACGTTCGCGGCGGCGGAGGTCCTGGGCCTCAAGAAGGGCTGAGACGGAGACAGAGACCGGAGGCGGAGACAGAGACGGAGGCGGAGACAGAGACGGAGGCGGAGACAGAGACGGAGACGGGGGCGGAGACACGTGCACCGGCCCCCGATGACTCGGGGGCCGGTGCGTTCCTACTGCGCTTCCGGGTCGCGGCGGTGGCGGCCGTGAGGGGAGGACGCGGAGTCCTCCCGCGGCGCCGCCTCGCCGCGATGCCTACCGGAGCCCTGCGACTCCGACCCGTCCGTGCGTGCTTCCGACATGCTGGAACTCACCCCGTGTTGATCGCTGTTGTCGTGCGGGCGCGAGTCTAGCCAGCGGCTTTGCGGTCGGTGAGAGGTGCCTGCTGCAGGGGGACCGGGCGGCAGATCCGGGGGCCCACGGGGACGAGCGGCGCCAGGGCGACGGGCTCCGGCTCCGGCGGCATCTCCAGGGCCGCCAGACCGCAGGTCGTGCCGTCCGTCGCGTAGGGGAGCCGCAGCACACCCTCCGGCGTCCACAGCCCCGACCCGGCCAGCCATCCTACGGGCGCGGCCAGTTGGTGCATGCGGCGCCCCGACGGGCACCACATCCCGACCCAGCTCCCGGCCGCCGCGTCGATCCGCAGCGCCACCGAGCAGGTCTCCGGCAGCAACGCCTGCCCCGGCTGCACCGCGAACGGCGTCACCGCCGCGTCGTCGAGCCGCAGACACTCGGGGAAGCGGATCGGCAGCAGGCTGCCGAGAACGCCCCAGCCGAGCCGCTCGTGCCCCGGTGACGGAGCGTCGGAACGGATCAGCAGCAGACCGCTGTCCGGGTCCGCCATCAGCAGCCGGTCGTCGCTCTCCTCGGTGATCTGCAGCAGCGGCGTCACCTCGCCGCCGCGCTCGAGATCGACCGCCACCGCCTTCACCGGGCCGTCGTCGAGGCGCCGGTCCAGCGCCAGCATCCGCCCCGTACGGTCCAGCCAGACCCCGCCCGCGCAGCGCCCCTTGACCTCGGCGACCTGTTCAGGACCGAACGCCCCGCCCGCCACCAGCCAGATCGTGGTCGTGTCCGCGCCGACGCACATCGCGTACGCGCAGATGCCGTCCGGCGACGGCGGAAGCAGGGTCAGGTGCGCGGCCTCGACGGAGCCCAGCGGCAGCTCCCCCGTCCCCGGGCCCGTCGGGTACAGCAGTGAGAACGTGTTCCGGTGTCCGTCCACCCGGCGGCCGATCAGGACCCGCCCGTCCGCCAGCGGCACCAACTGCGCGTCTGGCTCCTCGGGCTGGTCGAGCGGGAGCGGTACGGCGTAGGGCTCGGGTCCGTCCAGCGTCCACCGCTCCGCGTACAGGGCGTCCCCCGCGCCCGCGAGCCGCGCCGCGTACGCCCCGTTCGCCGTGATCGTGAACCCGGCCGGGCGCACCGCGCCGTCGTCCTCCGCCGTTGTCTCGATGGCACAGGCTGTCATCGACTCGTCACCTCCGGCCACCGAAGCTAGTTTTCGCACTTCCAGCCGAACAACACGAGCCAGGTCACTTCACACATAAGGGTGGCCAAGTATCGATTCTGCTGAGGAGAGGGGGCCGGTTGTGCTGGAGGGATGAGTGGTGCGTAAGGTAAGGCGAGCCTAAGTGGAGCCGGTGGCTCCGGGTGCGGGACCCGTTCCGTACGCGGTCCGCACGCCGCCGGTTCCGAGCTGGTCCCGAGCCGCTGTCCCCGTCCCGGGGGCGCCCCTCCGTCGCCGTCTTCGCCCGTACAGGAGAACCCAGATGTCCCTCCGCCGCCGCGGCACCGCCGCCGCCGTCGCCCTCGCCGCAGCGCTCTCCCTCGTGGCCTGTGGAAGCGACGGCTCCTCGGACACGGTCGAGAAGGAGGACGGCGGCAAGAAGAAGGACGTGGCCGTCGGAGGCAAGGACTTCGGCGACGCGGCGGCCAAGACCGCCGCGATGGGCACCGACGCCAAGCCCGGCCAGTTCCCGCGCACCCTCACCCACGCGCTGGGCAGGACCGAGCTCAAGGCCGCCCCCAAGCGCGTCGTCGTCCTCGACGTCGGCGAGCTCGACAACGTCGTGTCCCTCGGCATCAAGCCGGTCGGCTACGCCCCCGCCGAGGGCGACGACGGCATCCCCGCCTACCTGAAGAAGGACGCGGGCACCCCCAAGTCCGTCGGCACCATCAACAACCTCAACCTGGAGGCGATCGCCAACCTGGAGCCCGACCTGATCCTCGGCAGCCAGCTGCGCGCCGCGGACAAGTACGACGAGCTCTCGAAGATCGCCCCCACCGTCTTCTCCATCCGCCCCGGCTTCACCTGGAAGGAGAACTACCTCCTCAACGCCGCGGCCCTGGACAAGACCGCCGACGCCAAGGCGAAGCTCGCCGCGTACGAGACGAAGGCGAAGCGGCTCGGCACGGACGTCGGCCCGAACAAGCCGACGATCTCGATGGTCCGCTACCTCCCGGGCAAGATCCGCCTCTACGCCAAGGCGTCCTTCATCGGCACCATCCTCGAGGACGCGGGCCTGCCCCGGCCCAAGAACCAGCAGATCGACGACCTCGCCGCCGAGATCAGCCCCGAGAAGATCGACCAGGCCGACGCCGACTGGATCTTCACCGGTGTCTACGGCGACCCGAAGGCCACCAAGCGCGACACCGCCCAGGCCAACCCGCTGTGGAAGAACCTCAAGGCGGTCAAGGCCGGCCGGGCCAAGGACGTTCCGGACGAGACCTGGTACCTCGGCCTCGGCGTGACCGCGGCCGACAGCGTCCTCGACGACCTGCGCGCCGACCTCGTGAAGAAGTAGCACGCGGTCACACCGGGTAAGCGGAATCTTCCCTGCCCACAGGCAGGACGGCGGGGCACGGAGGGCAGGTAGCCTTTCCTTCGTGCCCCGTCTGTCTGAAGTCATCGCCGCCCTCGACGCCCTCTGGCCGCCCGAGCGGGCCGAGCAGTGGGACGCCGTCGGCACGGTCTGCGGAGACCCCGACGCCGAGGTCCGCCGTGTCCTGTTCGCCGTCGACCCCGTCCAGGAGATCGCCGACGAGGCGATCGAGCTCGACGCCGACCTGATCGTCAGCCACCACCCGCTCTATCTGCGCGGTACGACGACGGTCGCCGCCTCCCACTTCAAGGGCCGCGTCGTCCACACGCTGATCAAGCACGACATCGCCCTGCACGTGGCGCACACCAACGCCGACACCGCCGACCCCGGTGTCTCCGACGCCCTCGCCGGCGCCCTCGACCTGCGGGTCACCGGCCCCCTGGTCCCCGAGAACAACCTCGGCCGGATCTGCGAGCTGGACCAGCCCGAGACGCTTCGAGAGTTCGCCGCCCGCGCCGCCAAGCGGCTGCCCGCGACCGCGCAGGGCATCCGGGTCGCCGGCGACCCGGAGATGACCGTCCGCCGGGTCGCGGTCAGCGGCGGCTCCGGAGACAGCCTCTTCGACGCCGTCCGGGCCGCCGGCGTGGACGCCTTCCTCACCGCCGACCTGCGCCACCACCCGGCGTCGGAGGCCACCCAGCACACACCGCTCGGCCTGGTCGACGCCGCCCACTGGGCCACCGAATGGCCCTGGTGCGAGCAGGCCGCCGCCCAGCTCGACGAGATTTCCGACCGCCACGGCTGGGACCTCCGCGTCCACGTCTCGAAGACGGTCACCGACCCTTGGTCCTCCCACCACCTCTCTCCTGGAGCCCCCAACTGAACGCCGCGCCCGCCGACCAGATCCGACTTCTCGATGTCCAGGCCCTGGACGTACGCCTCCAGCAGCTCGCCCACAAGCGCCGGTCCCTGCCCGAGCACGCCGAGATCGAGTCGCTGAACAAGGACCTCACCCAGCTGCGCGACCTGCTCGTCGCCGCGCAGACCGAGGAGAGCGACTGCGCCCGCGAGCAGACCAAGGCCGAGCAGGACGTCGACCAGGTGCGCCAGCGCGCCGTCCGCGACCAGCAGCGCCTCGACTCCGGTGCCGTCTCCTCCCCCAAGGACCTGGAGAGCCTGCAGCGGGAGATCACCTCGCTGGCCAAGCGCCAGGGCGACCTGGAGGACATCGTCCTGGAGGTCATGGAGCGCCGTGAGTCCGCCCAGGAGCGGGTCGCCGAGCTGACCGAGCGCGCCTCCGCCGTGCAGGCCAAGGCCGACGACGCCACCGCCCGCCGCGACGCCGCGCAGGCCGAACTCGACGGCGAGGCCGCCTCGGTCGGCAAGCAGCGCGAGCTGATCGCCGCCTCCGTCCCGGCCGACCTGCTGAAGCTCTACGAGAAGCTGCGCGAGCAGCAGGGCGGGGTCGGCGCGGCGCGTCTGTACCAGCGCAGGTGCGAGGGCTGCCACATCGAGCTGAACATCACCGAGCTGAACGAGGTCCGCGCGGCCGCGGCCGACACGGTGGTGCGCTGCGAGAACTGCCGCCGGATCCTGGTCCGTACGTCGGAGTCCGGCCTGTAATGACCGCCACGAGGACGGCCCCGAGCGAAGTCGTCGTCGAGGCCGACGGGGGCTCCCGGGGCAACCCAGGGCCCGCGGGGTACGGGGCGGTGGTCCTGGACCCGGTGACGGGCGAGACGCTCGCGGAGGCAGCCGAGTACATCGGCGTCGCCACGAACAACGTCGCCGAGTACAAGGGCCTGGTGGCTGGTCTCAAGGCGGCGCGCGAGCTGTTTCCCGACGCCGTGGTCCATGTCCGGATGGACTCCAAGCTCGTCGTCGAGCAGATGTCCGGCCGCTGGAAGATCAAGCACCCGGACATGAAGCCGCTCGCGGCGGAGGCCGCCCGGGTCTTCCCGGCCGGGCGGGTCCGCTACGAGTGGATCCCGCGCGAGCAGAACAAGCACGCGGACCGTCTCGCCAACGAGGCGATGGACGCGGGCAAGCGAGGCATGCGGTGGCAGCCGTCGGCGTCCTCGGCGGCCTTGGCCGCCTCGGACGCGCGCGCGGCCCGCAACGCCGCGACGCCGCCCCCGTCCGGTCCCCCCGGCGACGCGACGGCGGGCGC